>NZ_JACVEW010000015.1 GCF_017776525.1 Marinobacterium alkalitolerans
AAGGAACGCTTCAAGCGTGCGATCCTGTTTCACTTTGGAGGACTGGTGATGGAGCCAACCCACAGTAACGGGTGAAGGGCCATAAATAAACAGTATTATATCGCTTTGACGACTGATGATCATACCGAGGAGGCAATAATGGGGTTCAAAACGAACCGGTTCACCCGCCGGGCGCGATACGCTAGTGTAGGCGTAACAGTCACAGGCTTAATCGGACGCTGCCCCATGACATCACCTCTCGTTACAACACAATGGCTGCATGAGCACCTGGATCAGTCAGGCTTGACGATTCTGGATGCCAGCATGAGCACGGTTATTGGCAAGGAGCCGCTTGTCTATGATGGGCCGGTGTATATACCGGGTAGTCAGGTGATCAATCTGGAACGGGAGTTGTGCGATATGACCTCGGCACAGGTGCATGCTTTTCCTGCGCCGGCGCAATTTGCCCGTGAAATGCAAAGGCAGGGTATCGATGCGGACTCGACGCTGGTGATATACGACAACCAGGGTATCTACTCGGCTCCGCGCGCCTGGTGGATCTTCAAGACGATGGGGTTTCAGCAGGTATTCGTGCTGGATGGCGGGTTGCCAAAGTGGTTGGCGGAGGGTCGGCCTGTGGTGTCTGAACCGGTCATGCCTGTATCATCAGTACAGGCGCCTGCCACCCGTTACAGGCCGGACAATATTTGCGATTCCGGCGACCTGTTGCAGCAGCTGGGCAGTCGCAGCCTGAATATACTGGATGCCCGCTCACGGGAGCGCTTCCGGGGACAGGCACCCGAGCCACGGCCCGGGCTGCGATCCGGGCATATCCCGGGTGCCATCAGTCTGCCCTTTGCCGAAGTGCTGAATGATATCGAATACAAGCCCCAGGACGAGCTGGTGGCGCTTTTCGAGCAGTTGCCGATTGAGGCGGCCAAACCCAGTGCCTTCAGCTGCGGCTCGGGGATTACGGCGTGCATCATTCTGCTGGCGGCCGAGATTGCCGGCTATCAAAACCTGAGCCTGTATGACGGCTCCTGGTCAGAGTGGGGCGCTGATCCGGACCTGCCGATCGAGCAATAACGTCTGACACCTGAACCCGCTGCGTGATAGGCCTTATCCGCTGCGGGTGATCAGGCTGGTGATGGCATCTGCAATAAAGGCCGGTTTAATCTGCGGAGGCGGCACTGGCTGGTTGAACCAGAAGCTCATCGGCTGTTCAAAGCCGATGCCGTGCATGAAGTTGTAAAGCGCTTTTCTGAGCCCTTCACCCAGCATCTCATGGTCGGTGCCGGTGGGGTCGATGAACTCGACGTCATTCTCTGCAAACAAGGGAGTGGGGCGTTCGACCAGGCGAATGCCATATTGCTCGGGGTACATGCCAATCGGGCTGTGAACCGTTGCCGCAAAACGGTGCCAGTAGGCTGACTGGAAACAGCCCTGCTGCATCATCTGTCGGACCATTTCCAGAGAGTCCACGGTTTCCTGCTCGGTTTGAGTGGGAAATCCGTACATGAGATAGGCGTGGACCAGAATGCCGGCATCACTGAAGGCCTTGGTGACGCGCGCCACCTGCTCAACGCTGACCCCTTTCTTCATCAGTTTCAGCAGGCGATCTGACGCCACTTCAAGTCCACCACTGACGGCGATGCAACCGGAGTCGGCCAGCAGTTGGCAACGCTCGGGGGTAAAGGTCTTCTCGAAGCGGATATTGCCCCACCAGCTGATCACGACATTGCGCTCAATCAGCCGCTGTGCGAGGGCAAACAGCAACTTCGGCGGCAAGGCTTCATCCACGAAATGGAAGCCGGACTGGCCGGTTTCTTCGATAAGCTGCTCGATCCTGTCGACCAGTGCATCAGCGCTGGCGGCATCGTAACGGTCGATGTAATCGAGGCTGACGTCACAGAAACTGCACTTGCGCCAATAGCAACCATGGGCCACGGTCAGCTTGTTCCAGCGACCGTCACTCCAGATGCGATGCATGGGGTTGAGCATTTCGCACAGGGACAGGTACTCATCCAGCGGCAGGCCATCGTAGATCGGCGCGCCCACATCAGACTGGGGTATGTCGTGCAGCGCCGTGTTTTCGTTGAAGTGGACGTACACCTCGCCGTCTTCACGTTCGGCCAGAAAGTAGGTGCGTACCAGTTCGTCTATCTCACGCTGCCCATCCAGGTACTCCAGCAGCGTCATCAGGGGGCGCTCGCCGTCATCCAGACAGATGAAATCGACAAACTCAAACACCCGCGGGTCTTTAAGGGCCCGCAGCTCGGTATTTACGAAGCCGCCACCCAGAACGACCGGCAGGTCGGGGTTGATCGCCTTGCAGGTTTGCGCAATGCGCAGGGCACCGAGCATGTTACCGGGGAAAGGCACCGTCAGTGCGACCACGCTGGGGTTCGTTTCTTCAAGGTACTGCTCGATCAACTGCTCCAGTATCTCCGAGCTGAAGCTTGGTTCGCCCATAAGCGTGTCATACAGGCTGTCAAAGCTCGGATTGGCGGCTGCCAGCTGCTCGCCATAGCGGCTTACTTCAAAGTAGGGGTCAACGCCCTGGGTGATCACGGCCGAGAGGTCATTGATGAAGAGCGTGGCCAGGTATTTGGCCTTGTCCTGCACGCCCAGGTTGCCAAACGCGGTCGTCAACACATCCCCTGAGACGGCTTCCATCTGGGCAATGGCGTCAAACGCAGGTCCTTCGGGCAGGAAGCGGCGCGAGTTGATGCGCAGGGCAAGGCCGGGGTCTTTGCTCTGCAGAAAGCGAATGGCAGGTTCAACAGCTTGCTGATAGCGGTCAAACTCGGCCAGAAACGTGAAGATGACGTCCGGCAGCTCGTCGTCTTCAAAGTGCTCGTAATTGGTTTCCACATGCTGGCGAATGACCTCCAGCGCGGGTGCCGTCATCATTTCCAGGAACAACTCAATCGCAGGATCCCGCTGGACCGCCTCGTAACCGCGCGAGCGTAAAAAACCGGTCAAATACGCAGTTGCCGGGTAGGGCGTATTCAATTGGGTCATGGGAGGGGTCATGAGAAGAACGGTCATAGCCTGCCTTTAATCGAACGCGTTGAGCACGCGGCGTCACTCTGAATACGGCAACCGATACAGTCGCCAAAACAAGGGAGGATTCTAGCAAATCGGGCGCTGAAAAGGGGGTGGCAGGAAACTAAAAGGGATGGGCATAAAAAACCGCGCTATCTCGGGGAAGAATAGCGCGGTTTTCAAGATGTGCCGGGAGCGAGCTCCCGGGAACCGGTCCTTAGAACTGGTTCATGGTATTGTCTTTACCGGAAGCCTTCAGTGCAGCGTCACCAGAGAAGTACTCTTTGTGATCGTCGCCCATGTCGGAACCAGCCATGTTCTGGTGCTTGACGCAGGCGATGCCCTGACGGATTTCCTTGCGCTGTACGCCAGCCACGTAGCCCAGCATGCCCGCTTCGCCGAAGTATTCCTTGGCCAGGTTGTCGGTAGACAGGGCCGCGGTGTGGTAAGTCGGCAGCGTGATCAGGTGGTGGAAGATGCCTGCTTCACGGGAAGCGTCAGCCTGGAAGGTACGGATCTTCTCGTCTGCAGCGGCAGCCAGTTCGGAGTCATCGTACTCGGCAGACATCAGGTTGGCGCGGTCGTAAGCTGATACGTCCTTGCCTGCTTCAGCCCAGGCATCGAATACCTGCTGACGGAAGTTCAGTGTCCAGTTGAAGGACGGGCTGTTGTTGTAGACCAGTTTGGCATTCGGCACTGCTTCACGGATGCGGTTAACCATGCCGGCGATCTGGCCAACGTGCGGCTTCTCGGTTTCGATCCACAGCAGGTCGGCGCCGTTCTGCAGGGAAGTGATGCAGTCCAGAACAACACGGTCTTCACCGGAACCTTTCTTGAACTGGAACAGGCCAGAGGCCAGACGCTTCGGCTTCAGCAGCTTGCCATTCGCCTTCACAACCACGTCACCGTTGTCGATGTCGGCAGCGCTTTCGATGTAGTCGCCGTCCAGGAAGCTGTTGTACTGATCGCCCAGGTCGCCCGGCTCGTTGGTAACGGCGATCTGCTTGGTCAGGCCAGCACCCAGGGAGTCGGTACGGGCAACGATAACACCGTCTTCAACACCCAGTTCCAGGAACGCGTAGCGTACGGCGCGGATCTTGGCCAGGAAGTCAGCGTGCGGAACGGTTACCTTACCGTCCTGGTGGCCACACTGCTTCTCGTCAGATACCTGGTTTTCGATCTGGATCGCGCAGGCACCGGCTTCGATCATTTTCTTAGCCAGCAGGTAAGTGGCTTCTTCGTTACCGAAACCGGCGTCGATGTCAGCGATGATCGGCACAACGTGCGTCTGGAAGTTGTCGATCTGATTCTGAACGTCAGCTTCCTTGGCAGCATCGCCAGCTTCGCGAGCGTCGTCCAGCTGACGGAATAGGCCGCCCAGTTCACGTGCGTCAGCCTGACGCAGGAAGGTGTACAGCTCTTCGATCAGAGCCGGCACAGAGGTCTTCTCGTGCATGGACTGGTCGGGCAGCGGACCGAACTCGGAGCGCAGGGCAGCGATCATCCAGCCGGACAGGTACAGGTAACGCTTGTTGGTGTTACCGAAGTGCTTTTTGATGGCGATCAGTTTCTGCTGACCGATAAAGCCATGCCAGCACCCCAGGGACTGAGTGTACTGAGAGGTGTCGGCGTCATATTCAGCCATGTCCTGGCGCATGATCTTGGCGGTGTAACGCGCGATGTCCAGACCGGTTTTGAAACGGTTCTGCAGGCGCATGCGGGCGGCGTATTCAGGGTTGATCGCTTCCCAGGCGTCACCTGCAGCAGCGCGAGCGGTGGAGATTGCGTCGATCTCGGTTTTGTATGCTGACATGGTCATTCCTTCACAGTGTTTGTGTTTAGGTAATGTCGGGGCCGGCGTTTGGCGTCTTCCCCTGATCTGGCACCGAGGCTGTTTGGGGCAGCCCCGATGTGTTGAAAAGAATGATGATCCTCCCGAATTTAGGAGTCAAAGCGATTTTGTGCAGAGCAAAAAAGATGTAGTCAGACTACACTCGCGGTTGTGACAGAACTGTAAAATCACTACACCGATGAATGGCAGACAAAATCGGTACAGGCCAGAAACCATGCAGCATCGAGGGACTAAAACCAAAGGTTTAGCCACTTTGGTATAGGGGTATTTTGACGCTGTTTACAAAAATTTATGGTTATTAAAATAAGTATTTATATTCTATAAAAATCTATAATGGCTTGACTACATTTTTCGAAAAATTATCAATTTCAAGAGGTTATAGAGGAAAGGCTTACGACGAAAGTCGAGCGGATATTAAAAAACCGCTCGGAAGTGAGCGGTTTTTGGGAATCTCGTTCAGTCTCTGAGTCAGTCGTCGAGGTAGAGAGTACCCTGATTCAGGAGCTGTACCAGCAGGTCACGAGAGGCCGGATCCTGGGGGGCGGTGTCGATACTGCCTGCACAAATAGCCTGGGCCAGTTCGATTGCTGCAGGTGCGAAAAGCAGATGTTTTTTGCCGTCGGCAAAGAGCGTCAGCTCTGAAGGGCCTTCACGGTAATAGGCCAGACGGGCACCTTCCGTGACATACAGCTCTGCGCCCCTTTCAAGCGCAGCTTCAAGGCTGTCGCTATCAAGATGCTCATCCGCGCCACTCAGTTCCGGGTACTTGGGTTCTGTCATGAAACTGCCCAGCCAGCCGGCCAGCAGAGACGGGTCAGATAGATACTGCTGCAGAATGGACTGCACGCGCTGAACGGCTGCCTGATCAATTTCACCGGGGTTTTCAGGCGGCTGGAGGTCCGGGTCCTGATAGCGCAGGTCGGTACTCAGCTTGTCCGACAGGTGGGCCGCCATGCCCTGCAGTATTTCTCCGTGTGAGGGGGCTCTGAAGCCAATAGACCAGGTCATGCAGCCATCACCTACGCCTACGCCGTTGTGGCCGACACGAGGGGGCAGGTAGAGCATATCACCGGGGTGCAGCTCCCAGCTGGTTTCGGGGTGCCATTCCGGCAGGATCATGACCGGTGTGTCGGTTCGGCGCGGGGAGTCCTCGCCAAACAGCCCGCCCACCTCCCAGCGGCGCACACCTTCGGCCTGCAGCAGAAAGACATCGTAGTTGTCGTAGTGAGGCCCAACGCCACCGCCATCGCTGGCATAGCTGATCATCAGGTCATCTCGGCGCCAGGCCGGGATGAAGTCGAAGGCCTGCATCAGCGGCTGTACATCCGGCACCCAGTGATCGACGGCCTGAACGAGCAGGGTCCAGGGGTGGTCACCCAATTCGGCAAAGCGTTCCGGCTCAAAGGGACCCTGAGAGAGTGCCCAGTGGCCGGTAGCCGTATCATTTTCGATCAGGCGTGACTCAACGTCTTCTTCGCAGGCAAGCCCTGCCAGTTCGTCAGCACTGATGCAGGGGGTGAAATCGGGAAAGGCATTGCGAATCAGCAACGGCTTTTTCTGCCAGTATTCGCTCAGAAAACGCTCAGGGGTCAGGTCACCCCAATTGATTTCAGTGATCAACGTTGAGTAACTCCGCCATTTCGTTTACGGCGTCTTCCAGCTCGGCCATGACTTTACGGCTGTCTCGGTGGGAGAGGGCGGCCTTGCGGTCATTGCCCACCATGCGAACACATTTCTGGATACGGGCCATGCAGTCATGGACGCCGCTGACATTGAACTCAAACTGCTCAAAGTCCTTGGCTGTCTGACGCAGACTGTCCCGCAGGGCTTCTGCCTGGGAGGCAAGCTCATTGAGTGAATTGGCGTGGCTCATGGTGTCTCCTGCAACGGATAAGGGGTGTGCTTCTACTCTATCGGGCGGCATGCATGTCTGGCCAGTCAACTTTTGTTGTTGTCGACTTCTCGGGCCAGCACCTCTTCCACCGAGGTCAGAATGCCTCGGAGCATGCCCAGCTCTGCTTTTTCAGGCCGTGTACGGTTGAAATAGCGGCGCAGCTTGTCCATGACGCGGCCTTCGTGCTGCGGGATGATAAAGCCTGTTCGGCGCAGCACCTTTTCCAGATGCTCAAAGAACAGCACCATCTCCTGCTGGCGCGGGTAAGGTGCGGGCTCGGGCAGTGCTGAGGTGTTTTTGGAGGCGCGCCGCAGCTCATAGCAGACCAGCTGGATCGCCTGTGCAATGTTCAGGACCGGGTAATCCTCGTTGGCATCGATGAACAAATGACGGTGGCAGAGCATCATCTCTTCGTTTGTCAGGCCCATGGTTTCCCGTCCGAACAGGATGCCAACGGTTCCCCCTCGCGCTTCATCGACCATCAGGCCAGCGGCCTGTTCGGCGTCCAGCAGTGGCTGGTCAAAGCTGCGCTGGCGGGCGCTGGTACCGATCACCAGCTGACAGTCGGCAATGGCTTCTTCAACGCTGTTCACAACCACCGCGCTGTCGAGCAGGTCTTTTGCGCCTGCAGCGCGTGAATCGGCTTCTTCATGCGGAAACTCGCGCGGATCAACCAGCCACAGCTGGCTCAGCCCCATATTTTTCAACGCACGCGCAGCGGCGCCGATATTGCCGGGGTGGAAGGTGTTGATCATGATGATACGAATGTTGTCGAGCATAGCGGCCTCATCGGTTGGAATGGCCGCATTATAGGGTGCCAGCGAATGCTGGCAAGCAGGTGTGTTCTGAAGTAGTGGTAATGGGCGGCGCCCAACAGGGAAGTGTCCTGCCGGGCTTACAGCCGCTGTATCCACTGGCGCAGATGGTGGGCAAACTGCTCCTTGTGCCAGAGGTGGGGAGAATGGTCGGCCCTTGGATAGATATGCAGCTCCGGCCAGGGAAGCTGGGCCTCAATCCACTCGGGTACCTCATGGGGGTAGAACTGGCTGGTATCGCCGTACACCATGAGTACGGGGCGGTCGATACGGGGTAAAAGGTCTCGGTAATCCTGCTGCGTCAGGGAGTCCCAGCAGCGGGTAAGGGCCGAGCCATTGAGGTGGCGCAGATAGTCACGCATCTGCTGGAAGCCACGGCTGTTCTGTTCGTAATTCTCGCGGCTGCGCGTGTTGAGCCCGTTGGCTGCCAGTTCCAGTACGCCCTCCGCAAAATCCTCATCGAGCCGCTTGATGAAGGCCTGATTGCGCGCGTAATCAAAATCCCCATAGATACCCAGATGCCAGCTTTCATCTGTCACCAGCTTGGGCGACTGATCGACGATGCAGAGCCCTGCCAGACGCCTCACGCCATAATTGCGGATATATTCCCAGCTGATCAGCGCTCCCATGGAGTGTCCGACGAGTACCGCATCCTGAATGCCGTGATGCTCCAGAAGTTGTTCAAGATCATCCGCCATCTGACTGATTTGCATGCTTTCGAGCGGCGGGGGCGCGTGCTGTCCGTGGCCGCGTGCATCCCAGCAGAAGGTGTTGTGCGCATCGCTGAGTTCGGTTGCAAAGGGCAGCCATTCGCGCGCACCTGAGGTCCAGCCATGCAGGAAAATAATGGCCTGGCCACGGCCCAGGCTGACATAACGAATGGGGTGTTGATCGGAACTGAGCAGGGTCTCCATACGTGCTACTCCGGGTCAGACATGAAAACGGGGCCAGAAGGCCCCGTCCAATCACTTAGATGCGCTTGGCCTGATCGGCCGCGTTCCCGATATACAGGGATGGGGTCAGGGCCTTGAGTTCGGCCTTGGCTGCATCCGGCATATCCAGGGTATCGATGAAGTTCTGAATCGTTTCCTGATTCATCTCCTTGCCGCGGGTCAGGTCTTTAAGCTTTTCATACGGCTTTTCGATGCCATAGCGACGCATGACAGTCTGAATCGGTTCGGCCAGGACTTCCCAGGCATTATTCAGATCTTCACCTAGGCGTGCGGCGTTGATTTCCAGTTTGCCGATGCCTTTCAGGGTGGCCTGGTAGGCGATCAGGCTGTGACCGAAGCCGACACCCAGGTTGCGCAGTACCGTTGAGTCGGTCAGGTCACGCTGCCAGCGTGAGATCGGCAGTTTGGCTGCCAGGTGCTGCATGATGGCGTTGGCGATGCCCAGGTTGCCTTCGGAGTTCTCGAAGTCGATCGGGTTAACCTTGTGCGGCATGGTGGAGGAGCCCACTTCGCCGGCAACGGTCTTCTGCTTGAAGTAGCCCAGTGAGATGTAACCCCAGACATCACGATCGAAGTCGATCAGGATGGTGTTGAAGCGGCACACCGCGTCAAACAGCTCGGCGATGTAGTCGTGCGGCTCGATCTGGGTGGTGTAGGGGTTCCAGGTCAGGCCCAGGCCTTCAATGAAGGACTTGGCATTGGCTTCCCAGTCAATATCGGCGTAAGCGGACAGGTGGGCGTTGTAGTTACCGACGGCGCCATTGATCTTGCCCAGATATTCGATCTGATCCAGCTGCTTGAGCTGACGCTGCAGACGGTAGGCAACGTTGGCCATCTCCTTGCCCATGGTGCTGGGAGAGGCGGTCTGGCCATGGGTGCGGCACAGCATCGGCTGATCCGCGTGTTCACGACCCAGCTTGGCGATGGCATCGGTCACCTGCTGCATCTGGTTACGGGCCACTTCTACGCCATGGCGCAGCATCAGTGCGTGAGACAGGTTATTGATGTCTTCAGAGGTGCAGGCAAAGTGGACAAACTCGTTAACCGCCATCAGTTCGGCGTTGTCCGCGATCTGCTCCTTGATGAAGTATTCCACGGCCTTAACGTCGTGGTTGGTCGTGCGCTCGATCTCCTTGATGCGCTGGGCATGCTCGACGCTGAAGTTGTCGACCAGGTTGTCCAGCAGGGCATTGGCTTCTGCGCTCAGTGCGGGCACTTCCTGGATCTGCGGGTGAGCGGCCAGCTGTTGCAGCCAGCGGATTTCAACCTGTACGCGGAAACGGATCAGTCCGAATTCACTGAATACGGCACGCAGGTCAGCTGTTTTGCTGCCATAGCGGCCATCGACCGGGGATACGGCGGTAAGGGCAGAAAGCTCCATGTTACACAGTCTCACTTATCAGCTTGTGACAATAAAGCCGCAATTATACGGAAAATGGCCGCCACTGGGTATGCCAGTGGCGGCACGAATTACGCAGCTCAGGGAAAGTGTGTAACGAAGTGCCGTGATCAATCGGCCCAGCTGCTGCCGATGGCACGGAACGGCAGTTCCAGTCCAAGCTCCGGCACCTGATTGGCAACCCAGGCAGGAAAGGTATTGCTGTTGGGGCCCGGGAACACACGGTATTCCTCGCGCCAGGGGTAGCGCTTGGCGGCAGAATCTATCTGCTGAATCAGTTCATCCACGCCGGGACCGCGGCGGTCGAGCAATAACTCGGGACGAGAGCCGTACCAGTGGCGATCAGGTTCGTCGCGTGAAATGCGCAGCACGGGCAGGCCACGTCGTTCACGCCAGCCGATCACTTCATAGACTGTATAGCTTTCCGCGTTGCTGGGCTTCACGGCAATCCAGGTATGAATGGCGAAGAAGCCGCGCCAACCCCAGGCATCGGCACCGTATACCTGTATCACGGCTTCCGGAGTGGATTCCGGTTCAGGGGCAATCCCTGCGGGCTCGCGGCTGGCCGTTCTCCAGCCATCCCCGGTGGAACAGGCCGCCAAGAGGGGCAGCAGTAGTGCCGCTGACAGCAGGCGAAGGGTGGATGTTGAGCGGTGTAATCGGGTTCTGAAGCTCATGGCAATCGGGGACGTATTCGATGTAATTGGAGGTGTTTACGCATGAAGAACAGCATCAGATTGGTTGTATTCAGCAGCGTTTGGAATGTGTGTATAAAAAATAGCCTGTTTCGGAAAAGCTGCTAATCTCAGAAATGAAGCTCTGCCCGGGCCAGTGCCAAGCGCTGGTCTGAGTTTAATAACCATAAAAATTGCCTGGCAGTGTGATCCTCGTAGCGGTGTGAGAGGTGCGGCTGCCTGCTGGCATCGGGAGTGCGTGATGAGCAAGAAAACACCTGAATCTCCGGAGCAGAAGAGCACGAAAGGGATTCACGAATTGTACGCCGAGGATCCGGCACAAGCGGATCGCCGCCTGTGGGGACGTGAAGTCGATCCGGAATCCAGGCGCGGGTTCCTGAAACGCTCCAGCCTGCTGGCGATGGCATCAGCATTGGGCGCGGGCGCTATTCCGTTCGCCAGTAAAATGCCGGGAGGCCTTATTCCGGCGGCACTGGCTGACACTCACGAGCCTTTCATGCTCAAGGGCAAGGATGGCCTGACGGTGCTCAATGACCGTCCTATCAACGCCGAGACGCCGGCGCACCTGCTGGATGACATGGTCACACCCGGCAGTCGCATGTTTGTGCGTAACAACGGTTTGCCACCGGAGATGGAGGGCATTGATCCGGAAAGCTGGACCCTGGAAATTGCAGGGGAGTCCTGTGAAAAGCCCATGACTTTCACCGTTGCGGAGCTCAAGAAGAAATTCAAGCACCATACCTACCAGCTGCAGATAGAGTGCGGCGGTAATGGCCGTTCCGAATTTGTTCCCTCAGCCAGTGGTAACCAGTGGACCACAGGTGCGGTGGCGTGTCCCGAGTTTACTGGGGTGCGAGTGCGCGATGTGCTGGAAGCCTGCGGCGTTAAATCGGATGCGGTGTATATCGGGTATTACGGGGCGGATCAGCACCTGAGTCGGGACCCGTCCAAGGAAGCCATCTCGCGCGGGGTGCCCATGAGCAAGGCGATGGAGGATGAGTCGCTGATCGCCTGGGCCATGAACGGGGAGGCCATTCCCTGGCTTAACGGATATCCACTTCGATTGGTCTGCGGTGGCTGGCCGGGGTCGGTGTCGGGCAAGTGGCTCAAGCGCATCGTGATTCGAAACAAGGTCCATGATGGCGCCAAGATGTCTCCGCCGTCCTACTCGGTGCCCAAGAATCCGGTTGCCCCGGGTACTGATGTGCCCAAACCGGATATGGAGATTATCGGGTCCATGCCGGTCAAATCCATCGTGACCTCGCCCAAGTCGGGGCTGACACATACGATGGGCAAGAAGCTTGCGGTCCGGGGGCATGCCTGGGCGGGAGACTTGTCTGTCAAAGAGGTGTACGTTTCCATCGACTTTGGGGCAACCTGGCAGAAGGCAGACCTGAAAAAACCGGCCAACCGTCTGGCCTGGCAGTACTGGTCAGCCGAAATAGAGTTCCCGGAAATTGGCTACTACGAAATCTGGGCGCGGGCCGTAGACAGTGAAGGCCACTCTCAGCCAATGGTTGTGCCGGGCTGGAACCCGCGTGGTTATCTGAACAATGCCTGCCACCGCATTGCGGTCCAAGTGGCATAGGGGGGCATATGAAGACCTTACCCTTGGCGGGGCTGGCGCTGGCGCTGCTGATCCCTTTGCATGCGCCGGCAGCCGAAAAAGACCCGCAAACCGGCCTGATTGTTGCGGAGGGGTGGGAGACCGTTCGCAATAATTGTACGGCCTGTCACTCTGCAGGGCTTGTGACTCAGAACAGTGGCTCACGTAACCACTGGCTGGGGCTGATCCGCTGGATGCAGGATACTCAGAACCTGTGGCAATTCGACCCCAAAACGGAAGAAACGATACTGGATTACCTGTCGACCCACTATGGCGTCAAGGAAGGGGCACGGCGTGAGCCGTTACCCCGAGAGTTGATGCCGGTCAATCCGTACAAGGCTGAAGCGACGAGCTCCTGATGTCGGCTGGGCGGCTCAGGTACTGCTCTGGCTGCCCATAATCCGGCGCAGGGACGGCTTCAGACGAGAGCGGAAAAACAGCATGTGCCAGCGTTTGCCACCGACCTGGCGCCACAACAACGCAGCCCGGATACCGGCCAACAGCAGTGCGCGTATCCGGCCTGCGTTTTCCGTGTTTTGCAGGTGGCGCGGATCACCGCCCACCTGAATCCGAAAGCTGAAGTGGCTGATTGTCTCCTGATACAGGTTATCCAGCGCGGCGATGACGTTGCGGTGGGTGTAGGCAACGGGCTCAAGCGGTGCTTCGCTGTCCCGCTCCTGATCGTTGAAATAGCGCGCCTTGGACGCAATGTTGTCGATACCTTCACCCACTTGTGCCATCACATCCGGGTGCTTGTCGAGCTGTCGTTCGAGCATGATCATCCCGAGCACGTACTGCACGATGCGCTTGTTCTGAGCACTCTCGTTCTTTTCCACCATGTCCTGCAGATGGCGCAAACCAAGGCTGAGCCCATATGGCACCTCCTGTACGCCACCATACACATCTTCAGTCAGTTTAGGGTCGGTAACAAACAGGCTGGAAATACTGGTTTCATAGCTGTTCTGCGGCACCATGCCCCGGTTTGCGATCTGGTCCACCAGGCTGGCAGCCTGAAACATGCCGGCCAGGGCGATTGTCTGCTCATCGTGTTGACGTGACATCAGGCCTCCTTGGCTGAAGCGGCCGTTGAGTGGCGAGAGGTGGATTCGATAACGCCGCCACCCAAGCAGACGTCATCGCGGTAAAGCACAACTGACTGACCCGGTGTTACGGCACGCTGTGGCGTATCGAAAATAACGCGATAACCGCCTTCTGGGGCAGCTTCGACCACGCAGTCCTGATCAGACTGGCGGTACCGAACCTTGGCCTTGCAGCGCAATGGCAGCTCGGGTGGTTCCCCGTTGATCCAGAAAATATCGCCGGCGTGCAACCAGTCCGAGTAGAGCAGGGGGTGTTGACCCTGAACGGCGACCAGAACGTTACGATCAAGGTCCTTGGCGGCGGCGAACCAGGGTTCCTCCGGGTAATCCTTCAGTCCGCCAATACCCAGCCCCTGACGCTGCCCGATGGTGTAGTACATCAGTCCCTGGTGTTCACCGATCACGTCCCCATCAGGCGTTTCGATCTTGCCCGGCTGCGCGGGCAGGTACTGCTTCAGGAAATCGGTGAAGCGACGCTCACCGATAAAACAGATGCCGGTGCTGTCCTTCTTGTCGTGCGTGACCAGACCGTGCTCTTCGGCCAGTCGCCGTACTTCCGGTTTCTCCAGTTCACCCACCGGGAACAGGCTGAGCTTGAGTTCGCTTTCGCCAACCTGGTGCAGGAAATAGCTTTGGTCCTTGTTGGTATCCAGCCCTTTCAGCAGCACCGTGTGTCCATCGCGCTCGCCGCGACGAACATAATGACCCGTAGCGATCAGGTCGGCCCCCAGCATCTGGGCGTACTCAAGGAACGCCTTGAACTTGATCTCACGGTTGCAGAGGATATCCGGGTTAGGGGTGCGGCCTGCCTTGTACTCTTCCAGAAAGTGCTCGAACACATTATCCCAATACTCGGCAGCAAAGTTGGCGCCATGCAGGGGGATGCCCAGTTTGTCACATACTGCCTGAGCATCGGCCATGTCTTCCTTGGCGGTGCAGTATTCCGTACCGTCGTCCTCGTCCCAGTTTTTCATGAACAGGCCTTCGACCTGATAGCCCTGCTGCAGCAGCAACAGGGCCGAGACGGAGGAGTCCACGCCTCCCGACATGCCGACAATGACTTTGGTCTGATTGTTGGGCTTGGGTGCAGTCATCAAGCAGTTTCCTGAATAACGTCCAGTGGGTAACGGGTGCCGCGCAGGTAATCATCGATACAGTCGGTGACCAGCTTGCTGCGCAACCGGGGTTTCAGAGTTTCAATTTCATCACGTGTCAGCCAGTGGGCCGCAATGATGCCATCATCCAGCTTGGCATTGGGCACTTCACGGATGGCGCGCGCCACGAAGCAGAAACGGTGATAGGTTACGCCATTGGCAGGCGCGTAATAGGTATACAGGCCAAGCAGCGCTTCCGGTTCGACGATCCAGCCGGTTTCTTCCAGCGCTTCGCGCCGGGCGGCGTCGATAAAGGTCTCGCCCTCTTCAAGATGGCCTGCGGGCTGGTTGTAGACACGTTCGCCATTGGCCATCTCTTCAACCAGCAAAAAACGACCTTCGCGTTCCACAATGCATGCGACTGTTGCATGGGGTGTCCAGCGCATTCCGTCTCCGTTTGTACTTCTCTGATGCAGATGCCCATAATAACAGCTCAGCCAGCCAGTTGTCTGTCAAAGCGCGGGGTGCATGGGTTTGAATAATGTGCAGGTGAATCAACAGGATTTTAACATCAATGATGCGCACACCTGGCTCAGGCAGGGCAGTGAGCCCTGTGGGGCGGTTGTCACCTTTACCGGTATCGTGCGGGATCTGGCAGAAGGCGGTCTGAAAGGGCTTTACCTGGAGCACTACCCGGGCATGACCGAACGTGCACTGGAGGACATCATTGCACGAGCCCGTCAGCGTTGGCAGTTGGGGCGTGTGCTGATACACCACCGGGTTGGCTGGCTGCAGCCGGACGAAAATATCGTGTTGCTGGGCGTTGCCTCAGCGCACCGCGCAGAAGCCTTTGCGGCGGCGGCATTCATCATGGACTACCTGAAACAGGATGCGCCCTTCTGGAAAAAGGAGCGGCTCAGTGGCGAAGAACGCTGGGTTGAGCAGAAGGGGAGCGATCGTGAAGCGGTGAAACGCTGGCAGTCGCCTGGCAACTAGCGGGCGTTTGCCCTGTTCAGTTTTCGATTGGGGCGGCGCTTGTTTTGGGGTGAGCGTGCTTTTGGTTTGGGGGCGGGCAGGTGAACCTGTTCTTCCCGGTACTCACCGGGGGCCAGCTGCGCCAGAGTCCAGTTGCCAATCGACCAGCGAATCAGGCGCAGGGTCGGAAATCCCACCTCGGCGGTCATGCGGCGCACCTGGCGGTTACGCCCTTCGGTCAGGGTCAGTTCGATCCAGCTGGTGGGCTGGTTCTTGCGAAAACGTACCGGAGGGTTGCGGGGCCAGAGCCAGTCGGGGGCCGGAATCTGTTTGGCATTGGCGGGGCGGGTTGGGCCGTCCTTGAGCACAACGCCCTTTCTCAGGCGTTCCAGTGCTTCCTCGCTGATCTCTCCGTCGACCTGCGCGAGGTAGGTCTTGGGCATTTTGAAGGCCGGGTTGGCCAGCTGGTGTTGAAGCCGGCCGTCATCCGTCAGCAGCAGTAACCCTTCTGAATCGTAATCAAGCCGCCCGGCTGCATAAATGCTTGGAATCTTTATGTAGTCGGCCAGCGTCGCGCGTCCCTCCTTATCCGTAAATTGCGTGAGCACTCGATAAGGTTTGTTGAACAGCAAGACGCGTGACATTCGGTGATTCAGTTATCCGTGGGTTGTATGTTGATCGCATGCAGCCCCTTGGGGCCCTGTTTGATCTCGAATTTTACAGCCTGGCCTGCTTTCAGGCTTTTATAGCCGTCCATGATGATGGCTGAGAAATGAGCGAAAAGTTCTTCGTCACACTCGTCTGACAGGATAAATCCATAGCCTTTGGCGTTGTTGAACCACTTCACTGTCCCTATCTGCATCACTACTCCCCCTGCGACATCAGAGCACGGCTCTTTGTCATGACAACGGCCACACAGCTGGCGGCATCTTCCATTTAAAGTTATTCAGGGACTGCAGGTGGCAGAATGCGACTTACGACGAGCGTAGACTTCTCGGCAGGCTGCCTTTAACCTCTCCTTGCAAAGCCGAGTATAGCATTTGCAGTGTATGACACTAGATAATGTCAGGTTTTTCCTCAAGGTTTTTAGACTAATATCGAAGGTGGAGATGTTGCTGCAACAGGTTCAAGAGTCGAGGCTGATGAGTTCCGAACCGCGGGCGAGTGAAGAGCACCACGATGACCATGATCATGGGGATGGCCAGCTGGCGACTGCCAAGGCCAAGCCCCAACTCAAGCGTCCCCCGATGTACCGGGTGGTATTGATGAACGACGACTACACCCCAATGGACTTTGTGGTGGAAGTTTTGATGATTTTTTTCGGAATGGACCAGGAAAAGGCGACACAAGTGATGCTTGCGGTCCATACTCAGGGTAAGGGCGTATGCGGGGTATATACCCGGGACGTTGCGGAGACCAAAGCCGCACAGGTCAATCAGTACGCCCGCGAGAACAAGCATCCGCTGCTGTGTGAAGTAGAGTCGGTCTGACGGAGGCGCATGCCATGCTGAATCGAGAATTGGAAGACACCCTGAGCGTTGCTTTCCGGTCCGCCCGGGACAAGCGCCATGAATTCATGACGGTGGAGCACCTGTTGCTGGCACTGCTGGATAACCGTCAGGCAGCCGAAGTGCTGAATGCCTGTGGAGCCGATATGGACAGGCTGCGCAACCAGCTTTCGTCCTTTATCGACGAAACGACGCCATTGCTGCCGGACAATATTCCCAATATGGAAACACAGCCGACGCTGGGTTTTCAGCGGGTGCTGCAGCGTGCGGTATTCCACGTGCAGTCCTCCGGCAAAACGGAGGTGAGCGGAGCCAACGTGCTGGTTGCCATCTTCAGCGAGCAGGAGAGCCATGCGGTCTTTGTGCTGCAGCAGCAGGGCATAGAGCGGGTGGATGTGGTGAACTACATCTCGCACGGCATTTCCCGTATCAACGAGAATGAGTCCGAGGACGTCGAGGGCCTGGCAGAAGGTGAAGACGGAGGCGAAAGCGGCAAGAGCGCGCTGGCGCAGTATGCCGTGAACCTGAACCAGCAGGCTGCGCAGGGGCGTGTGGACCCGCTGGTGGGGCGCGACTCTGAAGTAGAGCGTGTGGTCCAGATTCTGTCGCGCCGGCGCAAAAACAACCCGCTGCTGGTCGGTGAAGCCGGGGTGGGTAAAACGGCGATTGCAGAAGGTCTGGCCAAGCTGATCATTGAAGACAAGGTGCCCGAGATCATCGCCGACAGTGTGGTGTACGCGCTGGATCTGGGGGCTTTGCTGGCAGGTACCAAGTACCGTGGCGATTTCGAGAAACGCCTCAAGGCGTTGCTGAATGAAATCAAACAGCAGCCCAAGGCTATTCTGTTTATCGATGAAATCCATACCATCATCGGTGCCGGTGCTGCTTCAGGTGGCTCCATGGATGCGTCCAACCTGCTCAAGCCACTGCTGAGCTCAGGTGAGATTCGCTGCATTGGGTCGACCACCTTCCAGGAGTTCCGTGGCATTTTCGAGAAAGATCGGGCGCTGGCACGTCGCTTCCAGAAAATTGATGTGCTTGAACCCACGGTGGACGACACACATCGCATTCTGCGCGGGCTCAAGTCCCGCTTTGAAGAGCACCATGACGTGGAGTACACCGACGAGGCGCTGCGTGCGGCATCCGAGCTGGCAGACCGCTATATCAATGACAAGCACATGCCTGACAAGGCGATCGATGTGATCGATGAGGCCGGTGCCTATCAGCGCCTGATGCCGGAAGAGCAGCGCAAGACGATTATCGATGTGCACGATGTGGAATCGGTTGTGGCCAAGATTGCGCGAATTCCGCCGAAGAGCGTATCGACCTCCGACAAGGAGCAGTTGCGCAAGCTTGAAACCAATCTGAAGATGGTGGTGCTGGGGCAGGATGAGGCGATCGACTCGCTGGCGTCTGCGATCAAGCTTTCACGCGCAGGTCTCAAGGAGCCCAACAAGCCGGTCGGCAGTTTCCTCTTCGCCGGTCCGACAGGGGTCGGTAAAACCGAGGTTACCCAGCAGCTGGCCCGCATTCTGGGCATTGAGCTGGTGCGCTTTGATATGTCCGAGTACATGGAGCGCCACACGGTTTCACGTCTGATTGGCGCACCTCCGGGCTATGTAGGGTTTGACCAGGGTGGCTTGCTGACCGAGGCCATTACCAAATCGCCGCACTGTGTGCTGCTGCTGGACGAGATCGAAAAGGCGCATCCGGAAGTGTTCAACCTGCTGCTGCAGGTAATGGATAACGGCACGCTGACCGATAATAACGGCCGCAAGGCAGACTTCCGCAACGTGATTCTGGTGATGACCACCAATGCCGGGGCTGAAGCGCACAGCCGTCCCTCTATCGGTTTCACCACTCAGGATCACAGTACCGATGCCATGGAAGCGCTGAAGCGATTGTTTACCCCTGAATTCCGCAACCGTCTGGATGCCGTGATTCAGTTCAAGCCGCTGACACTGGATATCGTCAAGGGTGTAGTCGACAAGTTCCTTACCGAGTTGCAGGCGCAGCTGGATGAGAAGCATGTCGTACTGCATGTGGACGAAGAAGCTCGCCAGTGGCTGGCCGAAAACGGGTACGATGAGAAGATGGGGGCTCGCCCGATGCAGCGCCTGATTCAGGATCAGCTCAAGAAGCCGCTGGCCGAGATGATTCTGTTCGGAGACCTAGCAGAATCGGGTGGCGACGTGGAAATCGGTGTTGGAGAAGACGGAAAGTTGTCGCTGGAGGTGGCAACGGTGGCAGCCTGAGGGCTGCCATCCGTCCGGTGCCGCGCCGGTTGATTAGCGGGCGCGGTATACGATACGGCCTTTGCTCAGGTCGTAAGGCGTCAACTCAACCTTGACCTTGTCACCAGTCAGAATGCGGATGTAGTTTTTGCGCATTTTACCGGAGATATGAGCGGTTACGACGTGGCCGTTTTCCAGCTCGACACGGAACATGGTGTTCGGGAGGGTATCGATGACCGTCCCTTCCATCTCAAAAGAATCTTCTTTAGCCATTCACTACCTACCTTTAAGGCTTGGTTGCCTGTTGGAAAGCGCAATATTTTGCCTGATTCCGGCGCTGAATTCAAAATCTAATCGTGCCCAGGGGCGCTGTGCATGCGCTGCCATTCCCCGTCCAGCAGCATTTCAAGCGGGCGGTAGGCGGTCTTGTAATTCATTTTGCGGCAATTTCTGACCCAGTATCCCAGATACAGGTAGGGCAGGTTGGCGTGTTGTGCTTCCCGGATCAGCCAGAGGACGGCGTTGACACCCAGGCTTCTGCGGTCAAGGTCGGGGTCAAAAAAGGTATACAGAGCCGACAGGCCCTGCTCAAGCCGGTCGCACACCGAAATAGCCACCAGTTGACCGTCCGGAGCACGAAACTCATAAAAGCAGCTGTCCTGACTGCCTTCAATCAGAAAATTGACGAACTGCTCCGGCGTCGGCGGGTACATGTCGCCGTCCTTGTGGCGCTGGCAGATATAGCGCTCGTACAGGGCGTAGTACTCGGCCGTTAGCTGGCAGGGGACAGAGCGAACCAGCAGGTCGCGGTTGCGGTTCTCGATACGCTTTTGGGTCTTGGAGGGCTTGAACGCATCGACGGGGATACGGACCGAGATACAGGCCTGACAATGCTCGCAGTGGGGGCGGTAGATGTGACTGCCGCTGCGACGGAAGCCAAGGTCGGAGAGTTGGCTGTACAGATGTTTGCTGACGTTGGCACGCGGATCGACGAACAGTGTGCGTGCCTGCATATCCGGCAGATAACTGCAGTCATGGACGGGGGTGGCATAGAACTTGAGTGTTCGCAGGCTACTCATGCCGTTCTCCGTTAAACACCTCAGGATCGATATCAAACCGCCAGTCATGCGCGTTGGCCTGACGGCAAAGCCGGTTCAGCTCTGATATGAAATCAGGGCGGGCTATCTCGGTAGCCCCAAGACTGGCCAGATGGTTGTTGTACACCTGGCAGTCGATCAGCTCATATCCCCAGTATTGCAGCTGTCGGGTCAGCCAGGCAAAGGCAATTTTGGAGCAGTCACGCTGGCGCGAGAACATGGATTCTCCAAAGAACATCTTTCCCAGTGCCAGGCCGTAGAGTCCGCCGACCAGCTCGTCATCAATCCAGACCTCAACAGAGTGTGCATACCCCTGATGATGCAGGTTCAGGTAGGCGCAGAAGATATCGTTACTGATCCAGGTACCATCCTGGTTGGGGCGAGGGGAAGCACAGGCCGAAATGACGCGGTGAAACGCGGTGTCAAAGGTGACACGGTAGTCCTGCTTGCGCAGCCGTTTGCGCAGACTGCGGGAGATATGGAGATCTTCCGGCCAGAGCACGCAGCGTGGATCAGGGCTCCACCAGAGGATGGGTTCGCCCGGGTTGTACCAAGGAAAGATGCCGCTGCGATACGCCTTGATGAGGCGCTCCAGTGACAGGTCCCCGCCGGCTGCAAGCAGGCCGTTGGGCTCATCCAGAGCCTGCTCGAGCGGGGGGAAGTCGTGGCTGTCGTCAGCCAGCCATGGAATCATCAGCTATCGAGGTCATCCAGATATTTTTCAGCATCCAGCGCCGCCATACAGCCAAAGCCGGCCGAGGTGATGGCCTGGCGGTAGATGTGGTCGCAGACATCGCCTGCGGCAAACACGCCTTTGATACTGGTTTGAGTGGCATTGCCTTCAAGACCGGACTGAATCTTCAGGTAGCCGTCAGTCATGTCCAGCTGGCCCTTGAACAGGTCGGTGTTGGGCTTGTGGCCAATGGCAATGAACACGCCCGCAACCGCAAGTTCCTGAGTGCTGTCATCCTGAGTGCTGCGCAGACGCAGGCCGGTGACCCCTGAGTCGTCACCCAGTACCTCATCCAGCTGGTGGTTCCACAGGATGTTGATGTTGCCGTTCTCGGCACGATCAAGGATCTTGTCCTGCAGGATCTTCTCGGCACGCAGGCTGTCACGGCGGTGAATGAGGGTAACCTCTTCAGCGATGTTGGACAGGTAGAGCGCCTCTTCAACCGCCGTGTTGCCACCACCGACAACAGCAACCTTCTGGCCACGATAGAAGAAACCGTCGCAGGTCGCACAGGCACTGACGCCCTTGCCCATAAAGGCTTCTTCGGATTCGAGGCCCAGGTACTGAGCCGATGCACCGGTCGCGATGATCAGCGCGTCGCAGGTGTACTCGCCCATATCACCCTTGAGGCGGAAGGGGCGCTGCTGCAGCTCGGTCGTGTGGATATGGTCAAAGATGATATTGGTATTGAAGCGTTCGGCATGAGCCTGCATGCGTTGCATCAGTTCCGGACCCTGAACGCCGTCGGCGTCACCCGGCCAGTTGTCCACGTCAGTCGTGGTTGTAAGCTGGCCACCAGCCTGCATGCCGGTGATGACAACCGGTTCGAGGTTGGCACGAGCGGCATAAACAGCCGCGGTGTAGCCGGCAGGACCGGAGCCCAGAATGATCAAACGATGGTGTTGTACTTCGCTCATGAATGTCGGGTATCCAGATTAAGATGATCGTAAGCTGAGACAATTATAGTGTCAGGTAAACTGAATGCAGGTGACTCTAAACCTGAACAACTCGATTGTCCAACGCAGCCGTTCTACGTTGGAACTCGTTGTCCTGCCCACTAATGTGGTATTTTTTACGGTTGAGCATCGTCAAGTGTAAGGATTGTCGTATTGAGTGAGAAACGCCCCCCCAAAGCCGCTCCACTGGCTGATCAGTTGATGAACATCGCCAGAGAAGGCTCGTTGATTGTACTTGTGGGCGCCAACCTGTTTCTGTTGCTGGCGTTGCTGGGCTATGACCCGAGGGATCCGGGCTGGTCTCATCTGGCCTATCAGCCCGATATTCAGAATTTTACCGGTGCTGCCGGCGCCTGGCTGGCAGATGGTGCCATTTCGGCACTGGGCATCGGTGCATACCTGTTGCCGCCCTTTCTGGTGGTCCCGATCTGGCGCTTTATTCGCCGCTGCCAGGTGGGATTGCTGGACGGTGTGCCCTTCGCCATGCTGCGTACGCTCGGGGCCGTGCTGACATTGTTCAGCCTGTGTGCACTGGCCTCCATTCATCTGTCGAACGAAGGCCTGCACTATCCCTTTACCGTGGGTGGCCTGGTAGGGGAGGCGCTGTCCGACTGGAGCGTCAGCTGGTTCAGTGTGGCGGGCAGCAGTGTGCTGCTCTGGACCACTCTGCTGCTGGGGCTGACGCTGTTCCTTGAAGTCTCCTGGCGCGATGCGCTGGAGCGGATTGGTGCCGGTATTCTCAAGGGCTATGAGGCCTTGACCGAGCGGGTTCAGCGAACTCCACGCGTGCAGACCGAACCGGCAACGGACACCTGGCAGGACGCCCCGGTGGATGAGCCTGAACCGGAACTGTTCACCAAACGGGAGCCGACCCTCAGCGATACACCGGTCACAGACAGTGATCAGCCGGTCAGCTTTGACGTTGCGTCAGCCCCGGCAGAGGCCGAGCGGTTTGATCAGGCGCTGGCCGAGGCGTCTGAAACTGCTGCCTCCGGCACGGTTGAGGCTGAAAGGCCCCGCCCTGAGGTCAAATTCGAAAAGCAGGCATCGAGTGATGAGCCTCCACTGACACCTGAGGCACGCAAGAGCCTCAAGATCGTGCCGCTGTCCCAGACGCATCAGCCGCTGGCAGAGGAGAATGAGCCTGAACCGACGCATAAGCGCCAGCAGTTGCCCAAGCTGCCGTCACTTGAGTTGCTGGACCCGCCTTCACTGCAGCAGGAGCCGGGGTACAGTGAGGACGATCTTGAGCAGATGTCACGCCTGCTGGAAGTCAAACTGAACGATTTCGGCGTCAAGGCCGAGGTGGTTGAGGTCAACCCGGGTCCGGTCATCACCCGCTTTGAGCTGCAGCCGGCGCCCGGTGTGAAAGCGAGCAAGATTTCCAACCTCTCGCGGGATCTGGCGCGCTCCATGGCCGTCACCAGCGTGCGCGTGGTTGAGGTCATCCCTGGCAAATCGGTCGTTGGGGTGGAAATTCCCAACGAAGTACGCCAGACCGTTCAGCTCAGTGAGGTGCTCAATGCGAAGCCCTATCTGGAAGCGTCCTCGCGGCTCACTTTGGCCTTGGGTAACGATATAGCGGGCAATCCGGTCGTGGCCAACCTGGCCAAGATGCCGCACCTGCTGGTAGCGGGTACCACCGGCTCCGGTAAGTCCGTGGGCGTCAACGCCATGCTGCTGAGCCTGCTGTTGAAGGCAACGCCGGAAGAGGTGCGCCTGATACTGGTAGACCCGAAAATGCTGGAACTCTCCATTTATGAGGGGATCCCGCACCTGCTGACACCCGTGATCACCGATATGAAAGAGGCCGCGGGTGGCCTGCGCTGGTGTGTGGCCGAGATGGAGCGTCGCTACCGGCTGATGGCCAAGATGGGCGTACGCAATATCAGTGGCTTTAACGACAAGGTGGTGGCCGCTCAGGAGAGGGGAGAGCCGATCCCCGACCCGCTCTGGAAGCCGGAGGAGCACGGCTACCCCGAGGGCGAGCCGGCACCGGCTCTGGAAGCCCTGCCCTACATCGTGGTGGTGATCGACGAGTTCGCTGACATGATGATGATGGTGGGCAAAAAGGTTGAAGAACTGATCGCGCGCATAGCCCAGAAGGCGCGTGCGGCCGGCATCCACCTGATTCTGGCTACCCAGCGCCCGTCCGTGGACGTGATTACGGGCCTGATAAAGGCCAATATTCCGACCCGAATCGCGTTCCAGGTCTCGTCCAAGATCGATTCCCGCACCATTCTGGATCAGGGCGGCGCGGAGAGCCTGCTGGGTTACGGCGACATGCTCTATGTGCCGGCCGGCACCAGCATTCCCAACCGCGTGCATGGTGCCTTTGTCAGCGATGATGAGGTGCACCGCGTGGTCGAACAGTGGAAGCTGTTGGGCACCCCGAACTATATCGAAGAAATTCTGTCCGATGGCGGCAGTGATGCCGGCACTGCCGGTAATCTGTTTGATGACGAACAGGACCCGCTCTACGACGAAGCCGTGGCCTTTGTGACCGAATCACGCAAGGCGTCCATCTCCAGCGTTCAGCGCAAACTCAAGATCGGCTATAACCGAGCGGCGCGCATGATCGAATCGATGGAAGCGGCCGGTGTTGTCTCCGAAGCGGGCAGTAATGGCCAGCGCGAAGTGCTGGCACCGCCACCCCCGAGGGATTGATGATGATGTTGAAGAAACTGATCAGCGCCTGTGCGCTCATGTTGCCGCTCTCGCTGCAAGCAGGCCCGGTTGAGGAGCTGGAGATGCTGCTGTCCGGGCATGAGTCTGCGCAGGCTGATTTTGTGCAGTTTTCGCTCAATGAAGGCGGTAACCGTGCCGAAGAGTCCAATGGGCACTTCGTGGTGCAGCGGCCCAACCGTTTTCGCTGGGTGACCGAAACGCCGTTTGAGCAGCAGATTATCAGTGATGGTCAGTATATCTGGGTGTACGACCCCGACCTGGAGCAGGTCACCCGAAAACCGGCTGACCAGCAGGGTAACAGTGCCCCTGCCATGATTCTGAATGGGCAGATTCAGACTCTGGGCAAGGATTTTGCCATCAGCAAGATCGACGAAGACGCCTCCGGTGTTGCCCTGTTTGAGCTGGTCCCGCGTGAGCCGGAAAACAGCACCTTTACCCGTATTCGCCTTCTTTTCGAGCAGGGACGTATTACCGAGCTGTCCATGCAGGACAGTCTGGGTCAGCGCAGCATGCTGGTGCTGGACGGGCTGGAGTATGATCCGGAACTGCCCGATGGCGTGTTTGATTTCGTTCCGCCTGAAGGGGTGGATGTCATTCTGGATCAGGGGTTCTGATGCAGGACCTGTTTGATCAACCGGGACGGGGCTACCAGCCGCTGGCGGCGCGCATGCGCCCCACACAGCTGGAGCGTTACATCGGCCAAAGCCATCTGCTGGCCCCCGGCAAGCCACTGCGCCAGGCGCTGGAGCAGGGAGCTATCCACTCGATGATCCTGTGGGGGCCGCCGGGGGTGGGCAAGACCACGCTGGCGCAACTGGTGGCCCATCAGGTTGACGCGCACTTCATGACAGTGTCGGCTGTCCTTGCCGGCGTAAAAGAGATTCGTCAGGCCGTGGATGAGGCGCGGCAGGTGAAAGCGCAGAGCGGGCGCAAGACCATTCTGTTCGTGGATGAAGTGCACCGTTTCAACAAATCGCAGCAGGATGCCTTTCTGCCCTACGTGGAAGATGGCACTGTCATTTTCATTGGTGCTACCACTGAAAACCCCTCGTTTGAACTGAATAACGCGCTGCTCTCCCGTGCCCGTGTATATCTGCTGCGCTCCCTCACTCAGGAAGAGCTGCTGCAGGTGATTGAGCAGGCACTGGAAGATGCGCAGCAGGGGCTGGGTGCACAGCCCTTGCAGATCCCTCTGGACATGCGTGAACAGCTGGCGCTGGCTGCCGATGGCGATGCCCGTACGGCGCTGAATCTGCTGGAGATCGCCAGTGATCTGGCCCAGGAGCAGCCGGATGGTTCGCGTCAGGTCACGCCAGAGGTGCTGAAAGAAGTGTTGCAGGCCGGTGGTCGTCGTTTCGACAAGGGCGGTGACCACTTCTATGACATGATCTCGGCGTTCCATAAATCGGTGCGCGGCTCGTCGCCTGACGGCGCGTTGTACTGGTATTGCCGCATGCTCGATGGCGGCGCGGACCCGCTGTATGTGGCACGCCGACTGGTGGCCATCGCTTCAGAGGATATCGGCAATGCCGATCCGCGTGCCATGCAGGTGGCACTGTCGGCCTGGGATGCGTTCGAGCGGGTCGGCCCGGCCGAAGGAGAGCGCGCCATTGCTCAGGCGGCGGTCTACTGTGCCTGCGCCCCCAAAAGTAATGCCCTGTACCGGGCCTTTAACCAGTGCCTTGCGGACGTTCGCAAGGAAGGTTCTCACCCCGTGCCTGAGCACCTGCGCAATGCGCCGACCAGTCTGATGAAAGACCTGGGTTACGGCGCGGAGTACCGCTATGCGCATGACGAGCCGGATGCCTACGCTGCCGGTGAAAACTATCTGCCGGAAGCCATCGCGGATCGGCGCTGGTATGAGCCGGAGCCCCGCGGACTGGAAATCAAGATCCGTGAAAAGCTGCAGCGGCTGAGGCAACAGGACCAGAACAGCCCCAAACAGCGTTACAGGAGTCGGAGATGATGCATCTGTTGGCGGTTGCACTGGGAGGCGCCCTGGGCGCACTGGGGCGCTACTGGGTCAGTGGCTGGCTTAACAACGCTGAGCATCCGCTTCCGCTGGGCACGCTGACCGTCAATGTGCTCGGCTCTTTCCTGATGGGCGTCATGTTCGTGCTGGTACTGGAAAAGGCCCGCCTGTCACCGGAGCTGCGTCCGCTCATCATGGTAGGGTTCCTTGGGGCCTTCACGACCTTTTCCACGTTTTCGCTGGAAACCGTGGCCATGATCGGTGAAGGGCATGTCATGTCGGCGCTGATTTATATATCATTGAGTGTTTTATTGTGCATCGCGGCACTTGGTGCCGGATTGTGGTTGACCCGTTTGTTCTGACAACAAGGTAAGTTTGATCTCATGCTGGATCCCAAATTTGTACGTGCCAACCCGGAAGAGGTGGCCAATCTGCTGAAGAAGAAGGGCTACGCGTTTCCGGTGGAGCAGTTTGTCGAGCTGGATAATCAGCGCAAGGTTATTCAGACCGAAACCGAGACCCTGCAGAACGAGCGTAACACCCGATCGAAAAGTATCGGCAAGGCCAAGGCGGCCGGCGAAGATATTCAGCCGCTGCTGGCCGAAGTGCAAAATCTGGGTGACCAGCTGGATGCGGCCAAGGAGCGCCTGAACGCGGTCCAGGCACAGCTGGATGACCTGCTGCTGGGTGTGCCCAACATTCCTCACGAATCCGTGCCGGAAGGTGACGACGAAGACGACAACGTCGAAGTGCGTACCTGGGGTACACCGAAAGAATTTGATTTCGAGCCGCTGGACCATGTTGCTCTGGGTGAAAAGAACGGTGAACTGGATTTTGAAACGGCTGCCAAGCTGACCGGTTCCCGTTTTGCCGTCATGAAGGGAAAGGTGGCACGTCTGCATCGCGCGCTGACGCAGATGATGCTGGATACCCATATCAGCGAGCACGGTTACGAAGAGATCTACGTTCCCTACATGGTGAACGCGGACTCGCTGCAGGGCACCGGTCAGCTGCCCAAGTTTGAAGAGGATCTGTTTCGCATTCCGTTCGGGGAGCGTGACTACTATCTGATCCCGACCTCCGAAGTGCCGGTGACCAATACGGTGCGTGACGAAATCGTCGATGCGGCCAGCCTGCCCCTGCAATACACCTGTCATACGCCGTGTTTCCGTTCCGAGGCGGGCGCATCCGGCCGTGATACTCGCGGCATGATTCGTCAGCACCAGTTCGACAAGGTTGAGCTGGTTCAGGTGGTCGAGCCGACCAAGTCCTGGGATGCACTGGAAGCACTGACCCGCCACGCCGAGGCAATTCTGCAGAAGCTTGAACTGCCTTACCGCGTGGTAATTCTCTGCGGTGGTGACCTGGGCTTCAGCGCCGCCAAGACCTACGACATTGAAGTCTGGCTGCCGGGTCAGGGCAAATACCGCGAGATCTCATCCTGCTCCAATATGGGTGACTTCCAGGCGCGCCGGATGAAGGCCCGCTGGCGTAACCCGGAGACCGGCAAGCCTGAGCTGCTGCATACCCTGAACGGCTCTGGCCTGGCGGTAGGGCGTGCGCTGGTAGCCGTGCTTGAAAACTATCAGACGGCAGACGGCAAGGTGCGTATCCCCGAAGCACTGCAGCCTTACATGGGCGGCGTGACCGAACTCTGAGTCAGTCGGCTTCCCTGCCAAAAGCCCCGCACTTGCGGGGCTTTTTCGTTCCGTTTCTGACCTCGCGCAAGCCGTGATGAAACCCATCGGGTATACTGGCGCGAAATTGGCAGCATCATCGGTTTTAAGGAGCGCCAGCATGAAAACGCGTTACGATGTTCTGATAGTGGGCGGTGGTATGGTCGGGTCCTCACTGGCCTGTGCCCTGGGTGACAGCGGGCTCTCCGTTGCCGTACTTGAGCGCAGCCTTCCCCCGGCGTTTTCGCCAGAGCAGCCGCATGATCTCAGGGTCTCGGCCCTGAGCGTTGCATCCGAGCGTTTTCTGCAGAACCTGGGTGCCTGGGAGGGCATTCAGACCCGGCGCAGCTGCCCCTATCGACGCATGAAGGTCTGGGAGCAGGACGCCAGGCGCGCCGCAACCGAGTTTGATGCCACTGCCATCGGCCATGATCACCTGGGGCATATCGTCGAGAACCGCATTATCCAGTTGGCACTGCTGGAGCGGCTGAAAGCCTTTGATAATATCGATCTCATTACCCCGGCGAAAACCGCCCGAATTGATTATTCACCGGGCGCCACGCTGGTTGAGCTGGAGTCGGGCGAACAAGTGGTCGGTCGACTCGTTGTGGCGGCGGATGGCGGTGACTCTCAAGTGCGTCAGGCGGCAGGCATAGGCGTGACCCAGTGGGACTATGACCAGCACGCACTGGTCGCCGGTGTATCCACGGCCTACCCGCAGCAGGATATTACCTGGCAGCAATTCACACCCACCGGACCACTGGCGTTTCTTCCGTTGAGTGGCCATAACGCCTCTATGGTCTGGTATAACACCCCGAATGAGGTCAAACGCCTGCTGGCCCTGCCGGATGATCGTTTTCTTGACCAGATGCATCAGACCTTTCCGACAGAGCTGGGCCAGCTGACCGAACTTCAGGGGCGGGGCAGCTTCGCCCTGCGCCGTCAGCATGCTCAGCAGTATGTGATGGAAGGTCTGGCGCTGGCAGGGGATGCCGCGCACATGATTCACCCGTTGGCCGGTCAGGGCGTTAATATCGGGCTTTTGGATGCGGCAGCGCTGGCCGAAACGGTTTTGCAGGCGCACGCTGAAGGGCGTTCACCGGGTGAATTGGCGGTATTGCGGGGCTACGAAAAGCAGCGTCGCCAGCACAACCTGCTGATGATGCAGGTGATGGATGGCTTCTACCGTGTGTTCAGCAACGATTTTGCGCCATTGAAGCTGCTGCGTAATGCGGGGCTGGGCATTGCCGGGCACTTGCCACCGGCACGTAATCAGGTCATGGCGTTTGCGATGGGGCTCAAGGGGCGCCTGCCGAAGCTGGCTCAGTAACTGAGGCCTGAATAAGAAAGACCGCCCGAAGGCGGTCATTCAGATCAACCTGCAGTCAGCAGGTATCAAGAGGCAGATGCAGATGCCGAGCTCGCCTTGCGGGCGGCCGGCTTGCTGGCAGCCGGTTTCTTCGGCTGTGCAGCAGTGGTATCCACGTTCGGCATGAACTTGCTCAGATCGAAAGCTGACATGTCCATGGCAGGCATTTCAAACTGTTTGGGGTCGAAGTAGGGGGCATCACCCAGAGACATCAGGCTGTCTTCAACCAGCGCAGACATCTGTTCGCGTACTTCAGTCAGAGCAGCCAGCTCTTTCTCGGCTACTTCAGTCCATTTGGCTTCCTGATCTTTCAGGTAGCTCATCTGCAGCTGAATCGCTTCCTTGGGTTCCTTGACCTCAGCCAGCGCCTTAACCTGAGCCAGGCCAGCGTTCAGGCAGTTGGTGAAATACTCAGACTGCAGTGCGAAAATGGTCTCGACCGCTTTCTGGTTGGCTTCGGTCAGCTGGGTGACCGGCTTCATTTTTTCCTGCATTTCCTTGAATACGTCGTACATGCTTGTCACCTTGAAACTATTGATGCGAATGTGAACGTTCCCTGTCGGTTGCTGCGCTGCAGCAGATCGGGTGCCGAAAGTGGAGGGGTGGCAAACGCCACCCGATCCATTATTTCTTGGCAGTGATGTCCATCGGCTTCATGAACTTCTCAAGCTCAGCCATGAACGGCATGTCCTTGAGGTCTTTCATGTCGCCCATTTCGGCAACGCTTTTTTCAACCAGGCCGGTCAGCTGTTCCTTGGCTTCTACCAGAGCAGCCATTTCCTTCTCGGCAACGTCGGTCAGCTTGGCTTCGATCTCTTTCAGGTACTTGACCTGGAGTTCCAGAGCCGCCTTGGGTTCGCGAACCTCGGACAGAGTTTTCATCTGTGTCAGGCTGGCGTTGACGAAGTCAGACACGTAAGAGGACTGCAGAGCAATCAGCTTCTCAGTGGTCTTCTTGTTGATTTCGGCCATATCGACCATCGGCTGCATGGATTCTTTCATTTTGTCGTACATCTTCATCACCTCTCATTGTGATTAACTGCCATTGCTGTTTTGTGCAATGCAACATAACGTCACTCTAGTGAACAGAATTTGGCCAGTCAAGCACTTTTTTGTGCGCCGCACAAAAAAGATTCAGGGCGTGGCAAGTGCTGCCCGGCAAGTGCACTGCAATGATGATCGGTAATGGTTACAATGCAGTAAAACCCAGAGAATTCGTTAAAGTGGATAGGCCTTTCATGCAACAAGACAATTGTCATCCCGCATTTCATTTTCTCGGCAATACACAGATTGATGCCCTGAACGTGGAAGTGGCCGAGTTCGAGCACAAGGCAACCGGTGCCCGTCATTACCACATCGCAACCGACCATGATGAAAACGTGTTTCTGGTTGCCTTCCGTACCGTGCCCGAAGACTCACGCGGTATCGCACACATCCTGGAGCACACTGCACTGTGTGGCAGTGAGCGTTACCCTGTGCGGGATCCGTTTTTCATGATGACCCGCCGCTCGCTGAATACCTTCATGAACGCCTTTACCAGCAGCGACTGGACGGCCTACCCCTTTGCAAGCCAGAACCGCAAAGACTATTTCAACCTGCTGGACGTGTATCTGGATGCGGCCTTTTTCTCGCGTCTTGATCCTCTGGATTTTGCACAGGAAGGGCATCGGGTTGAATTTGCCGAAGCGGATAACCCCGAGTCGGATCTGGTGTACAAGGGCGTGGTCTACAACGAGATGAAAGGGGCAATGAGTTCGCCGGTGGCCACCCTCTGGCAAACCCTGACCAAGTACCTGTTCCCGACCACGACGTACCACCACAACAGTGGCGGTGATCCTGACTGCATTCCGGATCTGACCTATGAGGATCTGTGCGAGTTCTATCGCAGTCACTACCACCCCAGCAATGCGGTCTTCATGACCTTTGGTGACATTCCGGTCGAAGAGCTGCATCGACGCTTTGAAGAAAATGCGCTGGCGCGTTTCGAGCGCCGTGACGAGCAGATTGCCGTCGAGGACGAGAAGCGCTACTTCGCGCCGGTCCGTGTGGAAGAGGCCTATGCCCTCACGCAGGACGATATCAGCCAGTCCACCCACCATGTAATGGGCTGGTTGCTGCCGCGCTCTATCGATCTGGACGAATTGATGCAGGCTCATCTGTTGACGCGCGTGCTGCTGGACAACTCCAGCTCGCCCCTGCGTGCAGCACTGGAATCAACCGATCTGGGCAGTGCACCATCGCCTCTGTGCGGGCTGGAAGATTCCAACCGCGAGATGAGCTTCCTGTGCGGGCTGGAGGGCAGTGAGCCCGAACACGCGGCGGCCTTCGAAACACTGGTGCTGGACACGCTTGAGCAGGTGGCCCGGGAGGGCGTGCCGATGGAGATGGTTGAGGCCCAGTTGCACCAGCTGGAGCTGGCGCAGCGTGAGATCACGGGTGATGGCTATCCCTTCGGGCTGCAGTTGATCCTTGCTTCCATGCCGGCTGCCATTCACCGTGGCAACCCGGTTGGCGTGTTGGACATTGACCCGGCACTGGAGAAACTGCGTGAGCTGATCAAGGACGAAAACTTCATTCCGGGCCTGATTCGCCGCTGGCTGCTCGACAACCCGCATCGCGTACGCCTGACATTGCGTCCGGATGCCGAGATGGCGGACCGCCGCGAAGCTGCGGAGGCGGCCCGTCTGGCTCAGATCAAGTCCGGCCTCACTGATACCGAGAAGCAGGCAATTATTGACCGTGCGGCGGCTCTGGAAGCCCGTCAGGCCCAGATCGATGATGACAGTGTGCTGCCCTGTGTCACGCTGGAGGATGTACCGGCGGAGCTGAATCTGCCGACCGCAACCGAGCTGGCCTCGGGGCCCGCTAATACAACGCTGTTCAACGCGGGCACCAACGGGCTGGTGTATCAGCAGGTCATTGTGGACCTGCCGGATCTGGATGAATCCGAACAGGCCCTGTTGCCGCTCTATACCTACTGTCTGACCGAGCTGGGCTGTGGTGAACGTGATTACCGTGCCAACCAGGCTTATCAAAGCCAGGTGACCGGCGGTCTGCACGCCTACACCAGCCTGCGTGGTCAAATTGATGATGAACAGTCCGTCTCCGGCTACCTGGTGATGTCCGGCAAGGCGTTGAGTGTGAACAGCGAAAAGCTGACCTCGCTGATGGCTGAAACCATGGAGCAGGCGCGTTTTGATGAAACCGGCCGTATCCGTGAGATTGTCGCTCAGCAGCGTGCACGGCGTGAGCAGGGGATTACCGGCTCCGGACATGCGCTGGCCATGATGGCGGCCAGTGCCAATCTGGCGCCGGTTGCCAGCTTCAGCCATCGTACCCGAGGCCTTGAAGGCGTGCGTCGGGCCAAGGCGCTGGACAAGCGCATTCAGTCTGAAGAAGCGCTCAAGGCGCTGGGGCATGAGCTGGCGGCGCTGCATGAGCGCATGAAAGCGGCTCCGCGGCGTTTCCTGCTGGTCGCGGAGGAAGATCATGAGGCGGCCGTTCTGTCACAGGTAGAACAGTACTGGTCAATGCCTGAATCGGCTGATTTTGCACCGCTGGCGCTTCCCAGAACCCGTCAGTCTGTCGGGCAGTTGTGGCTGACCAATACTCAGGTGAATTTCTGTGCCACGGCCTTCCCGACCGTGACCACCTCGCATCCGGATGCCGCCGCGCTGACGGTACTGGGTGATTTCCTGCGTAATGGATATCTCCACCGTGCCATCCGGGAGCAGGGGGGCGCCTACGGTGCCGGGGCCGGTCAGGATAATGGCGATGGCGTGTTCCGCTTCTTCTCCTATCGTGACCCGCGGGTCGAAGGAACCCTGTCTGACTTTGTGAAGTCGGTTGACTGGCTGCTCGATTGCGAGAACGAGGAGCAGCGCCTGCAGGAAGCTATCCTCGGAGTCATCAGCTCGATGGACAAGCCGGGATCTCCGGCTGGCGAAGCCAAGTCCACCTATCACAGCTCGCTGTTCGGGCGTACACCGGACGTACGCCGTGCGTTCCGACAGCAGATCCTGTCGGTCACGCTGGATGACCTCAAGCGTGTTGCAAAAACCTATCTGAAGCCGGAAATGGCCAGCATCGCGGTCGTGACCAATGCCAAGACAGCCGAATCACTGCCGGATACATTGCAGCGTATTGACGTATAATCGGCGTCACCTTGTCTGGGGCCACCTGCGGGTGGCCTTTTTGTTTGTGGAGAATCAGATGTGATGACCACTCCTCTGGTGCAGGGAGCGCTGTTGATACTGTTGTCCGAATGGGCACTGGTAGCCAGCGGCATCATTATTCGCCAACTCAGTGATCATTTGCCCACCGAAGTGCTGGTGTTTCTGCGCAACAGTCTTGGCCTTCTCTGGATGCTGCCCTGGATGATTCGGAAGGGGCGACGCGGATTGCCCACACAACGCCTGCATCTGCACCTGCTGCGTGCACTGGTCGGTGTGACGGCCATGTCCTGCCTCTACTACGCCTGGGCAAACCTGACGCTGGCGCAGGCGGCGTTGTTGAAGCAGACATCGCCGTTTTTCGTCCCGATCATCGCCTTTTTCTGGCTGCAGGAGCGGATCAATGCGGCAGTGCGCTGGGCCATTCTGGTCGGTTTCATGGGCGTGATGCTGATTCTGCAGCCCGGCACGGCGTCATTCAGTCTGGCCGTTGTGGTGGCGCTGGTGGGGGCGGCACTGGGGGCTACGGCCAAGGTGTGTATTCGTGCCATGCGTTCCACTGAATCACCTCAGCAGATCGTGTTCTATTTTGCGCTCTTCGGGTCGCTCTTTGCGGCCATACCGGCCTGGAACAGTTGGGTCATGCCGGGTGCGACTGACTGGCTGTGGCTGCTGGCACTTGCAGCGGCTTCAACGCTGGCGCAGCTGTTATTGAGCCGTGCCTATGGTCTGGCAGGGGCGGGTGTATTGGGGCCCTTCACCTATGCATCCATTCCCTTTGCGGCGCTGGCGGGCTGGCTGATCTGGGATGAGTCGCTTGGCTGGCTGACCCTGGGCGGGATGGCGCTGGTTGTGCTGGGTGGCATGCTGACATTGAGAGGGCAGGCAAAAGCCAGGGCAGGCTAAACAAAAAAACCCGGGCGATGCCCGGGTTTTTTAATACCATCACAAGGGAAGTGGATTACTTCTTGAAGTCATCCAGAATCTTGTTGAAGGTTGCGCTCGGGCACATCACCTTGAAGATGGTGTCCAGGTTGGCGTGGTAGTAGCCATCCAGCTCGGCCGGCTTGCCCTGAACCGCGTTCAGTTCATCAACGATGGCCTGCTCGTTCTGGGTCAGAGCGTCAGCCAGCGGCTTGAACTCGGCAGCCAGCTCGGCATCTTCGGTCTGTGCAGCAACTTCCTGTGCCCAGTACATGGCCAGGTAGAAGTGGCTGCCACGGTTGTCCAGCTCGCCAACCTTGCGGGACGGAGACTTGCCGTTTTCCAGCAGACGTTCGGTTGCCTTGTCCAGAGCCTGAGCCAGCACCTGAGCACGTGCGTTGCCTTCCTTGATGCCCAGCTCGTCCAGAGAAACGCCCAGCGCCAGGAATTCACCCAGTGAGTCCCAGCGCAGGTGGTTTTCCTGCTCAACCTGCTGTACGTGCTTGGGCGCAGAACCACCGGCACCGGTTTCGTACATGCCGCCGCCGGCCAGCATCGGAACGATGGACAGCATCTTGGCAGAGGTACCCAGTTCCATGATCGGGAACAGGTCGGTCAGGTAGTCACGCAGTACGTTACCGGTCACGGAGATGGTGTCCTGACCACGGATCATGCGCTCCATGGAGAAGCGAATCGCTTCGTTGTAGGACATGATGCGGATGTCCAGACCTTCGGTGTCGTGCTCCTTGAGGTACTCTTCGACCTTCTTGGTCAGCTCCAGGTCGTGCGCACGCTCCTGATCCAGCCAGAAAACGGCCGGAGTGTTGGACTGGCGAGAGCGGGTAACGGCCAGCTTGACCCAGTCGCGGATAGCCGCGTCTTTGGTCTGGCATGCGCGCCAGATGTCGCCTTTCTCAACGTCGTGCTGCATCAGAACGTTGCCGTTGGCATCAACAACACGCATGGTGCCGTCCTGCTGAATTTCGTAGGTCTTGTCGTGAGAACCGTACTCTTCAGCTTTCATGGCCATCAGGCCAACGTTCGGTACGCTGCCCATGGTGGTCGGGTCGAAGGCGCCGTTGGTCTTACAGAAGTTGATCATCTCCTGGTAGATACGGGCATAGGTGGACTCAGGCATAACGGCCTTGGTGTCCTTGGTCTTGCCGTCGCGGCCCCACATTTTGCCGGAGTTGCGGATCATGGCCGGCATGGACGCATCCACGATTACATCGCTGGGTACGTGCAGGTTGGTGATGCCTTTGACGGAGTCGACCATCGCCATTTCCGGGCGGTGCTCGTAGCAAGCGTGGATCGCTTCTTCGATCTCGTCCTGCTTGGACTGCGGCAGAGTCTTGATCTTCTCGTAGACGCTGCTCATGCCGTTGTTCGGGTTAACACCCAGCTCGTCGAACAGCTCGCCGTACTTCTCGAATACTTCGCGGTAGAAGACGCGTACAGCGTGACCGAAAACGATCGGGTGAGAGACCTTCATCATGGTCGCTTTCACGTGCAGAGACCACATGACGCCGGCTTCTTTACAATCCTGCAGCGTGTCTTCGAAGAAGGCGTCCAGCGCCTTGGCGCTCATGAACATGCTGTCCAGAACTTCACCTTTCTCAAGGTCCAGCTCCTTCTTGACTTCAGTCTGGCCGCCCTTGGGGGTGAACTCGATGCGAACCTTGCCGGCTTCCGGCATGGTGATGGACTGTTCGCTGGAGAAGAAGTCACCGCCGCGCATGTAGTCGGCGTGGGAGCGGGAAGACTTGCTCCATTCGCCCATGGAGTGCGGGTACTTGCGCGCAAAGGCTTTAACGGCCGCCGGCGCACGACGGTCAGAGTTGCCCTGACGCAGAACCGGGTTTACCGCACTGCCCAGAATCTTGGCGTAACGGGCGTTGGCGTCTTTCTCTTCTTCGGTTTTCGGGTTTTCTACGTATTCGGGAACATCGTATCCCTGACCCTGGAGTTCCTTGATGGCGGCACGCAGCTGGGGAACAGAAGCACTGATGTTCGGCAGCTTGATGATGTTGGCGTGCGGGTCCTTGGTCAGCTCACCCAGAGCAGCCAGACCGTCTTCAACGCGCTGTTCTTCAGTCAGGCGCTCGGGGAAGGCAGCCAGGATACGGCCAGCCAGAGAGATGTCGCTCAGATCAACTTCAATATCGGCTGAGGAAGCGAAGGTACGAACGATCGGCAGCAGCGACGCGGTCGCGAGTGCCGGTGCTTCATCAGTAAGGGTATAGATGATTTTTGATTTTGTAGGCATGTTTTTCCCCGAAATGATTTATGGCTGGATTGCCAAGGGCTCGTTCGGGCGATGGATAATCACCCTGCGCTGTCCAGATAGAGCCTGGCGCTTGTAAATCGGCTACAAATTATAAAGCCTGAGGGGGCGATTTCATACCCGGAGAGTATCGACTTAGGGCTAAGTATCGCGACCTTTGGCCTAAGTGGCGGCTAAGAAGGTGTTGTAACGCGACATCGAATGGTGTGGCGGGAAATAGAGCGGGGCGCCAGAGGGGCGCCCCGGCAGGCTTTAGCCCTGTTCCGGCTCATAACCCAGGTTGGGCGCGAGCCAGCGTTCGGCTTCCTCCATGCTCATCCCCTTGCGATGGGCATAGCTTTCCACCTGATCTTCACTGATTTTGGCGACACCGAAATAGCGCGCATCCGGGTGGCTGAAATACCAGCCGCTGACGGCAGCAGTGGGCAGCATGGCGAAGCTGTCCGTCAGGCGCATGCCGGCATTGTGCTCAACGTCCAGCAGTTCCCACAGCAGCGCCTTTTCGGTGTGGTCCGGGCAGGCCGGATATCCCGGTGCCGGACGGATCCCCTGATACTGCTCGCGGATCAGGGCATCGTTGTCCAGATCCTCGTCCGCCGCATAGCCCCAGAACTCGGTACGCACGCGCTGGTGCATGCGCTCAGCGAAGGCTTCGGCCAGGCGGTCGGCCAGGGCCTTGACCATGATGCTGTTGTAATCATCGTGATCTGCCTCGTACTGCTCCACCAGCTTGTCGATACCGATGCCGGCGGTGACCGCAAAGGCGCCAACGTAATCCTGCACGCCGGTTTCCTTCGGTGCCACGTAGTCGCTCAAGCAATGATTGTAGCGACCCTCGACTTTCTGGGTCTGCTGGCGCAGATGATGCACCTTCATGCGTACCTGTTCACGGCTGTCGTCGGTGTACAGCTCGATATCGTCATCACCAACGCTGTTGGCCGGGAATAGGCCGATCACGCCGCGGGCACGCAGCTTCTTGTTGTCGATAATGTCGCGCAACATCAGCTTGGCGTCTTGGTACAGCTTGCGTGCTTCGGTTCCCACCACTTCATCATCCAGAATGCGCGGGAAACGGCCAGCCAGTTCCCAGGACTGGAAGAAGGGGGTCCAGTCGATGCACTGGCTCAGCTCTTCCAGATCGTAATCATCAAATACGTGGATGCCGGGTTTAACGGGCGCGGGTGGCTGATAGGACTGCCAGTCGATCGGCTGCTTGTTGGCGCGGGCGGCATCCAGCGTGACACGGCGCTGGTCATTCTGACGCGCAGCATGGCGTTCGCGTACTGCCTGATATTCCTCTTTTATCTCTTTGATATAGTTGTCTTTCTTGCTTTCAGAAAGCAGGGCTGATGCGACGCCGACCGAGCGTGATGCATTGGTCACATGCACCACCTGGTTGTTGTGATAGTTGGGCTCGATCTTGACGGCCGTGTGTGCCTTGGACGTGGTCGCGCCGCCGATCAGAAGCGGAATATCAAAGCCCTGACGCTGCATCTCTTTGGCCACATGGACCATCTCGTCGAGAGACGGGGTGATCAGGCCGGACAGGCCGATGATGTCGGCATTCTCATCACGTGCCGTCTGCAGGATCTTTTCAGCCGGTACCATGACGCCCAGGTCAACGATCTCGAAGTTGTTGCACTGGAGCACGACCCCCACGATGTTCTTGCCGATATCGTGCACATCGCCTTTTACTGTCGCCATGATGACCTTGCCGGCTGAGCTGCTGGCATTGTCGGCTTTTTCTTCCTCAATGAAGGGCATCAGGTAGGCAACCGCTTTCTTCATTACGCGAGCGGACTTGACCACCTGTGGCAGGAACATCTTGCCGGCGCCAAAGAGGTCACCCACGATCCCCATGCCATCCATCAGCGGGCCCTCAATGACCTGCAGCGGACGGTCGTACAGGTGTCGGCACTCTTCCACATCTTCATCCACGTAGTCGGCAATGCCTTTGACCAGTGCGTGTGCCAGACGCTTGTTGACATCCCAGGTGCGCCATTCAAGGTCCTGCTTCACGGACGATTCGGAGGCGCCGCCGCGGTATTTTTCTGCCAGCTCCAGCATGCGCTCGGTGCCGTCTTCGCGTCGGTTGAGCACGATATCTTCTACATGTTCACGCAGGTCGTCCGGCAGGTCATCATAGATCGCCAGCTGGCCGGCGTTAACGATACCCATGTCCATGCCTTGCTTGATGGCGTGGTAGAGGAAGACACAGTGGATCGCCTCCCGCACCTTGTCGTTGCCGCGGAAGGAGAAGGAGACATTGGAAACGCCGCCCGATACCTTGGCATGAGGCAGGTGTTTCTTGATCCAGCCGGTGGCCTGAATGAAGTCGTTGGCGTAGTTGTCGTGCTCTTCGATACCCGTGGCGATGGCGAAGATGTTCGGGTCGAAGATGATGTCTTCAGGCGGGAAGCCGACTTTTTCGACCAGCACCCGGTAGGAGCGCTCGCAGATTTCGATTTTGCGCTCGTACGTATCGGCCTGACCGGTTTCATCGAAGGCCATAACCACCACGGCTGCACCGTAGTGCAGGATCTTGCGCGCCTGGCGAATAAAGCTCTCTTCGCCTTCCTTGAGACTGATCGAGTTGACGACGCCTTTGCCCTGAATGCGCTTCAGGCCTTCTTCCATCACATCCCACTTGGAGGAGTCGAGCATGATCGGGACGCGGGAGATGTCCGGCTCAGAGGCGATCAGGTTCAGGAAACGGATCATCGCCGCTTCGGCATCCAGCATCCCTTCATCCATGTTGATGTCGATGATCTGGGCGCCGTTCTCGACCTGCTGACGCGCCACTTCCAGCGCGGTTTCGTAGTCGCCTTCCTTGATCAGACGGCGGAAACGGGCGGAGCCGGTCACGTTGGTACGTTCACCTACGTTGACGAACAGGGTTTCGGCGCCGATGTTCATCGGCTCCAGGCCGGAGAGACGGCACTCGACGGGCAGTTCCGGAATCTTGCGCGGAGCCTGGTCGAGCAGGGCCTCGCGAATGACGCGAATATGCTCGGGTGTGGTGCCGCAGCAGCCGCCCACGATATTCACGAAACCGGATTGCGCCCATTCGCGGATCTCTTCCGCCATCTGCTCAGGGGTTTCGTCATATTCGCCGAATGCGTTGGGCAGGCCGGCGTTGGGATGAACGGAGACGAAGGTATCGGCGACGCGCGACAGCTCTTCGACATACTGGCGCAGCTCCTTGGGCCCCAGTGCACAGTTAAGACCGATGCTGATCGGGCGGGCGTGGCGTACGGAGTTCCAGAAGGCTTCAGTGGTCTGCCCGGACAGGGTGCGGCCTGAAGCATCGGTAATGGTGCCTGAAATCATGACCGGCAGGCGCAGGTTGTTCTGCTCGAAGTAATCCTCGAGCGCATAGATGGCGGCCTTGGCGTTCAGGGTGTCGAAGATGGTTTCGATCAGGATGAGGTCGACGTCACCTTCTACCAGCCCGTCAATTGCTTCCGTGTAAGCCTCGAACAGCTCATCGAAGGTCACATTGCGATAACCGGGATCGTTGACGTCCGGCGAGATCGACGCGGTGCGGTTGGTCGGGCCCAGTACGCCGGCAACATAGCGCGGGCGCTCCGGTGTCTGACGCGAGACCTGGTCGGCCGCTTCGCGCGCCAGGCGGGCAGCCGCCACGTTGATTTCGCGAGACAGGGCTTCCATTTCATAATCGGCCATCGCGATGCGCGTGGCATTAAACGTGTTGGTCTCGATGATATCGGCGCCGCCTTCCAGATAGGCGACATGCAGCTCGCGAATCAGGTCCGGTTGTGTCAGCACCAGCAGGTCGTTGTTGCCTTTGACATCAAGATGCCAGCCGGCGAATCGGTCACCACGGAACTGCTCCTCGGATAGCTGGCGCTGCTGGATCATGGTGCCCATGCCGCCATCGAGCATCAGGATGCGTTGGTTCAGAGTCTGGCTGAGGTGCGCATGCAGAGAATTGTTTTTCACGTGTACTTCCATTGCAGTGACCGAGTTTGAGGATGGCTATTGTAGTCCAAACAGCAGGCTCTCTGCCTGAGGGGTAGTCATAGTGTATTGAAATTATTTGATGCTGACTGTGAATAGCTCGTTCAAATTGGCCTGAAAAGATGAGAAAAGCGTATTCCCGCCAGAGCGATGTCGGTGAATTCGGGTCTAGTATGTTCCCCTATTAAAAAGGGCTTGTGTCGACAACCTGGTGTTTTGATTCCTGCCGTTCATTATACCAAAGTCTGAAAAAAGAGCTGTATAGAGGCCTGAAAAGGCTATCTGGCAGCATTATTAAGCGCCTTTCATCCTTTTGTCTTAGTTCGTTCGGGATTAACTTTCGTTAGAGTGCACTCCTAAAGACACGAAGTGTCGACAATAAATAAAGCAATGACTGCTACAATCCGAGAGTTAGAGGACGTTGCAATGAGCTACCACGCAGAGTACACGCGGTCTGTTGAAGCCCCTGAGGCATTCTGGGCCGAAAAGGCAGCCGAACTACCCTGGTTCAAGAAACCGGAGCAGATTCTTTCCAAAGACGAAAACGGGATCGACCGGTGGTTTGCCGATGGTGAGATGAACACGGCCTACATGGCACTGGATCACCATGTCGAGAATGGCCGTGCGGATCAGCCGGCCGTGATTTACGACTCGCCCGTAACCGACTCCAAGCGTGTTCTGACCTACCGTGAGATGCGTGACCAGGTGGCGGCATTTGCGGGCGTGCTGAAGGCCCAGGGTGTGCAAAAGGGTGACCGTGTTGTCATCTACATGCCGATGGTGCCTGAAGCGCTGGTCGCCATGTACGCCGTAGCACGACTGGGTGCGATCCACTCCGTTGTATTCGGTGGTTTTGCGCCGCACGAGCTGGCTGTGCGCATCGAAGATGCCGAGCCGAAGGTGATTGTAACCGCTTCCTGTGGTGTTGAGGTTGCCAAAGTCATCGAATACAAGCCGATGCTGGACGAGGCCATCGAGCAGTCTGCGCACAAGCCGGATGCCTGTGTCGTGCTGCAGCGCCCGCAGGCGAAAGCGGAACTGATCCCGGGGCGGGACCTGGATTGGGCCGAGGCTGTTGCCAGTGCCGAGCCTGCAGACTGTGTCCCGGTGAAGGGCACCGATCCTCTGTACATTCTGTATACCTCGGGTACGACGGGCAAGCCCAAGGGTGTGGTCCGCGACAACGGCGGACATGCGACAGCGCTGAACTATTCCATGAAGGCGATCTATAACATCGAGGCGGGGGATGTATTCCTGGCCGCGTCTGATGTGGGCTGGGTCGTAGGGCATTCCTACATCGTATATGCACCGCTGCTGGCGGGTGCTACTACCATTGTGTACGAAGGCAAGCCTGTACGTACCCCTGATGCCGGTGCGTTCTGGCGTCTGTGTGAAGAGTACAAGATCAAGGGACTGTTTGCGGCGCCCACGGCCTTCCGTGCGATCAAGAAGGAAGATCCGGAAGGTACGCAGATCGGCAAGTATGACCTGTCCAGCCTTGAAATCATTTTCATGGCCGGTGAGCGCCTGGATCCGCCAACCTATCACTGGACCGTCGAAAAAACCGGCAAGCCCGTGATCGACCACTGGTGGCAGACCGAAACCGGTTGGGCGATTTGCGGCAACCTGATGGGTATCGAACCCAAGGCGCCCAAACCCGGTTCTGCAACACTGCCGGTACCGGGCTTCAACGTCCAGATTCTGGACCCTGAAGGCAATGAACTGCCGGCGGGTGAGCAGGGTGCCATTGCCATCAAACTGCCGCTGCCGCCGAGCTGCCTGCCGACCATCTGGAACAACCATGAGCGCTTCAAGTCCGGCTATCTGTCTGAACTGCCGGGCTATTACACCTCCGGTGACGGTGGCTACAAGGATGAAGAAGGCTATGTGTTCATCATGGGGCGTACAGATGACGTGATCAACGTAGCGGGCCACCGTCTTTCTACCGGCGAGATGGAAGAGATCGTGGCTGACCATCCGGCGGTTGCTGAGTGTGCGGTGATCGGGATTAACGACAATCTCAAGGGACAGGTTCCCATCGGGCTGGTTCTGCTGAAGGATGGTGCTGACGTTGAAGAAGAGGCGCTGGAAAAAGAGCTGGTAGCGATGGTCCGCAAGGAGATCGGTCCCATTGCCTGTTTCAACCGGGCTCTGGTGGTGCAGCGCCTGCCGAAAACGCGCTCGGGCAAGATTTTGCGCAAATTGATGCGCCAGATTGCGGACGGACAGGACTACGCCGTTCCATCTACCATCGACGATCCGAGCAGTCTGTCCGAGATTGAAGAGCTGATGGATCAGCGCGGTCTGGTCAGCCGTTAATAATGGTGTGACTCGACGAAGCGGCCGACGGGTAACCCTCGGCCGCTTTTTTATAGACGAAAGAGGAGCGCTAACAGGCTGCCTTTGCCTTGAGATCAGGTTACACTTGCCTAAAGACATTCATCTTGTATCAGGTTAGCGACTATCAGCTTTCGTACACTCGTTGCTCTTTCCAGTATTCTGCTTGCGCTCGTGTTTCTGGGTGTTGCGCTGTCTCAGCGTGCACAGGAGGACAGGTTGTTCGAGCAGCAGCTAAACAGTCAGGCCGAAACCACTCGGCGCAGCTTCACCGTGGCACTGCAGGAGCAGGAGAGCCAGATGCAGTTGCTGGCCAGCTTTGTTGCAGCAGATCCTGAGGTTCAGGAGCTGTTCAACTATGGTGCCCGGATGATGAAAGTGGAGGCTGACAGTACCGGTGACGAAACCGAACGCCTTCGGCTGGCGCTGTTTCGTGAAGTGGCTGCATCCTGGCAGCAGATGCAGGCCTCACATGACTTGAGACAGCTGCATTTCCATATCCCGCCCGCCACCTCATTCTTGCGTGTGCATGCGCCGGAAAAATATGGCGATGACCTGAGCCCCATTCGGCAAATCATTGTCGATGCCAACCGTATTCGAAAGCCGCTGTCCGGGTTTGAGATCGGCCGCATCTATTCAGGCATCAGGGGCGTTGTGCCGGTGTGGTATACCCGTCAGGATGGTACTCAGGACTACATAGGATCGCTGGAAGCGGGCATCGCGCTCGGGACCATGCTGAATGATCTGTCCGACCTGATCGGTGGCGAACTGGCCGTGATGCTTAACAGTGCCCGGGTAGAGGGAGTGGTCTGGGATAACTACAAGCCAGCGATGGCGTCAGGCTGCAAGTGTTATTTTGAAAGCGCAACCAGCCCGTTGCTGGCCGAATGGCTCCATGCCGGTGTGATCGACCTGAAACCGATAGAATCGGATAAAACCGAGGTGTCCACGTTCGCTTACGATCAACGCCGGTATATGCTGGTTCGCATTCCGCTGTACGACTATGTTGGTAAACAAAACGGCCAGCCTGCTGGCTCTGTTATCAGCTGGCATGACATCACGGGCGCATGGTCCGAGCACCAGCAGGGTATTGCTCAGCTGGAATGGATGCTGTTCGGCAGTTATATCCTGATTCAGATGTTGTTGCTGCTGCTGTTGCATCGGTTGAGAAACTTGATGCAAAGGCGTATTGATCGCGCCACGTCTGATGCACAAAAAGCCAACCTGCAGTTGCTGGCCGTGCTGAAAGATTCGCCTGTGGTGACCTACAGCGTCACTTTGCCCGGGACTACGACAGATTATATGTCACCCAATTGTCATGAATTGACAGGGTATGCTGCTGACGAAATCGTTGGTATTGAAAACTGGTGGGTGGACAACCTGCACCCTCAGGATTATCAGCGCATGCAGGAAGACGATCAATTCAATGTGCCCCTGGGTGACGTTCAGCGCCGTCGGTACCGTCTGCGTCACCGTTCGGGCCGCTGGGTCTGGATTGAAGATCGCTGTCGCGTGGTTGAGTTGGATGACGGACGACAGATTCTGCATGGCGCGCTCGTGGATATCAGTGCGCAGCAGAATGCAGAGTCTGCGCTGGCAGCAAGTGAGAGGACCCTCAGGCGTGCTCAGGCCATCGGTCACGTGGGCAGCTGGGAGTACCACTTTGCTGACCGCATGATGACCCTGTCCAGTGAGGCGCGCCGAATCATGGGGTTGCCGGACGATGTCGAGGCCGATTACGCGCTCTTTATCAGTTGTGTACATCCTGATGATCGAGATCAGGTTGAAAATGCCTGGCATGCGGGCATGAATGGTGACAAGTACGATATCGAGCACCGTCTGCTGGTGCATGGCGAGGAGCGCTGGGTGCGCACGGTTGCTGACTTCCAGCACGATGATTCCGGTGTGCTGCTCGCGACAGGCATGATTCAGGATATCACCCCACAGAAGATCCGTGAGCAGGAGCTTCACAGGCTGGCTACGCGGGATATGCTGACCGGGCTGGCAAGCCGGCGTCACTTCATGCAGCGCCTTGAGCAGGAGCATGGACGGGTTAAGCGTTTTGGCAGTGTGTGCGGGCTGTTGATGATTGACCTGGACCACTTCAAGCAGGTGAATGACAAATTCGGCCATGCGGCGGGTGACGAGGTGCTCAGATCCTTTGCCAGGGTGGCCAGTCAGCAGTTGCGGCAGATAGATATTCTGGGCCGCATCGGTGGTGAGGAATTTGCCTTGCTGCTGCCGGGGACGGATGAAGAGGGCAGTTGCATTTTGGCTGAGCGGATCAGGGTTGCTGTCGAGCTGATGTTGCTGGATGAATACCCGGACATCCATGTAACTGCCAGTATTGGCGTCAGCACCCTTACGGCAGAAGATCAGGCAACGGATGCACCGCTTTTAAGGGCTGACAAGGCCGTTTATCAAGCCAAAAGCGAGGGGCGCAACCGGATTTGCGTGGCGGCTGCATCCCTCGTTCCGAATTAGCCCTTGTAAGCAAGAAAGGCTCGGGTTCCCACCGTGCCCACCAGAAAAGCGGCTACGACTGTCAGAATATCCGCGTTGGCGAAGCTCAGGGAGGTAATCATTGGGCCTGGGCAGTAGCCCGCGATTCCCCAGCCGGCACCAAAAATAATACCGCCCACGATAATACGACCATCAATTTCCTGCTTCTCGGGCAGACGAAAGTGCTCGGCCAGCAAGGGGCGTTTCCGCTTGAGAATAAGCGGGGTGATCGCGGCATTCACGGCCAGGCCGCCAGCCATCACGAAGGCCAGAGACGGGTCCCAGTCTCCGAGAATGTTCAGAAAATTGATCACCTTGGCCGGATCGATCATCTGGGCTACCGACAAGCCCAATCCAAACAGAATGCCCGCCAGCAGGGCAGATCCCAGTCGCAGAAACGGACTCATGAGGATACCTCCAGCAGGTGGCGGATAATGTAGACCGTTACGATCGCACTTCCCATGAAGCAGAGCGTGGCCACCAGAGAGCGAGGACTTCTGCGTGCCAGCCCGCAAATGCCATGTCCACTGGTGCAACCGGTGCCTATTTGAGTTCCGATACCCACCAGCAAGCCGCCGGCAACCAGAAAGGGGGTATCGACGACGGCGCTGATATGAGAAACGCCGACGCCCAGACCTGACCATTGGTATACAAGGCCACCCAGCACCAGGCCGACCAGGAAGCAGACACGCCAGCCCCAGTCATGCTTCTGCTCGGCAAAAAACAGCCCGCCGGCGATACCTGAAATACCGGCGATACGGCCTTTGGCGAGCAGCAATAGTGCGGCTGCCAGTCCAATTAATGCGCCGCCAGCGAGCGCTGGAAGGGGCGTGAAATTGATGATGTTCATCAAACACTCCTGAATTAACGATTTCTAATATATTAATTCATATCTTGTGATCGGAAAAGATCTGACAGCAGCCAAAGGTTAATGTAATTTATAGGAATATCATTTAAGACATTGAGAATAAATGTAAATGCCTATTCCGCTATTCGATGCCCCAGACTTTCTGGAGCTCGGGAATGACACGGTCACAAGCTACCTGACCCGGGTTACATTGCATCAGGTAACCGATGCCGCGCTGGTGTATGAATATGCCTGCGCCTGGTTACTGGAACACCGTAACAACAGCAATAACTACAAAACCTATCGCAGCGAACTGACCACCTATCTGTATTGGTGCTTTGAAATACAGAAGGTCAGCCCGCTGGAGGTAAAACGGCGTGAGCTTTTTCAGTATATCGCCTTTTGTGAATCTCCCCCTGAAGAGCTGATTGGCTACTTCAATACACCGCAATTTCGTGAAGACAGGCACAGCGGTGAGCGTCTGCCAAACCCGAACTGGAAGCCTTTTCTTGGCAAGAAGGAAGGAGGGCAGGTGCTGGCCTATCAGATCAGCGATACGGCGCTGAAAACCAAGCTGTCCGTATTGTCCGCATTTTACAGCTACCTGATTGACGAGGAGTTGACGGAACGTAATCCGGCACGGCAGGTGCTAAGGAGTGGGTCGCTAAGATCCTCAATGACGGCGGCACGTGAACAGGAAGGGTTTGAGCCCGTTAAGGCGTTTTCGGAGCTGCAGTGGTCCTATGTCATGTCAACCGCCAGGGCGCGTGCCGAAGCCTCTGGTGAGCATGAGCGGACCCTGTTTCTGGTCAGTCTCATGTATGCCTGTTATCTGCGAATTTCAGAAGTGGCGGCAAGGCCGGGCTTCTCGCCAGTGATGGGGCAGTTCAGGCGTGACAGTCGTACCGGTATCTGGAGCTATCTGGTGCCCAGAAGCAAAGGCGGGAAATCACGTACTGTTGCCGTATCCAAAGCGTTACTGGGTGCGCTGAAGCGCTACCGCAAACATCTTGGGTTGAGCCTCTTGCCGTCGCCCGGGGAAGAAACGCCACTGTTCGTCAGGCAGCGTGCCGGAACGCGCGGACGCAGCGCCGGGATGGTTAATGCCAACCTGGGTATTCGACAGATTCGTGATTTGATTGATGAGCTGATCCAGGCCGCTGCCGATGAAGCGATGGCAGACGGGTTCGGTGAAGATGCGGCCGAAATGCGGAACATGACAGCGCACAGTATCCGTCATACCGGGATCACGCACGATATCAATCTCAATGGGCGGCCACTGTCGCACGTACAAGCTGATGCCGGGCACGACAGCATCGATACCACATCCCGTTACCTTCATACCAGTCAGATCGAACGCCATGAATCTGCGACCGGCAAGAAGCTGGATCGGTTAATGGTGAGTGGTGAAGACTTGTAAGCAAGTATCAATGACGACCTGAAATGGGCTCGATAACGGGCGTCATCTGGTGACTGCAAATGATATAGCCTGAAGCAGTCAGGTGTTTTGTTGTTCCGGTTTGAGTTGAAGTGGTTTGAAATTATTGGATTTAAATGATTGTTTTGATTGTTTTTAGGCTGATTTAGTGGTCGAGCAGCACGGCGTGAAAGCCCGGTATGATCGCGACCGTACTCAAGAAACGGCTTGATGCCTCTGTGAATAGAGGCGTCGCGAATCTCGAGTCGTGCTGAAAGCGACCCGAGGTTGCAGGCGTTACTAACACGCAGGTCCGAACGGTCGGCACGCTGAACCAGTAACGCAACCAAATGGTGGACGCAGGAAGTCCGGTAATTTGATTCCAGCGGCTATCAAGTGTGTGTCTAAAAACCGGATTCCAGGACGTGACGGTTGGCCATTAAGGCTGGTGCCGATAAATCAGGTTATCGGCACTGAATGCGTAAAACGGCGAGAGCAATCTGAAGCTTGTTGGTAAGCACTTGTTGATCCTGAATACGCCATTCTTACGCAATATTAAACTTCGCATAATGTATATTATGTTAAATATACTATGGACGGACGTGAGGCGCTTGGCGCCTCATTCGGTAGTCTTCGCAACTCAGGTTTGAATAATGCCGCTGCGCAGAGCCAGGTGAATCAGTTCCGACCCGTTGCTGAGGTTCAGTTTGCGCAGGATGTTGGCTCGATGTGCGTGGACGGTTTTGGGGCTCAGGAAGATGGATTCCGCAATGGTGTTTACGCTGCGGCCTTCTGCCAGCATGGTGAAGATTTCCAGTTCGCGGCGTGTCAGTTGTGACAGCGGAGAGCTTTCTGCTCCAGCCTCCCCGTCCTGTGTGATCTGACCGCGAACGGCGGATGAGAAGTAGGATCGGCCGGCATACACTTCTCGCACGGCATGAACCAGCTCGTTCTGTGCGCAGCGCTTGGTGACGTAGCCCTTAACGCCCACGTCTGCAACGCGTGCCGGGTACGGCGAGGCTTCCCAGATGGTCAGGACCAGAATCCGGGCGGACGGATCTTCCACGATGATGCGCTTGATGGCATCCAGCCCGCCTGCTGTCGATGAGGCTTCCTGGCTTTCCCGGTCGGCCGGCATCGCCAAGTCCATAACGACCACATCGGGTCTGATCTGGCGGTACATCTCCACGGCCTCGCCGCCATTTTCGGCTTCGGCAACAATCTCCATGTCGGCTTCTTTCAGTAGCATGTGCTGGAAGCCTGCACGGACGATGGAATGGTCATCAACCAGTAAAATGCGGATCTTGGAACTCATACACGGGGCCTTAGCAGAAAACCGGTACAGGGTATCAAATCACGGCGACTGACTGGCTAGATCTTTGGTATAGCCTGACGCGAATCGGCACCACGGTATACGCCGGACGTGTCCAGGTCCAGCGCTGCTGCCGATATGCCTGAGCCGTCATCAAGGTGAGAAGGAATTGCGACCAGTTCATCACTGAATCCAATCAGGTTTATCCCCTCTTTCTCGCAGTGTGCCAGTACCTTTTCCAGTGCGCGCAGGACGGCTTCCTGTCGGTCGGTAAAGCGATCAGGGCGAGTAGTGCCGCGCCGTTTGCTGGTAATGCTACGGCGTACGTACTGGTCAGAATCAAGTAGTTGTATGGTCAAACCCGCCAGCTTGTCACGCACCATAACGGCCTTGATGACTTCGAACAGCGCTTCGTCGGAGCAGGTCAGGATGTCGCCCTGCTCGCAGGCTCGAACGCGGTCCGTGACGTCCTGAACGCTGGTTTCACTTGGAATATATATTTCCATTATCAAATGGTTAACCGTTAGTTTGAATGAACAACGTTAACTCTTGTCTGCTCTCAGGCGAGCGACTTCACCTGCAAGACTATGGTTTTGCTCGCGCAACCGCTTGAGCTCTTCTTCCTGGACACGGCTTCGTACGCGAAGCTCAATCATCGCTTCCGAGTGGGCGTTGCCTTCCTGTCCGATATGCTGCAGCTGCTTGACTTCGCGCTTCAGGTTGTCGCGCTCGCTGCTCAGTCGCATATTGGTCTCTTCAAGCTCCAGTACCTGTCGCTCCAGTGCGCGCTTCTCGTCTGCCAGTTGCTCGCAGCGCTCCAACAGGCGGGCATTTTGTTGATGAGATTCAAACAGCGCCTGCTCGCCTCCGGACCGGCTGGATTCAGCCTGCTCGATCAGGCGCTTGTGCTCCTGCTCAATCGCCTGGCGCTGCGCTTCAAAGCGGTTTTCGGCATAGGCCAGTGCGCGATCCCAGGTTTGGCTGGCCAGCTTGGCAACCGGCTCAGGCAGCTCGGGGTGCTGGTTTCGGCGCTGAACGCGCTCCGACAGAGTATGCCACCAGTCGTTCAGTGCGCGATTGATGGTTGTCAGGCTTCCGCTTCCCAGTCGTTCGCGAACGTTTTGCTGTGTCGGTCGAATGCCTTCTTCCAGAAGCTCATCGGCGATCGCCATGGCGCGGCTGTGGGTGTCTTGTTTTTTGGCCATTTGATACTGGATACGTATTGTTAATATGTATTAAAGCCTAATGTATGCCCATAACTCCTTGAAGACAAGCTGAATCAAGGTTACCTGCCCGGTTTTTTCATCTAGTATCAAGGTGAGTGGTTTCAGCAAAGGAGTGATCTCATGCCCATCAGAATTGCCATCAACGGATACGGTCGTATTGGGCGCAATATTCTACGTGCGCTGTTTGAGTCGGGTCGGCAGGGAGAATTTGAAGTTGTCGCGATCAATGACCTGGGCGACGCCGCAGTCAGTGCGCATCTGACACAGTACGACTCGGTTCATGGCCGCTTTCAGTGGCCAGTTGCAGTCGACGGTGATGTGCTGGTGGTGGGCGAATACCGTATTCCCATGCTCAGGGAGGCAGACCCCTCTGCCCTGCCCTGGAAGGATCTGGGTGTTGATATCGTGCTTGAATGCACTGGCAAGATGACAGAGCGCAGCAAGGCGCAGCAGCACATTGATCAGGGTGCCGGGAAGGTTTTGCTGTCTGCGCCCGGCAAGGAGATGGATGCCACCGTGGTTTTTGGTGTCAACCATGCGCAGCTCACTGCAGACGACCGACTGGTGTCGAATGCCTCATGCACCACCAACTGTCTGGCCCCTCTTGCGCAGGTGCTGCATCAGGCGGTCGGTATTGAAGAAGGGCTGATGACGACCATCCATGCCTATACCAACGATCAGCACCTGACCGATGTATACCATGCCGACCTGTACCGTGCCCGCGCAGCCGCGTTATCCATGATTCCTACCAAAACCGGTGCTGCCAGTGCGGTCGGTCTGGTGTTGCCTGAGCTTAACGGAAAACTGTCCGGTCTGGCCGTGCGCGTTCCCACCGCCAATGTTTCTCTGGTGGATCTGACATTTACGGCATTGAAAGAGACGTCAGTTGAGCAAATTAATGCAGCGCTTGAAGAGGCTGCAAACGGACGACTGCGCGATATTATAGAATTCAATGCCACACCACTGGTGTCGATCGACTTCAATCACCATAGTGCGTCCTGTGTTTTTGACAGCCTTCAAACTCAAGTTCTCGGTCGAATGGTTAAAGTATTTGCCTGGTATGACAATGAGTGGGCCTTTTCAAATCGGATGCTGGATACAGCGGCCTGTATGGCGCGTATTTGATGGCTCTGGGCGTTTTCCTGTTTGACTTTTCATGGTTTCAACGGGAAAATACGCCCTCCTAACGCATTGATTAAAAAGGTTGCAATTCCTTTTAATGTAATCGCGTAAAAGCCCGGATGGTGAAATTGGTAGACACAAGGGATTTAAAATCCCTCGGCCTTTGGCTGTACCGGTTCGAGTCCGGTTCCGGGCACCAATTGTTTACGTATTATGCGTTCCCCCACCTTTTTATTTGATGTGTCGTTTTAGCTTTCTAACAGGCTTTCGCCGGGTTGGCTTATATGTCAGACACCGATGTGTCCGCTTTTTTAATGGAGCTGGAATTAACCCAGCTGGATCAGATCACCCAGGATTTACAGGTGCGTGCAGAACAGCAGAAAGCTGAAAAGCGCCATAAGCCCAGCTTTCCACCTGTTTTTACTGACCTTGACTCCATGGCCGAAAGTGCAGGGCTTGATCTCACGGGGCTGATGAAGGATATCAAGCGCCGCTCCTGATAGTTCTGGACAAGTATCCGCTTGGCATTATAATGCCAGCTGTCACAGGAGAGAGGGTGCAATACCCCGCCGAAGGCGCAAACTCCCATAATCGCTCAGGCAAGTGTACTGTGACGCCAAACCTAATCGTCGACTGGAGAGCGGTCTTACAGACCCACCGAAGGGGCAGCGCAGAATCCTGCGTAAACTCTCAGGTAACCGGACAGAGGGAGAGACGGAAATAACTCTTTCAGGAGGGTTGAACCGTGCTTCTCTACATTTACCTTATCGCCATTTCAGCTGAAGCCATGTCAGGCGCCCTTGCGGCAGGACGTCGTAACATGGATATTTTTGGTGTCTGTGTGATTGCGTTTATTACCGCACTGGGCGGCGGCACCATTCGCGACATTTTGCTGGGCAACTTCCCGGTGACCTGGACCCAGCATCCTGAGTATATCTATCTTACGGTATCGGCCGGTCTTTTGACCGTGATCCTGTCTCGATTCATGCATCACCTGCACCGTGTATTCCTCCTGCTTGATGCCATGGGGCTGGTTGCCTTTACCATCATTGGATGCAGCGTGGCGCTGCGCCTTGACTACCCTACTGTCGTAGTACTGATGGCCGGGATGATTACAGGTATCTGTGGCGGGGTGTTGCGAGACATTCTTTGCCAAAGACTGCCGGTGGTATTCAGGCATGAGCTCTATGCCAGCGTATCGTTGCTGGTAGGTGTGCTCTATCTGCAGCTTGAACGCCTGGGCGTACACGCGGATATCAATCTGGCAGTTTCGTTTGGTGCCGGTATTCTGCTGCGGGTCTGTGCCATTTACTGGCGCCTGTCATTGCCGACATTCAGCTATTCACCGCAGCAATGGAAGTAGTCTGTTACGGGTGCTGACGTGTAGTTGGCGCCCAACGCTTTTTATGAGCTTCTATATGAAAGTATGGGATGTGCTTGCGTGTAGGGATGAAGCGAGGAGGTGTTTTCCATTTTATTGAGCACTTTGAAAATGCTCAATAAAATGGAGGCTGGAGTCGGAATCGAACCGGCGTACACGGAGTTGCAGTCCGCTGCATAACCACTCTGCCATCCAGCCTTAACATTGAGTTGGAGCGGGAAACGAGACTCGAACTCGCGACCCCAACCTTGGCAAGGTTGTGCTCTACCAACTGAGCTATTCCCGCGTCTCAATGTTGGTGCGTATTATAGAGAGATCTGGTTGGGTGTCAACATAATTACAAAAAAATATTTAAAAAAATTGCTTAAAAATTAACCACTTACTTAAATATCTTCGCTCAGATGGGGCCAGGCGGCGCGAAGGTAAATAAACATGGACCAGAGCGTCAGTACGGCGGCACCGTATAGCGCGACAATCCCTGCCCACGACAGTGGTGAGTAGAGCGGAAAGGCAAGCATCACCAGAATTGAAGCCATCTGAAGCGTGGTTTTGATCTTGCCGATCATTGAAACGGCAACGCTGGCTCTCTGCCCTACTTCTGCCATCCATTCACGCAGCGCCGAAATGACGATCTCGCGCCCGATAATCACGACTGCCGGAATGGTCACCCAGGGAGATGCAAAGCTCTCAACCAGAATGACCAGAGCTGCGGCTACCATCAGCTTGTCAGCCACCGGGTCCAGAAAGGCACCAAAGGGGGAGCTTTGGTCGAGCTTGCGCGCCAGGTAGCCGTCAAACCAGTCCGTTATCGCCGCCAGCCCGAAAATGGCGGAGGCTGCCCAGGGTGACCAGCTGTACGGCATGTAGTACACCAGAATGAATACAGGAATCAGGATGATGCGTATCAGCGTCAGCAGGTTGGGAATCTTGATAGTTCGCAATGGGGTGTCCCGTTATGTCCACTTATGAATCGGGGTGAAGGGCTGCATATATGTCCTGTGCAAGCGCCCGGCTAATACTAGAGACTTTTGCGATTTCTTCAACACTGGCGCGCTCGACCTCTTTCAGGCCGCCAAAGTACTTCAGCAATTCACGGCGGCGCTTGGGGCCAATGCCGGGGATGTCTTCCAGCTTTGACTGGCGTCTCGCCTTGCCCCTTTTGGCTCGATGGCCGACGATCGCAAATCGGTGCGACTCATCCCGTATATGCTGTAAAAGGTGCAGTGCAGGCGAGTCAGACGCCAGCACCTCTTCTTCACCGGTATCGCCCGAAACCAGCACTTCAAAGCCGGCCTTACGGGTTGGCCCCTTGGCGATACCGATCACCATGATGTCCTGAAGCTGGAGCTCCTCCAGTACCTGCATGGCCTGCTTCACCTGGCCCTTGCCGCCGTCGATTACCAGCAGGTCAGGCAAGACGCCTTCCCCTTTCCTGACCTTGGTGTAGCGTTTCAGGAGCGCCTGATGCATGGCGGCATAGTCATCACCGGCCGTCACATCTTCAATATTGAAGCGGCGGTAATCAGATTTCTTGGGCCCTTCACGGTCAAAGACTACGCAGGAGGCAACCGTAGCTTCACCAGAGCTATGGCTGATATCGAAGCATTCAAGTCGCTGCGGGGGCTGATCAAGGCCCAGCACTTCCTGTAAGGCCAGAAAGCGGTTGTAGATATTCTGCTTGCTGGCCAGGTGGCTGCTCAACTGATGTTCCGCATTGGTCTGGGCCAGCCTTTGCCACCCTGCTCTGTCACCTCGAACGCTGTGCTGAATGGCAACCTTGCGGCCCCGCTTCTGTACCAGCGCCTCTTGCAGGCAGTCCTGATCGGGCAGCAGTTCCGGCGTGATGACCAGAGCCGGAATTTCGCGCGGACCTGTCAGGTAGAATTGGGCAATGAAGGATGACAGGATATCGCCAATGCCATCTTCCACTGAAACTCGCGGGTGGTAGGCCTTGCTGCCAATAACACGCCCGCCCCGGACAAACAGTGCATGGATGGAGACACCGCCCGGCTGCACGGCACAGCCGAAGATGTCCGCATCGCCTTCCTGACTGCTGACGTATTGACGTTCCTGTACCTGCTGTAGCGCTGATATCTGATCGCGCAGTTGGGCGGCGCGCTCAAAGTCCAGCGCGCGCGATGCGGCATCCATCTCTTCGGCAAGGCGCTGCATGATTTCGTGGTTGCGCCCTTCCAGGAACAGCATTGCGTGCTTCACGTCCTGACGATATTCCTGTTCCGAAATCATGCCGACGCAAGGGGCAGTACAGCGCTTTATTTGATACTGAAGGCAGGGGCGTGAACGGTTGCGGAAAAAGCTGTCCTCACACTGCCGAATTCGGAAGACCTTTTGCAGCAGGTTAAGACTTTCCTTGACGGCATTGGAACTGGGATAAGGCCCGAAATAGCGCCCCTTCTGTCGACCCGAACCGCGACGAAACCGAATTGCCGGATAGCTGTCACGGTCTGACACGAAGATGTAGGGGTAGGATTTATCATCCCTCAACAGAATGTTGTAAGGAGGGCGCTGCTGCTTGATCAGATTTTGTTCCAGCAGCAAGGCTTCCGTTTCGCTGCCGGTAACCGTCACCTCAATATGAGCTATTCGGCCCACCAGAGATTGCGTTTTGGGAGAGAGCCCTGATGTTCGGAAATAGCTGCTGACGCGATTTTTCAGGTTTTTGGCCTTTCCGACATAGAGGATTGCACCCTCTGTATCGAACATCTGATACACGCCGGGGCGGCGTGTCAGGTTTTTCAGAAAAGCCTTGCTGTCAAAACCGCTAGTCACCGTCAATGATGCATCCTGCTGGCTCAGGAAACCGTATTCAGAGTCTTGTTGGCATCCATGTGGATGTGTGTTGCCTCGGTATGGATAGCTTCAAGCTGCTCCCGGGTGGAGTCCAGAATGCCTGCGCCACGAGACAGGGATACTTCAAGATATACGCCAATTTCGGCGTAATAATAGAGCCGTGCATCGAAAGAGCGCGCACGCTTCAGCTTGCTGAGCGAGATCTGGGCACCGTTCACCAGGATCTTGTTGATATCCGTGTCGGACAGCAGAGGGTGGCGCTCAGGGTCCTGTCGGCGTTCTACCTGTTGTGTGCGAGTATTTTTGCGGCTCATGACGGTCCTGTTTTCAGATGAATTGAGGGCCGGTATCACCGGCCCTGACTGAATCAGCGGTGATCAGTTTTCACCTGCCTTGCGAGCGTCCTTTGCCATTTCGCGCTTCATGAAGCGTACGCCAAAGAAGGTGATCACCAGCATGGCAGCAACAATCATGATGCTGGGAGCAAAAGAGATCAGGCTGTATTTATCAATATTGAACATAGAACTGTACCTTTATAGTCATAATATGCCGGAGGCCTCAGGCCGGGCATTATCGGGGCTTTACTGCCCCTTCTCAAGCCTTTTGAGCAGGCTTGAAGTATCCAGCCGCCCACCGCCGCCGGCCTGAACGTCGGCATAAAACTGGTCAACCAGTGCGGTTACCGGCAGTTGGGCGCCGTTTTTACGGGCCTCATTGAGCGCGATATTCAAGTCCTTGCGCATCCAGTCAACGGCAAAGCCGAAATCGTATTCCCCTTCCAGCATGGTCTTGTGACGGTTCACCATCTGCCAGGAGCCTGCAGCGCCGTGCTGGATCACATCAAACACGGCCTCGCCATCAAGACCGGACTGTTTGACAAAATGCACGGCTTCAGAAAGTCCCTGTACCAGTCCTGCAATCGCGATCTGGTTGACCATTTTGGCCAGCTGACCAGATCCGGCCGGGCCCAGCAGGCGGTGAGAGGCGGCATAACAGTCAAATACCTTGCTGGCCTGGTCATAGGTTGCCTGCTCGCCACCGAGCATCACGCTGAGGCGGCCATTTTCGGCACCAGCCTGGCCGCCGGAGACCGGTGCATCCAGAAAGTCGATATTGCGAGCCTGGGCCTCATGTGCCAGTTCTCGCGCCACATCAGCAGATGCCGTGGTGTGATCGACCAGGATGCTGCCTGCCGACATGCCGCTCAGCGCACCATCCTGCCCCAGCGTAACCTGGCGCAGATCGTCGTCATTGCCAACACAGGTAAAGACGACATCGGCCCCCTTTGCGGCTTCTGCCGGTGTGGCGGCGTGGCGACCGGCGTGCTGTTTGCACCAGTTCTCGGCTTTTGCTGCCGTGCGGTTATATACGCACACCTCGTGCCCGGCACTCGCCAGGTGTCCAGCCATGGGAAACCCCATGACGCCCAAACCAATGAATGCAACCTTGGCCATGTTATGCCTCCGCAGAATAATAGACGTCGGCTGCAGCAGCGGCTGCACCCGAGGGAAGTGAAACACCTGCTTCAGACAGTGTGTTTTCAAGTGCGTCGATGCAGAGCATGACATGGCGACGGGTACATGAGCTGCCCATCAGGCCGATGCGCCATACCTTGCCGGCCAGCTCGCCGAGCCCGGCCCCAATCTCAAGGTTGTAGTTCTCCAGCAATCGAGCGCGGATCTGTGCTTCATCAACGCCTTCAGGTACTTGAACCGAATTGAGCTGTGGCAGCCGGGCATCGGCGGTTACAGTAAACGACAGGCCCAGTGTTTCCAGGCCGGCCTTCAGGGCTTCGTGGTGCAGCGCATGCCGTTTCCATGCGTGCTCGATACCCTCTTCTTGCAGCATGACAAGCGCTTCATGGAGTCCATAGAGTGCATTGACCGGTGCGGTATGGTGGTAGGCTCGTTTCTGACCGCCGCCCCAATACCCCATGACAAGATTGGTATCCAGGAACCAGCTTGGCACGCGCGTGCGACGGTTGCTGGCTTTTTCCAGTGCGCGTTCACTGAAGCTCACCGGAGAGATTCCGGGTGGAGCCGACAGGCACTTCTGGGTGCCGGAGTAGATGGCATCAATGCCCCACTGGTCAACTTCCAGCTCGATGCCACCCAGGGACGTAACGGCATCCACGATTGTCAGGCAACCATAATCACGGGCCAGTCGGCACAAAGCCTGAGCATCAGAGCGCACGCCCGTGGAGGTTTCGGCATGCACAAATGCGAGCGCCTTGATGCCATCGTGTGCTTCCATCAGGGCGCGCACTTTTTCGATGCTGACAGGCGTACCCCAGGTGTCCTGCACCATCAGGGCTTCACCGCCAAAGCGCTCCACATTCTCTTTCATGCGACCGCCGAACACACCGTTCTGGCAAACGATCACCTTGTCGCCGGGTTCGACCAGGTTCACAAAGCATGCCTCCATTCCGGCAGAGCCGGGCGCAGAAATCGGCATGGTCAGCGGGTTGTCGGTGCGCAGGGCGTATTGAAGCAGCTTTTTGATTTCATCCATCATGTCGATGAACGCAGGGTCCAGGTGACCGATTGTCGGGCGCGCCATTGCAGACAATACGCGCGGGTGGACATCGGACGGCCCTGGGCCCATGAGGGTTCGCTGTGGGGGATGAAAGGATGTAATCATTACAAAGCCTCTTTAAAAACAATTAGTTGTTCTATTTATTTAATGAATAGCTTGCAATTTTGGCGATGATGGCCATGACCATTTCCGCAGAGTGCGTAGCGGCTTTTTCAAGGAACTGCTCAAATGAGAGGTTGGATTCCTTACCGGCGATATCCGATAGCGCACGGATAACGATAAAGGGTGTACCAAACTGGTGGCAGGTCTGGGCAATGGCGGCCGCTTCCATTTCCACCGCCTTTACACTGGGAAAGTGCTTGCGAGTCTCGGCAACGCGCTCGGGGCAATTCATGAAGCTGTCGCCAGTGGCGATAAGCCCTCTGACGGTACGCGCGCTCGACATGCCTGCGATCGACTCCTCGGCAAAGCGTGACAGCAAGGGGTCGGCAGTAAATTTGGGCGGCAAGCCGGGTACCTGGCCGGGCTCATAACCAAATACTGTCAGATCCACATCGTGGTGACAGACCCGCTCGGAAATCACCACATCTCCTACATCAAGCGTTTCATCGAAACCGCCGGCAGAGCCTGTATTGATTACGCCGTCGGGCTTGAACATCTGCAACAAAAGGGTTGTGCCAATGGCGGCATTCACCTTGCCAATGCCTGACTTGAGCAGAATGATCTCGACGCCCTTCATGGTGCCGGTAAAGAAATCAAAACCGGACAGGCGATGCGACTCGAGGTCTGACAGGTTCTGCTTAAGGAGTTCAACCTCCTGATCCATGGCGCCGATCAGGGCAATACGGGCTGGGCGATCCAGATGGTGGAGCTGTTCTGACAGGGAAGTGTTTGTTGTCATTGTACTCTGTACTTGAGCGGAAATGAGTGGCAAAAAGGCATGCTACCACGCATTTCCCAATTGGCAATTATCATAAGGCCTCAGGGTGAGGCAAACATGGATGGACTCTCTTGTCGTATTAATAATATTCCGTACATATTGAGTATTTAAATACAACTGGTGGCGTGCGTATAATGGAACCAGACGCTTGATCAGGCGTCACATTGATAAGCCTGCTTGTTGCACCTGCAGCACCTTAAATGCTAATACTCCACGGCTAACGCTAACCCGCGCCCTGCCTTGCATATACGTGTTAGAATTTTCGTTGGTCACTAATTTCGAGGTTACATAATGCCCTTACTAGACAGCTTTACCGTTGACCATACCATCATGGAAGCACCGGCGGTTCGTGTTGCCAAAACCATGAGCACCCCTTCAGGGGACACGATTACTGTTTTCGACCTGCGCTTTAACAAGCCGAACGAAAGCATGATGGGCGAAAAAGGCATTCATACGCTGGAACATCTGTTTGCAGGGTTCATGCGTGAGCACCTGAACGGTGATGGCGTGGAGATTATCGATATCTCTCCGATGGGGTGCCGAACCGGCTTTTACATGAGCCTGCTGGGCGAGCCTGACGAGTCGCGCGTTGCTGCCGCCTGGACTGCATCGATGCAGGATGTGCTGAACGTGGAGTCTGAAAATGATATCCCTGAGCTCAACAAGTATCAGTGCGGCACCTTCATGATGCACTCTCTGGAAGAGGCAAAGGAAATCGCAAAAGCCATTCTCGCTCAGGGTGTAGGCGTGAATAAGAATGATGAGCTGAAAATGGATTCAGAGACTCTGCAAAAGCTGGGTAACGAGATGTAAGCACATCGACAGATGTGAGCATCAGCTCTTGGGTCGCGTTTCCACTCGGTGCGCGACCGGATACCCTTCCTGCCAGTTCAGCTTCTCGAACAGGCACTTGATATCCTCGCCGACACCCGCCTCAATCCGCAGCATCTGTCCGCTTTCGGGATGCTCGAACTCAATGGCAGTGGCCATCAGCAGCAGACGGTGAGAGTCCAGATGTTCACGAAACAGCCGATTATGGCGCCCTTCCCCGTACTTGGTGTCACCGACGATTGGATGAAGGATGTGCTTCATGTGTCGGCGAATCTGGTGCTTGCGCCCCGTTGAAGGCTTGACCTCAACCAGTGAATACCGTGCCTCCGGGTAGCGACCAACCGGAATGGGCAAGCGAGCGGTCGCAATACGGCGGTAGGCCGAAACGGCTTCCTTCGGCTCCTTGTCAGGGTTTGCGTTGGGGTGATCTGCCTTTTTGTCGTGTATCGGCTTGAGCGCGTAATCGATTGTGCCGGCTTCGTCGGTCCAGCCACGCACAACGCACAGGTAGGTCTTGTTGATCTTGCGTTCGATAAACTGCTGCTGCAGGTGCTGCCCTGCTGTCTTGTTGCGCGCAAAAAGAATGACACCCGAGGTAGCACGGTCAAGACGGTGCACGGTGTGCAGCTTTTCGCCGGGATAACGCTCACGCAACAGTGCGACCAGATTAGGGGTTTTGGCCGGGGCTATCCAGCTTGGATGAACCAGCAGGCCGGCAGGCTTATGGACGGCGAGCATGCAATCATCCTCGTAGAGGATGTCGAGTGAGAAGTCGTCGATCACGGGAACCAGTCAATCAGGCAGGTATCTAAGGAAAAAGTGGCGGAGGGACAGGGATTCGAACCCTGGGAGCCTCTCGACTCGTCGGTTTTCAAGACCGGTGCTTTCGACCACTCAGCCATCCCTCCGTAGAAATTGCGATTCTACTGGGAATCTTTTTGATGTCAAACCGTCAAAACGCTTGAAATACAGGTACAAATCCTCATCATTGCTTTCAGAAGGAAACAAACTGCGAGGTTCATAATGGATAACGTTCGTGCTGTTAATAGCCGCTCTAGTCAGGCGGTGCTGGAGACCAACAAGGTCATCCGCAACACCTATATGCTGCTGGCGATGACACTGGTATTCAGTGCAGTGACAGCCGGTATCTCCATGGCAATCAACCCACCTTTCATGGTGTATTTGGGCAGTGTGCTGCTCAGTTTTGTATTGCTGTTCGTCATCAACCGTAAACAGAACTCGGCCGCTGCCCTGCCGCTGACGTTTGCCTTTACGGGTTTGCTGGGCTTTGGTCTGGGGCCGATCCTGAACCACTATCTGGCACTGCCTAACGGTGGCGAGATCGTGATGACCGCCATGGGCATGACAGCCATCACTTTCCTGGGCCTCTCTGCCTACGTGCTGACCTCCCGCAAGGACTTCAGCTTCATGGGCGGTTTCCTGGCAGCGGGCTCCATGGTGCTGATTGTGGCCATGATTGCCCTGTTCGTACTGCCGCTGTTCGGTGTTGATATTTCCGGCCTGCAGCTTGCCTTCTCGGCAGCCGTAGTGCTGCTGATGTCCGGTTTCATCCTCTACGACACCAGCAACATCGTGAATGGCCGTTATACCAACTACGTGATGGCCACTGTTGGTCTGTACCTGAGCATTTACAACCTTCTGGTTCACCTGCTTAGTCTGGTGGGTGCTTTCAGCGACGACTAAGCTCACGCGTAACCGAAAAGCCCTGTCATCTGTTAAGATGGCGGGGCTTTTTTGATTTGGACGTCTGCACAATGATTTTTACGATTGTGGTTCATTCCGCCCCCTATCAGTCCGGTTCTGCCGCCACCGCGTTGCGTTTTACACGCGCAGCACTGGACGCCGGGCATCGCATTCACCGGGTCTTCTTTTATCGCGAAGGGGTTCATAATGCATCGGCACTGGCCAGTCCGCCCCGTGATGAACGCTCCCTGCCGGCCGAATGGCAGGCCGTTGCGCAGGAGTACGATCTGGATCTCGTCGTATGTATAGCTGCCGCAGTACGCCGTGGCGTCCTGAATCAGGAGGAGGCGCGCCGTTATGAAAAGCCGGCCGCCAACCTGGCCGAAGGATTTGAGCTCTCGGGGCTGGGCCAACTGGTTGAAGCCAGCATCCAGTCAGACAGGGTCGTTACCTTTGGAGGTGGGCGATGAGCAAGTCCGTCCTGGTTATCTGTCGCAGTGCGCCCTACCGCTCCTCTGCAGCACGCGATGCACTGGACATGGCGCTGAGTTGTGCCGTATTTGAATTGCCCGTCAGCCTGTTGCTGCTTGATGACGCAGTGCTTCAGCTACTGCCCGGTCAGCAAAGTGGCGCCATCGGTGAAAAAAGCGTGAACGCGATGCTGGGGGCCTTGCCGATGTATGACATTGACCGGATCTATACCAGTCTAGCCAGCCTTGCGGCGCATGGTCTTGAAGCGGAATCTCTGGATCCTTCACCGGAAGTGCTGGATGCTGACGAGCTTAAGCAGTTGATTGATGGTCATGAGGTGGTACTGACGCTATGACATTGCATTTACTGGGTGCGTCGCCTTCAGATCGTGCGACCTTTGAATCCTGCCGCAGCACCCTGACCGAGCAGGATACGCTCCTGCTGTTGGAAGAGGGCTGTTATTGGGCACTCCCCCATCACCGCCAGGAACTCTCTCGTATACCTGCACGCGTGGTCGCACTTGGCCCTGACTGTCTGGCGCGGGGTATCGCGACTGAAGGACTTAAAACGGTTGATGACGCCGAGTTTGTGGTGCTTGCCACTGAGCATGCGCGCACGGTGAGCTGGTATTGAAGGTATGATTGTGAACGTTGAAGGGCATGATGTCGCCCTGGATGAAGAGGGCTACCTGTACGATCTGGAGCAATGGTCGCCTGCGGTTGCTACAACGCTTGCCCGTGAAGACGGACTGGAGCTGACTGACGAACACTGGGAAGTGATTGAAGTGTTGCGTCGATTTTATCAGCAGTACCAGCTCTCCCCTGCCATGCGCCCGCTGGTCAAGGCAGTTGCCGCCGAGCTGGGGCCCGAGAAGGGACGTAGTATTCATCTGATGAAGCTGTTTCCGGGCAGCCCTGCCAAGGTTGCAGCTCGTCTGGCCGGTCTGCCCAAACCGGAAAACTGCCTGTAGGAGTTCCCGTGCTCAAGTTTGCTGCCAACCTCAGTCTGCTGTTTACGGAGCTTCCGCTTCAGGATCGGTTTCCGGCTGCCCGGGAGGCAGGGTTTCGCCGGGTCGAAATCCAGTTTCCCTATGAACTGCCATTGAGCCAGCTGCAACAGCTCCTGCATGACAACGCGCAAACACTGGAGCTGATCAATATACCGGCTGGCGACTGGGCGTCCGGTGAGCGCGGTCTCGCCTGCCTTCCCGGCAGAGAGGACGCGTTTCGTGCCGGCGTGGACAAGGCCCTTCACTGGGCCCGTGTGCTGCAGGTGCCACGCATTAACTGCCTGGCGGGCATCAAGCCTCAAGGCGTTTCCCCGGAAACCGTCAAGTCGACACTTGAGCGCAACCTGGTCTGGGCCAACAGGCGCTGCTCTGAGGCAGGCATCCTGCTCATGGTGGAAGCGATCAATACCGAGGATGTTCCCGGCTTTTACCTGCACCAGAGCGCACAGGTGTTCAGGTTAATGGAAGAACTGGCGCTGGAATCCACGCGTATGCAGTACGATGTCTACCACATGCAAAAAATGGAAGGCAATCTGATCTCGACTTTGCAGCGCAATAGAGACAAAATCGGTCATATACAGATCGCAGACGTTCCGGGTCGGCATGAACCGGGGACAGGCGAGATCCATTTTGCTAATCTTTTCAAAGCACTTGAGGCGATGGCGTATTCAGATATCATCAGCCTTGAGTATATTCCACTGGGGCGTACAGACGCCGGCCTCGAGTGGCTGAAACCTTGGATGACACAGGACACACAGCATGAGCATGAATGCAGCAGCGGCTGAACACTTGCGACAGCTTCAGGAAACGCAACAGGCCGAGCATGATCAGAACCGACGCACTCAGCAGGAAGAAGTGGTGTATCACCAGTGGGCCACTTTCCGTGTCGATGATGAGTTATATGGCATTGATGTCATGCAGGTTAAGGAAGTCTTGCGCTTCAGTGAAATCACACCTGTACCGGGCGCCGATACCTCCATTCTCGGCATCATCAACCTGCGCGGTAACGTTGTAACGGTTATCGATACACGTCAGATGTTCGGCTTGCCCATGGTGCCCTATGACGATGAAACGCGCGTTATCGTGGTGGAATTCAATGAGCAGGAAGTCATCGGCCTGGTGGTGGACAGCGTGGATGAGGTGATCAACCTGCCTCACAACGACGTTGACCGTGCGCCCAGCGTGTCAGGTGATGACTCAACCAAACGATTTGTGCAGGGCGTGTGTTACCACAACAACATTCTGATCATCCTGCTTGATCTCACCAAAATGCTGCTCAGCATCACTCCCCTCACAGAAGAGGAACTGCTGAATCAGCGCGGTTACTGATTCGGCCGCATAAACGTAGCAGGTGCCAAGGGTACCTGCTGCGCGTCAGAAGCTCCCCTGCCGGTATACCGGAATTTCATGATCGCGGGCATATTCAATTGCCTGATCAATTTCAGCCAACATCCGCTGTTTGTCCTTCCCGAGCGTGCCCTTGAGGACCAGCGAATTGGATACGTGATCACTGCGGAAAATGGTCTGATTGAGCTCGGTGGCAGCAATCAGTGAACGCATTTCCTGAAACAGCCCCAGCCCGTCAAGCGGCTGAAAGTCGCCGTCATAACCCTCCAGCACTGTTTGATCGGTACCGCGACGGAAAAACAGTACCAGTGTGGCCAGATATTCGGGCTGAACCCGGTTGACGAGTCGCGCGGATGCCAGTGCATGCTCCTCACTGAAGCGCTGTCCCCCTGCCCCGTTAATAAGCATGACGGAACGCTTGATACCCGCTTCTCCTGCCTTGATCAGGGCCTCGGCCGTACTGTCGAAGGTTTCACCCTTGTCGAGTGCCCTGAGCACCTGATCGGAACCACTTTCGGCCCCCATATAGATCAGCGTCAGGCCCAGTTCACGAAGCTCGGCCAGCTCTTCAACAGATTTGCGCTTGAGGTTGGCCGGCAGACAGTATGCCGACACTCGTCGGACGGAAGGCATGTGTGTACGGATGGCGGTCAGAATGGTTTTCAGCCGGCGTACCGAGAGCGCCATGGCGTCGCCGTCGGCCAGAAAGACGCGGCGTACGCCCGGCAGGCTTTCACCACACCGCTGTATCTCGGCCAGCACCTCGGCTTCCGCCTTGGGACGGAAGCGCTTGTGCTCATCGGTGTACATGTCACAGAAGGTGCATTTGTTCCAGCTGCAACCGTTCGTGACCTGAAGAATGAGGGAGTCAGCCTCGCTGGGTGGCCGGAATACCGGCTCTATGTAGCTGACCGGCGGCTGGGAGTACCACATCAGTTTGCCTGTGCGCGGTTGAACAGTCGGTAGAAGTTTTCAGTGGTCTGCTCGGCAACCTGTTCAACGGGAATGCCCTTGAGCTCTGCCACGCACTCGGCCACTTCTGCCACGTAGGCCGGCTGATTCTGCTTGCCGCGATACGGTACAGGCGCCAGATACGGTGAGTCGGTCTCAACCAGAATCCGGTCCATGGGGACGGCTTTGACGACGTCTCGCAGCTCGGCGGCATTGCGGAAGGTGATGATACCTGAGAAGGAGATCATGTAGCCCATATCCAGTGCAGACAGCGCCATTTCACGGGATTCGGTAAAACAGTGCAGAACGCCGGCCGAGTCCGCATTGCCATGCGCCTTGATCAGGTCCAGCGTATCCTGGCGCGCGTCACGGGTATGCACAATCACCGGCAAGCCCAGTTCACCGGCCAGCTTCAGGTGCCCGGCAAAGCTTTCCTGTTGCTGGTCGATGGTATCCTGAGTGTAGTGGTAGTCTAGGCCGGTTTCACCCAGTGCGATGATTCGCGGGTCTTCAGCGAGTGACTTCAGTCGATCCGCGTCAAACGGGCTTTCTTCTACATGGAGCGGATGAATGCCGGCAGAAAACCAGACATCGTCGAACTCGCGAGCAGCTTCATACATGCTGTCGAAACGGTTCAGGTCGACACAGACGCACAGCATCTTGCCGATATCACGTGCCTTGGCGGCATCAATCACGTTCTTGAGCTGGCCATCGTGCTTGTCCAGCTTGAGCATATCCAGATGGCAATGAGAGTCTACTAACATCGAGCCTCTATCTTTACAGTGTGTTGGTACGGCGTCCACTGGAGGACATGCCGGCCAGATAGGTTTCTATTTTGTTGACCAGGGAAGAGTCGTCACTGGAAAGCTGAATGCCGATACCCGGCACACGGCCGCCCTGCGCCGCCTTGGGCGTGACCCATACCACCTTGCCGGTCACTGGTATCTTGTCGGGTTCTTCCATCAGCATCAGCAGCATGAAAACCTCTTCACCCAGCTGATAGGTACGTGTCGTCGGTATAAACAGCCCACCGTTGGTTACAAAGGGCATGTAAGCCTTGTACAGGCTTTCCTTGTTGTCGATATTGAGTGACAAAATACCGTGGCTGATCCGCGGAATAATGGCCATGGTTCAACGTTCCTCTGTTTATCGGATCAGGGCTGACCATTGCTGCAGCAACGTCTCCAGCAACAGTTGGCGATTCGGGTTCTGCCGCAACATGAGACTAACCCGCTCTTCCTGTATACGATCCGACATCTGGAAAATTTTAACGCGGCTACCCTGTTTGGCAACGGCTTCCAGCATGCGTTTCATGTCGCGGTTAACCCGCGGCTGGTCACTGTGTGTCATCTGCATCCGGATCACGTCGTTAAGCAGACTGGCCAGCCAGTCCAGACAGTTTAGCAGATCACATTTGGTCAGTTTAGTCGCCAGTTCAGAGGCACTGACACGGTCGCGCAACAGATCAGCCAGCCCCGTCAACAGCTGTTTGCGCTGATCCATGGCATCCCCCTGATAAAGGTCCCGTGCGCGAAGCGGTGCGCCATGTGCGATCGCCAACAGCTGCTCGGACTTTTCCTGGGGCAACCCCAGCGCAGTCGATAGCCAGGCAATGGCATCGGGCGCTGGCGGTACGGCAAAATCGATCCGCTGACACCGGCTGCGGATGGTCGGCATAAGCTGCCCGGGCTGGTGGCTGATCAATACCAGCAGCGTATCCTCTCCCGGTTCTTCCAGTATTTTCAGCAGCGCATTCGCTGAAGAGGTGTTCAGAGACTCCGCGGGCTCAAGTACGACAACTCGATAGCCGCCCTGCTGGGCGGTACTGTGAAGGTGGTCGATCAGCTCTCGCACCTGGTCAACCTTGATCGGCTTACCCGGCCCTTCAGGGCTGACCTGAATGAAATCCGGGTGCGAGCCTGCCTGTCTCAATTCGCAGCTGTGACACCGGCCGCAGGGCTGACCATTGGCTGGCGCCTGACACAGAAGGTAGTTGCCCAGAGTTGTCGCAAAGTCCTGTTTGCCGATACCGGCGGGGCCCGCCAGCAATAGTGCATGAGGCAGCCGGCCGCCACTGCACTGTTCAACCATGTGTGCCCAGCGGGATTCGAACCAGGGGTAGTGCAGAGCCTGACTCATAAGCCGTCCTCGAAGGCTTTCAGCGCTGTTTCAATCTGGTCCTGAACTGCCTCCAGAGCAGGCGAGGCATCAATGATGGAGAAGCGGTCCGGCTCCTGGCGTGCGCGGCAGAGATATTGCTCGCGCACCGCCTCAAAAAAGGCCAGTTGCTCGGACTCAAATCGATCAGGTGCGCTGCGCGCACTGGCGCGTGCCATTCCAGTCTCAACCGGTACGTCCAGCAACAGTGTCAGATCCGGTCGCAGGCTTTGCTGGACCAGTTGCTCCAGGGCCGTGATTGCCTGCATATCCATTTGGCGACCGCCTCCCTGGTAGGCAAAGGTGGCATCAGTAAAACGGTCGCACAACACCCACTTACCGGCTTCAAGCGCCGGTCGAATGACTTGATCGATATGCTGAGCCCGTGCTGCAAATACCAGCAACAGCTCGGTGAGATCCGCCATCGGCTCTGTGCGCGGTGACAGCAGCATTTCGCGTATCGATTCGGCCAGCGGTGTGCCGCCAGGCTCTCGGGTGCGCACAACGTCATGGCCGCGTGAGCGCAGCCAATTCTCGATAAATGCCAGGTTGGTGGTTTTACCCACCCCTTCTCCGCCTTCAACGGTGATGAAACGGCCGATCTGCATGGAGTTACTCATTAGGTGAAGAACGGTAGTCTGCGCGCCGGTTCAACTGGTAACGCCGCACGGCGTTGTTGTGTTCGCGCAGGGTGTTGGAAAACTGGTGCGAGCCGTCGCCACGGGCGACAAAATAAAGTGCCTTGCCTTCCGCCGGATGAAGAGCTGCTTCAATCGCCTCACGCCCTACCAGCGCAATGGGCGTTGGCGGCAGGCCGTCAATGGTATAGGTATTCCAGGGCGTATGCCGCTTCAAATCAGCGCGCGTAATGTTGCCCTGGTACCGGTCGCCCATGCCATAGATCACGGTAGGGTCAGTTTGCAGCCGCATCCCCTTCTCCAGGCGGCGAACAAACACCCCCGCAATCTCGTTTCGCTCGGAGGGAACGCCGGTTTCCTTTTCGATGATTGAGGCCATGATCAGAGCCTCATACGGTGACTGGTAAGGCAATTTCGGCTTGCGCTCCGCCCATTCGGCCTCCAGAACGGCGTTGAGATCTTCATGGGCGCGCTTTAATACGCTCAGGTCAGAGGCTCCCCGCTCGAACTGGTAGGTCTCTGCCAGGAACAGGCCTTCGGCGGCCTTGTGCTCAATGCCCAGCCGCTCCAGAATCTGCTGCTCGCTCAGGTCAGTCGTCTGGTGCTTGAGCCGGTCATCTGCCAGCAATCGCTCATGCAGCTCCCGGAAGGTCATCCCTTCCACCAGAGTGAACTGATGGCTGACAGTATCCCCCTTCACGACACGCTCCAGCAGCGACCGCAGTGTCATGCCGGGCTCCACCCGGTACTCGCCTGCCTTGATATGGGTAATAGACGGGTTCAGGCGCGCTTCAATCTTCAACCAAAGCGGATCTTCAACCAGTGACAGCTCAACCAGCTGATCCACAAAACGGGGATACCAGGTGCCTTTTTCAACGTGCAGTTCAAAGGGGGCATCGATTGGCAGTTGCGCCTGCATTTTTTCCTGCTGCGCACGGTAGCCCATCCAGCCGATACCGGCGACCAGAACAGCCAATACGCACACCAGGAGCAGCAGCTTTTTAATCATGTTTCCTTCCGTTGCAGCTGCAATGATTGCAGGTAACGTGTTGTATCTCCGAGGTTAAATGTCAGGTCTTCCAGCCTGATGATGGGCCAGATGCCAATCAGGCTGTTGCACAAGAACAGCTCGCTTGCGGCTTCAACCTGTTGCGGGGAGTACTGCCCGACCTCGACCTTCAGTCCGGCCTGACGGGCCGCACGGATAATCTCGTTGCGCATGATACCATCGATACCCGCCTGCGACAGGTCAGGCGTATGCAGTACCGAGCCTGACACCATGAACAGGTTGCTCATCGTCCCTTCGACAACGTAGCCACGGGTGTCACACACGAGGCCTTCACGAATCCGAGGGTCATGCCATTCACTCCGGGCCAGCACTTGCTCCAGACGGTTGAGATGCTTGATGCCGCTCAAGGCAGGCTGACAGACGAGGCGCGTCTCACACCAGCGTACATTGATACCCTGGTCAGGGTTGTCAGAGTAGTCCGGCAAAGGGGACAGGTTCAGTATGCGTGTGGGTGCAGGCGTCTCTGGCGTCGCGTAGCCGCGCCCTCCGCTGCCACAGGTCACCGTTATTTTGAGTACGGCGGAGTCAGATGGACGCTTCAGTACCTGCAGGTCTTCCAGCAACTGCTGGCGCAGGCCCGCAGCGGGGATATTGAGTCGTGCGCAGCCCTGTTCAAGGCGGGTCAGGTGCGCATCCAGCAGGCAGGGAATGCCCTGGTACACCAGGATAGTTTCAAAAACGCCCTGGCCATAGGCCAGCCCACGGTCCGTTATCGAGACCGTTGTGGCGGGCTGACCGTTGACCAGACACTGATTCTGCATAAGAGGCATGGAGAAGGAAGGCTCCTCCTGCACTTAAATGCGATTGAAAATCAGCGTTCCGTTGGTGCCGCCAAAACCAAAGGAGTTGGACATGGCTGCATCAATGGTGCACTCCTGAGCGGTATGGGCGACATAGTTCAGGTCGCAACCGTCAGAGGGGTTGTCCAGGTTGATGGTTGGTGGCGCTACCTGGTCACGCAGTGCCAGCACGCAGAATGCGGCTTCGACTGCACCCGCTGCACCCAGAAGATGACCTATCATCGACTTGGTTGAACTCATGCGTACCTGCTCGGCAGCCGAGCCCAGCACGCGTTTGGCTGCGTTGGATTCGGCAATGTCCCCCGCCGGCGTGGAGGTGCCATGCGCATTGATGTAGTGGATACGCCCGGTATCGATGGCGGCATCGTTCACTGCGTTTTGCATCGACAGTGCGGCGCCGGCACCGTCTTCAGGCGGAGCCGTCATATGGAAGGCGTCATCCGACATGCCAAAGCCGGACAGCTCACAGTAGATGTGGGCACCACGTGCTTTCGCGTGTTCGTATTCTTCAAGGATCAGCACCCCTGCCCCGTCGCCCAGCACAAAGCCGTCACGATCACGATCCCAGGGGCGGCTGGCCGCTGTCGGGTCGTCATTTCGTGTTGAGAGTGCACGCGCAGCGGAGAATCCGGCCAGACCCAGTGGGGTAGTAGCCATTTCGGCACCGCCTGCCACCATCACATCCGCATCGCCATACTGGATCATGCGCATGGCATGGCCAATGTTATGGGTGCCACTGGTGCATGCGGTGGTAATTGCGATATTGGGCCCGCGCAGACCGTATTTGATCGCCACGTTGCCGGAGATCATGTTGATGATGCTGCCAGGCACGAAGAAAGGAGATACTCGACGCGGCCCTGTATTGTTCAGGGTGTCGTGAGTTTTCTCGATCATGGGCAAACCGCCAATGCCTGAGCCGATGGCGCAGCCAATGCGGTGAGCGTTGGAGTCGTTTGCTTCAATGCCGGAATCTTCAATTGCCTGAGCGGCTGCCACCATTCCGTACTGAATGAACAAGTCCATTTTGCGTGCTTCTTTGGCACTCATGTATTGGTCAAGGTCGAAGTCCTTGACCGATGCAGAGAAGCGCGTTCCGAACTGTGAGGCATCAAAGAAATCGATGGGGGCAGCGCCGCTTTTACCGGCAAGGATATTGTCCCAGGTGTCCTTCACGGCATTGCCCACGGGTGTAAGCAAACCCAGTCCGGTAACAACCACTCTTCTGCGAGACATCCTAATCCTCCAGTCTAGAGGCCTGATAAAAGAAAAGCCGCACTATATTCGCATATAGATGCGGCTTTTCGACTAATTCTGTCGTGATTGATTACTGATGAGCGTTGATGTAATCGATCGCGAGCTGAACGGTGGTGATTTTTTCAGCTTCTTCGTCAGGAATTTCGGTTTCGAATTCCTCTTCCAGCGCCATAACCAGCTCAACAGTGTCCAGGGAGTCAGCGCCCAGGTCTTCGACGAAGGAAGCAGAGTTAACAACTTCTTCTTCTTTTACGCCCAGCTGTTCAGCGATGATCTTCTTTACGCGCTCTTCAATGTTACTCATATCTCTTCCTATTATCTTCTCAGTACCATCACATCGCAGGATGCGAGATGGAATTTTAGAAAACCCATTACGCTCTGGCAACAAGTGTGACGGTTGGAATTTTATCTCCGTCAACTGACGGCCAATTATCAACAAAACGGCGAAAAAAACAAATTTTCTTTCGCCGGATTTTGTCCTTGATCAGGACATGTACATGCCACCGTTCACGTGAATGGTATCACCGGTCACGTAGGCACCACCATCACTGGCCAGAAAACCGACCACAGCAGCCACTTCTTCCGGCTGACCCAGGCGGCTCATCGGAATCTGAGACTGCAGGTTCTGCTTGTGCTCATCGGCCAGACCGGAGGTCATATCCGTATCGATAAAGCCGGGAGCAACACAGTTTACGGTAATGTTGCGCGAGCCCACTTCACGCGCCAGAGCGCGAGTGAAGCCTTCCATGCCGGATTTGGCAGCAGCATAGTTGGTCTGACCGGCGTTACCCATGGACGCCACAACGGAGCTGACACTGATGATACGACCCCAGCGCGCCTTGGTCATGCCGCGCAGACAGCCCTTCACGAGGCGGTAGATCGAGTTCAGGTTGGTATTGATCACACCATCCCACTCATCATCCTTCATGCGCATCAGGATATTGTCTTTGGTGATACCGGCATTGTTCACCAGGATTTCGACAGTGCCATAGTCGGACTGGATCTGCTTGAGCACCGCTTCGACGGACGCGGCGTCCGCAACATCCAGCACCAGGCCTGTACCCTTGTTACCGGCCTCAGCCAGGTAAGAGGAAATGGTTTCGGCTCCCTTCTCACTGGTCGCTGTACCGATAACGACAGCCCCCTGCTGCGCCAGATTGGACGCAATCGCTTTACCAATGCCTCGGGTTGCACCGGTGACCAGCGCAACTTTGCCTTCAATACTCATGAAAGTCTTCCTAACATCCTGAAAAATTTAACCGAGCGCTTTTTCCAGCCCGGCCGGTTCGCTGATGGAAATTCCCGTCAGGGAACGGTCAATCTTCTTGTTCAATCCGGTCAACACCTTGCCGGGACCACATTCCAGAAGGGTCTCGACCCCCTGTCCAGACATCTGCTGGACACAGCGCGTCCAGAGCACCGGGCTGTAAAGCTGAGCAACCAGATTCTGCTTCAGTGTTTCCAGATCCTGCGCCACCTCGGCGGACACATTCTGCACCACCGGGATAGACGGCATGTTCAGCTCTACATCAGCCAGGGCTGCCTGCAGCCGCTCTGCTGCTGGCTTCATCAAGGCACAGTGAGACGGCACGCTGACAGGCAGAGGTACCGCACGCTTGGCGCCGGCCGCCTTACAGGCCTCAATGGCACGATCAACGGCAGCCTTCTCACCCGCGATCACAACCTGACCGGGGCAATTATAGTTGACGGGTGACACCACTGCCCCCTCAGCGGCCGAGGCACAAGCATCCTCGATCGCATCATCGGCAAGCCCAAGGATGGCCGCCATGGCACCGGTACCTGCCGGAACGGCGGCCTGCATGGCTTCACCGCGCAGTTTAACCAGTTTAACGCCATCAGACAGTGACATGGCACCGGCACATACCAGTGCAGTATATTCGCCCAGGCTGTGACCGGACATCATGGCAGGTGCGTCGCCACCCTGCTCCTGCCACAGGCGCCACAGAGCAACCCCTGCGGTCAGCAGCGCCGGCTGGGTGTTCTCCGTGCTGTTGAGAGCCTCTTCAGGGCCTTCCTGACACATCGTCCAAAGATCAAAGCCGAGGGCTTCGGACGCTTCCGCGAAGGTCTGCTGAATTACCGGATGCTCGGCGGCCAGTTCTGCCAGCATGCCAAGCTGCTGAGAACCCTGACCAGGAAAAACGAAAGCAAGCGTCTGCGACATGGTTTCCCCATACTGTACGTGTGACTTGTGTACCCGGCACTTGGCTCAGGTTAAAGGCCGCTAGTGTACAACATTGGGAAATAATTAGAATAAGGGGTTAGCGGCGGGACGATGAGAGATGGCGCTCGAGATGCTCGCTGATGAGCGCCGGGATATTCATTTCGGCTTCGCTGATCGCCTGATCAATGGCGTGTGAGAAACAGCTTTGAGTGGCGCTGCCATGGCTTTTCACGACGATTCCCTGCAGGCCCAGCATGCTGGCACCATTGCGTCGTCCCGGATCCAGTTGCTCCTGCAGCTCTTGCAATATGGGACGTGCGAGCACAGCCAGCAGGCGCCGGTAGAGGTTGCGGGTGAAGCTTTGGCGAACCTTGCGGCCGATAAGACGCGCCAGGCCTTCGCTGCTCTTCAGGGAGATGTTGCCGACAAAGCCATCACAGACGATCAAGTCGGCCTTTCCTGCGAATACGCCATCCCCTTCTACAAACCCGATATAGTTCAATTCAGGCTCTTCAGACAGCAACCGTGAAGCCAGTCGTACCTGCTCATTCCCCTTGATCTCTTCTGCACCGATATTCAGCAGCCCTACTCGGGGGTGCTCAATTCTTTCGACAGCCTGCAACATCACGGACCCCATGATGGCAAATTGCAGCAGATGCTCGGACGAGCAGTCCACATTGGCCCCCAGGTCCAGCATATAGGCGTGGCCGTTGAGGGTCGGAATGGCTGAGGTAATGGCGGGTCGATCGATACCGGGGAGTGTCTGCAGGATGCAGCGTCCCATGGCCATGAGCGCACCGGTATTACCCGCACTGACACAGGCATCGGCCCGGCCTTCGGCAACCGCCTTTAACGCCATGAACATCGACGAGTCACGACGACGCCGGAGTGCGAACGAAGGCTTGTCATCCATCGTAACGATGGTTTCAGCATGGATAGGCTGAAGGCGCTGTTTGATGCTGTCGGGGAGTCGAGCGAGGTAGGGCTCAAGAGAAGACTGCTGTCCGAACAGCAGGATCTGCAGATGGGGGTGGCGCTGCAGGGCCTCGCAGGCGGCAGACACGGTTACGCGGGGACCGTAGTCCCCGCCCATCGCGTCAACCGCAATACGATACCCTGCGGTCAAGCTTACTCGTCGCCTTTGGCAACAACCTGACGGCCGCGGTAAAAACCGTCAGCGCTGACGTGGTGACGACGGTGGGTTTCACCGGTAGTTGCGTCAACAGACAGAGTCGGGTTGCCCAGCGCATCGTGAGAGCGACGCATATCACGCTTTGAACGGGACTTTTTGTTCTGCTGTACTGCCATGGTATCTAGCTCCTGGTTTAACTCTTATCGGCCTTTTCTTTAAGCTGGGCCAATACACTGAAGGGGTTGGGTTTATCATCCTGCGTCCGGGCCGTTTCCGATTCACCGAACGAGGTCTGAATACTGCAGTCATCGTGATACGCAACGAGCGGCAGGCTCAGCATCAGCTCGTCCTCGATGACCGGTAGCAGTTCAATCTCATCCGTTTCAATGATCAAGGGATCATAGTCACGGGGAAGATGCTTCGCCTGTTCATCCGTCAGCGCCACTGCCAGGTTGAAGTCGGCTTCAACCTCAACGCTTACGGGCTCGAGGCAACGCTGGCACGTCATGCTGACAGCGCCCTTTGCCTGACCCGTGAGGGTGGACAGGTTCTGTTCATCTTTCGCAAATTCAATTTCAACAGCAAAACTGCCGCTGTCATTTGCCAGCGCGGATACCAGTCTAGGCATATCAGCGACATTTGCTGTACCAGCAAAAACCGCTTCGCGCTCGGCTAATTTGCGAGGCTCAATTTTTTTCGGTAATGGACCGTACGACATAAGCGCGCAATTCTATGGGCAGAACCCCTTGCTGTCAAAGAAAATAGGGGTTTATGGAGATTATTAAGGCACCTATTATAACAGCAATTGTTTTGTCCCCATATTATTATCACAAGGAGTGGTCATGATACCGACCATTGTGCTCGCATCCAGCTCTCCCTGGCGTCGTGAAATCCTCGATAAGCTGGGCCTGCCCTACCAGACACGCCACCCTGAAATTGATGAAACACCCCTGGGCAGCGAGTCCCCTGCTGAGCTGGTTGCCCGTCTGTCGCGAGAGAAGGCCGAGGCCGTCGCCGAACACTTCTCGAACGCCCTTGTCATCGGCTCAGATCAGGTGGCCGTACTGGATGATCATATTCTGGGCAAACCCGGCACACATGCGCGCGCGGTCGAACAGTTAAGTGCCGCTTCCGGGCGCTCTGTTACTTTCCTTACCGGTCTTACGCTGCTGAACAGCAAAACCGGCCATGCACAAACCGAGGTTATTCCGTTTCAGGTTCACTTCAGAAAACTGTCAGAGGGATTAATCGAGCGTTATCTGCGACACGAGCAACCCTATAATTGTGCCGGCAGTTTTAAATCCGAAGGGGCCGGTATCGTATTATTCGAGCGCCTGGAGGGAGATGACCCCAACACCCTGATTGGACTGCCCTTGATTCGTCTTGTCAGGATGCTGGAGTCTGAAGGTGTAGAGCTGTTCTGATTACTCCAGTGAGTAGCCGGTTCGAGCGCCGATCTGCAATACCAGCTCACGCGCCACTTCGGCACCAAACTGCTTGATAATACGATCGATGGGCCGCGGGCGTGACGTGTAGTCCACCAGCTTTTCAGCTCCGACAATGTCTCTGGCTACCATGGAGCTGCTGCCAAGCCCATCGACAAGCCCAAGCTCAAGCGCCTGTTCGCCGGTCCACACCAGCCCCGTGAACAGCTTCTCGTCATCTTTCAGACGATCCCCTCTGCCACGTTTGACCTGCTCAATAAACTGCTGATGCGTAGTGTCGAGAACACTCTGCCAGAACTCGCGATCCTCTTCCCGCAAGGGGGAAAACGGATCCAGAAACGCCTTGTTCTCGCCCGCAGTCAGTGTGCGGCGCTCCACACCGATCTTGTCGATCAGCTCCACGAAGCCGAAGCTGGAAGAGATAACCCCGATGGAGCCAACAAGACTGGCCTTGTCGGCATAGATCTCGTCTGCCGCCGCGGCAATATAATAGGCACCCGAGGCACCGATGTCGGTAATGACCGCATACACTTTCTTGGCAGGATAGAGTGTGCGCAGACGCTTGATCTCGTCGTACACATATCCGGACTGAACCGGACTGCCACCCGGGCTGTTGATACGCAGGATCACCGCCTGACTTCGATCCGCTTCAAAGGCGTCTCTTAGTGCGGTGATAATGGCGTCAGCGCTGGCCTCTTCATCATCCGCAATCGGCCCCTTGACCTCGACCAGTGCAGTATGCGCGTGCGGAACCACATTATCGGTGTCGATATCGTTGCTGAACCAGAAAATGGCCAGCAGCGCGAACAGATAGGTAAACGTCAGCAGCTTGAAGAAGATGCCCCAGCGGCGCGCTCGGCGATGCTCAACATGCAGACTGCCCACCATTTTTTCGATCAGGCGCCACTCTTTTTGAGTGGTCGGGCGTTCAACCTTGCCGGTTGACTCGGCGGCCGGCTCATCCGCTCTCTTTTCGTTAGCGGCGTCTGCTTCGCTTTTTTCAGGAGGCTCTACTCCCCAGTGCTGGTCACTCACGCGATTCCCTCGTGTTCGTTAAGTCCATTATGCTGGTCCAGCCAGTGTTCCAGCTCCACAAACTGGTGGATCTCCACCACAGGTTTGAGTACTGTCAGTCGATCAATATGGTGGGCACCATAGCTGACTGCAACCGTATCGATATCAGCCCTCTGCCCCATCTCCAGATCATATTCCGTATCGCCGATCATGAGCGCCTGAGCAGGTGAAACACCGGTTTCGGCCAGCAACTCATGCAGCATGAGAGGGTTGGGTTTGGATGCTGTTTCATCGGCACAGCGTGAGGTTTCAAAAAGATGCCCTATGCCGGTTTCCGCAAACACATGATCCAGCCCCTTGCGACTTTTGCCAGTGGCGACCGCCAGGCGATAGCCCTTAGCCGACAGGCTTTCCAATGTATCTTGCACACCGGGAAACAGCGCCGTCGGGGTGGTGTCGGCACCCAGGTAATAGTGTCCGTACCGTTCGCGCATGGGGTCGATAATGTCGTCACCTTCACCGGGGAAGAGGGTTTTGATCGCCTCCGGCAGCCCCAGCCCGATAATATCCTGAGCTGCATACCAGCTTGGCACCGGCAAATTCAGGTCTGCTGCAGCAGATCTGACGCTGGACGCAATACGTCGGGTCGAATCAATCAGGGTTCCATCCCAGTCAAAGATCAAAAGCTTGTACACGCCGAACTCCTCAGCATTGTGCGGATCAGTTTTCCTGGCGCGTCGGCCAGATCAGAAGCTCGCCCACATCCACATGCTCGGGCTGCTCCAGTGCATATACGACCGCGTTCGCAATATCGACCGGTTTCAGCATGGCGGCATCCTCGCCATACATGTTGCTTTTGACCACGGCGCGAATCTTTTCATGGCCGATGCTGTCCGGCAGCTCGGTATCAACGGAGCCCGGCTGAATGTCCGTGACACGTACACCGAAGCGAATCGCCTCCTTGCGCAGGGTTTCCGATATGGCGCGCACGGCATGCTTGGTGCCGGCATACACCCCTGCACTGGGATACGTCGTACGGGCAGCAATCGAGCTTACATTGATAATGTGGCCCTGTTTACGGTCCGCCATACCGGAGTAAACCGCATGAATTGCGTACAGCACCCCCTTGATGTTGACGTCGATCATCTGATCCCACTCATCGACACGGCCATTAATGATCGGGCTGATCGGCATGGTGCCTGCGTTGTTGATCAAAATATCGATACCCCCAAGATCAGCCAGACGTTCACCCAGGGTATTCATGGCAGCCCGGTCGGATACATTCACGGGCTCAAGGTGTACCTGTGCGCCCTGACTGCGCAGCTCATCTGCCAGTGCCTGCAGCCTGTCCTCGCGTCGAGCTGAGAGCACAACCTCTGCCCCTTCGGCTGCCAGTGAACGTGCAACTGCCTGTCCGATACCTGAGCTGGCACCGGTCACCCAGGCGCGCTTTCCTTTAAATTTCATACAGTTAACCTGCCATGTAAAAACAATTCATAACGCTTGGCGCACCATATTCTGGCGCAAGGCCAGAAGTGCGTCCACTCAAACGAAAAAACCGCTGACGCAAGCGACAGCGGTTTTGATGTTCCCATTCAAAGGTATCAGCGGTGCTTGAACTCGGGTTTGCGCTTTTCTGCAAACGCGTTCATGCCCTCTTCACAATCTTCGAATGCAAATGTGGACTGGAACGCATGACGTTCATGCTTCAGCCCGTCCGCAAGATTGGCGCTGACCGCCATATTCACCGCCTGCTTGATCATGCCGACGGCAGGTGCCGAGTTGGAGGCAATCTTGCGTGCCGTCTTGAAGGCTGTTTCCAGCAGCTCTTCGGCAGGCACGATGCGTGATACCAGTCCGCTGCGCTCAGCTTCCTCGGCATCCATCATGCGGCCGGTCAGACACATCTCCATCGCCTTGGCCTTGCCGACGGCCTTGGTCAGACGCTGGGTACCGCCGGCACCCGGCATGGTGCCGATGCCAATTTCAGGCTGTCCGAACCTGGCGGTTTCGGCTGCGATGATAAAGTCACAGGCCATCGCCATTTCGCAGCCACCGCCCAGGGCGAAACCGGCCACGGCCGCAATCACCGGTTTGCGCGCGTCATCAATGGCACGCCAGCAGTCACGCTTCACGTACGGGAAGTCCAGCGCATACAGTGAGGCAAAGTCATGCGCTTTCATTTCCTTGATGTCGGCGCCGGCCGCAAATACCTGCTCACCACCGGTCAGGAGGATGCAGCGCACGTTCTCATCCGCATCCATTGCCTCGATGGCCTGACCCAGCTCAGAAGTGAGCTGAAGGTTCAGTGCATTCATGGCCTTGGGACGATTCAGGGTCAGTATGCCGACACCGTCACGAATCTCGACCAGTACGGTTTCAAATTCCATGCTCGACTCCTGTCTTACTTCGGGTGACGACGGCTCTGTACGAAGCGGAAACGGTTCGCAACAAAGGCGTAATCACTCAGGCATGCGTTTGCAGCCGGGTTGCCGCCGGTCGCATGGAAGTCACTGAAAGCCGCGCTCTGGTTAACGAATACACCGCCAGTCAGGTTGGTGCTCAGCGCAACGCAGGCGTCCAGTGCAGCCTCTTCGATCTTTTCAATCTGTGCTTCGTCGCTGCTGTAGCAACCCATGGTGATTGCACCATGTTTTTTCACAACATTACGGGCCAGCTCGATGCTGTGGTCACGGCTGTCAGTGCGAATGATGAAGCTGATCGGGCCAAACAGCTCCTGACCCCATACATCTTCTTTTTCAGCGTCGATTGTCATGATCAGCGGGCTGCGAACACGCGCATTCTCAAACTGCGGGTGAGTCAGCTTCTCGGAGTCACGCACAACAGTGCCAAGACCTTTGCTGTCTTCGATGCGCTGAGCAGTCGCTTCAGACTGGATGGCACCCAGCACCATCGCGGCACGGTCGGGATCAGACAGGAACTTGGTCACACCGGTGGCAATGGCTTCGGCCACTTCATCAAAGGACTTGTGTCCCTGATCGGTTTCGATGCCGTCTTTGGGCACGAAGATGTCCTGAGTGGTGGTACACATCTGGCCGGAGTACAGGCTCAGGGTGAACGCCAGGTTGCGTACCATGCCTTTAAAGTCATCGGTTGAGTCAATAACGATGGTATTGGCACCGGCCTTCTCGGTGTACACCTGCGCCTGGGAGCAGTTCTGCTCCAGCCAGTCGCCGAATGCGGTGTTGCCGGTGAAGTCGATCAGTTTGACTTCCGGACGCTGAGCCAGCTCCATGGTTTCCGGCTTGGCAGGATCCGCATCCACGAACAGGGACACGATATGCGGCGGCAGGCCCTGCTCTTTCAGAACTTCCTGTGCCACCTGAACACTGATGGCTGCCGGCAGAACCGCAGCGGGATGCGCCTTGACCACAACCGGGTTACCGGTCACGAGAGAGGCAAACAGGCCCGGATAGGTGTTCCAGGTCGGGAAAGTGGAGCAGCCAATGACCAGACCCACACCACGACCACAGGTCGTGAATTTCTTTTCCATTACCAGCGGGTCATGCTTGCCCTGCGGCTTGGTCCAGGTCGCCTGAGACGGAACGCTGGCCATGGTTTCGTAGCCATAGGCAACGGCTTCAAGGCCACGGTCCTGCGCGTGAGGACCACCCGCCTGGAAGGCCATCATGAAGCCCTGACCTGAGGTGTGCATGACCGCATGCGCGATCTCAAAGCTGCGCTTGTTCAGGCGATCCAGAATTTCAAGACAGATACCGGTACGTCCTTCAACACCCTGATCACGCCATGCCTTGCGGGTTTCTTCCATCGCCGGCAGCAGCTTGTCCATATCAACAGTCGGGTACTGGACGTTCAGGTCGATACCGTAGGGAGATACCTCACCACCCGTGCGTCCGCTGATACCCGGCATCTCCAGCTCAAACGGCTTGTTCAGGTGTGCCTTGAAGGCAGCCTCGCCGTCCGCGGGAGCCGTTTCACCGTAAGCGCGCGGGCTCGGGTTTTCTGACCAGGGGCTGAAATAGTCACGGCTATGGATGGCCGCCAGAGCCCCGTCCAGGGTGCTCTTGTGCTTGGCAAAAAGGTTCTCGCTCATCAGGTGTCTCCCTTGTGCTGAACGCCCATCATGAGGACGCGATGTTGTTCTGTTATGGAGTCTGAGTATGGCACTCGGTGCAGGTCCTGCACGTCAGTTTGTGCCCCCGCGGGGCGTACTCCAGCAATCATGACTAATATTGTTCTGGATATACTTGACAGGATACAACACAGATTATGATACGGAAAGAACAATATAGGTGTTAAATATTGTATCTCTTTTGTCTTTTAGGTTAACCTTGCCGAAGCTGTCAGGGCATCTGCGGGAACATGCAAGAGCTCAACCGAACCCGCCAGAGCTCCTATTATAGTGCCTATCGTGGCCTGGCGGATAGCCGCACAGTTGAAAATGATACGGCAACGTCGATAACAAACACACATGACGGTATTTCTATGCAACACGAGTATCAGGACATTCTCGTTTCAGACATTGTCAGCGGTGTACTGACAATCACGCTGAACCGCCCCGAAGCCTACAATGCATTGCGTACGCAGCTGCTGAGCGAAATGGCCGATGTACTGGACAGTGCCGCTCAGAATGATGAGATCCGTGCGGTGGTTGTAACCGGTAACGAGAAGGTCTTTGCCGCGGGTGCTGATATCAAGGAAATGGCCGCGCTGGATGCGGTGGGCGTACTGAATGACCCCCGTGTGGGCCACTGGCGTCGTATCGCGCAGTTCCCCAAACCCCTTATTGCAGCCGTAAATGGCTTTGCACTCGGCGGTGGCTGCGAGCTTGTCATGCACGCGGATATTGTGATCGCGGGTGACAATGCCCAGTTCGGCCAGCCTGAAATTAATCTGGGTATCATCCCGGGCGCCGGTGGCACCCAGCGCCTGCTGCGCACGGTGGGCAAATCGATGGCCATGCAGCTCGTGCTGTCGGGTGAATTCATCACGGCTGCTCAGGCGCGTGATTTCGGCCTGGTCAGCGAAGTGACCATTCCTGAGCGTTCTCTTGAGCGTGCAAACGAGCTGGCACGCAAGATCGCAACCAAACCGCCCATCGCCGTTCGTCAGGCAAAAGAAGTCTTGCTGAAAGCCTATGAAACCACGCTCGACAGTGGTCTGAGCCTGGAGCGCAAGGCATTTACCCTGCTGGCTGCTACCGAAGATCGCAATGAAGGCATTGCCGCCTTTATGGAAAAACGTAAACCGAACTTCACAGGAAAATAACACCATGGCTTACGAAACGATTGAATTCGAGATTACTGACGGGGTTGCGGTACTGACCCTGAACCGTCCGGACCGGATGAACAGTTTCAACACCGAGATGCATGCTGAGGTTCGTGATGCACTTAAGCAGGCCAAAAAAAGCGAAGACGTGCGCTGCCTGCTGATCACCGGTAACGGCCGCGGCTTCTGTGCCGGTCAGGACCTGAGTGATCGTAACGTTGATCCCAACGCGGAAATGCCAAACCTGGGTGAGTCGATCGAAAAGAACTACAACCCGCTGATCCGCAGCCTGCAGGCGCTGGAAATGCCGGTTATCTGTGCCGTGAACGGTGTGGCTGCCGGTGCCGGCGCCAACATCGCATTCGCCTGTGACATCGTCCTGGCTGCACGCTCTGCATCCTTTATCCAGGCATTCTGCAAAATCGGCCTGGTGCCGGATTCAGGCGGCACCTGGACACTGCCACGACTGGTGGGTCATGCACGCGCCATGGCGCTGTCCATGCTGGGTGACAAAATCAGTGCCGAGCAGGCAATGGCCTGGGGCATGATCTGGAAATGCGTCGACGACGAGTCTCTGAAAGACGAAGCGCTGGCGATGGCCAAGCAGCTTGCGACTCAGCCGACCAAAGGCCTGACCTTGATCAAGCGTGCCATCCAGTCCAGCTGGAACAACAGCTTTGATGAGCAGCTGGATCTGGAACGTGACCTGCAGACACTGGCCGGTCGCACTGAAGATTACCGTGAAGGCGTTGCCGCTTTCATGGAGAAACGTCAGCCCAACTTCAAAGGCAAGTGATCATGAGCATGTTTACCACTGACTCCGTCATTGGCGTAATTGGTGCCGGTACCATGGGTGCCGGCATCGCTCAGGTGGCTGCCAAGGCCGGCCACCCTGTACTTCTGTTCGACGCGGCAGAAGGTGCCGCCGAGCGTGGCCGTAAAAATATCGGCAAGGGCCTGCAAAAGCTGGTCAGTCGCGGCAAGATGACCGCTGAGGATGTAGACGCACTGGTGGGCCGTATTCAGGTCATCACGTCGCTGGATGAGATGGCACCGGCAGCGCTGGTGGTTGAGGCCATTGTTGAGCGCCTGGATGTGAAACAGAGTGTATTTGGCCAGCTGGAAGAGATCTGCTCCGAGCAGACCGTACTGGCAACCAACACCTCTTCAATTTCTGTTACCGCCATTGGCAGCACGCTGAAGCGCCCGCAGAACCTCGTGGGCATGCACTTCTTCAACCCGGCTCCGATCATGAAGCTGGTTGAGGTGATCAGCGGTCTGGATACCAAGCCGGAAATTGCCGATGCGATCTTCCAGCTCTCCGCCAGCTGGGGCAAGAAGCCTGTCCATGCAAAGTCCACCCCGGGCTTTATCGTCAACCGCGTTGCGCGCCCGTTCTACGCGGAAGGATTCCGTATCTTCCAGGAAGGCGGTGCCGATAACGTGACCATCGATGCGGTGATTCGTGAAGCCGGCGGTTTCCGCATGGGTCCCTTCGAGCTCACCGACCTGATCGGTCACGATGTGAACTATGCGGTCACCTCCTCCGTGTTTGCCGCCTATTACAACGATCAGCGCTTCCTGCCGTCCCTGATTCAGCTTGAGCTGGTCAATGCCGGGCACTTTGGCCGCAAGACCGGTAAAGGCTTCTATGATTACAGTGAGGGTGCTGAAAAGCCGGCGCCGCAGACCGCACCGGAAGCGGCCAAGCCCAACAGCGTCACCATTGAAGGCGATCTGGGCGTTGCCGAGCCTCTGGTTGCCCAGTTTGAAGCGGCCGGTATCACTGTAAACCGCACCGAAGGCGATGGCCGCATTCAGGTAGGCGATGCCACGCTGATGCTGACCAACGGCCAGTTCACCACGGTACGTGCTGCTGAAATCAGCAATCGTAACCTGATCCACTTCGACCTGGCGCTGGACTACGCCGAGGCGGGCCGCATCGCGCTGGCTCCGGCCGACAAGGCGGACGCCAAGGCCGTAGAGCAGGCGACCGGCCTGTTCCAGGCAGCCGGCAAGGCCGTCAGCATCATCGACGACATTCCGGGCATGATCATCATGCGTACCGTTGCCATGCTGGCCAATGAAGGCTTTGACGCCGTTAACCAGCAGGTCTGTAACGAAGAAGCGGTCGATATCGCCATGCAGGGCGGTGTCAACTATCCCCGTGGTCCGATCGCGTGGGCCAATGGCGTGGGCCTTGCCCGCATTCTGAATGTACTGCGCAACCTGGGTGCGAGCTACGGTGAAGACCGTTACCGTCCCTCTCCCCTGCTGCTGCGCAAGGTTGCCGGAGGACGTCAGGCATGAAGGTTTCCGAGATGACCCCCGAACAGCTGGCCGTTGCTTCCAGCGCGGCCATGCATGAGAACGACCACGCCGCTCAGGCGCTGGATATCAGCATTGACGAAACCCGCCCGGGCTATGCCCGTTTGAGCATGAAGGTCCGCAAGGACATGCTCAATGGCCACAACATGTGCCATGGCGGCTTCATCTTTACCCTGTCTGACACGGCGTTTGCGCATGCGTGCAACAGCTACAACAAGGTGACTGTAGCCAGTGGCTGCAGCATCGAATACGTCGCGCCCGGCTTCCTGGGAGACACCCTCACAGCGGTGGCTCAGGAGCGTCAGCGCAAGGGCCGTACCGGTGTGTACGACATCACCGTTTACAATCAGAACAATGAAGAGCTGGCTTTCTTCCGTGGCAAGTCCTACCAGATCAAGGGGACACTGCTGCCTGAAGACGAACCGGCCGCCTGAGGAGAAACCCAATGAAAGACGCCTTTATCTGTGATGCCATCCGCACACCGATCGGCCGCTATGCAGGCACCCTGGCCAGCGTACGCGCTGACGATCTGGGTGCGATCCCCATGAAAGCGCTGATGGAGCGCAACCCTGAAGTTGATTGGACTCAGGTCGACGACGTGATCTACGGCTGTGCCAACCAGGCCGGTGAAGATAACCGTAACGTCGCTCACATGTCCTCTCTGCTGGCGGGTTTGCCGGTAGAAGTGCCGGGTACCACCGTTAACCGCCTGTGTGGTTCCGGTATGGATGCAGTGGGCCTGGCGGCACGCTCCATCAAGTCCGGTGATACGGAACTGATGATCGCGGGCGGCGTTGAATCCATGTCACGTGCCCCCTTCGTCATGGGCAAGGCGGAATCCGCCTTCACCCGTAACCCGAACGGTCTGTACGACACCACCATCGGATGGCGTTTCATCAACCCGCTGATGAAGTCTCAGTACGGCGTTGATTCCATGCCGGAAACAGCTGAGAACGTGGCAGCTGATTTCAACATCAGCCGTGAAGATCAGGACGCTTTTGCGGTGCGCAGTCAGCAGCGTACAGCTGAAGCGCAGAGCAATGGCAAGTTGGCGGAAGAGATCATTCCGGTCACCATCCCGCAGCACAAGGCTGACCCGATCATCTTCGATACCGATGAGCACCCGCGTGCCAGCACCACGCTGGAAGGTCTGGCCAAGCTGAAAGCACCTTTCCGTGAAGGCGGGTCCGTCACGGCCGGCAACGCGTCCGGCGTCAACGATGGTGCATGTGCCCTGATTCTGGCCAGTGCTGAAGCGGCCAAGGCCAACGGCCTGGTACCCAAGGCGCGTATCGTGGCGATGGCAACTGCCGGCGTTGAGCCGCGCATCATGGGCTTCGGTCCGGCACCTGCTGCACGCAAGGTACTGGCAAAAGCCGGCCTGAGCATCGAAGATATGGATGTTATCGAGCTGAATGAAGCCTTTGCCGCTCAGGCACTGGCCGTGACACGTGACCTGGGTCTGCCCGATGATGCTGCACACGTTAACCCGAACGGCGGCGCGATTTCTCTGGGCCACCCGCTGGGCATGAGTGGTGCACGCCTGATCACCACCGCCATGTATGAGCTGCACCGTACCGGCGGCCGTTATGCACTGTGCATGATGTGTATCGGTGTCGGTCAGGGTATTGCAACCATTATTGAACGCGTCTGATCCCCGATTCAGGTGCCAGAATTCCAACTATTACAAACAACGGGATAACAATAAGCATGAAAGATCAACAGCCGATGATGCGTGGATCCCTCGAAGAAATTGAAACTGCCAGCATTGATGAACTGCGTTCATTGCAGCTGCGCCGTCTGCGTTGGAGCCTCGCGCATACGTATAACAACGTGCCTCATTTCAAGCGCAAGTGTGACGAGAAAGGTGTTCACCCGTTCGAGCTGAAGAGCCTCGAAGACCTGAAACACTTCCCGTTCACAACCAAACAGGACCTGCGTGACAACTACCCGTACGGCATGTTTGCCGTGCCCATGGATGAAGTGGTGCGCATCCACGCTTCTTCCGGCACGACCGGCAAGCCGACCGTAGTGGGCTATTCCCAGAACGATATCGACACCTGGGCCAACGTAGTTGCACGCTCCATTCGTGCAGCCGGTGGTCATCGCGGTGACAAGGTACACGTATCCTATGGTTACGGCCTGTTTACGGGCGGCCTGGGCGCCCACTATGGCGCTGAACGTCTGGGCTGCACCGTCATTCCGATGTCTGGCGGCCAGACCGAGAAGCAGGTACAGCTGATTCAGGACTTTGAACCTGACATCATCATGGTAACGCCCTCCTACTTCCTGAACATCCTCGATGAAATGGAACGTCAGGGTGTAGACCCGCGTGACCTGCCGCTGCGTACCGGTATCTTCGGTGCAGAGCCCTGGACTGACGAAATGCGCAAGAATATCGAGCAGCGTGCCGGTATCAGCGCCGTCGACATCTATGGTCTGTCCGAGGTCATGGGTCCGGGTGTTGCCATGGAGTGCATCGAAACCAAAGACGGCCCCACCATCTGGGAAGATCACTTCTACCCGGAAATCATCGACCCGAATACTGGCGAAGTGCTGCCGGACGGTGAATATGGTGAACTGGTCTTCACTTCACTGACCAAGGAAGCCATGCCGGTTGTGCGTTATCGCACCCGCGACCTGACCCGCCTGCTGCCGGGTACTGCGCGCCCGATGCGTCGCATCGACAAGATCACCGGTCGTTCCGATGACATGCTGATCATCCGTGGTGTAAACGTGTTCCCGACCCAGATCGAGGAGCAGATTCTCAAGGTTCCGGCCCTGGCACCGCACTACGAGATTATCATCACCAAGAACGGCAACCTGGACATGGTTGAGGTGAAAGTCGAGCTGGCTCCGGAAGCCACCGGCACTGATGAAGCGGCTGTGGTGAAGGAGCTGCAGCACCACATCAAGTCGTACATCGGTATCAGCACCAAGATCAACATCGTGGATGCCGGCAGCATTCCGCGCTCTGAAGGCAAGGCCAAGCGCGTTTCAGATCTGCGCAAGTAAGCCTTTCTCGGGTATTAAAAAGCCGGCTTGATGCCACTGCTGTCCCATAAATGGCAGCAAATGAGAAAGCCTGAATCCAAGTGAGTAAAATGAGAGTGCGACCAAACAC
>NZ_JACVEW010000016.1 GCF_017776525.1 Marinobacterium alkalitolerans
ATCACTTGCTCATTGGTGCTGCCCAGTGTTCCGTGAACCCTGTCGCCCCAAGCGAGGACGCGAATTCTACAGACCCCTGCCGGGGTGTCAACGTTTTTTTGGTAAAAAAGTTACAAAGACAAAAAAGCAGGCGCGCTGCGCCTGCTTTTTGAAGCGTTTTCTTTATTTATCCGCTGGTAAAGCTCAGCGGTACTATTGTTCCCCACAGAATAACGGTGGTCGCAATAAGACCTACCAGCACACACAGCCCGACGGTCAGGATGGAGGTGGAGAAGAAGAACGCACGGTCTTCCGGAATCTGCATGATTTCGGGCACACCGGTGTACAGCAGGTAAACGGTGTAGGACAGTGCAATCATGCCCACGATTACGTTGAACCAGAGCATGGGGTAAAGACCGGCCAGGCCGGACAGGAAAAGAGGTGTGGCAGTAAAGGTTGTCAGTACCAGACACTCCTCGTAGCTCACGTTACCGCCGTAGGTACGCTCCATCCAGTGGATCGACCAGGCAATGAAGCCGACCGCTACCCACATGGCGACATAAAACGCCAACGCTGCAGGGAGCGCACTGGATACACTGAGCAGTACGAACTCCGAACCGTCCAGAGTCCAGCCTATCTGAGTGGTACCAATGAAAAGTGAGATGGCAGGTATAGCCGCCAGAATACTGATCTGGGCCAGAAATACATGCATGGCAGAATAGTGCTCATTTCGTATCGAGCGCCATTCCTCTTTGGGGTGGTAAAACACGCCCATCATGTGCTGCAGGAACATATTGCTATCCTCCTCGCAGTCCGGGTCTACCGGGCTACATTTTATCTTTATTGGTCAGAGCCCGAATCCTTTCGTTGTTGTGGTTATCTCCTCTTTCTCATACGAAAACAGGCCAGTAATGGTCTACCAGAAGTATGGCAAACAACCACATGATGTACACAATGCTGTAGCGAAACATTTTCATTGGAACCGCTGCATCCGTTGAGCGGAATAGAACCAGCGCCCAGTGCATGAACCGGATATTGATCAGGCTGACACCCAGAAGGTAGATCCATCCGCTCATGCCCGTCACAAAGGGCAACAGGGTTGCCAACAGTGTGAGCAGGCTATAGAGCAGGATCTGTGTGCGCGTGTATGCCAGGCCGTGCGTATTAGGCAGCATGGGGATACCTGCCCGCGCATAGTCGTCCCGGCGTGCGATACACAAGGCCCAGAAGTGAGGCGGCGTCCATACGAAGATGATCAACATCAGCAACAGCCCTTCGTAGCCCACGCTGCCGCTGACGGCGGTCCAGCCCAGCAAGGGCGGCGCGGCCCCCGCAACGCCTCCGATAACAATATTTTGTGGCGTGGCACGCTTCAGAATGGCGGTATACACCACGGCATACCCGATCAGAGATGCCAGTGTCAGCCAGGCAGTCAGCGGATTGACCAGGATGTTCAGCAGGCCGATCCCGGTGATCCCCAGGCAGGCCGCGAACACAAGCGCATGTACGGGGCTGATTTTACCTTGCGGCAGTGGCCGGCGTGCAGTTCTGGCCATACGGCAGTCGATACTGGCATCCAGCACATGATTGACCGCGGCGGCAGAGGCTGCAGCCAGCCCCACCCCCAGTAAGGTCACGGTCATCAGGAACAGGTCAGGCATGCCGGGGGAAGCCAGGCAGAACCCGACCACCAGTGTCAGCAGCATGACCGCCACGACTTTCAACTTACAGAGAGCCAGATAATCTCTCCAGCCTGCGGTCTGTACCTGACGTTCAGTGAGCGATAGCGTAGCCATGATTGATCTCCCCAGCAGGTTTCCGTACACGCCCGTTCAGATGCAACAGGGCCAGCATGACCGCCACCGCACCCGCATGGTGCGCTACGGCCAGGCCCAGCGGCAGCATCCAGATGATATTGGCCACTCCCAACAGCACCTGTACCAGTAACAGACTCCAGTAGGCCGCCAGTCCACGCCTGAGTTCGGGCCGCCTCCAGAGCGCGCGCGTTCCCAGCAGCGACACGAAGATGAGCAGCAATGCGCCAGCTCGGTGTGTGACCTGAATGGCTGCTCGAGCATCCGCATGCAGAAGCCCGCCTTCGTAATTGGGCCCCACGGCCATGAAGGGGTTCAGGCCGGTGGAAAAGTCATACCCCGGATGGTTGTCCTGATGACAGTAGAGCCAGTCACTGCAGGCCCAGCCCGCATAATTGGTGCTGGTCCACCCTCCCAGCGCCAATTGAATGAACAGCGCCAGAAACATTACCCTGATCCAGGGGTGTGAACGGGTGGGTGCGGATTCCGCTTCAGCGCGCAGCAGCCTTTGTCGCAGCACCACCAGCAGCGCAAGCGTGCTCAGGCCTCCCAACAGGTGAAGTGTGACCACAGCCGGCAACAGTTGCAGAGTGACTGTCCACATTCCGAATATCGCCTGTGCCACAACCAGCACCAGAAGGCCGCCCGACAGGGCCGATGGGTACTCTGCCCGTTCACGATAACGATAGCCCAGCACCGCCAGCCACAGCACCAGCAGCCCCAGAGTGCCGGCTGCATAGCGATGGATCATCTCAATCCATCCCTTGCGCAGATCGATCAGCGCATCGGGATGTGCGGCTGCCAGCTCAGTATGATCATCCGGCAGCACCCAGGTGCCGTAGCAGCCCGGCCAGTCGGGGCAGCCAAGCCCGGCATCATTGAGCCGGGTCCAGCCGCCCAGCAAAACCACCACCAATGCGAGGCCTATTGCCAGTGTTGCGACGCGAACGGGCAGTTTCATCATCCCAGCCTCGATGCTTTCAGCAGACGGCGCATGTCACCCAGCAGTGCCTTGCCTTTGAATGACAGCGGGTACTGCAACACCAGATTGCCCAGTGGGTCCACCACCCACACACCGGCCTCCAGCTCAGGTGCCGAGTGCGGCATCACCCTCACACGGGTTGATTCGCGCCCGAGGGCGTCATGTACCCGGCGCAGATCCTCCAGCTCAGCATCACAGTCCTGCGTGCAGGCGTTGCCCGGCACCAGCAGCAGCGTCCAATGACCCGTGTGCGCCTCCGCATCACCGCCCCACTGCTGCAGCGGTTGTATGGGCTCCAGCAGTACCCCGCGATTGGTGTGTCCCTGTGGCAAGCCCACCCCGGTCGCCCAGATGGTGATGGCCAGCGCAACGGGGAGCAGCCCCAGTATCCAGATGGCCCAGAACACATTTCGATTCGTCATCAGGATCTCCTTCTGCGCTCACTGATTCCGGCCCATATCAGCCAGGCGCTCAGCGCCAGTGCCAAACCGAACCACTGCACCGCATAGCCGGTATGGCGCTGCGGCGGAATTCCCGTGTAGATCTGCTCCCGGGGCAGGACCTGCTGGTTAACGGCGGTCTGCACATGCAGCACCAGCGGTTCCACCGGTTGTGACAGGGCCGCGTTGATCTGCTCCATATCCAATGCCTGAATGCGCCTTGGCCAGCCGGGTTCAAAGCGGTTACCGGACAAGGTGATCGACTCCAGAGGACGCGTCACCACCGCTTTCACACGTAACCACTGCCGCTGCAGGTTAACCTCCGGCAACTGATCACGACGCTCGGGCGCTGGTGTCCACCCCAGGCTGGCAAGCCAGTACGGCCCCTCGTCTACGCGCGCGGGTACGACCACTTCGTATCCGACCCGCCCCTGCCAGGTGCGGTTATCCAGCAGAAACACCTTGTCGGGCAGCAGCTCGATATCAAACCGCACCGGCACCCAATCACTTTCGGACAAGCGGCTGACAGCCACATCCGGCGTCGTGGCCGGCGCCTGTTCCAGCTGCTCCAGCCATATCTGTTTCTGCTCCGCCCGCTGCCACTGCCAGCTTCCCAGCGTCAGCAGCAACGGAACGCCCAACACCCAGAGCACTATTCGCAACCATTTGAATCGGCGCCGGCTATCCGCTTTACTGAGTGTGTCCGCCAAGGAGAACTCCCATGCTGCGCATTCTGATTGTTGTGCTTTTCGTCGCGATTCTGGTCGCACTGTTCAGCAGCCTATGGTCTCTGCTGAGACACCCGTCTGGTGACGGCACCACGGCCAACCGGCTCCTCTGGCGGGTCATTCTCAGCGCCCTGCTGGTTATCACGCTGATCTATGGTTTCAGCACCGGGCACCTGAGACCTCATGCCCCCTGGCAAGGCTCAGATCACATACACGAACAGGAATAGCCCGATCCAGACCACATCCACAAAGTGCCAATACCAGGCAACCGCCTCGAAGCCGAAGTGCTGACGGGAGTCGAAATGCCCCAGCACCACACGCCCGAGGATGATGATCAGCATCAGGGTTCCCAGCGTCACGTGCAGGCCGTGAAAACCGGTCAGAATGAAGAAGGTGGCGCCGTAAATGCCTGCCTGCAGAGTAAGCCCCAGTTCCTGATAGGCTTCCATATATTCGTATATCTGAAAGCCCAGGAAGATCAGGCCCAGCACGATGGTCAGGAACATCCAGCGACGCACCTGCATCAGCTCATCTTTCAGCAGTGCCTTATGCGCCAGCGTCAGCGTGAAGCTTGATGTGACCAGCAGACAGGTGTTGAGCAACGGGATATGCCAGGGACTGATAACGGCTGCCGGCCCCGGAAAACGCTCGGCATCCGGCGGGTTGAACAACGGCCACTGTGCCGTGAACTCGGGCCAGAGCATCTGGCTCACACCCTTGTCGCCCTCACCGCCCAGCCAGGGCACCGCCAGCACACGGACATAGAACAGCGCGCCAAAAAAGGCGGCGAAGAACATGATTTCCGAGAAGATGAACCAGCTCATGCCCCAGCGGAACGAACGATCCATCTGCTCGGAGTAGAGCCCACCTCGGCTTTCGTGAATCACGTTCCCGAACCACCCGATCATGATCAGGCCCATCATGAGCGCCCCGGCGAGCAGCAACACCAGTCCGACACCACCGCCCTGCTCGGCACTCAATGCGTTCATCAGGGTGCCGGCCCCATACGCCAGCAGAAACAGGGCAATGGATGCCAGAATCGGCCAGCGACTTTGTTCGGGAACATAGTAAGTAGAGCTGCTCATAAGCGTTGCTCCTTCTTATCCTGCGTCACCGCCGACACCTCGGGTGAGATATCAAACAGCGTATAGGACAGGGTGAGCGAGCGAATATGCTCGGGAAGTTTGCGGTCAATCACAAACACCAGCGGCATCTCGACGGACTCGCCGGATTGCAGGGGCTGCCGCTCAAAACAGAAGCAGTTCACCTTGTGCAGATACTGCGCCGCTTCGGCCGGTGCTACCGAGGGGATGGCCTGCGCCACCATGTCGCGCGCCGTCGGATTGGCGGCGACAAAAGCGGTCTGACGCATCTCTCCGGGGTGTGCACGCACGACACCTTCAAGCGGACTGAACTCCCAGGGCATACCCTCGTTGTGCACGGCAATCAGACGCACTTTGATGCTGCGCGCTGTATCCGCTTCCGCGGTGGCGACCGGCCCGGTATTGGTGATCTTGCCATTCAGTCCGGTGACCTCACAGAACACGTCGTAGAGCGGCACCATGGCGAAACCGAAGCCGAACATCAGCACCGCCCCAAGCACCAGCCGCCGGACCAGACGTGGCGTGTCGCCGCGGGCACTCATTGCAGCGACTCCGGCAAGCGCGGCGGCGTTGCAAAGGTGTGATAGGGCGCCGGCGACGGCACCTCCCACTCAAGCCCCTCAGCACCTTCCCAGGCCCGCGCCTCGGCTTTCTGTCCACCCCGCACACAGGCGATCACGTTCCACAGGAAGATCAACTGCGACAGGCCGAATATGAAGGCGCCGATGGATGCCACCATGTTGAAGTCGGCAAACTGCAACGCATAGTCCGGGATACGCCTTGGCATGCCTGCCAGACCGATGAAATGCATCGGGAAGAAGGTGATATTGACGCCGATGAAGCTGACCCAGAAATGCAGCTTGCCCATGCGTTCGTTGAGCATGTGTCCGGTCCACTTGGGCAGCCAGTAATAGACACCGGCCATGATGGCGAACACCGCACCGGGCACCAGCACATAGTGGAAGTGCGCCACCACGAAATAGGTATCGTGGTACTGGAAATCCACCGGGGCAATCGCCAGCATCAGCCCGGAAAAGCCTCCGATGGTAAACAGCACCACAAAGGCAATCGCGAACAGCATCGGCGTTTCAAACGTCATGGAGCCCCGAAACATGGTGGCGACCCAGTTGAACACCTTCACCCCGGTCGGGACCGCTATCAACATGGTGGCGAACATGAAGAACAGCTCCCCTACCAGCGGCAGCCCCACGGTGAACATGTGGTGTGCCCATACGAGAAAGGAGAGGATCGCGATCGAGGCGGTGGCATATACCATGGAGGCATAGCCGAACAGCCGCTTGCGGGCAAAGGTCGGTATGATCTGGCTGATGATCCCGAATGCCGGCAGGATCATGATGTAGACCTCAGGATGGCCAAAGAACCAGAACACGTGCTGGAACAGTACCGGGTCACCGCCCCCGCCTGCATCAAAGAAGCTGGTGCCGAAGTGGATATCCATCAGCATCATGGTAACCACGCCGGCCAGAACCGGCATCACCGCAATCAACAGGAAGGCCGTAATCAGCCAGGTCCAGCAGAACAACGGCAGTTTCATCATGGTCATGCCCGGCGCCCGCATGTTCAGGATGGTGGCAATGATATTGATCGCCCCCATGATCGAGCTGATCCCCATCATGTGCACGGCGAAGATGAAGTAGGTCACACTGGGCGGGGCATAGGTGGTCGACAAGGGTGCGTAAAAGGTCCAGCCAAAATTGGGCGCACCGCCATCCATGAACAGGGTGGAGATCAACATGGCAAAGGCGAACGGCAGGATCCAGAAGCTCCAGTTGTTCATCCTGGGCAGCGCCATATCAGGAGCGCCGATCATCATCGGCACCATCCAGTTGGCCAGCCCCACGAAGGCGGGCATCACGGCACCGAACACCATGATCAAACCGTGCATGGTGGTCATCTGGTTGAAGAACCCGGGTTCCACAAGCTGCAGCCCCGGCTGAAACAGCTCGGCGCGAATCATCAGCGCCATACAGCCACCAATGAAGAACATCAGCAGGCTGAACCAGAGGTACATGGAGCCGATATCCTTGTGGTTGGTGGTGAACAACCAGCGCCCCAGTCCCTTGGCCGGTCCGTGGTGTGCGTGCTCGTCGGCATGCAGGGTCGTATCCAGCGTACTCATTGCTCCGCCTCCCCTGTTGTGGGCTCCAGCAGTTGCGCAATCTGGGCCGGTGACACTGCTTCACCCAGACTGTTGCCCCAGGCGTTGCGCTCATAGGTGATCACGGCGGCCAGTTCGGTTGCGCTCAACTGGTCACGAAATGCCTGCATGGCGGTACCGCTTTTGCCATTCAGCACGATATCGATGTGTGCCGCCACATCGCCCAGCGCTATCGGGCTGCCCTTCAGGGCCGGGAATGCGCCCGGCACGCCTTCACCGTTGGGCAGGTGGCAGGCAGAGCAGGCACTGAGATAGACCTGTTCCCCCTGTTGCATCAACTCATCCAGCGTCCATACCCGTTCGGCAGCGGCAGCCTCGGCAGCCTTGGCTTCACGAGCATCGGCAAGCCATTGCTGGAATTCATCCTGAGTGACGGCTTCGATCACCACCGGCATGAAACCGTGGTCCTTGCCGCACAGCTCGGCGCATTGGCCACGGTAAATCCCCGGCTCGTTGATGACCGTCCAGGCTTCGTTGATAAAACCGGGAATGGCATCCTTTTTCACCGCCAGCGCCGGCACCCACCAACTGTGAATCACGTCATTGGAGGTGAGCAGGAAGCGGATTTTGGTATCCACCGGCAACACCAGATGGCGGTCCACTTCCAGCAGGTAGTTTTCCTGCTTGTCCGCCTCGTTGGTGATTTGCTCTCGCGGTGTGGAGAGATTGCTGAAGAAGTCCAGATCATGATCCAGATAGTCATAACGCCACTTCCACTGGTAGCCGGTGATCTGAACGTCCAGCTCCGCTTCGCTGGTATCGTACATCTGCACCAGCGTCGCCGTTGCCGGAACGGCCATGGCCACCAGAATACCGATCGGGATGATCGTCCAGATCACCTCAACCACGGTGTTTTCGTGAAAGTGATGTGCTTGCGCACCGCGTGACTTGCGGTGGTGGAAGATGGACCAGAACATGACACCGAATACCACCAGAGCGATGGCAACGCAGATCCAGAAGATCGTCATGTGAAGGTCGAAAACCGAACGGCTGACATCCGTGACACCAGGTGTCAGATTGACTTCCCATGCGGCCAGCGCCGATGCGGAAACTGCCGTCAATCCAAGCCCCGAGCCGATGGTTATTATTCTTGTCCTTACCATCATTCAGGCCTCCCCGTATTGACCCTAAGAGAGGCTCAATGTGCTCCCTCACAGGTGATCCGGTTAACTCGAGTATAGCAGCCCGTCTGAAAGCGCAAGCGCAATGTGAAGGTTTCAGGCGCCGGCGAGACTCAGTGCCCAGCGGACCAGCAGAATCACGGCCAGCACGAACACGGCCGCCATCAGGAGACCTGTCAAAACGTAGTGCAGGGGCCGCCCTTCACGGAAGTCGCGTTCACGGTTCCGTTCGGACTGCACCCCGAAGAAGCTGGACAGCACACTCAGCAGTGTCTGCCAGAAAGTGGATTTATCGGACATGGCACTCACCTCCACTTGAGGTATAGGCGATATCCCAGCAGAAACGCCAGTACGAGGGCGTAGATCAGAACTTCCAGATAGCCGGCTCGGATCAGCCAGGCAAAGTGCAGCAACACCAGCAGTGAAATCGGATAGACCAGCCAGTGCAGCGTTTTCCAGCGCTTGCCCAGACGCCGCTGCCAGCCCCTGGTTGAAGTAATCCCGAGGGGAATCAGCAGCAGCCAGGCCGTAAAGCCGACGATGATATAGGGGCGCTCGGTCAACTCACGCAGCAGTAGATCCGGCCGCCACCCGAGAATAAAGGTGGCCACCGCCAGCAGGTGCAGGCTGGCATAGAACAGCGCATACAGCCCCAGCATGCGCCGATAACGCTGCAGCCAGCCGAACCCGAGCAGACGCCGTGCAGGTGTCACCGACAGCGTTATCCACAGGTAGCGCAGGGCCCAGATACCGAGGAAGGTCACGATGACCTGCGCCGGGTCAGCCCCCAAACGCTGCTGTACCGCCTCCCAGGTGATCCAGCCCAGTGGAATCAGACTGCCGAAAAACAGACACGACCATACCAGCCAGCGCCCCGCCGTTGAGCGGTGCAGTGCCGTCATGCTCAATACCATTTGCGCAGATCCATGCCTGAATAGAGCTGTGCCACCTGCTCGCCGTAGCCGTTGAACGGCTGAGTATCAATGATATTCGGGCTGAACAGCGAAGACGGCAGGCGCCGCTCGGTGGACTGACTCCAGCGGGGATGATCCACCGCCGGGTTCACGTTGGCGTAGAAACCGTACTCCTGAGGCGCGGTTCGATTCCAGCTCGTCGGCGGCATCTGCTCGGTCAGGTGAATGCGCACGATGGACTTGATGCTCTTGAAACCGTATTTCCAGGGCACCACCAGCCTCAGAGGCGCACCATTCTGTGGCGGCAGGGCATCGCCGTAGACCCCCACGGCCAGCAACGTCAGAGGGTGCATCGCCTCGTCCATACGCAGCCCTTCCACGTAGGGCCAGTCAATGGTGCCGAAGCGCGAGCGCTGCCCGGGCATCTGTTCCGGGTCATGCAGCGTGGTAAAGGCGACATAGCGGGCATTGCCCTTGGGCTCGAAGCGCTTGAGCAACTCCGCCAGCGGGAAACCGACCCAGGGGATCACCATCGACCAGGCTTCTACACAGCGCAGCCGATAGATGCGCTCCTCCAGGTCCACACCCTTGAGTATATCTTCCAGCTGATAGGTCCCCGGCTTGTGGACCTCGCCACTGATTTCAACGCTCCATGGGTCTGTCTTCAGATTCTGTGCCCGGGCCCTGGGGTCGTCCTTGCCAAGGCCAAACTCATAAAAATTGTTATAGCCGGTGACATGCTCATAGGGCGTGAGCTTTTCATCGGTCGAGAGTCCGTCAGCGCGAGTGGCGGCACGCAGTTTTTGCTGCAGCCAGTCAGGCCCCGGATAACGGACCTGTTCGTCATCCAGCTCGTAACGGGCCAGTGCGGACGCCTGACCACTCATCAGCAAGGCACTGCCGGCAGCAAGCCCCTTGATGAATTGACGCCGCTGACGATAGATCGACTCGGGGGTGATTTCGGACGGGCGAATGTCCGGTGCCTTGCGTATTAACATGGGGAAACCTCACACATCTTCACCTATTCAGCTTAGACGCACTCTACGCAAGGGGTTCCCGTTTCGGTCAACCGGACACAAAAAAGCAGGCCGAAGCCTGCTTGATTCAATCAGCGGTGTTTCATCTTGCGCCAGCTCCACAACAGCGGGCCGGACAGCGTATAGGCCAGGAACAGCAGCCAGAGGGACAGCGACGTACTGATCGAGATGACACCGATTGCCAGCGCAATCAGGGCCAGAATCCAGAACGGCACCTTGCCGCGGAAATCCACGTCCTTGAAGCTGTAGTAGAGGGTATTGCTGACCATCAGCACACCCGCCAGCGCCACGTAGAGCGCCACCAGCATCTCAAGCCCCTGCACCGAAGCCTGAAATTCATAGCAGAACCAGACCAGACCCGCGACCGTTGCCGCAGCCGCCGGGCTGGGCAAGCCAATGAAGTAGCGCTTGTCCACCGACCCGATCTGGGTGTTGAAGCGCGCCAGTCGAAGTGCGCCGCCCGCCGCGTACACAAAGGCCGCGAAGAAGCCCAGCTTGCCCAGATCCACCAGCGCCCAGTTGTAGGCGACCAGAGCAGGTGCCACGCCGAAGGACACCATATCGGCCAGCGAGTCATATTCGGCACCGAAGGCACTTTGCGTATTGGTCATGCGGGCGACACGGCCATCCAGACCGTCCAGCAGCATGGCCACGAAGATGGCGATGGCGGCCGCTTCGAACTGGCCATTCATGCCGGCGACGACCGCGTAAAAACCGGAAAAGAGTGCACCGGTGGTAAACAGGTTGGGCAGCAGGTATACCCCCCGTCGACGGCGAGGCCCTTCCTGCTTTTCATGTTCGCCTGTGTCTGCTGCGACTTCAGGCTCCTGCTGCTGTTCGGACATGTCAGTACACCTTTTGAAAACTCTGAAGCCGCATTCTACTCGACCAAAGCGGCCAACCCCAAACTCAGGCGGCGGCTCCCGCTTCCGTATCCTTGTAGGCGGATGCCAGGTTATTGAACAGGGCGCGACTGATCCCGGTGATCGCCATGAACTTGTCCAGCTCCTGCGCCAGCAATGAGCTCTGATAGGACTCCTGCATGATGATCAGACAAAACCCCGAGACAGCATTCACCGCTTTCATCATCTGCGCCAGCTTAAGGGCATCCTCACTGTAGACCTCCACGAGAATGGGGACCAGGTGCTTCTTGATCAGCAGCGTACCGCTGGACATGAATTCCACCGGCAGTTTGACCTGCACGTGTACCTCGCCCACACGGTGCATGTGAGCAGCGAAGGCCGCATCGTAGGGTCCGGAGAAAAGGGTTTCGAGCCAGGCAAGATGGGTGGACTTGAGCGCGTCGATGCGCCCTTCCAGAAAGGGGGCCGCCGCCGGAATCTGTTGCAGCTCGGCATAAAAGCCATCCGTGACCCGGGACAGGTAGGGCAGCAGGCGATGGCCCTCGTTCAGCAGGGTCTGCTCATCTTCGGCGTCGAATCCCGCACACAGCTTGCTGCGCTGACACAGCTCCATGAAGTCCATTTGGCTCATACACATCCTTGATCAGTTACCCACATGCAGCGGGAGGTCCGCTGCAAAAAAGCCACTATTCTCGCATGGGTAAAGCAAAGATCAAGCTGCCCAGTGGTGCCGGGCTGTGCGCCTCACTCCGCGGACACACCGGTTTTGTCACGGTAGGCCGCGGCGAGATTCGCATACAGCGCCTCGCTGATGCCGGTCACTTCCATAAAGCGCTCCAGCTCATGCTCCCGGAAGGACAACTGCATGATGATCAGACAATAGGTGGTCACACCGTTAATCGCACGCATCACTCGGCCCAGTTGCCGAGCGTCCTCTTCAAACACCTGAGTCAACACCGGCACCAGATGCTTGCCGATCAAGCCGATGCCACTGGCCATGAATTTTTCCGGCAGGCGAACCTGCACATGTACCACTCCCACATGGTGCATGTACTGAGCGAAGTCTGCGTCGTAGGGTCCGGTCAGAATCTTTTCCATCCAGCTGCGGTGGGTTGCCTTGAGCGCGTCCAGCCGCCCTTCCAGAAACGGCTTGGCCTCCTCGATCTGCATCAGCTCGGCATAAAAGGCATCTGTCACCTGATCGAGATGCGGCACCAGTGCACTGCTGGCCTGGTTCAATACCGCCTCGTCATCGGGCTCGAAACCCGCAAAGCATTTTGCCTGCTGGTTCAGCTGGTTAAAGTCAGTCGATCGCATCCATCTTCCTTGTTTTTATGCCCCGACGGCTGCCTGTCGGAGACTGTTACTGCGATACCGCACATCCATTTCAGATTGGTCCGAAGTGCGACAAAAAGCAATCCCTGGCCGGTCTCGAACAACCTGACCGGCCTTAACAGTATACGACCGATACGGCCATTCGATCAGGCAGCCTGACCACGCGCACTTCGGTAGGCTGCCGCCAGGTTGTTGTAGAGCACCCGGCTGATGCCGGTCACTTCCATGAAGCGCTCCAGCTCGTGCCCGCGATAGGACTCCAGCATGATCAGCAGGCAGTAGCTGGTAGCCGCATTCAGTGCCTTCAGCAGTGCGCCGATTTTGGCGGCATCCTGCGGATAGATCTCCGGCAACAGCGGGATCAGGTGCTTGTTGATCAGGCCGATGCCGCTGGTCATGAACTTCTCGGGCAGCTTGACCTGCACATGCACCACACCCACCTGGTGCATGTACTGCGCAAAGTCCGCATCGTAGGGGCCCTGAAAGATTCTGTTCAACCAGGCGGTATGGGTGGTTTTGAGGGCATCGATACGCCCTTCCAGAAAGGGAGCCGCTTCCGGAATGGTTTGCAGCTCTTCATAAAAGGCATCGGTGATCTGTTGCAGGTAGGGAGAGAGCCGTTCGGCTTCAGCGATCAGCAGGGCTTCATCTTCAGCTTCAAAACCGGAATAAGCCTTCGCCTGCTCACTCAGAACAGTAAAGTCAATTTCACTCATGAAACGCATCCTTGACTCTTGGACAGTACGCAACTGCATCCGGTCACAGGCACAAGCCCGATACGCACTGTCTGATGTTATTTTTATTAGCACGTAAAATAGTGCGACCCTGACCGAATGCAACCCGACAAACCCGGATCCAGGATCTGGGTCAATAAAAACTCAAGTGGGTATGCGACTTTGGCATGTCCTTCCATGTCCGCTGCTCAAGTCCCACTGAGTCAGTCAGAGACCATGCAGAGCGCATGCCAAAACCTTCTGAAAAGTGTGGTTTTAGAGTATGACAGCAGAGTGTCAGTACGGCAGGGCGTTTGGCGGAAAGCCGGGCGGGATAGAATAAAAAATGCCTGCCCCGAGGCGGCGCCCCGGCGGCAGGCATGCACCACCGGAAGGCCCGGTGGTGAAGGATCAGGTCGGAACCGAGATCAGTTCTTTTCCTTGTCGACCAGCTTGTTGGCCGCGATCCAGGGCATCATTGCACGCAGCTTCTCACCAGTCTGCTCGATCGGGTGAGCGGCGTTGTTACGACGACGCGCAGTCATGGACGGGTAGTTGGTTTCGCCTTCGTTGATGAACATCTTGGCGTACTCACCGTTCTGGATGCGTTTCAGCGCGTTGCGCATCGCTTCCTTGGACTGCTCGTTGATCACCTCCGGACCGGTTACGTATTCACCGTACTCGGCGTTGTTGGAGATGGAGTAGTTCATGTTGGCGATGCCGCCTTCGTACATCAGGTCAACGATCAGCTTCAGCTCGTGCAGACACTCGAAGTAGGCCATTTCCGGCGCGTAACCGGCTTCGGTCAGGGTTTCAAAACCGGCTTTAACCAGCTCGACACAGCCACCGCACAGAACAGCCTGCTCACCGAACAGGTCGGTTTCGGTCTCGTCCTTGAAGGTGGTTTCGATGATGCCGGTACGACCACCGCCCACGCCAGATGCGTAAGACAGGGCAACGTTCTTGGCGTTACCGGACGCATCCTGGTGGATCGCGATCAGGTCGGGGATACCACCGCCCTTGGTGAATTCAGAGCGTACAGTGTGGCCCGGTGCCTTCGGCGCAACCATGATCACGTCCAGGTCCTTGCGCGGTACAACCTGGTTGTACAGTACGGAGAAGCCGTGCGCGAACGCCAGGGTCGCACCCTGCTTGATGTTCGGCTCGATCACTTCGTTGTACAGTTTGCCATGCAGCTCATCCGGCGCCAGGATCATGACCAGATCGGCAGAGGCAACGGCATCCGCTACGTCAGCAACTTTCAGGCCGTGCGCTTCAGCCTTGGCGCGGGACGCGGAACCGGCACGCAGACCGACGGTCACGTCAACACCGGAGTCTTTCAGGTTGCACGCGTGCGCGTGGCCCTGAGAACCGTAACCGATGATGGATACTTTCTTGCCCTGGATGATGGAGAGGTCACAGTCTTTGTCGTAATAAACCTGCATGGTTTGAATCCTTTGACTTGAGTTCAGTAATTCGGAGCGGACTTGCCGCAGCAACTATAGCAATGGTTGCTAACCTTAAGGGATCCACTTTGTTGCGTAAAATGATATATTTGCAACACAACATTTCATAAAGTGAAATACCATGGATATCCGCACGTTACGGCTGTTTCTCAGCCTGACCGAGACGTTGCATTTCGGTCGCTGCAGTGAAGCCTGCCACGTCAGCCCTTCCACCTTGAGCCGCGCCATCAAGCAGCTGGAAGATGATCTTGGCGTGGCCCTGTTTCTGAGGGACAACCGCAGCGTACAGCTTACCGCCGAGGGCACACGCTTTGCCCACTATGCCCGCGACACCCTGCAGCAATGGGAGCAGGTCTGTCACTCCCTGCAGGAAAGTGCCGGTGAGCTGCAGGGCGAAATCAGCGTCTACTGCTCGGTGACAGCCAGTTACAGCTTTCTGTACTCCCTGCTGAGCCGCTTCCGCCGTCTTTATCCACGGGTTGAAATCAAGCTGCACACGGGCGACCCCGAGCACGCCGTCGCCCGGGTACAGGGTGGCCGGGAAGAGATCTCCATTGCCGCACGCCCGGCCCAGCTGCCCGCGGGCATTGCCTTCCGGCCCATGGACCGCACTCCGCTGCTGTTCATTGCGCCGGTACAGGGCGAGTTCGACCAGCCAGACTGGCGCAAACGCCCCATGATCCTGCCCGAGAGCGGCGTATCCCGGGAGCGTATCAACCAGTGGTTTGCCGAACAGGCGATACAGCCGGATATCTATGCCCAGGTGACCGGGAACGAGGCGATCGTCAGCATGGTGAGCCTTGGGTTCGGGATCGGCGTGGTGCCGCAGATTGTGCTGGAAAACAGCCCCCTGTCGGACCGGGTCGAGGTATTGCCGGTCACCCCGGCGCTGGAGCCTTACGAGATCGGCCTCTTTGCGCTGGAGCGCAAACTCAAGTCCCCCATCATCAACGCTTTCTGGTCACTGCTGGACCCTCAGCCCGACCAGCCCTCACAGGTACAACAGGAGTTACCATGAGCGCCGACATGTGGTTCGTCTTTACCCTGCTGGGTGTCACCATCGCCCTGTTTCTGAGCGACCGGATCCGCATGGATCTGGTGGCACTGCTGGTGGTGGTGAGCCTGGCACTGAGCGGGATTATCACCCCGGCCGAGGCCGTGTCCGGATTCGGGGAGCCTGTGGTGGTGATGATCGCGGCCCTGTTCGTGGTGGGCGAAGGTCTGCTGAGGACCGGCATCGCCAGCGCCACCGGCAGCTGGCTGCTGCGTGTCGGCGGGGACAGTGAAACCCGCCTGCTGCTGTTCCTGTTGCCTGTGGTGGCACTGCTGTCGGCGTTCATGAGTTCCACCGGCGCTGTTGCCCTTTTGCTGCCGGTGGTGATGAGCCTGTCACGGCGCTCGGGGTTTGCGCCGTCGCGCCTGCTGATGCCGCTGGCCTTTGCCGCCCTGATCGGCGGCATGCTGACCCTGATCGGTACACCACCCAACCTGATTGTCAGTGGCCAGATGCGCAGCAGCGGGCTGGAACCCTTCCACTTTTTCGACTTTACCCCGATCGGGCTGGCCGTACTGGTGGTCGGCATGGCCTACCTGATGCTGGTGGCACGACGGCTGTTGCCGACCCACGAGCCAGCAGCACAAACCGGTGTGGGCATTCGTGCCCTGTATGAGGGCTATGACCTGTCACGCCAGTTACACAAGCTGGAACTGCTGCCGGGCAGCCCGCTGGCCCAGAAAACGCCGGCCGAAGCCGCACTGAGAACCGAGTATGAAGTAACACTGATCGCCATTTCGCGCAGCGGCGGCTGGCTGTCCAGCCTGATTCCGGTGCTGGCCAATACGCGCATGCAGTACGGTGATCAGTTGCTGGTGTACGCCACGCCCGAGGACCTCGAACGGTTCTGTCAGGCACAGGCACTGCGCGTACTGCCCTGCCCGGCCAGCGAGATCAGCCGACTGGAACAAAGTGCCGGGCTGGCGGAGGTACTGCTGCCGCCGGATTCCAGCTTCTGCGGGCAAACACTCAAGCAACTGCGTCTGCGCGAGCGCCTGGGCCTGAGCGTGATCGGCCTGCGCCGTAACCGGGCTCTGACGGAGCTCCACTTCACCAGCACCGAGCTGGCAGCCGGTGACACCCTGCTGCTGGCCGGCAGCTGGGACCGGATCCGTACGCTCAGCCAAAGCCGGGAACTGGTGGTACTGAATACGCCGCCGGAGCTGGAGGAAGTCCCCACGCATGGCCGAAGAGCCCCGGTTGCGCTGGCTATTCTCGGCGCCATGCTGGTCACCATGACCACCGGCTGGCTGGATAACCTCAGTGCCATCCTGCTGTCGGCACTGGCCATGATCCTTACCGGGTGCGTCAACCTGAAGGAAGCCTATCGCTCGCTGAACGCGACCAGTCTGATTCTGATCGCCGGGATGCTGCCCATGGCGCTGGCCATGGAACGCAGCGGTGCACTGGATTATCTGGTGGAACACCTGATCGGCCTGATCGGGAGCAGCAGCCCGCTGATGCTCTGCGCCAGCCTGTTTCTGGTGACATCGGTCCTGAGCCAGTTCATCTCCAACACGGCCACCACCGTGCTGGTCGCGCCCGTGGCACTGAGCACGGCCCAGCTGATGGGAGTCAACCCTGAACCGGTAATGATCTCGGTGGCCATTGCCGCCTCCACGGCCTTTGCCACACCGATCGCATCACCGGTCAACACGCTGGTATTGTCTCCGGGCAACTACCGCTTTGCCGACTTCGCCCGCGTGGGCATCCCGCTGCAGGTGTTGGCACTGGTGCTCACCCTGACGCTGACACCGCTGCTGTTCCCGTTCTGATCAGCCGCTCAGGTGCTGATACAGGAACGCCAGCGAACGGGACCAGGCCAGAGCGGCATTTTCCTCGTCATAGCGGGCGCCCGTGGGGTTGGCAAAGGCATGGTCGGCCACGTACCAGTGGACCTGCAGGTCGGTCTTGCCGGCCTCGGCCATGGCGCGCTCGAAATCCCCCACCATCGCCTCGTCGATGCTCTTGTCCAGCGTACCGAAATGGCCCAGCACCGGACTCTGCAGTGATGCCAGCTGCTCCGGCGTGCGGCGCACGTTGCCGTAGTAGACAATGGTGGCATCAACCGGTGTTGCCAGCGATGCTTCCAGCGACCAGCCGCCGCCAAAGCACCAGCCAAGGGTACCGACCTTGCCGTTACAAAGGTCATGCTGACGCAACCACTCGATCCAACCCACCAGCGTTTCGGTAGCACGGGCATCGTCCACACCGTTTTTCAGCGCCATGGCCCCTTCACGGGTATCGGCCACGCCACCACCGTAAAGGTCAACCGCCAGCGCAATGAACCCCTGCTCCGCCAGCTCGGCTGCCACGGCCTTGATCTGGTTGTTCAACCCCCACCATTCGTGAATCAGTACCACCGCCGGGAAGGGACCATCGCCCGCGGGCACGGCCAGATGTGCACCAACTTCAGCGCCACTGCCCAATCCCAGCTTCACCGCCTGGGTTCGGGCACCCGCCGCCTGCGCCAGCAGGGGGTCGGCCAGTACGACAGCCAGCGGCAGGCTCAGCATGCCTTTCAGAAACAGGCGCCGCTGTGCAGAGGTCGCCTGGGGCAAGGGCCGGTCATCGTCTGACCGGTTACAGCCATGCAGATCACACATATCGTCTATCCTTTCTTGAGTACGACTCAACTATAGTCAATCGGGGTACGACCACAGCGGCTGACTGGAGCCCTGCCCCGATATGACAAAAAGTTTCAAAACGAAGGCAAAAAGGCTTTTTTTTGACTGTCATTTGTTTCATATTTCGCGCTTTAACCGTCTGCTGCACTCGCGGCCGATATCGCTCGGGGACATTGCCGTTCCCACATCATTCACCCTGTACTGCCGGAGACCCGAGGCGATGAAAAAACTGCTTCACACTTTCCTCCCAGCCTGTCTGCTTGCCGGCGCCGCTACCGCCAGCGCCGCTGATGAACTGCACATCTACAACTGGTCGGACTATATAGCCGAAGACACCATCGAAAACTTCGAGCAGGCCACCGGCATTGAGGTGGTCTACGACGTTTACGACGCCAACGAGGTCATGGAAGCCAAGCTGCTGGCCGGCCGCAGCGGCTACGACCTGATCTTCCCCACGGCACGCCCCTTCGCCGAGCGTCATATTCAGGCGGGCCTTTACCAGCCGCTGGACAAGGCCAAGCTTGAAGGCCTGGACAACCTGGACCCGGTCATCATGGATTCACTGGCCAGCATCGATAAGAACAATGCCCATCTGGTGCCCTACATGTGGGGTTCCAGCGGTATCGGCTACAACGTGGACAAGGTTCGCGAGATTCTTGGCGACGACATGCCCAAGGACACCTGGCGCCTGCTGTTTGATCCCGAGATCGTAGCCAAGCTGGCCGATTGCGGCGTCACCCTGATGGATGACCCCACCGAAGTGCTGGTGGCCGCCAACATCTACCGCGGCGCTGACGCGGACGACTTCAGCCGTGACGGCATCAAGGCCGCCAGCGAGGTAGTGGCCGCCGTACGTGACGATATCCGCTACTTCCATAGCTCCCAGTACATCAACGACCTGGCCAACGGCGATATCTGTGTCGCGCACGGCTACTCCGGTGACGTGTTGCAGGCGCGTGACCGTGCAGCCGAAGCGGACAATGGCGTCAACATCGCCTATGCCGTCCCCTCAGAAGGCGCACTGGTCTGGACCGATGTGATGGCGATTCCGGCCGACGCCCCCAACCCGGAAGCCGCCCATGCCTTTATCAGCTACCTGCTGAAGCCCGAAGTGATCGCCCCGATCACCGATTACGTGGCTTACGCCAACGCCAACCGGGCAGCCACCGAACTGGTGGACGAAGAGATCCGTAACGATCCGGGCATCTACCCGCCGGAAGAAACCCAGGCCAAGCTGCAGGTAACGCCGACGCCTTCCGAGCGGCAGATCCGGGCCCTCAACCGCAGCTGGACCCGAGTCAAAACCGGCCAGTAACACCGCACCCGCAACCGACACATGCCCCTGACTTCAGGGGCATCTTTTTTAGGGGAGATCCGTGCTTCGATGAGCACTGCACGTCAGTTCAAACCCGAAGAACCCTGGCAGGCGCCAGAGGGCGAGCCCATTGTGCGCCTGGAGAACGTCACCAAACGTTTTGGTGCCTTCTACGCCGTGGACGATATCAGCCTGAACATCCATGCCGGTGAGTTCTTTTCGCTGCTGGGCCCTTCCGGCTGCGGCAAGACCACCCTGCTGCGCATGCTGGCCGGTTTCGAGACACCCACCAGCGGACGCCTGTTAATCGATGGGCAGGACGTCACCGACATTCCGCCCTATGAGCGTCCGGTGAACATGATGTTCCAGTCCTACGCGCTGTTTCCACACATGAACGTGGCGGACAACATCGCGTTCGGACTCAAGCAGGAAGGCATGCCCAAGTCGGAACGGCAGGACCGGGTGGCCGAGTTGATGTCACTGGTTCAGATCGAACCTCTGGCCAAGCGCAAACCGCATCAGCTCTCCGGTGGTCAGCGCCAGCGCGTGGCTCTGGCCCGCTCACTGGCCAAGCACCCCAAGATCCTGCTGCTGGACGAACCGCTGGGCGCGCTGGACAAGAAACTGCGTGAACAGACCCAGTTCGAGCTGGTGAACATTCAGGAGCGGCTGGGCATCACTTTCGTGGTGGTCACCCATGATCAGGAAGAAGCGATGACCATGTCGTCACGCATCGCGCTGATGCATGAAGGCCGCATTGAGCAGGTGGACCCACCGCGCCGCCTGTATGAGTTTCCCTCCACCCGCTATGCCGCCAGTTTCATCGGCTCGGTCAACCTGTTCGATGGCTACGTGACCGAACAGAACGATGATCAGGTGCGGGTACAGTGTGACGATGCCGGTATTCAGCTTGAGGTACGGCACAGTCAGCCACTGGTGCCGGGCATGGCCGTGACGGTTGCACTGCGGCCGGAGAAGGTGCGTGTGATCCATCAGCTCGAGGCCGATACCCCCAACCAGCTGCGCGGCGTGATCAAGGAGATCGCCTATCTGGGCGATGTCTCCATCTACCACGTGGAGCTGGCCAGCGGTAAGCGCGTTCAGTTCACCCAATCCAACGTACAGGCGCTGGCCGAGCAGCCTCTGACCTGGGATGAAGAGGTGGTGCTGAGCTGGTCCGCCAACAGCTGTGGAGTCCTGACCGAATGAAGCCAACTTCCGCACGCCCCTCGACACGTCACCTGATTATCGCGGTGCCCTGGTTCTGGCTGGCATTGTTCTTCCTGCTGCCGTTCCTGTTCGTGCTCAAGATCAGTCTGTCCGAGCCCACGCTGGCACAGCCGCCCTACATGGACCTGATTCGCGAAATCGAGGACGGCTTCGTCACTCTGGTGATCAACTTCAGCAACTATCAGCTGCTGCTGGAGGATTCGCTCTACCTCAGTGCGCTCTGGGGCTCGCTCAAGGTGGCGGCCATTTCCACCCTGTTCTGCCTGCTGATCGGCTACCCCATGGCCTACGCCATCGCCCGCTCTCCCCTGCACTGGCGACTGCCGCTGCTGATGCTGATCATCCTGCCGTTCTGGACCTCGTTTCTGATTCGCATCTACGCCTGGATCGGCATTCTCAAGGCCAACGGGCTGCTCAACAACCTGTTGATGGGGCTGGGGCTGATCGACAGTCCACTGGCGATCATGCACACGCCGCTGGCAGTCTATATCGGCGTGGTCTACAACTACCTGCCGTTTGTGGTCCTGCCGCTCTATGCCACCCTGATCCGGCTTGACCTCACGCTGCTGGAAGCGGCTGCCGACCTGGGTTGCCGCCCGTGGAAGCAGTTTCTGCTGATCACCCTGCCGCTGTCGATGCCGGGCGTGATCGCCGGTGCCATGCTGGTGTTCATTCCGGTGATGGGCGAGTTCGTCATTCCCGATCTGCTGGGCGGCCCGGATACGCTGATGCTGGGCAAGCTGATGTGGACCGAGTTCTTCAGCAACAAGGACTGGCCGCTGGCCTCTTCATTGGCGGCACTGCTGCTGGTGGTGCTGATTCTGCCCTTTGTCCTGCTGCGCCACTTTGAGCGCCGTTCAGAGGAGGGCAACCCATGAAGCAGCGCCTGCCCTTGCTGATTACGATCCTGCTGTTCGGCTATGCCTTTCTGTACATCCCGATCGCCAGCCTGATCGTCTACTCCTTCAATGAAAGCCGACTGGTCACGGTCTGGAGCGGGTTCAGCACCCAGTGGTACAGCAAGCTGCTGGAGAACGAACAGCTCCTGGGGGCCGCCTGGCTCAGCGTCCAGATCGCCGCACTCACCGCCACGCTGGCCGTAGTGCTGGGTACGTTGGCGGCACTGGCACTGGTCCGGTTCCGTCGTTTTCTCGGGCGCGGATCGCTGGAAGTGATGGTGACAGCACCGCTGGTGATGCCGGACGTGATTATCGGTCTGTCCCTGCTGCTGCTGTTCGTGGCGATGGAAGGCCTGATCGGCTGGCCGGCCGGACGCGGCATGACCACCATCGTCATCGCCCACACCACCTTTGCCATGGCCTACGTGGCGGTGGTGGTGCAGAGCCGACTGGCCCACATGGATCTGTCTCTGGAAGAAGCGGCGCTCGATCTGGGGGCGCGACCGTTGAAAGTGTTCTTCACCATCACCCTGCCGATCATCGCACCGGCGCTGATAGCCGGCTGGCTGCTGGCGTTTACCCTGTCGCTGGATGATCTGGTGGTGGCCAGCTTTGTCTCCGGCCCCGGCGCCACCACGCTGCCGATGGTGGTGTACTCCAGCGTGCGGCTGGGTGTCAGCCCGGAGATCAACGCACTGGCCACCATCATCGTGGCACTGGTGACACTGGCCGTACTCATTGCCGGTTTCGTCCTCTGGCGGCAGGAAAAGCAGAACCGACTGGACGCCCACTGACCCGACGTGCGGGCAACAAAAAACCGCTGGCCGTGTATACGACCAGCGGTTTTTTATGGAAAAGCGCCTTACATCTAAAGCGTCATCGAGGCAGCCGAGGCAAGGCAAAAGCTGGCGAAAAAGCGCAGTTTAGTAAACTAAATGAGCATTTTGAGCCTGCTTTTAACGCTGCATCGGCAACGCAGATAGCTTTTAGAGGCTCAGGACTTTCTCGCCACGCGCAATACCACACACACCCGAGCGCACCACTTCCATGATGGAAGCGCTGCCCAGCGCGCTGATGAAGGCATCCAGCTTGTCGGATGCACCCACCAGCTGCACGGTGTAGGTGGTCGGCGTTACGTCGATGATCTGACCACGGAAGATATCGCAGGTACGCTTGATCTCCGCACGCATCTGGCCGCTGGCCTTCAGCTTGATCATCATCACTTCACGCTCGATGTGGTCACCTTCGGACAGGTCGACCACCTTCACCACGTCGATCAGCTTGTTGAGCTGCTTGGTGATCTGCTCCACCACACGGTCATTGCCGATGGTGGTGACGGTCAGGCGCGACAGGGTCGCGTCTTCGGTCGGTGCCACGGTGAGCGATTCGATGTTGTAGTTACGCTGGGAGAACAGACCCACAACACGCGACAGGGCACCCGGTTCGTTCTCCATCAGGACGGAAATGATATGGCGCATGCTCAGGTCCTCTCTGTCTTGGTCAGCCACATGTCACGCATGGAACCACGGGGTACCTGCATCGGATATACGTGCTCGAACGGATCGACCGCGATATCCATGAATACAAGGCGATCCTTCAGCGCGAAGGCTTCGCGCATGGCCCCTTCCAGGTCGGAATACTTGTCGACCTTCATACCCACGTGACCGTAGGACTCGACCAGCTTGACGAAGTCAGGCAGCGACTGCATGTAGGACTGAGAGTGACGGGACTCGTAGTTCATGTCCTGCCACTGACGCACCATACCCAGCGACTGGTTGTTCAGGCAGAGAATCTTCACCGGCAGGTCATACTGCTTGCAGGTGGAGAGCTCCTGAATGTTCATCTGGATACTGCCCTCGCCGGTGACACAGGCCACGTCGGCATCCGGGAAGTTCATTTTCACGCCCATGGCTGCCGGCAGACCGAAGCCCATGGTGCCGAGGCCGCCTGAGTTGATCCAGCGGTTCGGCTTGTTGAACTTGTAGTACTGCGCCGCGAACATCTGGTGCTGACCCACGTCGGAGGTCACGAAGGCATCGCCGTTGGTGACCAGGCTCAGCATTTCGATAACCTGCTGCGGCTTCATCAGCTCGGAATCGTCGGTGCGGTAGCGACCGCCGTGACGCTGACGCCACTCGTCGATCTGCTGCCACCAGGCCTTAAGTGCATCGGCATCCGGCTGTTTCTTGCTGTTTTTCACCAGCTGTGCCATTTCATCCAGCACCACCTTGGCCGGTCCCACAATGGGGATATCCGCCTGAACGGTCTTGGAGATGGAGGCCGGATCGATATCGATGTGCACGATCTTCGCGGTCGGACAGAACTTGTCGGTCGCGTTGGTGACACGGTCGTCGAAACGGGCGCCTACGGCCAGAATCAGGTCCGCATGGTGCATCGCCATGTTGGCTTCGTAGCTGCCGTGCATGCCCAGCATGCCGATGAACTGACGATCGGTCCCCGGGTAGCCACCCAGCCCCATCAGGGTGTTGGTGACCGGGAAGTTCAGCAGACGGGCCAGCTCGGTGAGCTGCTCGCTGGCATCACCCATGATGACGCCGCCACCGGAATAGATGACCGGACGCTTGGCGTTCAGCAGCAGATCGGTGGCCTTCTTGATCTGACCGGTATGACCGCGGGTGATCGGCGTGTAGGAACGCATTTTCACCTGCTTCGGATACTCGTACGGGTACCGTTCGGTCGGGGTGGTCATATCCTTGGGCAGGTCGATGACGACCGGGCCCGGACGGCCGCTTTCGGCAATATGAAACGCCTTGCGCACGATGGCCGGAATGTCTTCCGGACGCTGTACGCTGAAGTTGTGTTTGACCACCGGGCGGGAGATGCCCAGCATGTCGGTTTCCTGGAACGCATCCTCACCAATCAGATGGCTCATGACCTGACCGGTAATGACCACCATCGGAATGGAGTCCATGAAAGCGGTCGCGATGCCGGTCACGGCATTGGTGGCACCCGGGCCGGATGTCACCAGCGCGACGCCGGCCTTGCCGGTTGCGCGCGCATAAGCATCCGCCATGTGAGTTGCAGCTTGCTCATGGCGCACCAGAATGTGCTGTACATCTTCCTGCTGGAACAGGGCGTCGTAGACATGCAGCAACGAACCGCCCGGATAGCCATAGATGTACTGAACGCCCTCGTCTTTGAGGGCGCGTACGACCATTTCTGCGCCTGAAAGTAATTCCACTGTTGTACCCTCTACTCAGCACCGGCACTCTTTGCCGGTGAACTAACAGTTTCAGCGTTTCTGCAACGTTGAACACGGCCGCTCGCGGTCTGATGGTGTCGCAACCGCGATGCAGATTCCGAGGCGGAACCCGTTCGATGGCACGTGTTCGGGTACTGTCCAGGCGAGGATCTTCTTACCGGACAGACCTGTCTGAGACTTAAGCCGGGTAGCGCTTAAAACCACCCGCGGTCTCGGGATTTCCTACCACCGCAAGCCTAGAAAACAAATAGCCTTCCATTCTCGCACCTTGACAACCTCCAATCAACCGCCTACCGCCCGTGAAACGGCCATCTACCACCAAGGTTAGAGGCTGGGCGTTACCGTTTATTGGCGGTATAGTAGGTGCGACTTCAGTTTTGCGCCGGAGAGCACACGATGAGTGTTGCCGAGATTAAAAATAAGGAGCGCGTCATCAATGAACTGCTGCGCTTTATCCGCAAGGTTCTGGTAGAGCCGGATATCAGTGACAAGGCACTGGAGATCGCCCGCAAGCACTTCAACGAGAAAAACGCCGAAGTGCTGATTGCCGAAGAGCTGACCTCCACCACCAATGTGAAGATTCCCATCGAGCACAGCGATGCCGATCGTCTCTTCCTTGAGCTGCTGATCGACGTGGTGCGCGACGAAAAAGCGCTCTACTGATCCGCGTTACTCGGGCACCAGCCACTCCACGCGCCAGGTGCCCTGCCCCTTCTCCAGTTCCAGCCGTTCCGTCAGCCAGGGCGACAGCGCTTCCAGCGTATGATCCAGTTGCCAGGGCGGATTGATCACCAGCATGCCGCTGCCGTACATGCCGCGCTCACCGCTGGCGGGCATAATTTCCAGCTCGGCGCAGAGCATCTTGCGAATCCCCGTGTCTTTCAGATCCTGCTTCATTTTGCGCCAGAGATCGGCCGGCAGCAGCGGGTACCAGATGGCAAAGCAGCCGTTGGGCCAGTGCTTGTACGCCTTGGTGATAAAACGCACCAGGTCTTGATACTCCTTCTTCACCTCAAATGCCGGGTCGATCAGCACCACGCCGCGATTGGGCCTGGGCGGCATCTGTGACAGCACCCCTTCATAACCGTCCCGATGATGGACAGCCACGCGCGCATCCTGACGAAACACCGCCTTGAGCGCATCCGCCTCGGCGGGGTGCAGCTCCATGATGCTGATACGGTCATCCTCGCGCGCCATGCCGGCAGCCTGCAGCGGCGAGCCCGGGTAACAGGTCAGCGCATCCTGATTCTCGCGCGTCACCTGCTCCATGTACCCCTCGGCGTCCTGCGGCAGGGCCTGATGCCAGAGACGGCCGATACCGCCCTGATATTCACCGGTTTTCAGTGCCTGATCACCTTCCAGATCATAGCGGGCACGGCCACCGTGGGTTTCCAGGTAGCTCCAGGGTTTGGCCTTTCGATTCAGGGCCTGCAGCAGCAGGTTCAGGACGAGGTGCTTGTGCACATCCGCGAAGTTGCCGGCGTGGTAGCCGTGCTGATAACTGAGCATGTAAACGGTCCGGGGCCCGAGCGGGCCCTATTGGATATGAGGCACCCTCAGGTGCGGGAAACGAGCGGACAGACGAGCCGCAATCTGCTGCAGCCGCGTCCAGTCGGTATCAAACAGAACGGTATCACCGTCCTCGGCATAGGGTCCCAGCAGGCCCGGCAGGCCGGAGCCTTTCTGAAACAGGGAACCGCGGGTACGGCCGCTGCATTCAAAGCGACCGGGGCGCGAGGGTGAAAACACCCAGCGACCGGATTGCCAGTAGGGCGCGTTGTCGGCATCGGCATTCAGGCAGATGCGCACCTGCTTCAGCACCAGCGCATAGCCATCACGACCACCGCCCTGCACCCGAAACGCATTCATGATGCTGCCCCGGCCCGCCGTGACCGAGACACTGCCCCAGTCCCGCTGGCTGCGATAGATCGCCAGAAAACGGCGCGGCTCAGGCTGCTGGCTGTCGACCTGCCGGTACTGCTGATCCAGCAGCAGCGGCAATGACAGACGGTAGTAGGGCCCCTGCAGATAGTGTGTCACCAGAGTGTCGGTCAGCCCCTGACCTGACACGCGCAGCGTCAGCGGGTGCAAGGGCACAGGTGTCACACTGATCTCAGGCGCAGGCGGCGCTTTCGGGGTTGGCGGTGGCGCGGCACAGCCGGCGAGCAACAGCGCCAGCAGCACAGGGGTTCGGAAAGCCGTCAGCAATTTCATCAGCGCACACTGGAAATGTATTTGGACAGATGCGCCATCTTGTCCGGATCATCGTCCATGAAGCTGACCAGCACATCCACATAGGCGGCATCCAGCTTCTGCTCGGTGGCCTGCACCAGCGTCACAAAGCCGTTAATACGCGCCACGCTGTCGCCGGAGAGCTGTTCGATATCGACCACCACCTGCTCCAGCACCTGTGGAAAGCTGCCTTCATTCTTGATGACGACTTTCACTTCACGCAGATTCAGATCCTTGATGGCGCAACGGAAGGTCTGCTTGCTGTTGCGGATCTGGGCCAGCCCCTTGGGCTTGCCGGCACCGGCGCGGGCGGCAGGCGCCCCGCCCTTTTTCTGTTCATCGGCCTGCAGCATGGCCGCGGCGCGCGCCTGCTGTTCCGGGCTCAGCTTCTGCTGCTTGCTGAGCGCCTTGACCATTTTCTGTACCAACTGCTCACGGGTGAACGGCTTGCCCAGGTAATCGTTCACGCCCGCCTGAATGGCCTTGAGCACGTACTCGCGCTCACCACGGCTGGTCACCATCAAAAAGGGGGTCGATTTATACGCGTCCTGGGCACGACACCACTGCAGCACATCAAGGCCGCTCATCTCGGGCATCTCCCAGTCGCAGAGGATCAGGTTGAACTGCCTCTGCTGCATGGCACTGATGGCCTGGGCGCCATTCTCTACGGCCATGACCGTGAAATCGGGAAAGGACTCCCGGACCATGGACGTCACACGTTCACGAATGAAGCGCGCATCATCCACGACCAGAATATTGAGTTTGCTCATCGGTAGCTGTTTGTCCGAACAACGGGATAACTGTTTACACTGTCCCACAAAGTGAACCGCGACTGAACCCCCGAGCCCTGTTTCAAGGCAAAAAACAGGTGTTTAAACCCGAGGGCAGAGCTCGGCTTTCCTCAGCGGTAGAACACCGCCAGCCAGACGGTACGCTGCTCCGGGTCGGTCCAGCTCACGCGATGACGGGTGTGGGCCGGAATATTGAGATAATCACCCGCCCTCAACTGCACCTTGTCCCCGTTTTCAAACGTCAGCTCGCCCGCACCTTCAAGCACCAGCACCCATTCATGCTCGTCCTGATCGTACCAGCCCGATGCCGGTGAGCTGTGCCCCTGCGACAGAATGCGCTCGATCCGTACCCCCTCGGCCACCAGCAGGTCGGTGAACACTTCCTGTGGCAGCTCAGCCGGAATGTTGTCCTTGAGGTTGCTCACGCGCCTCCCTCACAGCTTGTCGCTTCTTCAGCCGCCTCGCGCAGAATGCGCACGCCGCCACGCAGCACCAGCAGGGCAATGATGAGACCGATCACCAGGTCCGGCAGGCGGCTGCCCAGCCACCAGACCAGCGCACCGGAAAGAATCACCCCGGCGTTGGCGATCACGTCATTGGCAGAGAAAATCAGCGAGGCGCGCATGTGCACACCTCCATCGCGGTGTTTCATGATCAGGCTCAGGCAGATCACATTGGCCACCAGCGCGACCAGCCCCACCGACATCATCAGCCCGCTGACCGGTTCGCTGCCGAGCAGAAAGCGGCGCAGCACATCGACCAGCACCAGCAGCGCCAGCCCGATCTGCAGCCAACCGCTGTAACGCGCCGCCCGCTGCTTCAGCAGGGCACTGCGGCCAATGGCATAGAGACTGATCGCATACACGGAGGCATCGGCCAGCATATCCAGTGAATCCGCCACCAGGCCCGTGGACTGCGCCACCCAACCCAGCCCGAACTCGAACAGAAACATCAGAGCGTTGATCACCAGCACGATCAGCAGCGTTTTGCGCTCCTGCGCGTTGCGCGCTTCCATCTCACAGCCACAACCGGACATTCAGCCTCTCCGTATCAATTGCTCATTCGCGAAACAGCGATTATAGCGCCGGACCGGCCAGGCGTTCGGACTGGCTGCGGATCGCATCGGTCAGATAGTCCATCAGCGTGTGAATCCTTACCACACCGCGCAGGTCCGGGTGCATCAGGAACCAGAGGCCGTATTCCAGTTCGGGGATGGGGTCGGTCAACTGCACAATATCCGGGTCCGACTCGGCCAGGTAGCAGGGCAGCACCGCCAGCCCCATCTGTGAACGGATCGCACTGAGAATACCCACCAGCGTATCCACCCGGAATACGCAGGCATTGCTCAGCCCCTTCATCTCCATCCACTGGTCCAGCTCCGAATCCTGCAACCGGGGTCCTGCCCCGATCCAGGGATAACCGGCCAACGCGTCAATGGACGCCCCCGGCGTGAGGCCAAAACTGCGATGCGCATACACGGCCTGTCCGATGGTACTCAGCGGTTTGCCGATCAGGTTTTCAGGCGGCTCATTGGAGGGGCGGATGGCCACATCCGCTTCTCGGCGCGTGAGGTTGAACAACTGGTTCGACACCGCCACATCGAGCAGGATGCCGGAATAGGTGTGCTGAAACTCCTTAAACAGCGGCGCCAGCAGCCCCATCAGCAGGGAATCGGTGGTCGTCACCCAGATTTCACCCCGCGGCTCCAGATCGCGCCCGGCCACCCGCCGTTCGGCGGCAATGGCGGCCTGATCCATGATGCGGGCGGTTTCCGCCAGCTCCTCCCCCGCCAGCGTCGGCTGATAGCCGTAGCGGCTGCGCTCGAAAAGTTTGACCCCCAACCGCCGCTCCACATCAGCCAGTCGCCGGAACACCGTGGCATGGCTCACCCCCAGTGCGCGGGACGCTCCCGATAGGGATCCGGTGGTCGCAATGGCCAGCACAATCTCGAAGTCATTCCACGCCAGACGGTTGCGCGACTTCGAGGTCATCCGTGCGGGAATCGCCGCCTGTCCTGCTGTTCGTTTTTGCAAAGTCCGTACTCACGTTTATGGAATCGTATGCAGTATAGAAAGTGATTAGCATGCGCCCAGAAATTTCAACTCATCTGCACCTGTTATAGGGCGAGGCTAAGGAGGTCAGCATATGATAGCTTCAGGCGAAGCGCAGTACTTTCAAGATGGCGGCTTGTTGGCTCGCCAGGATAACAATGACGCTCAGATCCCCCATCTGGCACCGGATCACGGCAGCATTCCGCACCGTTACCAGAATGGTCAGGGTGGCATTGATGTGCACCAGGTGCAACGTGACCAGATGCGCGCCCAGCGCGACTGCGTACGTGCGTTTTTCAGCTTCCTGCTGAAGCCGCTGCGCCAGGGTTAAGCACCCGCCAAAGGACACGGAATGGCCTGCCCTTGAGCAGGCCATTTTTTTGAGTTTACCCTTTGCTCAGCACAACCGCGAACTCACTGTTGTTTTGATCGTACTCACCTCCCGCTGCATCTCCCAGCAAGGCTTCAATCTTGAAACCGGCCGACTCCACCTCCTGGCGTAATGCCTCGGAGCTGAAGTACTGCAGCCAGTTATAGACCTCCCACTCACGTTCCTGAGTGAAGAGCACAAACTGATCGAGCGCGACCTGCTCATCCGGGTACAGGAAGGTATTGTGAAACCCGAAGTACGCCTCCTCAGCCCAGAACCCGTCCATCAGATTGGGCGCATAGGCCGCTGATTCAGCACGGGCTGCAAACCCTGCCAGACTGTAAACATCGAAGACGACATGCCCGGCATCATCCAGCAGCGCATGAAACCGCGCCAGCAACTGCTGTCGCTGCTGCGGATTGAGTGCACAGAAGTCACACATCAGCAGTGTGATCAGGTCGTAGCGTTCGTTGCTTTCAAACTGCAGATAGTTCTGGTTTACATACTGGATGGGCAGCGAAGCCGCTTCAGCCTGCTGACGGGCATAGCGGATGGACCGAGTGGAGAAATCGATCCCCGTGACCTGCGCACCCAGTGCGGCAAAGCGACTCGTGTAGAGCCCCGGCCCACAGCCGAAGTCACAGACGCGGGAGCCTTCCCCCAGATCAAAACGGCGTTGCATCCAGTCCACGGAGCGGTCAATAAAGGCCCGGTTACGTGACGAGATATCCACATCCGGATTGAGGTGGAAAGCCAGCATCTGTTTGGAGGTATGCTCATCATTCCACAGCTGCGCAGCCGTATACTGCGACCAGACGGCAGGCCGCCGGTTAATACGTTCAAGTGTTTCAAACATGTCATGATCCTGAAATCAAAAAGATCGGATCAGTGACAATCAAAGGCGGGGAATCGTCAGATTCGCGCGAGAGTTGCCACTGACTTGGAGGTTGTGTGTGCGTGGAAAGAGAACATTGAGCACCTCCTGTATCTGTGGCCGGTGAATGGATAAGAGCGCACACATTAGCGCCAGCCCCCGGCAGAAGTCAACTGAAGGCGCAACCGAGCCGGTTACAATCAAGTGTTGACCCGTCTACAGGTGCAGGGCTCAGGATGCAGATTCTCGGTCAACGATGGAGCTTATATGCTGACAGTCACTCAACTCGCCAGACAATTTGGTATCTCGCGAACCACCATTTTGTATTACGAAAAGGAGCAACTGCTGCTGCCGGCCTGCCGTTCCGAGAACGGTTACCGCTGGTACGGTGAGGAAGAGGTTGAACGCCTGAGAGCCATCACCTCCTACCGCTCCTACGGACTGCCGGTTGCAAGCATCCATGCATTGTTGAAGCGAGATGGACAATCTCAAACGCAGATATTGAAAGACCATTTCAATGAGCTGGAGAGAGAGATCCAAAACCTGCGAGCACAGCAGAAAGCCGTTGTTGTGCTGCTTCAAGAACCTGATCTGTTAGAGGAAAAGATTGTGAATAAAGAACGTTGGGTCGCCATTATGACCGCCGCCGGCTTCACTGAAAGTGACATGACCAAGTGGCATCAGAAGTTTGAGGAACTGGAACCTGAAGAGCATCAGAAGTTTCTCGAATCGCTGGGTATCTCCAGTGAAGAGATCAGCAAGATCCGAGCGCTCTAAGTGCTGCTGGCCTCAGGGATGAGGCCAAGCTGCTTCTGCATAGAGAAATTGACCAGCGCCACCCCATTCCGGTGCACCCTGTTCTCCTTGATGACCGCAAACCCACGGTGCTCAAAGAAGGGCCTCGCGACAAGGGATGCCTCAACATACAGGCGCGTGATGCCTGCCTGCTTCGCCTCTGCAAGCAGATATTCGTAGAGCGAGGAAGCAACACCCCTGCCCTGATAATCCGGATGGGTATAGAGGCAGTCGATATGGCCATCAGGGTCCAGCTCGATAAAGCCCGCAACCCGGCCTTCCATCAACGCCACAAAAGGCTGTTTCTCAGCCAGTCGCGCAGACCAGCGGTCATAATCCACAGGCGCGGGTGCCCAGGCATCCTTTTGTTCCTGTGTATAAACAGCCGGATCAATGGCGTGAACAGACGCGTAAAACAGGTCTGCGATGTCACGCGACCACTCATCCAAGTAACTTCTGATATTCATGATGGCTGGTATTCCGTTTCAGGTGCGAGGCAGCCCATTTGAAAGTCATCCGGCAAGATGGCCATTATCCGCCCAGTACCACCGCATCCGGTATTTCATAGCGCTCGCTGCCGACCCGAATACGGTGCAGGTCATCTTCTTTCGTTGCCCCGAACTTGAGGTACCCTTCCGACTCGCTGACATCCGCACTGATGGGGATGCCCATACGGAAGAAGATCGCACGGGTACGGCCATCAGGCTTGTGGATAACCACCGTCGCATAACCGCCACCTGCACGGGCAACGCCGAACTCGCACTGGCCCATTGGCTGCCCGGTGTGTTGTCCACACGGCAACATGCCCGTTGCATCATACTCGCCCTGACCGGCGCGCAGTGCCGAGTCATCCGGCCCCAAGGCCACACTGCCATCCGGTGATACGGCCGGGCGGAGATACTCCGCGGCCACATATCCACGCGGGCCACCGCCCAGCTGCTGAACGTCACACCAGTATCGGCCCAGCCCCTGTTGGCAGCCCAGATTGTCGAGCAGCGCCCCAGCGGCGTACTGAGTGAGCACCGGTGCAGACGTATTCGGTTGCGCGCGCAGGTTCAACGTCGTCATCACCTCCCAGTTGCGCGGCCCGCCCTGTTCCGGGGCAGCGGGCACATCGGCAGCCGACCAGCCACCGGTATTGGGCGCCCATGCATAAATGCCGCCATCGGCCATGAGGCTCATATACAGGCGGCCCTCTTTCAGCAGGTACGAGCGGATGAACCCGGCCTGCGACAGGATCTGTTTTTCCAAGGACGTGGGCGGGCAGACAGCCGACACCCCCTCAACCGCACCCAACTCAAAATGCCCACTGGTCGCATCGCTTGCCTGCTGCGCAGACCAGCTGGCAGTGACGCGATTGCAGCCAAGCTGCAAACTGGCAGACCCATCACCGTGCAGCGACAGGGAATAAAGCGCGTGCTCATCGGGGCGGGTGATTCCTTGCGCATCATCCATGGACTGGAATTCCACCAGCCGCCACTGAGTATCCACCAACGGACCAGACGGCTCGGCCGCAGCGGTGCCGGCAACGAGCATTGAAACGACCGCAAGCAAGAGTCTCTTCACAATTCCTGGCCCCTCCGGAGCTCATACATGTTTTGGCAGCACCGCACACCGAAGCGCATAGGTGCCTCACGTCTCGGTGCCAGATCCTGAGCAGTTACGATGCCCCTTCGCTCAGGCTATCACCAAGCTTAAGCATGCAACTTACACTCTTCCAGACTCAGCAGCCCTTGCAGCGCCTTGAGGTGCTTGTAGTTCTGATGCAGCGGACTTTGAAACCTGCTGGAATGCTTGAAAATCTTCTGCGTCCACTGCTTCTGATGCGGGCTGCCAAAGCTCCAGCCCTGAATGTTTTTCGTCTCGACCACAAACACGCCGTAAGCGGACACGATCACATGATCGATCTGAGTCGTCCCCTCAGCGGCTGGCAGGGTCACATTCTTGATAAGGGGGTAGTGATTTTGATCCAGCAGGTACCTTGCTGACAGGTTAACGATCAGCTCGCCCATCACGCCCTTGAACCAGGGTGACTTGAGAACACCTGCAAGGATAAAAAGAGGAATCAGATACCAGAGTGTACTGAACACCTGACTGATAAGTGGGACAAAATCCATTTTATTGTATTCCTATATTTAATAACGCTTGCAGCACTCACTCATACGGGGAGGCGTGTCAGATTAATACTGTCACTTTACAGTATGGATAATTTAGTAGTGGCTTACCTGCTACATAAACGCAGTTAATTTCCCAGCATTTACAGGTCTTTCTTGCACACCAATATTCTGCCATGCATCGATTATATACTGCTCTTCACCGCTATATTTAGGAGTTCCTCCTACACCTCCGGAACCAGCACAGTCTCCAGCTGCGGATATTAGATTACGCACCCCAATACCATTGACGATAACAATAACGCATACCGATACTCCGGCGCTTAATCGAGCTCCTATTTGCTCATTTATCCAACTGTAGTTGCATCATCGCGCCAAGTCCTTTCTTCGCTATCGCCTACTCTCACTTTGATTTCCATAGCACTCTCCTTGTAGGTGCTTAACGCCGTTATAAATTGCCGAAAGAAGCGCAGCGTATTGAGGTCAATTTCATAACTTTCTTAGAACTGCGATTCGCACGCTAACTCTTCAGCTTGCTCCACTTCAGATTTTCTTGTTTCTGCAATCTGACTTAATTTAGAAGAGTATTTATATCCATATACCTTTTCGTAACCACTATAGAACTCGCTAGAATCACGGAACTCTCTAAACAACGGCCAATCGTGATATGCGATCTCATTTATTAATTCACCCTCTTTTCCAATCTTACACATTATTTCTTCTGCTTTAGAGTAATCACCTGTAAGAATTGAATAGGCCAACTTAAAATCATATGTAGTCGCTGACCAATCCTTCTTATCTAAAATTTCCTTTGCCTCTTTTCGCTTGTCAATCGAACAAAGTGCAATTGCATGATTTACTGAAAATATCCGTTCCATTTCGTCGGTAGATATATTTGGGAGACTCTGAGCAAATTTGCTGATTGATATAGCTTTACCCCAGTGCTCCATATGCAAATAATTAAATACGATATTGCTAAGGTGGGTATCAGCTTTTTCAATATCCTTATCAAATATTTTGCGCCAAAGAGTATGCCCTAACATAGTCCCAACATGAGCGATCAGCATGCATGACTGGAAAAGATATTTTGCCCCTATTTCTAGTTGATCGCCCTCTACTATATCCTGTTTTATTTTACATCCAACTTCTCGGCAAACGTCCAAGTACTGTTTGCTGACTATTCCATCGCAGTGAGTAAATAAGTTCCGTCTCTGGGCACGCTCTATAAAGTATGGCCACTCATCAAACTTGGTAAGTTTAATAGAGAACTTGTTTTCAAGATCCTTGAATTGTTCAATATAGCTTTTTCTTCTGATCGTTTCGATTTCTTTATCCAAAAATACTTGTCTAAGTTCATCCATAGATTCATATTTCAATGCTTCCGGTAAAGAAATCTCTTTATTGATATTTTTATATAAATCTGGATTTTTTCTATACAAAACAGTTATTAGGTCGCCAACAAATTTATCAAATGCGGAAAATAGACTTATAAAAAGGCTTCTTTCCAGAGTAGTTACAGGTGATGACCTATTGTGCCTTTCGATTTCCCTTATGGTTTTCCTCAATTCCTTAATCGTCAAAACCCTAGCAGTTTCTTCTTTATCCTCTTCAATTTCCTTTTGATATTTTTCAATATCACCCTTTAGCTTTTTCGCATTATCTTCATAACTTTTTAATGCCGCTAAAATATATTCCTTTGCACAATCCTCAATATCAAGAATCCTGTGGAGAAAGGTGTCAATTACATCTGGAACTTCAAGTTCTTCTGATGTCATTACTGGACTATTATCACCTTTCAAATTCGCTTCAGACTCATTTTCTATTTCATTTTTTTCTGTTCGATCATTCACTTTACTTTTTCCTATATACTAAAATTATTCCGTTCAACCCACGTTCTAACGCCACACACAGAGACCGGCAAAAAGCGTAGCATTTTGACGGTTCCGGCGACTAGCGGGAGCAAATGCTGTGCCTTTTTAAAGAAAACTTCCAACATTATCCGATGTCCATCTACATTTTTTACACTTATAGGCAACACTATGTATATATAGATATAACAATAGACTCCGTTTATGACACCTAGGACATTTAGTAGGTAACAATCTCGGAATAATAAAAAAATGTAGGACCAAAACCGTGAAAATCCCTAGCGCAAACGAGATATTTTCGTAAGTACTTCCAGAAAAGTTAAAATAATTTGTAATAGGTAGTACTAGATGCGTTGATAATTTTTCACTGTTTTTAACAAAGGTTATATAAACGATAAGCCATACTATAATCCCAAGCATAGTATGAGGAATTTTTGATCGAAGAAATCTTTTTTTATACATAGTTATTTAACAGCACAATTATGAGGATTTCTACCTCATAATAATCATTATCAGGTATACTTTTTAATTCTTTCAGCACCATATAGCCAACTGATCAGTAAGAATAAAGTTTTAAGAAGATTGCCAAAAAGGTAAAACCGATTGGCAGGAGCATGTGCAACGGATAATGCCCGTAAAGGCAGCCATGAAGGCATGAGAGAAAAGCATAGGCGGGTTGAGGCCATCCCTGATACTCCTTCATTTCGTGCTGACTGCATCCGTGCCTTCAACTATCCGGCACGGTACTCCCTGTCATCCATTCCCAACACTATAGCCAGCCGAATCTGAGCTGACTACCCAACCTAAGTAAAATCCCGAACACCGGAATACGGCACTCTGCCCCCTAAACAAAAAAAGCCCACCGATCTCTCGGCAGGCTTCTATTCTGATGCCCGGCGTTACATCGAACTGGCGTTCAGCAGCATCCGCATAGCCTCGGCGAGTTTCTTCTCGGCTCCCCGATGATCACCAGCCTTGTGTGCGGCCATACCTTCATCGTGCAGCTGCATCACCTGAGTGCGCACCTCATCGCTGACCTTGATGTTGGCGAGTCCGTTTTCTATCGCTTTGCCGTCCATGGGGCAGTGGCCCGCCAAAGCCGTTGCAGACAGCGTTGACGCTAACAGTGCCGTAAAGCACATGGTTTTTAATCTGGACATGACCCACCTCTCTTTTGAGTGATACTCAACGGTCTGAGTATAGTTCAGCTACTTCCACATACCTGTACGTGCCGATTCAATATTTGGATACGACGCAAAGGAAGGCTGAACTGGGCAACAGGCGTCACTTTCGCAGGCAGCTAACCTGCGTGAGGCCAAAGGGCTGACGCAAAAAAGGCCCGCCGGTTTCCCGGCAGGCCCTTTATTCAGACAGGTAATGCGCTCAGACAAGCATCAGCGGAACACAAATTCCCCGGCTTCCACATCCACCACGATCTCGCGGCCCGGCTCGTACTCGCCGGCCAGCAGCCGCTGCGCCAGCGGGTTTTCGATCCACTGCTGGATCGCACGCTTGAGCGGACGCGCACCGTAGATCGGCTCGAAGCCGACTTCCACCAGCTTGTCCAGAGCGGTGCTGGTCAGCTTGATGCTCAGCTCGCGTTCGGCCAGGCGCTTGCGCAGGCGGTCGAGCTGGATCTCGGCGATACCGGACACCTGCTCCTTGCGCAAGCTGTGGAACACCACCACCTCGTCGATACGGTTGATCACCTCGGGGCGGAAGTGGGTACCCACGGCTTCCATCACTGCCTTCTTCATCAGGTCGTAATCGTCATCGTCGCTGTAGTTCTGAATCAGATCCGAGCCCAGGTTGGAGGTCATCACCACGATGGTGTTGCGGAAGTCCACGGTGCGGCCCTGACCATCGGTCAGGCGACCGTCTTCCAGTACCTGCAGCAGGATGTTGAACACATCCGGGTGCGCCTTTTCCACCTCGTCCAGCAGCAGCACGGAATAGGGCTTGCGGCGCACCGCTTCGGTCAGGTAGCCGCCCTCTTCATAGCCCACGTAGCCCGGAGGTGCACCGATCAGACGCGCCACGGAGTGTTTCTCCATGAACTCGGACATGTCGATGCGCACCATCGCTTCCTCGGTATCGAACAGGAAGCTGGCCAGCGCCTTGCACAGCTCGGTTTTACCCACCCCGGTCGGGCCGAGGAACAGGAAGGAGCCGTTGGGGCGGTTGGGGTCGGCCAGACCGGCACGGGAACGGCGCACGGCGTTGGACACGGCCACCACCGCTTCGCTCTGTCCAACCACGCGCTGATGCAGGGCGTCTTCCATCCGCAGCAGCTTGTCGCGCTCGCCTTCCAGCATCTTGCTGACCGGAATGCCGGTCCAGCGGGAGACAACTTCGGCCACCTCCTCTTCGGTCACCTTGTTGCGCAGCAGCTTGTGTTCTTCCGCCTTCTGCTCGCTGGTGTCGGCGGCCTGAAGCTGTTTCTCCAGTTCCGGGATGCGGCCGTACTGCAGCTCGGACATCTTGCCCAGATCACCGGCGCGGCGGGCCTGCTCCATCTCCACGCGGGCCTGATCGAGCTGTTCCTTGATCTGCTGGGAGCCCTGCACGCTGGCCTTCTCGGCTTTCCATACCTCTTCAAAGTCGGCGTACTCTTTCTCCAGCAGGCTGATGTTGTGCTCCAGCTCTTCCAGCCGCTTGCGCGAGGCCTCGTCTTTCTCTTTCTTCAACGCTTCCCGTTCCATCTTCAGCTGGATCAGGCGGCGGTCGAGGCGGTCCATCTCTTCCGGCTTGGAGTCCATCTCCATGCGGATACGCGAGGCGGCCTCGTCCACCAGGTCGATCGCCTTGTCCGGCAACTGACGGTCGGTGATGTAGCGCTGACTCAGCTTGGCCGACGCGATGATGGCGGAGTCGGTGATATCCACCCCGTGGTGCACTTCGTAACGCTCTTTCAGGCCACGCAGAATGGCGATGGTGTCCTCCTCGGAGGGCTCATCCACGATCACCTTCTGGAAGCGGCGTTCCAGCGCGGCGTCCTTCTCCACGTACTGGCGGTATTCGTCCAGGGTGGTGGCACCCACGCAGTGCAGTTCACCGCGCGCCAGTGCCGGCTTGAGCATGTTGCCCGCATCCATGGCCCCTTCGCCCTTGCCGGCGCCAACCATGGTGTGCAGCTCGTCGATGAACAGGATGATCTGGCCTTCCTGTTTGCTCAACTCGTTCAGCACCGCTTTCAGACGCTCCTCGAACTCGCCGCGGAACTTGGCCCCGGCGATCAGCGCGCCCATATCCAGCGCCAGCACTTTCTTGCGCTTGAGGCCCTCCGGCACTTCGCCGTTGACGATGCGCTGCGCCAGCCCTTCCACGATGGCGGTCTTGCCCACACCGGGCTCACCGATCAGGACCGGGTTGTTCTTGGTGCGACGCTGCAGCACCTGAATGGTGCGGCGGATTTCGTCGTCACGGCCGATCACCGGGTCCAGCTTGCCGGACTCGGCACGTTCGGTCAGGTCGATGCAGTACTTGTCCAGCGCCTGGCGGGTTTCTTCCGCGTTGGGGTCGTCCACGCTGTCGCCTCCACGCATGTTGTTGATGGCCGTTTCCAGTGACTGACGGGTAACGCCCGCCTCTTTCAGCACCTTGCCGGCGTCGCTCTTGTCCTCCAGCATGGCCAGCAGGATCAGTTCGCTGGCAATGTACTGGTCGCCGCGCTGCTGGGCCAGCTTATCGGTCACGTTGAACAGGCGCGCCATGTTCTGGGACAGGCGGATCTCGCCGTCCGGGTTGCTGACTACCGGCAGGCGGTCGAGGGCTTCGCCCACCCTGGTGGTCAGGTTCATCCGGTCGGCACCGGCCTGACGCAGCAGCGGCGCTACCGAACCGTTCTGCTGTTGCAGGAATGCGGCCAGCAGGTGGATCGGCTCGATCATGTTGTGATCCTTGCCGATGGCCAGTGACTGGGCATCCGACAAGGCTTCCTGAAGTCGTGATGTAAATTTGTCGGGTCGCATGAGGTCTCCTGTGGATCTCGCTGTGCCAGTCTGTCCGGCAAAACACCCGAACCCTCTGGCCATTTCTGTTACCTCTATAGATATGGCCGGTTGCGAGCGCTTCAAGAGCTGAGCGGAATTAAATTAGTTATTTCTTATACAGCAGTAAACCGTCTTATTTTTGTAATAGCACACTGATAAAACCTTGCCTGTTTCGGCAACGACCAATAACAGGACCTGTGACATGAATCAGCACGATCGCTTTGACCCTGAAGACCACCCGGAGCTTGAGCAGACCGATTTTGACCGTCTTACCGCCAAGGGCGTGAGCCGTCGCAACTTCCTGCGTGGCGGTGCGGCCTCCATGGGCCTGTTCCTGGCCGCCAGCCCGCTGGCTCGGGCCGTTGCCGCTGCCACGCACCCGACCCAGAGCACACTGATGGGCTTCAAGGCCGTTGCCGCCAGCACCGCCGACCGTTTTGTGGTGCCCGAAGGCTACGTCGCCAAGCCGTTGATCTCCTGGGGCGACCCCATTCTGAAAGGCGCACCGGCGTTTGATGCCTCCGGCACCCAGAACGCGGCAGCGCAGGCAGGCCAGTTCGGTGACAACACCGACGGCATGAGCCTGTTCCCGCTCAGCGAAGACCGCGCCCTGCTGGCGGTCAACAACGAGTACACCAACTACGAGTACCTGTTTGCTCACGGCGGCAAGCAGGACCTGACCGCTGACGAAGTGAAGAAATCCCAGGCGGCGCACGGCGTCTCCATCTTCGAGATTCGCCGCAACGCTCAGGGCGAGTGGCAGCTGAACCCGGCGTCCGACTACAACCGCCGCATCACCGCCTACACGCCGATGGAACTGACCGGCCCTGCGGCCGGCCATGCCCTGATGCAAACCGCCGCCGACCCGTCCGGTCGCAAGCCGCTGGGCACGTTCAACAACTGCGCCAACGGCCAGACCCCCTGGGGCACCTACCTGACCTGTGAAGAGAACTTCCACGGGTACTTTGCGTCCGCTCAGGATGAAGTCGAGCTGCCGGCCCGTGAAACCCGCTATGGCCTGAAAGCCGGCAACCGTCGTTACCAGTGGTACCGTCACGACGAGCGTTTCGATCTGGCCAAGCACCCGAACGAACCGCACCGTTTCGGCTGGGTGGTCGAGATCGACCCGATGAACCCGAACGCCACGCCGAAGAAACGCACCGCACTGGGCCGCTTCAAGCATGAAAACGCTGCCCTGACCATCGATGACTCCGGTCATGTGGTGGTGTATCTGGGCGATGACGAGCGCGGTGAGCACCTGTACAAGTTCGTCTCCAAAGGCACCTACAACCCGAACAATCAGCAGGCCAACCGTGATCTGCTGGAAGAAGGCACGCTCTACGTGGCACGTTTCACCGCCAATGACGGTGAGATCAAGGGACAGGGCGAGTGGATCGAACTGACCCACGGCAAGAACGGCCTGACCGCCGAGAACGGCTTTGCCGACCAGGCAGAAGTGATGATCTTCGCCCGTGAAGCCGCCACTCAGGTGGGTGCTACCACCATGGACCGCCCGGAGTGGGTTGCCGTACACCCGGACAACAAGGCGGTGTTCTGCACCCTCACCAACAACAAGAACCGGGGTGTGGAAGGCAAAAATCAGCCGGTGGGCGGCCCCAACCCGCGTGCCAAAAACAACTACGGTCAGATCCTGCGCTGGTGGCCGCATCAGGGCAGCCATGTGGACAACCGCTTCGACTGGGATCTGTTTGCCATTGCCGGTAACCCGGTGGTGCAGGACGGGCTCTATGCCGGCAGCGACAACATCAACGCCGACAACATGTTCAACAGCCCGGACGGCATCGGTTTCGACCCGGTCGGTCGGCTCTGGATTCAGACCGACGGCAAGTACAGCAACGAAGGCGACTTCGCCGGCATGGGCAACAACCAGATGCTCTGTGCCGATCCGCAGACCGGCGAGATCCGCCGTTTTGCCACCGGCCCCATCGCCTGTGAGATCACCGGCCTGACCTTCTCGCCGGATCAGCGCACCGTCTTCATCGGCGTGCAGCATCCGGGTGAAAAGGGCGCGCCCTCTCACTTCCCGGCGGGCGGCGACAGCAAGCCGCGCTCCACCATCATGATGGTACAGCGTGAAGATGGCGGCGTGATCGGCGCCTGAGCCATTGGCTGAGCACAAAAAAGGGGCTGAACCCTTTGGCGGTCAGCCCCTTTTTTCATCAAGTAAGCAGGTACTTACTCAATCCAGATCAGGCTGGCCATGCGACCGGTCTGGCCATCACGGCGGTAGGAGAAGAAATCGGACTGCTCCGTGAAGGTACAGTGATCACCGCCGGTAATCCGGCCGACACCGGCCCGTTGCAGGCGCTGCTCGGCCAGCCGGTAGAGATCCGCCAGCCAGCGACCGTCATGCATGGGCGAGGGCTGAAAGGCGACTTCGGCGTCGGCATGCTGGGCGGTAAAGGATGCCTTCACTTCCGGCCCCACCTCAAACGCCAGTGGGCCGATGGCCGGCCCCAGCCAGGCGTGTACTCGCTGCGGCTCGTGAAAGGTGGCCAGCGTTGCTTCGAGTACGCCGTTCAGCAGGCCGCGCCAGCCGGCATGGGCAGCCGCCACCTGATCACCGCGTTCATCGGCAAAGAGCACCGGCAGACAGTCTGCCGTCATCACACTGCACACCACACCGGGCATACGCGTCCAGCAGGCATCCGCCTCACGTACCCGGCCATCGGCCCGGGCCGGTACAACGTTGATGCCATGTACCTGTGACAGCCACTGAGGCGTTTGAATGCCCAGCGCCTGTTCCAGACGCGCACGGTTTTCGGCCACGGCCGCCGGGTTGTCCCCCACGTGATCACCCAGGTTCAGACTGTTCCAGGGCGGCTGGCTGACGCCGCCATCACGGGTGGTGGTAAGTGCTTGCACACCGGGCGCCAGCGGGTGCTGTGGCCGAATCAGTTTCATAGCTCGTAGTCGTACTCTTCAGCGTCCTTCTTCAGGACCGCCAGCAGTTGTTGCATGTCTTCGGGCAGATCCACTTCCCAGGAGACCAGTTCCCCGGTGGCCGGATGCCAGAGCTCCAGCTTCTTGGCATGCAGCGCCTGACGGCGGAAATTGCGCAGCGTTTTCTGCATCGCCGGGCTGCAGCCCTTGGGCAGACGGAAGCGCCCCCCGTATGTCTGGTCACCCACGAGAGGATAGTTGATGTGCGCCATGTGGACACGGATCTGGTGCGTCCGGCCGGTTTCCAGCTTGAGGCGGATGTGGGTGTGGGCACGGAATTTTTCCAGCAGGCGGTAGTGCGTTACCGCTTCCTTGCCCAGCCCGACCACGGCCATTTTCTGGCGGTTTTTGGCATGGCGTCCCATGGGCTCGTCCACGCAACCGCCACCGGTCATGACGCCGTTGACCACCGCTTCGTATTCGCGGCCCATGGAACGATCCTGAAGCTGGGCCACCAGTTCGGTCTGGGCGGCGATGGTCTTGGCCACCACCATCAGGCCGGTGGTGTCCTTGTCCAGACGGTGCACGATACCGGCACGGGGCACCTGATCAATGTTCGGGCAGTGGTGCAGCAGCGCGTTCATCAGCGTACCGCTGTCATGCCCGGCCGCCGGATGTACCACCAGACCCGCCGGCTTGTTGATCACCAGAATATCGTCGTCTTCATAGACGATATCCAGCGGAATATCTTCGCCCTCGTGCTGCTCGATCCGTTGCAGCTCGGTACGCACGCTGATCGACTCGCCGCCGTTGAGCTTGTCGCGCGGGCGTTTCACCTCGCCGTCCACCTTGAGCGTACCCTCCTTGATCCAGCCCTGAATACGGGAGCGGGAGTAGTCCGGAAAGAGCTGGGCTGCGGCCTGATCCAGGCGCATGCCAAACATCTCGGTCGGGACCTGCACATCGAGTTCTAGCTGTTCTGACATCTGTATGATTCTTCGTCGGCGGAGGTTTGGGCATGGGCTCCGGTTATGGTTAAATAGACCGGAATTTTCAGGCCAGTATAACCGAACCAGGCCGCTCACGCCGAATCCGGCTCCAGTATCAGGAACGATAAACATGCGACCCTTGAAACTCCTAGTCACCCTCGTGCTGTTCAGCCTGCTTTCCGCCTGCTCCTGGTTTGGCGGCGACGAGAAGGTGGCGCCGGATGTCCCCGAGCAGCAGTTGTATGACGAAGCGCTCAGTGCACTGGAAGCGGACAACTATGAACTGGCAGTCGAGAAGCTGCAGTTGCTGGAAGCGCGCTACCCGTTCGGGCGCTATTCCGAGCAGGCCCAGCTCGAGCTGATCTATGCCTACTTCCGCAACTACGAGCCGGAATCAGCCAGTGCCGCCGCCGATCGTTTCATCCGCCTGCATCCGAACCACGACAACATCGACTACGCCTACTACCTGAAGGGTCTGACCGCGTTTGAGCAGGACCGCTCCTTCCTGGAAAAGTACCTGCCGATCGATGTGAGCCAGCGTGATCCCGGTGCAGCACTGGAGTCCTTTGAAAGTTTTTCCACCCTGCTGAACCGTTACCCGGACAGCGAGTACGCGCCGGATGCCCAGAAGCGCATGCAGTACCTGAAGAACCGCCTGGCCGCACACGAAATCCATGTGGCCGCGTATTACATGAAGCGCGAAGCCTGGGTGGCCGCTGCCAACCGTGGCCGTTACGTGGTCGAAAACCTGCAGGAAACCCCGGCCGTGCCCGATGCACTGGCGATCATGGCTGAAGCCTACACCGAGCTGGGCATGCACGATCTGGCCAACAACTCCCGTGAAGTGCTGCAGCTTAACTACCCGGAGTATGAAGTACGTCCGTTCAAGCAGCGCAGCGCAACCCTGCTGCAGACCGCCACTTTCGGCCTGCTGGGCGGCGAACCGCCGGCCGAACCGGCCCGCCCGGTGCCACTGGCTGACCGTCAGCGTGCCGATGCCCAGTCACGTGCCTCCGATGAAAAGGCCGAGCAGGAAGAACGCTCCTGGTTCAGCCGCATGACTTTCGGCGTGTTCGATGACGAAGAAGAAAGCGCGCCAGCGGAATAAACACCCCGCTTGAGTCTGAATCGCAAAAGGGCCCGCATCTGCGGGCCCTTTTCGTTATGAGTGCCTGTCGCTGTGACAGCGGGCTCAGATGCCCGCCTTCCAGCCCGACGTAATCGGATAGCGGCGATCCCGACCGAAGCCGCGTTGGGTGACGCGGGGGCCGATCGGCGCCTGACGGCGCTTGTATTCGTTGATGTCGACCAGTCGCAGCACCCGGTTCACATCGGCCGGCTCAAAGCCTTCGTCGATGATCGCCTGTGCCGAGTAGTCCCGCTCCACGTACAGCTCCAGAATCCGGTCCAGTACGTCATAGTCCGGCAGGCTGTCCTGATCGGTCTGGTCCGGCGCCAGCTCCGCCGACGGCGGACGGTCGATCACGCGCTGGGGGATCACCGGCGACAGGGTGTTGCGGTAGCGCGAAAGCGCGTATACCAGCGTTTTGGGGATATCCTTGAGCACGTCAAAGCCGCCGGCCATATCGCCATAGAGCGTGGAGTAGCCCACAGCCATTTCGCTCTTGTTGCCGGTGGTCAGCACCAGATAGCCCTTCTTGTTGGAGATCGCCATCAGCAGTACGCCGCGACAGCGTGCCTGCAGGTTCTCTTCAGTGGTATCCGGGGCGTAGCCGGCCAGTTGCCCCTGCAGCTGCTGCATGAAGCTGTCGTACATCGGCTCGATGGAGATGACGTCGTACTTGATGCCCAATGCATTGGCTTCGGCCTCGGCATCCTCGACACTCATGGAGGAGGTATAGCGGAACGGCATCATCACCGCTTCCACCCGCTCGGGGCCGAGCGCATCCACGGCCACGGCCACGCTCAGGGCGGAGTCGATACCGCCGGACAGGCCCAGCACCACGCCCTTGAAGCCGTTCTTGTTGACGTAATCACGCACGCCCATGACCAGAGCCTGATACACACTGGCGTTCTGGTCAGGCTCTTCAATGCTGGTCTGCTCCGGCGTGAGCTGACCGCTGGCCGGATCGAACTGCGCCGTGTACAGGCCCTCTTCACAGTGGGCGGCACGGAACAGGGTTTCACCCTGCGCCGACACCAGCAGCGAGTTGCCATCGAATACCAGTTCGTCCTGAGCCCCGGTCTGGTTCAGGTACACCACCGGTGCATTCATCTGGCGGGCGCGGCCAGCCACCACCTCGGCACGCTGGGTCGCCTTGCCGATGTGATAGGGGGATGCGTTCAGGCTCAGCACCAGATCCACGCCGGCACCGGCCAACTGTTCGGTGGGGGCGCTGTGCCAGATGTCCTCACAGATGCTCAGCCCGATGCGGGTGCCCTGATGCTCAAATACGCAGGGCTCGGAGCCGGCCACGAAATAGCGCTGCTCATCAAACACCTGGTAGTTGGGCAGGCACTGCTTGGCATATTCGCAGATCAGTTCACCGTCCCGAATCACGCCCGCCATGTTGTAGAGCGCGCCATCCCGGTAACGCGGATACCCGACCACCAGCGTGATGCCCTTCACTTCGTCGTACAGGCGCTGCAGGGCCTGCTCGATGCGCAGCTCCAGACTGGGGCGCAGCAGCAGGTCTTCGGGCGGGTAGCCACAGAGGGCCAGTTCGGGAAAAAGCACGAGATCGGCCTGATGCCGGTCCCGTGCTTCAAGTGCGGTCTCTATGACACGGCTGGTATTGCCGGGGATATCCCCAACCAGCAGGTTCAGCTGGGCCATCAGGACCCGTATCGGTGTGCTCATCGATCTCCTGCGCGTTTTAGCGTGCGGTTAAACGTCCAGCAGGAGAGTATGCATCAGGATCGACCACGGGTGAACGCCCCAGTAGCAGATCCGCCATCAAACGGGTGGATGCCGGCGCCAGCACCAGTCCGTTGCGGTAGTGGCCGGTGTTCAGGTGCAGACCCTCCCAGCCCGGTACGGCCCCGATAAAGGGCAGGCCTTCCGGTGACCCCGGACGCAAACCGGCCCAGTGGTGCTCCACCTCATAGTCGGCCAGTTCCGGCACGATACGGGTGGCGGTATCGAACAGGCTGCGGCTGGCCTCTTCCGTAGTGGACTTGTCGAAGCCCACATGCTCCAGCGTACTGCCCACCAGCACCCGGCCGTCACTGCGCGGAATCACATAGCGGCCATCCAGCATCACCACCCGATCCACGACCCCGGGCACCGCCTTGAACACCATCATCTGGCCGCGCACCGGCTCCACCGGCAGCCCCAGATTGAGCTGTTCCAGCAGCTGACCGCTCCAGGCACCGCCGGCGAGGATGGTTTCGCCCCCCTGATGTTCGCCACGAGCGGTCTTGACGCCCAGCACGCGCTCGCCAAAGAGGCTGAAGCCGGTGACTTCGCTCTCTTCGCACAGGGTGATACGCGGGTTAAGGCGAACGCTCTCACGCAGCGCCTGCCCCAGACGCGGGTTGCGAATGCTCGCGACTTCCGGCATCCAGATGGCGGACTTGAAGCCTTCGGCCAGGTGCGGCTCGGTCTGGTAGATGAAGTCCGAATCGACCTTGGTCAGCGGTCGGTGGTAACGACGGGCCCAGTCCAGCGCGGTCTTTTCTTCTTCCGGCTTCACGTCCAGCATCAGCATGCCTTTCTGGCGCAGCTCGGGATCGCAGCCGGTTTCCTCCAGCAGCTCCTGCGCCAGGTGTACGTAACTGCTTTGCGACCAGAGTGCCAGCGCCGTAATCGCATCCTGATAGCGCCAGGGGTACAACGGGGAGACGATACCGCCACCGGCCCAGGACGCTTCCCGGGCACAGGTGCTCCGCTCAATCAGCTTAACCCTGGCACCCTGCTGTGCCAGAAAACGTGCCGTCATCATTCCGATAACGCCGGCACCGACAATTACAAAATCAGACATTTCATCCTCTCTAGCCCTGATGATTGACAGTCACCCGCCATGCCCGGCATCTCAGCTACCCGAGGTAGCAGTACGAATGCGGCCCAACAACGATACAACGACAAGGCGTGAATACGTGCTACCGGCCGTGGAGATGGTGAAGGTTCCATTGGAGCCACCCAGTGCAGAGCCATCCGGCTGATACACCAGCGAGTCGCCCCGGTTCCAGATTATGCGCACAGGCGATTCAAAATTGGCAACGTATAACGCCGATTCCGCGCCCCCGACCTGCCTGTTCTGATCCAGATCAACAAATGCCAAAGCCCCCTGCCAGCGCTGTTTTCCACTGCGGCTGGTGCCCTCGCACCGGGTGCCGTCGCGGGAGCGGCAGAGTGTGACGCGCTGGTTGTGGCTCAAGGCCGTGGAGCGCACAAGGCGCAACAGACCGACCACATCGCTCTGGGCAGAGCTTTGGCGGCTGGTGTGTATGAGTGACGTAAACGTGCCGGGGCCGATACCGATCAGTATGGCCAGTACGGCAACGGCCACCATCAGTTCCACCAGGCTCAGCCCCTGCTGCCGTGACGGCAGCGCTGGAGTGCGAGTATTCATGATCCATCCCTGTGATATGCGTTCGCATCTGCCGGCGCATTCCTTGCACCGGTTTCCAGAGACTGATCATTTTTCAGGCAGCCGTCAAGCGGCGTCGATCGCCTTGATCGCCACTTCGAAGGTCAGGGTCTTGCCTGCCAGCGGGTGGTTGAAGTCGACGGTGACCTTGTCGTCGTTGAAATCGGTAATCACGCCCGGCAGTTCACCACCGGGTTCCTGGAAGGACACCACCAGCCCCGGCTCCAGGTCCATGTCCTCGAACTGGCTGCGCGGCATCACCTGGATGTTGCTGGGGTTGTGCATCCCGAAACCGCGTTCGGGGGCGATGGTCAGGTTGACGTGATCGCCCACCTGAAGGCCCAGCAGGGCCTGCTCGAAACCTTCCGGGATGTTGCCGTCACCGAAGGTGAAGCGCACCGGGTCGGTGTCGAAATTGCTGTCGATCACCTGCCCGTCTTCCAGCTTGATGGCAAAGTGCATGGTAATGGCCTTGCCCGGGCCGATAGCAGCATCAGTCATGTGCGTGTATACCCTAGTGTTCAGAAGTGCGGCTGCCGGGCCAGAACATGTCCAGCAACAGCAGCAATGTGCCCACCGTGATGGCACAGTCGGCAATGTTGAAGGCCGGGAAGTAATAGCCCGACCAGTGCAGCGAGATGAAGTCCACCACGTGCCCATGCACGGTACGGTCAAACAGGTTACCCAGAGCACCGCCCAGCACCAGCGCCAGCCCGATCCCCAGCGCCCGCTGGGCAAAGGGGGTGCGCCACATCCAGTGCAGCAGGAACAGGCTCATGCCAACGGCGATGACCACGAACAGCCAGCGCTGCCAGCCACCGGCCGTTGCCAGAAAGCTGAACGCCGCACCGGTGTTGTACAGCAGGGTCAGATCGAACACCGGCAGCAGTGGCACCGGATCGGCGTAGGTCAGCAGACGGTCGGCCAGATGTTTGGTGCCCAGATCGACCACCAGTACCAGCAGGGTCAGCCAGAGCCAGCGCAGCGCGCTGGCATCGGACCGTTCAATGGGGGCGTCATTCATCAGGCAAAGTCGCGCTGTTCACCCTCACCGTCCACGTTGGTCACGCAGCGGCCACAGAGTTCCGGGTGCTCGGCGTGGCTGCCCACGTCTTCGCGGTGGTGCCAGCAGCGACCGCACTTGGCGTGTTCGGACGCCGCTACCGCCACTTTCAGACCTTCCACGTCCGTGGTGCGAGCCTGCTCACCGGCATCGGACAGCGGCTTCAGGCCGGCCTCGGAGGTGATCAGTACAAAGCGCAGTTCCTCGCCCAGACGCGCCAGGTCGGCGCGCAGGTCGTCATCCACGAACAGCGTCGCTTCAGCGGCCAGCGAGGCCTTCACCAGCTTCTCGTTACGTGCATCTTCCAGGCACTTGTTGACGGCCCCTTTCACGGCCATCACGCGCTGCCAGAAGTCGCTGCCGAACGGGTCGTCTTCGGCCAGACGGAACAGACCGTCATACCAGGTGGTCAGCAGAACGGAGTCGCGTTTTTCACCCGGCAGCGCGGCGTAGATCTCTTCGGCGGTAAAGCTGAGGATCGGCGCCACCCAGCGCACCAGTGCCTGCGCGATGTGGAACAGCGCCGTCTGGCAGGAGCGGCGGGCCAGCGAGTCCGGCTTGGTGGTGTACTGACGGTCCTTGATGATATCCAGGTAGAAGCCACCCAGTTCCTGCACACAGAAGTGGTGCACCTGCTGATACACGTCGAGGAAGCGGTAGCTGTCGTAGGCCTCAACGACCTTGTCCTGCAGACGTGCGGCAGCATCCACGGCCCAGCGATCCAGTGCCAGCATGTCGGCGGCAGCCACGGAGTCGGTGGCCGGGTCAAAGCCGTTCAGGTTGGCCAGCAGGAAGCGCGAGGTGTTGCGGATACGACGGTAGCTGTCGGCGGTGCGCTGCAGAATCTGCTTGGACACGGCCATTTCGCCGGAGTAGTCGGTCGAAGCAACCCACAGACGCAGAATGTCGGCGCCCAGTGTGTCGGTCACTTCCTGGGGCGCAATCACGTTCCCCAGCGACTTGGACATCTTGTAGCCCTTCTCGTCGACGGTAAAGCCGTGGGTCAGCACCTGCTTGTAGGGCGCACAGCCATTGATTGCGATGGAGGTTTTCAGCGATGACTGGAACCAGCCGCGGTGCTGGTCGGAGCCCTCCAGGTACATGTCGGCCGGGAAGCTCAGCCCCTCGCGTTCACGCAGGACCGCATGATGGGTGACACCGGAATCGAACCAGACATCCAGGGTATCGGTGACCTTGTCGTAGTCGGCTGCTTCAACACCCAGGAGTTCGGCCGCATCCAGCTCGAACCAGGCGTCGATGCCGCCCTGCTCGATATGCTGTGCAACCTGCTCGATCAGTTCAGTGGTACGCGGGTGCAGCTCACCGGTCTGCTTGTGGGTAAACACGGTGATCGGCACGCCCCAGGTGCGCTGACGGGAGACACACCAGTCCGGGCTCTGATCCACCATGGATTCGATGCGGTTCTGGCCCCACTCCGGGAACCACTGCACGCCCTTGATCGCATCCAGCGCCTGGCTCTTGAGACCCTTGGCTTCCATGGACACGAACCACTGTGGCGTGGCGCGGTAAATCAGCGGGGTTTTGGTGCGCCAGCAGTGCGGGTAGCTGTGCTGGAAGCGCTTCATATGGACCAGTTTGCTTTCACGCTCAAGCGCTTCGCACACCGGACCATCGGCCTTGTACACGTGCACACCGGCAAACTCGCCGGCCGCATCGGTGTAGGTACCGTTGGCCTGTACCAGATTCAGGGTGCTCAGGCCGTACGCCTGACCGACCATGAAGTCTTCCACGCCGTGGTCGGGTGCCGTATGCACCGCACCGGTACCGGCATCGGTGGTGACGTGATCGCCCAGAATCAGCGGCACCTGCTTGTCGTAGATCGGGTGCTTGAGCTGCAGCAGCTCCAGCGCACTGCCGTTGCAGGTCGCCAGCACTTCGTATTTGTCCACACCCCAGCGGGCCATGATGTCATCCACCATTTCGGCCGCCAGCACCATGCGGTCCAGCCCCTGTTCGGTGTGCGCTTCTACCAGCGCGTAATCCAGGTTGCCGTTGATGGAGACGGCCTGGTTGGCCGGGATGGTCCAGGGAGTGGTGGTCCAGATCACCACGGAGACCGGTGTTTCCACGGCCTCGGCGCCGAACAGGGCCAGTACCTTGTCCTGTTCCACGAAAGTGAAGCGCACGTCGATGGCGGTGGAGGTCTTGTCCTGGTATTCCACTTCCGCTTCGGCCAGTGCCGACTGGCCCACCACGCTCCAGTAGACCGGCTTGTAGCCCTTGACCAGATGACCGTTCTCGATGATCTTGCCCAGCGCCCTCACGATGTTGGCTTCGGTGTCGAAGTTCATCGTCAGGTAGGGATTGTCCCAGTCACCCAGTACCCCCAGACGAATGAAGTCCGCTTTCTGCCCGGCGACCTGTTCAGCGGCATACTCACGGCACTTTTGACGAAACTCGCGGTAGGGGACCTTGTCTCCGGCCTTGCCGATCAGGGTCTCGACCTTGTGCTCGATCGGCAGACCATGGCAGTCCCAGCCCGGCACGTAGGGAGCGTCAAAACCGCTCAGGGTCTTGGACTTGATGATCATGTCCTTGATCACCTTGTTGACCGCGTGACCTATGTGAATGCTGCCATTGGCGTAGGGAGGTCCGTCATGCAGGATAAACGTCTTGCGCCCCTTGCCCTCTTCGCGCAGCTGGCGGTAAAGATCGATCTTGTCCCAGTGCTCCAGCCAGCCCGGTTCGCGCTTGGGCAGGTTGCCGCGCATCGGAAAGGCCGTTTCCGGCAGGTTCAGTGTGGCTTTGTAATCGGTCATAACAGGTCGCTTCCAGAGGTAAGTCAGTCTCGGATCGCCTGGTCAAACCAGGCACGGACATGGTCAATATCGGTTTCGATCTGGGCCTTGAGTGCCTCGATACCATCAAAGGCGCACTCATCCCGAATAAAATGGAGGAATTCGACACGCATCAGGCGGCCGTAGATCTCCTCTCCGCTGTAATTCAGCAGGTGTACTTCCAGCACCGGTTGCCGCCCGTTGACAGTCGGGCGCATCCCCACGTTGCACACACCCTTGAGCCGCTGTCCATCCAGCAGGGCGTGGACGGCGTAAACGCCCCGCAGCGGGCAGGGATAGCGGTGCATGCGCACGTTGGCCGTGGGCACGCCCAGCTGACGGCCCAGTTTCTGGCCGTGCATCACACGCCCGGTAACGGCATAACGCCAGCCCAGCAGGTGCTCCGCCATGGCAAAGTCTTTCGCCTGCAGGGCATTGCGGATACGGGTGCTGCTGACACGCTCACCTTCCAGCATGAAAGTGGCGGTATGCTCGACGGTAAAGCCGTGGCGCTGGCCGGCTTCGATCAGCATGTTGAAGTCGCCGCGGCGATCACAGCCGAAACGGAAGTCATCGCCCACGACAAAGTGCTCCACCGCGAGCCCCTTCAGCAGCAGCTCGTCGATGAACTCCAGTGCCGACATCTGGCGCAGACGTGCGTTGAACGTGAGGCAGAGCACACGATCTACGCCTTCAGCGGCCAACAGGCGCACCTTTTCGTCAAAGCGTGTCAGGCGTGCCGGGACCTTGTCGCCGCCAAAAAACTCGCGCGGCTGCGGCTCAAAGATGATGGCAACACTGGGCAAACCCAGCTCGGCGGCCTTCGCCTTCACCTGCGCCAGCACCTTGCGGTGGCCCAGATGAACACCATCAAAATTGCCGATCGTGGCTACACAGCCACGATGCCGGTCACGCAAATTGTGTAAGCCTCGTATCAGTTCCATGCAGTTGCTGAACCAGCGCCAAAAATGTGGACTGCGCAGTATACCGTACTAAGCCGGTGTCGAGTACCGCTCATAAAATACTCAACTGCGCAGATGGCGCAGTCTGAGCCCCATCACCACCAGCACCAGCAGGTAGCTGCCAACCCCGGCCACAACCAGCAGAGCCATCCACTGTACACGGGCCCAGAGACCGGCCTCCAGCCAGTCGCCCAGCTGCATCTGGATCAGCACCAGTACGGCCACCATCGCCACGGAGGCGCTCAGCAGGCGCGTGAGCATCAATCCCCAGCCGGTCTGCCACTGGAACACCCGCTCGCGAATCAGCCCCTGCAGCAGCCAGCCGGCGTTCAGGAACGCGGACAGGGAGGTTGCCAGCGCGAGGCCCGCGTGGTCGAGCGGCCAGATCAGAATCAGGTTGAACACCATGTTGGCCACCATCGCCCTGACCGCGATCTTGACCGGCGTGGCCGTATCCTGGCGCGAGAAATAACCCGGCGCCAGCACCTTGATCAGCATGAACGCGAGCAGGCCAAAAGCGTAGGCGCGCAGGCTCATGGCGGACATCAGCACGTCACGGTCGGTCATTTGGCCATAGTGGAACAGGGTTGCGATCAGAGGCTCGGCCAGCACCGCCAGCGCCAGCGCCGCCGGCAGGCCGATCAGCAGCACCATGCGGATCGCCCAGTCCAGGGTGCGGGCAAAGCGCTGCGGATCCTGACTGGCATGGTTGCGTGACAGGCTGGGCAGGATGACGGTGGCGATGGCGATGCCAAATACACCCAGCGGCAGTTCGGACAAACGATCGGAATAGTAGAGCCAGGATACACTGCCGGTCTGCAGGAAGGACGCCAGTACCGTATCCAGCAGCAGGTTGATCTGCGCGACCGAGACACCAAACAGGGCCGGCAGCATCAGCTTGAGAATACGCCGCACGCCCTCGTCCCGGAAATTCGGGCGCGGTATGGGCAAGAGTTGCAGCCGGGCAAGGAAAGGCAACTGGAACAGCAGCTGCACCGCACCGGCCATCATCACCCCCCAGGCCAGCGCCATCACCGGCGTTTCCATCAGGGGGCTCAACCAGACGGCCGAGCCGATCAGGCTGAGGTTCAGCAGCACCGGGGTAAACGCAGGAACCGCAAAACGCCCGTAGCTGTTCAGGATGGCGCCACAGAAGGCGGTCATGGAGATCAACAGCAGGTAGGGAAAGGTGATGCGCAGCATATCGGAGGCCAGCGCAAACTTTTCACCACCGGCCAGATAAAACCCGGGGGCAAAGAGCGCCGCCAGTGCAGGCGCCCCCAACACCGCCAGCAGGGTGACCAGCACCAGCACCGAGCCGAGCGCACCGGACACGCGGTAGACCAGCTGTTGCACCGCGGCCAGATCGCGCTGGCTGCGATATTCCGACAGCACCGGCACGAATGCCTGCGAGAAGGCTCCTTCTGCAAACAGCCGGCGCAGAAAGTTGGGAATCTTGAAGGCGACAAAAAAGGCATCCGCACTGCCACTGGCACCAAAATAGCCCGCAATCACCACGTCACGCACCAGCCCCAGCACCCGCGACAGCATCGTCATGATGCCTACCACACTGCTGGAGCGCAGCAGTCCACCGCCTTCGTTTTTCTCGTTGTCCGCCACCTGGCCTCCCGGTTGCCTCGTCAAAATCCGCGTCGATCATAGCCCTGTTTAGGAAACAGACAAAGTCTGCGTTCTGACGTGGTCATTTAGTTGACATTCAAGCGTCCTGCATGAATAATGTCGCGTCTAATTTTTCGGCACTGCATCGCCGTTTTCTGATCAACCCAATTATTGAAGGAGCCGGATCGTGGCTAATTCCGCAGGATCCAAAAAACGCGCTCGTCAGGCGGAGAAGCGTCGTCAGCACAACGCTAGCCTGCGCTCCATGGCGCGCACGTACATGAAAAAAGTTGTTGCTGCCATCGAAAGCGGTGACCAGGCTGCTGCCCAGGAAGCTTTCAAAGCCGCTCAGCCGGTTATGGACAGCTCCGTAACCAAGGGCATCATCCACAAGAACAAGGTTGCCCGCACCAAGAGCCGTCTGGCCGCTCGCATCAAAGCGATGGCGTAAGACAGGCCCACTGGCAAGGCACAAAAAAACCGGCAAATGCCGGTTTTTTTGTGCCTGTTCGTTGGCGTTGTTCCATCAATGGCTTCACGCCAGCACCAGATTATCCCGGTGCACCAGCTCTTCCTCTCCCATGAAGCCCAGCGCTTCCTCAATCGCCTGACTGGGGCGACCGATAATGCGGACCGCATCCTCGGCACCATAGTTGGCCAGACCTCGCGCCACCACACGCCCGGATTCATCCATCATGATGACCATCTCGCCACGCGAGAAATCACCCGTGACAGAGCGCACCCCGGCCGGCAGCAGACTCTTGCCGCGCTCAACCAGCGCCTTGACCGCTCCCGCATCCAGCACCAGCGTGCCACGCGCCTGCAGATGACCGGCGATCCACTGCTTGCGCGCCGCCATGGGCTCACGCTCCGGCAGCAACAGCGTGCCAACCTGCTCGGCCGAATGCAGCTTGAGCAGCACATCCGGTTCACGCCCGCTGGCAATCACCGTGACCGCCCCCGAACGCGCTGCCAGCTTGGCGGCCCGCACCTTGGTCGCCATGCCACCGCGACCGAGCTTGCCACCACCACCGGCCATGGCCGTCAGACGGTCATCACCGGCCATCGCTTCGGGAATCAAACGGGCATCCGGGTTGTTGCGCGGATCAGCGGTATACAGCCCCTGCTGATCGGTCAGCAGAATCAGCGCATCGGCCTCAACCGCATTGGCGACCAGCGCCCCCAGGGTATCGTTGTCACCGAAACGGATTTCACTGGTGACGACGGTATCGTTCTCGTTCACCACCGCCACGACACCCATTTCGATCAGCGTGCGCAGGGTCGAGCGCGCATTCAGGTAACGCTTGCGGTTGGACATGTCGTCGTGTGTCAGCAGCACCTGCGCCGTATGCATGCCGTGACGGCGGAAGTTGGCCTCATAGGCCTGCACCAGCCCCATCTGCCCAACTGCGGCGGCGGCCTGCAGACGAAAGACCTCACGCGGTCGCTCGGACCAGCCCAGACGCGTCATGCCTTCAGCGACCGAACCGGACGATACCAGCACAACCTCAACACCCCGGCGCGTCAACTCCACCAGCTGGTCGACCCAGCCGGCGATGGCGCCCTGATCCAGCCCCTGACCGTCATTGGTCAGCAAGGCACTGCCGATTTTGACCACCCAGCGCCCCGGCTGGGCCAACCCCTTGCGTCCCGCTGTCACTTGTTACACTCCGTCAGCGCACATACTCCACTTCGACGTCGTAATCATCATCGTCGAAGTCATCATCATCCAGATTATCTTCCGCTTCACGCCGCGCACGCATTTCCGCTTTCAGGCGGCGCAGGTTTTCCCGTGCCTCTTCATCGATGATGGCACGGATACGGCGCTCTTCTTCCAGCAGCTCCGGATTTTCCGCCGCCGCTTCGGCACGCGCATCCAGATACTCCTGCAGATCATGCACCAGCGGTGTCAGGCCTGTCTTGTTGAGCGCCGAAATGCGGTAGATCGGACCGGTCCATCCCAGCGCGTCGATCACCGCCTGACAGGCCGCTTCCTGCTCCTCTTCCGGCAGCAGGTCCAGCTTGTTAAGCAGCAACCAGCGCGGCTGCTCGGCCAGCGTGGGGCTGAATTTCTCCAGCTCGCGCACGGCGGTCAGGGCCGCCTCAGCCGGTGTCTTTTCATCCCAGGGCGCCATATCCACAAGGTGCAGCAGCACTCGGTTGCGCGCCAGGTGCTTGAGGAAGCGAATCCCCAGACCGGCACCCTCGGCCGCACCCTCGATGATACCGGGGATATCCGCCACCACGAAGCTGCGATGCGACTCGGTGCGCACCACACCCAGATTGGGCACCAGCGTGGTAAAGGGATAGTCCGCCACCTTCGGCCGCGCGGCCGAGATAGAGCGAATCAGGGTGGACTTGCCCGCATTGGGCAACCCCAGCAGACCCACGTCCGCCAACACCTTCAGCTCCAGTCGCAACTGGCGCAACTCACCTTCGCTGCCCTTGGTGGTCTGGCGCGGGGTACGGTTCACACTGCTCTTGAAGCGCGTGTTGCCCAGACCATGGAAGCCGCCCTGCGCAATTTTCTCGCGCTGACCGACACGGGTCAGGTCCGCCAATACCTCATTGGTATCCACATCAACCACCGTGGTCCCCACCGGCACCTTGAGGGTCATATCTTCACCCTTGGCACCCGTGCAGTTACGGCCGCTGCCGGCTTCACCGTTCTCCGCCTTGTAGCGGCGAGTGAATCGGTAGTCGATCAGCGTATTCAGCGACTCATCCGCTTCCACATAAACGGAACCGCCATCACCACCGTCACCGCCGTCCGGGCCACCCTTGGGAATGTATTTCTCGCGCCGGAAGCTCAGACACCCGTTGCCTCCCTTGCCGGCTTCCACCGTAATGGTTGCCTCATCGACAAATTTCATCGTCACCTCCAACCCTTTGAATACACCACCCCGTCAGAGTATACCCCGAGAAGCGGCGCCCGGCCTTGCTTGCACCGGGCTCAGAACGAAAAAAGCTCCGCCTGGGCGGAGCTTTTCGGTACAGCGAAGATTCCGGCTTAGGCAGGAACGACGCTGACGAATTTGCGGCCGTGAGGGCCTTTGGTCTCGAACTTGACAACACCGTCCGCTTTGGCGAACAGAGTGTGGTCCTTGCCCAGACCTACGTTTTCACCGGCGTGGAACTTGGTGCCACGCTGACGGATCAGGATGTTGCCCGCGGTAACGGCCTGACCGCCGAAGCGCTTAACGCCGAGGCGTTTCGATTCCGAGTCGCGTCCGTTACGCGTTGAACCACCAGCCTTCTTATGAGCCATTCTTCAATCTCCTAATTCGGTTTATCAGGCACTGATGCCAGTGATTTTCACTTCAGTGAACCACTGACGGTGACCCTGACGCTTCATGTGGTGCTTACGACGACGGAACTTGATGATGTTGACCTTTTCGCCGCGGCCATGACCGACAACTTCTGCAGCCACTTTGGCACCGTCAACAACCGGCGCGCCGACTTTGATGTCGTCGCCATTGCCGACCAGCAGAACACGGTCGAATTCGATGCTGGAACCAGCGTCGGCAGCCAGCTTCTCGAGTTTCAGAGTCTGACCTTCCTGCACACGGTACTGTTTACCGCCGCTTACGATTACTGCAAACATGCTTTTCTCCAAGGTTTAACCTATCCGGCTACTGGATACGAAACCTACTTCTAATGGCCGAAGCCGACCGGCTTCTGGCACCCTATGGTAGGGAGCGTCGGTGGACAGGTTTAAGGCGCGAAATTTTACTGCAATCGCCCCAACTGCGCAAGGACTCAGCATGTTTTTAGTGGTGTCCGCGTGCCCTGACTGGCCCTGTGCTTGACACCCCCCACCCCGCCCCCTAGCATGCGGCGGGTGTTGATCCACATATAGAACCCGTCCCGATGCAGCCACACCAGCTAAATCCGGCCATAGAGCCGCAGTTTGACGCCGTTACCGACTATATCCTCAACCACCTTGGTTCCAACGTGCCGCTGGTTGAGAAAATCGGCCACCATATCGTCTCTGGCGGTGGCAAACGCCTGCGCCCGCTGCTGGTTCTGCTCAGCGCCAACGCCTGTGGCTACAAGGGCGATCATCACATTCCGCTGGCCGCGGTCATCGAGTTCATTCACACCGCCACGCTGCTGCATGACGATGTTGTGGACAACTCCGAATTGCGCCGCGGCAATGCAACGGCCAATGCCACCTGGGGTAATGCACCCAGCGTGCTGGTCGGAGACTTCCTCTATTCCCGTGCCTTCCAGATGATGGTCGAGATCGGCCGCATGGAAATCATGCAGGTGATCTCCAATGCCACCACCGTGATCGCGGAGGGGGAAGTCCTGCAGCTGCTGAACCAGCGCAACCCGGACACCACGGAAGAGGCCTACATGCAGGTCATTCTGGGCAAAACGGCCATGCTGTTTGAAGCCGCGACCGAGGTCGGTGCCATTCTGGCAGACGCCCCTGCCGCCGAGCGTGAAGCCCTGCGCCTGTACGGCCGTCATATGGGCATCGCATTCCAGATCGTGGACGACCTGATGGATTACCTGTCCGACAGCGCCACCATGGGCAAGAACGTGGGCGATGACCTGGCCGAAGGCAAGGCCACGCTGCCGCTGATCCACGCCATGCGTGAAGGCAGCGAGGAAGATCGCAAACTGGTGCGCCGTGCCATCCGCGAAGGCGGGCTCGACGACCTGCAGCCGGTGCTGGATATCGTGCAGCGTACCGGCTCCATCGACTACACACGCAAGCAGGCGGCAGCCGAGCTGAACAAGGCCATTGACGCGCTGGACGCCCTGCCCGCAAGCTCTTTCCGCGATACCCTGATCACCCTGACCGAGCAGGCGCTGGACCGTACCCGCTGATCCCTGCATGTCGCTACCGGCGGGTACTGACCGGGCCCGCCCTGCACACCCGTTGCCAGCCCCCACACCCTTACTGGCTGATCCTGCCCTGATACCGCCGTGCGGATTGCGCGAGAATGAGGAATTTACATGACTCAGCTCGTGCCTGAATGCGCGCAAACCGGTATAATCGGCCAAATCTTGATGAAATGCCTCTAAAAATACGGTTTCTTATGACACGACCTTCTTCATTTGAACGCGAAGAGCTGCTGCAGTGCGGCCACGGCGAAATGTTCGGCCCGGGCAATGCTCAGCTGCCGGTTGGCAACATGCTGATGCTGGACCGCATCCTCGAGATCAATGCCGAGGGAGGCCAGTACGGCAAGGGCGAAATCATTGCTGAACTGGATATCCATCCCGACCTCTGGTTCTTCGAGTGCCACTTCCCGGGCGATCCGGTCATGCCCGGCTGTCTGGGACTGGATGCCATGTGGCAGCTGGTCGGCTTCTTCCTGGGCTGGCGAGGCAATGAAGGCCGCGGTCGCGCTCTGGGTTCCGGCGAGGTCAAATTCACGGGGCAGGTTCTGCCAGAAGCCAAGAAAGTGACCTATCATATTGAGCTCAAGCGCGTTATCGAGCGCAAGCTGGTAATGGGTATTGCTGATGGCACCGTGGCAGTTGATGGCCGCGTCATCTATACCGCAAAGGATCTGCGTGTCGGCCTGTTCAAGCAGACCGACAATTTCTGATCCAGGGCGGCCTTAGGCCACCCTGTCGGATTGCCATATAATAAGACTGATAGTTCTGAACGAGTTGAAGAGAGGCTACACATGCGACGCGTTGTAGTGACCGGTATGGGAATCGTTTCCTGCCTGGGTAATGATCAGGAAGCCGTCCTGGATTCATTGAAGCAGGGCCGTTCCGGTATCAAATTCCAGCCTGAATACAAAGAGCTGGGGTTCCGCAGCCAGGTAGCAGGCAGCATTGACATCGATCTGGATGCCCTGATTGACCGCAAGCTGCGCCGTTTTATGGGCAACGCTTCTGCCTACGCCTACCTGGCCATGAAGCAGGCCGTAGAAGATTCCGGCCTGAGTGAAGACCAGGTATCCAATGTCCGTACCGGCCTGATCGCTGGCTCCGGCGGTGCATCCTCGGCTGACATCGTGGAAACCGCGGATATTCTGCGCACCAAGGGCGTACGCCGCGTAGGTCCCTACCGCGTCACCCGCACCATGGGCTCTACCGTATCGGCCTGCCTGGCAACCCCTTTCAAGATCAAGGGTATCAACTACTCCATCACGTCGGCCTGTGCCACCAGCGCACACTGTATCGGCAACGCCATGGAGCAGATTCAGCTGGGCAAGCAGGACGTCATCTTTGCCGGTGGCGGTGAAGAGCTGCACTGGTCATTGAGTGTCATGTTCGATGCCATGGGTGCGCTGTCCAGCAAGTACAACGAAACGCCGGAAAAGGCATCCCGCGCCTACGACGCCAACCGTGACGGTTTCGTCATTGCAGGCGGTGCCGGCATGCTGGTGCTGGAAGAGCTGGAACACGCCAAGGCACGTGGCGCCAAGATCTACGCCGAACTGGTTGGCTACGGCGCGACCTCTGACGGTTACGACATGGTCGCTCCGTCCGGCGAAGGCGCTGTTCGCTGCATGCAGCAGGCCATGTCCACCGTGGACGGCAAGATCGACTACATCAACTCCCACGGTACCTCTACGCCTGCCGGTGACATTCAGGAACTGAAGGCGATGAAGGAGACCTTCGGTGACGACATGCCGCCCGTCAGCTCCACCAAGTCGCTGACCGGCCACTCACTGGGCGCCACCGGCGTGCAGGAAGCGATCTACTCGATCCTGATGCAGCAGAACGACTTCATCTGTGCATCGGCCAACATCGAAGATCTGGATCCGGAAGCCGAAGGCATGCCGGTCATCACCGAACGCAAGGACGGTGTGGACCTCAAGCGCGTCATGTCCAACAGCTTCGGCTTCGGCGGTACCAACTCCACGCTGGTATTCGAGAAGTACGAAGACTGACATCTGGCCTGCTGCCGATACAAAAAAACCGCTCATTGAGCGGTTTTTTTATGCCTGATGTCCGACGGGAGTCAGTCCAGACTGCCCTGACGGCGCATCGCCTGCTCCAGCCATTCGGTACTGGCGTCATGCACTTCATCAACGCTTTTGCCCCGGGTTTCAATAGCCGGGCCAACGGCGACCTCAACGGTGCCGGGGTATTTGATAAAGGACTTGCCTGGCCAGAACAGGCCGGCATTATGTGCCACCGGTACAATCGGCACTTCGCTGCTGACCGCCAGCATGGCACCGCCCTTGTTCAGCTTGCCCAGCTTGCCCACCGGTACTCGCGTCCCCTGCGGGAAGATCAACAGGGGAACCCCCTCTTCCAGACGCGCCTTGCCCTGCTCCAGCAGCTGCTTGAGGGCCCCGCGGCGCTTGCTCCGATCCAGCGCAATCGGCTTGAGCAGCGCCAGCGCCCAGCCAAACAGCGGGATGCGCAGCAGTTCACGCTTGAGTACAACGGCCTGAGGACGGATAAGCAACTGGAAATACAGTGTTTCCCATTCGCTCTGATGATTGGCAATGACCACATAACTGCCCTCTTTGGGCAGGTGCTCGCGGCCTCTGACCTCGACCTTCACGCCACAGCAGATCCGCAGCCAAGCGATATAGAAGTAATTAATCAGCGTCAGAAATGCGAAACGGGGGCGAAAGGGCAGCAGCGGTCCTATCAGCAGACAGATAAACGCATACACCATGGTGACCGGATAAAAACCGGCGTAATACAGCAGTGACCGCAAAAACAGCAGCGGTCGGGCCTTGGGTGTTGTCACCTCAGCCTCCTGTTACCGGTGGAAAAAACGCGACTTCATCCTGATCGGACAGACGGGCATCGGCACTCGCCACCTCCTGATTCAGGGCATAGATCAGATCGGGCGCGGTCAGCACCCTGGCCCAGGGTTCACCCCGTGCCTGCGCCAGCCAATTCACCAGATCTCCCAGCGTTTCCACACCGTCCGGTCGCTCCAGCAGTTCTTCATCACAGCCCAGCTGTTCGCGCACGCGGGCAAAGTACACCAGTTTCATGTGTTGTCCCCCCGCTGCCAGTCGCCACTCTTGCCGCCGGTTTTCTGCATCAGCTCGACGCCCTCGATCGTCATGCCCTTGTCGACCGCCTTGCACATGTCGTACAGGGTGAGCGCCGCGACACTCACTGCCGTAAGGGCTTCCATCTCTACACCGGTCTGCCCACTGAGTCGGCAGCGCGCCTCAATCAGGACAGCGGACTGATCAGGGTCGGGCTGCAGCTCAACCTTGACCGAACTGAGCATCAGCGGGTGGCACAGGGGAATCAGATCCGAGGTTTTCTTGGCCGCCTGAATGCCGGCTATGCGGGCAACCGCCAGCACGTCCCCCTTGGGATGACCGCCCTCCTGAATCAGGTTGAGCGTCTCGGGCTGCATGCGCACCCGGCCCTGCGCCACAGCTTCACGTACGGTCACCGCCTTGTCACTCACATCCACCATGCGGGCTTCGCCACGGGAGTCCAGATGTGTCAGCTCGCTCATGCGCCCTCCTGTTGGGCCAGATGGTAGTTGCGTACCGGGTTGGCGTACATCGCCTGCAGGAAGGGACGTGCCTCTTCGCTGACGGACGCCAGACGGGCGTCAAACGCGGCCTGCTGTTCCGCCGTGACACTTTCGCCGGCCGCAGCCAGATTGCTCGGATGCAGTCGGTAGTTCAGGTAAATCTGACGATCGATCTCGGCAGCCAGGGCTTCCGGTGAGTCGAATGTGCCTTCCAGCGGCTCACCAAAACCGACGTGAACCGCTCCCTTGTCACCGGTGATACCCCGCACGATGCTGGCGATATCTTCAAACTCGCTTTTCTCGTAGGCCCCGTGCAACGCGATCGCGGCAAGCTCTTCGGCCTTGAGCGCATCACAGGGATCCAGTTCGTAGGAGATGGCCACCGGCACGATATTCAGCCGCTCGACCATTTCAGACAGGCTGCGCTGCTTGCGGTGCGACATGTAGAACATCTTCATCAGCGCCGGATCGGTGCGGTCATTGCCATCCTTTGCGCGCCCTTCACGCTGGGCGATCCAGACCGAATGTCCGTTGCAGACGCTGTGATCGATATAGGATGACAACTGGTTCAGCGCCGTCATCAGCTCGCGCCCCTTGGCCGAGCGGTTGACGATGAAGCTCTTGTTCAGGCGCATCAGATCGGAGACATAGGGCTTGCGCAGCAGGTTATCCCCTATGGCGATGCGCACCGTGGACATGCCGCCCTGATGCCGCACCCAGTTGACGAAGGCCGGATCCATGGCGATATCACGGTGGTTGGACACAAACAGGTAGGCTTCGTTGGGGTCCAGGCGTTCCAGGCCGGAGCAGCTGACACGTGTGGTCGTACGCGCAATCATTTTCTGCATATAGTCGGCGACCAGCATCTGGAAGCTCTGCACATCCTCGATATCACCCACGCGCGCCGCAACGGCAATACGCACCAGCGGCTTCAACAGCCAGCCAAAGCTGCTGGATGCACGCGGGAACTGATATCGCGTCAGTGCCGAGATGCACTCGTCATCGCGTATCAGGCGCTGCAGCACCGCCTCAACTTCGTTATCCCGGTAGGGACGGATCGACTGGAAGGGATCTGTAACCTGGTTTTGTGCGTTCATGCGCGGGGCTTGAGCCTCTAGCTTCTCAAAAGCGCACATTTTACCCTGTTATAGCGCTGTTTTGCAGTCTGGGCGGCTTACCCGCACAGACTGCTGAACGGCATGAAGGTCAGTAACTGGCCTTCAGCCACCGAGGTCTCTGCCGGCACCCGTGCCAGGCCCGATGCCTCAAGCGTATTGCTGAGTACGCCTGAGCTCTGGTTTCCCTGTGGCAGCAAGCGTCCGTTTTCAACCCGTACCCGCAGGAACTCGTCCCGTGTCTGGGGCTGCTCACGACTGAAGCCGGCCGGCAGCTGCAACTGCCAGGGCGGCTGCACCTGGCGCCCCTGCAAACGGTGCAGAGCCGGCAACGCCAGCAGGCAGAAGGTCACCAGACTGGACGCCGGATTACCGGGCAAACCGATAAACGGTGTATCGCCCACACGACCGGCGGCAAAGGGCTTGCCGGGCTTCACCCGGATGCGCCAGATGTTCAGTTCGCCCAGCGCTTCCACCTGTGCCTTGACGTGGTCTTCCTCGCCGACGGATACACCGCCACTGGACAGAATCAGGTCCGCCCGGGCGGCTTCCCGCAATGCCTGTGCAGTAGGCTCCGCCGCATCGGGTACATGCATCGGACGAATATCCACCACCCCGGCCTGCTGCAGCAGGCCGGTGAGCAGGAACCGGTTGGCATCATAGATCTGCCCGGGGCCCAGCGCCTGTCCCGGCTGAACCAGCTCGTCCCCCGTCGACAGGAGGGCCACACTGGGACGCCGGTACACCCTGACCCGCTCAATACCGGTCGACGCCAGCACGCCCAGCGTCTGGGGCCGCAGCATCACACCCGCTTCCAGTAATGGCGTGCCGGCTGCCATATCCTGCCCTCGTGAACGAATATTCTGACCGGGTTTGATCTCGGCCAAGATGCGCACCTGCCCGCCCTCTGCTTCTGCCTGTTCCTGCATCACCACGGCATCCGCTCCCGGGGGAATTTCGGCACCCGTGAAGATGCGCGCCGCCGTACCCGCACGCAGCGGCTCAGGTGCACAGCCGGCGGCAATACGCTGTGATATGGGCATGGGCTCGCCCGGGCGGAAATCCCGGCCCGCCAGTGCATAGCCATCCATGCTGCTGTTATCCGCGGGGGGCACATCGGTGGCCGCGCTGACCGGCTCGGCCAGTACACGCCCCAGCGCCTCCCCTAGCGGAACCTCTTCCGTTGCGGAAGGCAATGGAATCCGGCTGAGCAATCGATCCAGTGCCTCTTCCAGTGGCATCAAATCGCTCATTCAGCCCGCTCCCGTGCTGCCTGAAGGAGGGCCACGAAGTTGCAGGGACGGTGACGGCTGTCCAGCTGCTCGTGCAGGATCCGATCCCAGCCGGTGCGGCAGGCCCCCGTTGAGCCCGGCAGGCAGGCGATCAGGGTACCATTGGCCAGCCCCGCGAGCGCTCTGGACTGGATGGTGGAGCTGCCGATCTCGTCATGGGAGACCTGACGAAAGAGTTCACCGAAGCCGTCCACCGACTTGTCGAACAGAGGGGCAACCGCTTCCGGAGTCGAGTCGCGCAGCGCAAACCCGGTGCCGCCGGTGCTTACAATGACTTGCACACGCGGGTCTGCAATCCAGACCGATACCTGGGCCCGGATCCGGTACACATCATCCGGGACGATCGCCCGATCAGCGAGGCGGTGCCCCGCTTCCGTCAGGCGTTGGACCAGCTGGTCGCCCGAGCTGTCGGTTTCAGGGGTACGGGTATCGGAAATGGTCAATACCGCAATATCCAGCGGCTGCATTGATTCGGTCACAGTCTCTCCTTAACGCCGACGCCTAGCCGCCGGTCATATTCATGAAACGCAGGATTTGGGGTTCTTCATCGAGATTGAAATGGTGACGTTCCGGCTTGATGGCCATCGACCCGATGATGGCTTCCCTGAGCGCATCATCATCTGCGCCGGCACGCAGGAGTGCACGCAGATCCAGCGAGTGCTCATTGCCGAGGCACAACAGCAACCGCCCTTCCGCCGTCAGACGGACCCGGTTACAGTCACCACAGAAATTATGGCTGTGCGGGGAGATGAAGCCGATACGGCTCTCGCTGTCCGGCATGCGGTAGTAGCGTGAAGGGCCACCGGTACGCTCCGCCGTTGGCAGCAGTTCGTAACGCGCTGACAGGCGTTCACGCAGCTCCTCACTGGAGCAGAAGGTTTCGGCACGGGCGTGCTCACTGATATGCCCAAGCGGCATCTCTTCGATGAAGCTGATGTCCAGGCCGCGTTGGCGGGCAAACTCAACCAGCGCGGGCACTTCGTCATCATTGCGCCCTTTCAGCACGACCGTATTGAGCTTGATGCGCTTGAAGCCCGCATTACAGGCCGCATCAATGCCCTTCAGGACCTGTTCGAGGCGGTCGGTGCGGGTCAATTGGCGGAAACGCTCCGGCTGCAGGGTATCCAGACTGATGTTGAGCCGACTCACGCCGGCACCGGCCAGATCTGTCGCGAACCGGCTCAGCTGGGAACCGTTGGTGGTCATCACCAGCTCGGCCGGCAGCTCGCCCAGCTGTTCCATCAGCCACATCAGGTTACGACGTACCAGCGGCTCACCGCCTGTCAGGCGCAACTTGCGCACCCCCAGCGACACGAATACCTGCGACAGTCGCAGCATCTCTTCCAGCGTCAGTATCTGTTCGCGAGGCAGGAACTGCATGTTTTCGCTCATGCAGTACACACAGCGGAAGTCACAGCGGTCCGTGACGGACATTCGCAGATAGTGGATATGTCGGCCGAAGCCATCGACCAGTGAGTCTGTCTGTTGTGTCATGATTCAAAAGACCGTGCGCGCCCGTTATAGTTCTTGTATACGCGACCTGTCTCTCGACGGTCCTTGCAGCAGTATAGGTCGAAAATAGAAATCAGTTATAGGAATGTAGCCAAATTGAATGTATATCTCATGCTGAAGCACACCCACCTGACACTGGTCGGGTTGAGCATCACACTGTTTTTACTGCGTGCACTTTGCATGTATGCCTGGCCCGGGGCGTTGAAGGCGCGCTGGCTCAAGGTTACACCGCATGTGATTGATACCCTGCTGCTGCTGAGCGCTATTGGCCTGATGCTGACGATTTCCCAGTACCCGCTGACGCATCACTGGCTGACCGCCAAGATACTGGGGCTGGTGGCGTACATCGGTTTCGGTACGGTTGCACTCAAGCGCGGGCGCAACCTGCGTACAAGAAGTCTAGCACTGCTGGGGGCGCTGGCCAGTGTGGGATATATGTTGGGGGTCGCCATCACACGCTCCCCGACACTGGGGATATTCTAGCCGCGCCGCCGGCGGCCCGCGTTACTCGCCGTAGATGTCGGGAATGACTCGCTGAAGCTCCGAGCGCCAGGGGCGCTGGCGGATGCCAAAAGTGGACAGCAGTTTGCGGCATTTCAGGACCGAGGACGCGGGACGTTCCACCAGCGGGTGCATATCCGCTGTCGCAACCGCCCTCAGGCTTTCCACCTTCAGTTCTTCATACTGTCGCACCGCTGCCAGAATAGCCTCACTGAACCCGTAGCGGGTCGTGATCTCGGCTCCGCAATAATGATAGGTGCCCCAGACATCAATGCCGCAGGTCAGCTGCCGCAACATGGCCAAGAGCACACGCGCCACATCATCGGCCGAGGTGGGACAGCCGCGACGGTCGTCAGCGGCATCAATAACGGCCTGCTGACGGGCCTGCTCCAGGATGCGCAACAGATAGTTGTGGCCGCGAGCACTGAAGATCCAGCTCACCCGCAGAATCAGGTGCTGAGGCTGATGCTGGCGTATCTGCTCTTCCCCCTCCCATTTACTGCGACCAAACACACCCAGCGGTGCGGGTTCATCATCCTCGCTGTAGCCACTGGCGTAGTGCCCATCAAACACATAGTCGGAGGAAAGGTGAATCAGCGGAATCGACAGCGCAGCACAGGCTGCGGCAAGCAGAGCCGGCCCGTCCCGGTTCACGGCCATGGCCTGATCCGGCTGACGCTCAGCCGCATCGACCCGGTTAAAACCGGCACAGTTGATCACATAATCGGGCAGGTGTTTTTCAAGCTGTTTGTAAACAGCATCGGTGGAGGTGATATCGAGTTGCCGACGGCTCATGGGAACCGCCTCAATACCGGGGGCCTTCTCCAATAGCTCGGCGAGCGCATGGCCGACCTGACCATTGGCTCCACAAATAAGCACCTTGGCGGAAAGTGTATATGCGCTGGCGACCATAGGGGATGAACTCGACCTGACTCTTCTCTAATGCCTGTTTGAATGGGTAGACATAACTCGAGCATACCCTATTCAAATGCGCTGCACACCTGCTGCAGTGCAAAAAATTAACCGCCCATAAATACAAAAGCCCCTGCTAAACAGGGGCTTGCACCGGCACGTGGCGACTTGATCAGAACGGAATGTCGTCGTCGAAGTCGTCAAAGCCCGGTGCGGGCGGCTGCTGGGACTGGGGTGCCTGCTGCTGAGGCTGCTGCGGCGGTTGTTGCGGCTGACGACGCGGCGCCTGCTGCTGGGGCTGGCCATAGCCCATGGAATCGCCCTGAGGTGCATAACCACCGCCCTCGCCACCGCGGCTGTCCAGCATCTGCATTTCACTGGCAACGATTTCGGTGGTGTAGCGGTCCTGGCCGTCCTGACCCTGCCATTTGCGCGTACGCAGAGAACCCTCAACGTATACCTTGGAGCCCTTACGCAGGTATTCACCGGCGATTTCAGCCAGACGATTGAAGAACACCACCCGGTGCCATTCGGTACGCTCCTGCATCTGACCGGTCTGCTTGTCCTTCCAGCTGTCGCTGGTCGCCAGGTTCACGTTGGTCACCGCATTGCCACTGGGCATGTAGCGCACTTCCGGGTCCGCCCCCAAATTGCCTACAAGAATGACCTTGTTAATACCACGCGCCATCTAGTTCTCTCCCGTTTTCGGTTGTTCATATCTGCAGCATCCTGCCGCTGGATTCAAACGTTCAGAATAGCATACCGCCGCTTTGGATAGTAAGGCTGTCGTGCCCCGTGCACGCGCAGCCAAGGCTGTGGTTTAGCCGCTGCGGGCAAAGCTCTATAATGGACCTTTTGCAGCGACAGCGGAGCAATAATGGACAATATTCTGGTACGGGGTGCGCGCACCCACAACCTGAAGAATGTAGACCTCGATATCCCGCGCGACCAGTTAATCGTCATCACGGGCCTGTCAGGATCGGGAAAATCCTCTCTGGCTTTCGATACCCTCTACGCGGAAGGCCAGCGGCGCTACGTCGAGTCTCTATCCACCTATGCCCGCCAGTTTCTGTCCATGATGGAAAAGCCCGATGTGGACCATATCGAAGGCCTGTCACCGGCGATCTCCATCGAGCAGAAGTCCACCTCACACAACCCGCGCTCAACCGTCGGTACCATCACCGAGATCTATGATTACCTGCGTCTGTTGTTCGCACGGGCCGGTGAACCGCGCTGTCCCGATCATGACCTGCCACTGGCAGCCCAGACCATCAGTCAGATGGTCGACCAGGTACTGGCCCTGCCGGAAGGCAGCAAGGTGATGCTGGTGGCACCGGTGATTCAAGGCCGCAAGGGTGAGCACCTGCACCTCATCGACCAGCTCCGCAGCCAGGGTTTTGTCCGTGCTCGCGTCGATGGGCTGGTGGTCGACCTGGACGACATGCCGGCGCTGGACAAGAACAAGAAGCATGACATCGAAGTCGTGGTGGACCGCATCAAGGTACGGGATGATCTGCAGACCCGTCTGGCGGAATCCTTCGAGACCGCACTGGATCTGACCGACGGGATTGCCCGCGTCATTCCGATGGAAGACGGGCTCGAGGAGATGGTCTTTTCGGCCCGCTTCGCCTGCCCGACCTGTGGACACAGTATCCAGGAGCTTGAGCCGCGGCTTTTTTCCTTCAACAACCCGCACGGCGCCTGTCCCTCCTGTGACGGCCTGGGGGTGAAGCAGTATTTCGATGCCCGCAAGCTGATTCAGGACCCGACACTGACTCTGGCTCAGGGCGCTATCCGCGGCTGGGACAAACGCAGCCTGTACTACTTCCAGCAATTGCAGGCCGTTTCCGAGCATTACGGCTTTGACCTGGATACGCCCTATGAAAACCTGACAGCGGAGCAGCAAAAGGTCGTGCTGCACGGGTCGGGTGATGAGCCCGTCGCTTTTTACTACCGCAACGACCGCGGCGAACGGGTGAAGAAAATGCACCCGTTTGAAGGGGTTATCAATAACCTGGAACGCCGCTACCGGGAAACCGAATCCGAGACCGTGCGGGACGATCTGGCCAAATACCTGAACATGCATGCCTGCCCCAGCTGTCATGGCAGCCGACTGCGACGTGATGCCCGTCATGTATTCATCGACCGGCAGACCCTGCCTGACCTGGTGCGTCTGCCCATCGGCCAGGCACAGCACTATTTCCAGCAGCTCAGCCTGAGTGGCAAGCAGGGCGAAATCGCGGAGAAAATCCTGAAGGAGATCCGTGAGCGACTCACCTTCCTGGTCAATGTAGGACTGGACTATCTGTCGCTGGAGCGCAGTGCGGAAACCCTGTCAGGCGGTGAAGCGCAGCGCATTCGTCTGGCGAGTCAGATCGGTGCCGGCCTTGTTGGCGTCATGTACGTACTTGATGAGCCCTCCATCGGCCTGCATCAGCGCGACAACGAACGGCTGCTGCATACGCTGGAACACCTGCGCGATCTCGGCAATACCGTGATCGTCGTTGAGCATGACGAAGACGCCATCCGCAAGGCTGATTACCTGATCGACATCGGTCCGGGGGCCGGTGTACACGGTGGCCAGGTGATCGCCGCCGGTTCACCGCAAACCATCATGGATACACCGGAATCGGTTACCGGCCAATACCTCAGCGGCAGCCGGCGCATCGAAGTACCCGCTACCCGCAAGGCGATCGATCCCGACCGCATGCTCAAGCTCAACGGCGCCACCGGGAACAACCTGAAGTCAGTTGATCTGGAGATCCCGCTGGGCCTGATGACCTGTATTACCGGCGTATCCGGTTCCGGCAAATCGACTCTGATCAACACCACGCTCTATCCGGTGACGGCGCAGGTGCTGAACCATGCCACGACGCTGGACGCATCGCCGTATGAAAGCATCGAAGGCCTCGAGCATCTGGATAAGGTGATCGACATCGACCAGAGCCCCATCGGCCGCACTCCGCGTTCCAACCCAGCCACTTATACCGGTATTTTTACCCCTATCCGCGAACTCTTTGCCGGCACTCAGGAAGCGCGCTCACGCGGTTACAAGCCGGGCCGTTTCAGCTTCAATGTAAAGGGCGGACGCTGTGAGGCCTGCCAGGGCGACGGGGTGATCAAGGTCGAGATGCACTTCCTCCCTGATGTCTATGTCCCCTGCGATGTCTGCAAGGGCAAGCGGTACAACCGGGAAACACTCGAAGTGCAGTACAAGGGTAAAAGCATCGATGAAGTGCTGGAGATGACCGTCGAAGATGCACGCGAGTTCTTCGATGCCATACCCGCACTGGCAAGACGCCTGCAGACGCTGATTGATGTGGGGCTGAGCTATATCCGGCTGGGTCAGGCTGCCACCACACTGTCCGGCGGTGAAGCGCAGCGCGTGAAACTGGCACGCGAGCTGAGCAAGCGTGATACCGGCAAGACGCTGTACATACTGGACGAGCCCACAACCGGGCTGCACTTCTACGATATCCAGCAACTGCTCACGGTACTGGATCGCCTGCGGGACCACGGCAACACCATCGTCGTGATCGAACACAACCTGGATGTGATCAAAACCGCCGACTGGATTGTGGATCTGGGGCCCGAGGGCGGCAGTGGCGGCGGTCAGATTATCGCCACCGGAACACCGGAACAGGTTGCAGAGGTTGAAGCCTCTCACACCGGGCGCTTCCTGAAGCCAATTCTCTGAACCTGGACGCAGCCGGCCTCGGGCTGGCTGCCACCCAACCGCTGCAAACAGGCACAAAAAAACCCGGAGTCCCTGAGGAGTCCGGGTTTTTTAATGCCTGAAACTTAATCTTCGGAAGATTCAGTTTCGTCGGCAACAGCCTGGCCAGCAGGACGATCAACCAGCTCGACGTAAGCCATCGGAGCCTTGTCACCTGCACGGTAGCCGCATTTCAGAATGCGAACATAACCGCCGGGACGGTTCGCGTAACGCGGACCCAGCTCGTTGAACAGCTTACCAACAGCTTCGTTGCTGCGAGTACGGGAGAACGCCAGACGACGGTTAGCAACCGAGTCAGTCTTGGCCAGAGTAATCAGTGGCTCAGCAAAACGGCGCAGTTCTTTCGCTTTCGGCAGAGTGGTCTTGATCAGCTCGTGCTCGAACAGGGAGACTGCCATGTTCTTGAACATCGCTTTGCGGTGCGCACTTGTACGATTTAAGTGTCGACCAGATTTACGATGACGCATTTTCTAAATCCTTTACAACTTAGGGCTGAAAATCAGACTCAAGAGGCGACTTTATCGTCGCCTTTCAGGCTGGCCGGCGGCCAGTTTTCAAGGCGCATGCCCAAAGACAGGCCCTTGGACGCCAGCACATCCTTGATCTCGGTCAGGGATTTCTTGCCCAAGTTAGGAGTCTTCAGCAGTTCTACTTCGGTGCGCTGAATCAGGTCACCAATGTAGTAGATCTGCTCTGCTTTCAGACAGTTCGCGGAACGTACAGTCAGCTCCAGATCGTCGACCGGGCGCAGGAGAACAGGATCGATCTCCGGCTCGTCCGGCTCAGAACGGGTCTGCTCACCAGCATCTTCAAGGTCTACGAATACGACCAGCTGCTGCTGCAGAATAGTAGCTGCACGACGGATACACTCTTCTGGATCGATAGTGCCGTTAGACTCGATATCGATTACCAGTTTATCCAGGTCGGTACGCTGTTCTACACGTGCACTTTCTACTGCATAAGACACGCGCAGAACAGGACTGTAGCTGGCATCCAGCAGCAGACGACCAATGGCACGAGTTTCATCTTCGTCGCTGGTGCGTGCATCAGCAGGCACATAGCCACGGCCACGGGTCACACGCAGCTGCATGTTCAGTGTGGCACCCGGGTTCAGGTGTGCAATCACGTGGTCGGGGTTGGCAACCTCGACGTCCTGATTCAGCTGGATATCACCAGCGGTCACAACTCCCGCTTCCGATTTGGAAAGCGTCAGGAGCGCTTCATCACCGTTGTGCAGAGCGATGGCAACACCTTTGAGGTTCAGCAGGATCTCAATGACATCCTCCTGAACACCCTCGATGCTGCTGTACTCGTGCAGTACACCTTCGATCTCAACTTCCGAGATGGCACATCCCGGCATGGAAGAGAGCAGGATACGGCGCAGCGCATTGCCCAGAGTGTGGCCGAACCCACGCTCAAGCGGCTCGAGAGTCACTTTCGCACGGGTCTTGCTGATCTCCTGCACGTCAATGTGACGTGGGTATAGAAACTCGTTTACTGAACGCTGCATAGTTCCACCAGTCAAGAGTTCAAAATTACTTCGAGTAGAGCTCGACAATCAGGTGCTCGTTGATGTCGGCTGACAGATCACTGCGCTCAGGCAGGGCTTTGAAAGTCCCTTCCATTTTTGCAGCGTCAACTTCAACCCACTCAACCGGGGCACGCTGACCAGCCAGTTCCAGTGCGTGTTTGATACGCAGCTGGTTTTTGGCTTTTTCGCGAACAGCTACTACGTCGCCAGGCTGTACCTGGTAGGAAGGAATGTTCACAACCTGACCATTAACAGTGATCTGACGGTGGGAAACAACCTGACGTGCTTCGGCACGGGTAGAACCATAACCCATGCGGTATACAACGTTGTCCAGGCGGCCTTCCAGAAGCTGCAGCAGGTTTTCACCGGTTGCACCCTTGCGACGGGCTGCTTCTTTGTAATAACCACGGAACTGACGTTCCAGAACGCCGTAGATACGACGCACTTTCTGTTTTTCACGCAGCTGCAGACCGTATTCAGACAGGCGACCGCGACGGGCACCGTGAACACCGGGTACTGTTTCTGCTTTGCACTTGCTATCAAGCGCGCGGACACCACTCTTCAGGAAGAGATCGGTGCCTTCACGACGAGACAGCTTGCACTTGGGTCCAAGATAACGAGCCATATTACCGTCTCCAGATTAAACGCGACGCTTCTTCGGCGGACGACAACCGTTGTGCGGAATCGGTGTCACGTCCGTGATGTTTGTGATTTTGTAACCACAGCCGTTCAGAGCACGAACAGCGGATTCACGACCGGGTCCAGGACCCTTCACAAACACGTCGAGGTTTTTCAGACCGTATTCCAGAGCTGCCTGACCGGCACGCTCAGCTGCTACCTGAGCAGCAAACGGTGTGCTCTTACGGGAACCACGGAAGCCTGAACCACCGGCAGTTGCCCAGCTCAGAGCGTTACCCTGGCGATCGGTAATGGTGATGATTGTGTTGTTAAAAGAGGCGTGGATGTGCGCGAGCCCATCCGCTACCTGCTTTTTAACCTTTTTACGAGTGCGATTACCTGGCTTAGCCATATTCGGAAATTCCTATCGCTTACTTACGGATCGGCTTACGCGGTCCTTTACGGGTACGCGCGTTCGTCTTGCTGCGCTGACCACGCACCGGCAGGTTACGACGGTGACGCAGGCCACGGTAGCAACCGAGGTCCATAAGACGCTTGATGTTCATGTTGACTTCACGGCGCAGATCGCCCTCTACGGTCAACTTGGCAATTTCACCACGAACATTATCGAGCTGCTCTTCAGACAGTTCTGCGATCTTGGTGCTCGGCGCGATGCCGGTAGCTTCACAGATCTGTTTGGCAGTCGTGCGGCCAATCCCGAAAATGTAAGTCAGAGAAATTACCGCATGCTTATTGTCAGGAATATTGACGCCAGCTATACGGGCCATTCAATGTACTCCATATTAATGTCCTGGGAGATACTCACCAGAACCAGTCATTCTTTAGTTCGTGGAAGGCGCGCAATACTACACCCTGATCAAAAATAAATCAAGGCTACGCACCTCCACTCCCGGCCAGCTGTGGATTAACCCTGGCGCTGTTTGTGACGGGGCTCCACTTTGCAGATCACGCGCACGGAACCGTTGCGACGTACGATCTTGCAGTTACGGCAAATCTTTTTAACAGATGCACGTACTTTCATGATCCACCTCATTAGGCTTAGCGCAGCAGTCCTGCGCCGCCTTTAAGATTCGATTTCTTCATCAGTGATTCGTACTGGTGAGACATCAGGTGTGACTGCACCTGAGCCATGAAGTCCATCACCACAACCACTACGATCAGCAGTGAAGTACCGCCGAAGTAGAAGGGTACGTTCCACGCTACCACCAGGAACTGGGGCATCAGTGAAACGGCTGTGATGTAAAGCGCACCAAACAGAGTCAGGCGGCTCAGCACAGTATCGATGTACCGTGCAGACTGATCACCGGGACGAATCCCTGGAATAAAGGCACCTGATTTCTTCAGGTTATCTGCCACGTCACGCGGATTGAAAACAATCGCAGTGTAGAAGTAGCAGAAAAATACAATCGCGGTAGCGAACAGCAGGATGTACAGCGGCTGTCCCGGCCCAAGAGCCAGAGCCACATCCTGCAGCCATTCCATACCTTCAGATTGACCAAACCACTGGCCAACGGAAGCCGGGAACAGCAGAATGCTGGACGCAAAGATCGGCGGAATAACACCCGCCATATTGACCTTGAGCGGCAGATGGCTGGACTGTGCAGCGTATACGCGACGTCCCTGCTGGCGTTTTGCATAGTTAATGGTGATGCGGCGCTGACCGCGTTCCATGAACACTACAAAACCAACAGTGGCGATCGCCAACACGGCAATGGCCAGCAGCGCCAGGATATTGAGATCACCCTGACGCGCCGCTTCGAAGGACTGGCCGATCGCACTGGGCAGACCCGCCACAATACCGGCGAAGATCAGAATGGAGATGCCGTTTCCGATGCCATGCTCAGTGATCTGCTCACCCAGCCACATCAGGAATACAGCTCCGGACACCAGAGTTACCACAGCCACAAAGTAGAAGCTGAAGTCCGCCGCAAAGGCGACACCCTGATTGGCCAGGCCAACCGACATGCCCAGTGCCTGCAAGGTGGCCAGGATCACAGTGCCGTAGCGCGTGTACTGACTGATCTTGCGGCGACCGGCCTCACCCTCTTTCTTCAACTGCTCGAGCTGCGGGCTCACAACGGTCATCAACTGCATAATAATAGAGGCAGAGATGTAGGGCATGATACCCAGTGCCAGGATCGACATGCGTTCCAGTGCACCACCCGAGAACATGTTGAAGAGACTGAGGATCGTCCCCTGATTCTGATCAAACAGCGCGGCAAGACGATCAGGATTGATGCCCGGAACGGGGATATGCGCCCCGATCCGGTACACGATGATCGCCAGCAGAACGAATCTGAGTCGAGACCATAGCTCTTTCAGTCCGCTCTGCATGCCCGCCGGTATTTGTCCTTGCTTAGCCATTTACGCCTCGACTTTACCGCCAGCAGCTTCGATCGCAGCCTGTGCACCTTTGGTCACTTTCAGACCTTTAACGGTGACTGCCTTTTTGATCTCACCAGACAGAATCACACGTGCAGATTTGATCTCTTCACGAATGATGTCAGCCTGTTTCAGCGCAGCCAGGTCGACAACGTCAACACCGGCAGCCGCCAGTTCGTTCAGACGAACTTCAGCAACGTAACGCGCCTGACGAGAAGTGAAACCGAATTTCGGCAGACGACGCTGAATAGGCATCTGACCGCCTTCAAAACCCGGCTTGACGCTTCCGCCAGAGCGGGACTTCTGACCCTTGTGACCGCGGCCACAGGTTTTACCCAGTCCGGAGCCGATACCACGGCCGACACGCTTGGGAGCGTGCTTGGAACCGGCGCCCGGGCGCAGAGAATTCAAACGCATTGGGTGACTCCTCTTATTCGCCTTCTACACTGACCATGTAGTTGACTTTGTTGATCATGCCGCGCACCGCCGGGGTATCTTCCAGCTCTACGGTGTGGCCGATACGACGCAGACCCAGGCCCTTGATGGTCTGGATGTGCTTCGGCAGACGACCGATGGTGCTGCGAGTCTGAGTTACCTTGATAGTCTTGGCCATCGCTTAGCTCTCCAGAATCTCTTCCACGGACTTGCCGCGCTTGGCTGCAACATCTTCAGGTGAAGACATCTGCTTCAGGCCGTTGATGGTTGCACGTACCACGTTTACCGGGTTGGTAGAGCCGTAGCACTTCGCCAGTACGTTGTGGACACCTGCCAGTTCCAGTACCGCACGCATCGCACCACCGGCGATAACACCAGTACCTTCAGACGCGGGCTGCATGTAAACCTTGGATGCACCGTGACGGGCTTTAACCGGGTACTGCAGCGTGTGACCGTTCAGCTCAACGCTGATCATGTTACGGCGAGCCTGCTCCATAGCCTTCTGGATAGCGACAGGTACTTCGCGAGCCTTGCCACGACCGAAGCCGACGCGGCCATTGCCGTCACCTACGACAGTCAGCGCTGTGAAACCGAAGATACGACCACCTTTCACCACTTTGGCGACGCGGTTTACCTGAACCAGCTTCTCTTGCAGTTCACCGTCTTTCTGTTCGTGATTTGCCATAATAGAAACCTTTAGAATTCCAGGCCGCCTTCGCGAGCAGCATCAGCAAGAGCTGCAACACGACCGTGGTATTTAAAACCGGAGCGGTCAAACGCTACCTTGGATACGCCTGCTTCTTTAGCACGGCTGGCAATCAGAGCACCCACTTTCTTGGCTGCTTCGATGTTGCCGGTAGCACCTTCACGCAGATCCTTTTCTACTGTAGAAGCAGAGGCCAGAACCTGGCTGCCGTCAGCAGAGATAACCTGCGCGTAAATGTGACGCGGTGAGCGGTTAACGCACAGACGAACTGCGCCCTGCTCACGCATCTGCATGCGCGCACGACGCGCACGACGAACACGAGCTTGTTTCTTAACGTTCATGACCCTGCCTTACTTCTTCTTAGCCTCTTTACGGCGTACATATTCGTCTTCATAACGAACACCCTTGCCTTTGTAAGGCTCAGGCGGACGGAATGCGCGAACTTCTGCAGCCACCTGACCCACGCGCTGCTTGTCAGCACCGCGGATAACAACAGTCGTGTTGTTCGGGGTTTCGGCGGTAATACCGTCGGGCAATTCGTAATCGATCGGATGAGAGAAGCCAAGCGTCAGGTTCAGTACCTTGCCCTTAGCCTGGGCACGGTAACCAACACCCAGCAGAGTCAGGGTCTTGGAAAAACCTTCACTTACGCCCAATACCATGTTGTTGACCAGGGCACGAGTAGTACCGGTCAGTGCCATGGACTGCTTGGCGCCATCACGCGGAGCGAATACCAGCTGACCATCGGTCTGTTCGGCGCTCACTGCCGGGTGCATGTCCAGGCTCAGTTCACCCTGCTTGCCTTTTACAGTCAGGGACTGGCCTGCCAGTTTCACCTCTACGCCGGCCGGTACTGCTACGGGTTTCTTCGCAATTCGTGACATTGGAATACCTCTTAGAATACCGTGCAGACCACTTCACCACCGATGCCTGCCTTGCGAGCAGCGCGATCAGTCATGACGCCTTTGCTGGTAGAGATGATAGCGATACCCAGACCGTCGGCTACTTTCGGCAGCTCGGCTGCGTTCTTGTAGATACGCAGAGACGGACGGCTTACGCGCTTGATCTCTTCGATAACCGGCTTGCCTTCGAAGTACTTCAGTTCGATGGACAGAACCGGCTTAACATCACCTTCAACTGCAAAATCGGTGATGTAGCCTTCTTCCTTCAGCACAGTTGCGATGGCAACTTTCTGCTTGGAAGACGGCATGGCGACATGGGCCTTTTCAGCCATGTGGCCGTTGCGGATACGGGTAAACATATCCGCGAGGGTGTCTTGCATACTCATGCTATTAACGTCCTCTTAAGTGCAGCGCAGTGCGGTAGCAGTTACCTGCCCAGACCACTGTGCTTACCGTTCGCGAGCCGGATTACCAGCTCGCCTTCTTCAGGCCCGGGACATCACCGCGCATCGCTGCTTCACGCAGCTGGTTGCGGCAAAGTCCGAACTTGCGATATACAGCGTGCGGACGGCCAGTAATCTGGCAGCGACGCTGTTTACGCACCGGGCTAGCGTCACGCGGCAGCTTCTGCAGCGCGATCTGTGCGTCCCAAACCTCATCTTCAGAGCTGTTCGGGCTTGCGATAATTGCCTTGAGCTCGGCACGCTTGGCAGCATATTTAGCAGCCTTTTTCTCGCGCTTGAGCTCACGCTGAATCATTGAAACCTTAGCCATTATTCAACCCTTCTTATTTCTTGAACGGGAACTGCAGCGCAGACAGCAGTGCACGACCTTCGTCGTTGTTCTTCGCGGTAGTGGTGATCGTAATATCGAGACCACGCAGCTTATCGACCTTGTCGTAGTCGATTTCCGGGAAGATGATCTGCTCTTTAACGCCCATGCTGTAGTTGCCACGGCCATCGAAAGATTTCGGGTTCAGGCCACGGAAGTCGCGGATACGCGGGATGGAAACGTCAACCAGACGGTCCAGGAATTCCCACATGCGCTCGCCACGCAGTGTCACCTTGCAGCCGATCGGCCAACCTTCACGTACCTTGAAGCCCGCAATGGATTTGCGTGCCTTGGTTACGATCGGCTTCTGGCCGGCGATTGCAGTCATGTCGGCAACGGCGTTTTCGAGCTGTTTCTTGTCGCCCAGTGCTTCACCGACACCCATATTCAGGGTGATCTTGGTGATACGGGGAACAGCCATGACGTTCGGGCAGTTCAGCTCGTCTTTGAGCTGCTGCTTGATTTCGTTTGCGTAAAGCGCTTTCAATCTGGACATTTGCACCAACCTCTCTTACTTAGCACCAACGATGGTTTCGCCGGTGGACTTGTAGTAGCGGACCTTGGTGCCGTCTTCCAGCAGCTTGAAGCCCACACGATCGCCCTTGCCGGTCTGCGGGTTGAAGATGGCAACGTTAGAAGTCGCGATAGCGGCTTCCTTCTCAACGATACCACCCTGCTGACCCAGCATCGGGTTCGGCTTCTGGTGCTTCTTGATCATGTTAATGCCGGAAACGATCAGACGATCGTTCTGCAGCACGCGCATCACCTTGCCGCGCTTGCCTTTGTCTTTTCCTGCGATAACGATGACTTCATCGTCGCGACGAATCTTACGCATTATCTTACCTTGTCTTTCCTGCTACCCTCTCATGCTCAAAAACGCCAAACCCATTACGGGAGTGGCGTTTTTACAGACACTGTCTAGCTTAAACAGAGTCTTTACAGCACTTCAGGCGCCAGGGAAATGATCTTCATGAACTTCTCATTGCGAAGCTCACGCGTTACTGGGCCGAAGATACGAGTACCGATCGGGGCATCGCTCGCGTTCAGCAGAACCGCAGAGTTTGTATCAAAGCGGATCAGTGAACCGTCCGGACGACGAACACCCTTACGGGTACGTACTACGACAGCTTTAAGAACCTGACCTTTCTTCACCTTACCGCGCGGAATCGCTTCCTTGACGGTCACCTTGATGATGTCGCCAACAGAGGCGTAGCGGCGGTGAGAACCACCCAGGACCTTAATACACTGCACTCGCTTGGCGCCGCTGTTGTCAGCAACATCAAGCATCGTTTCAGTCTGAATCATGGTCTACTCCACAAACTGTATAAACCATCACCGCAACCGCTCCTGGCAGCCGCGGTGAATTGGCGTAATGGAGCAAAGGTGCGTAAGTTTACACCTTTGCTGCACGCTCTTCAATGCGAATCAAAGACCAGGTTTTGGTCTTGGACAGCGGACGGGATTCTGCGATTGTTACCAGATCCCCCATCTGACACTCATTCTTCTCATCGTGAGCATGCAGTTTGGTGGAGCGCTTAACGAATTTACCGTAAATCGGGTGCTTCTCTTTACGCTCAACCAGAACAGTGATGGTTTTATCCATCTTGTCACTGACGACCTTACCGGTCACAGTCCGAGTACGTTTTTCCGCGCTCATTTAGCCACCTGCTTTTCGTTCAGTACTGTCTTAACGCGAGCGATGTCGCGACGAACCTGACCCAGCAGGTGAGTCTGTGCCAGCTGGCCAGTCGCCTTCTGCATACGCAGGTTAAACTGGTCCTTCAGAAGACCCAGCAGAGCCTGCTGAAGCTCCTCAACGGACTTGTCACGCAGTTCTGTAGCTTTCATTACATCACCGTCCGTTTAACAAAAGTTGTAGAAACCGGCAGCTTCGCAGCAGCCAGCGCAAAGGCTTCGGCAGCCAGCTCTTCAGGTACACCGCTCATTTCGAACAGGACCTTACCCGGCTGGATCTGGGCAACCCAGTACTCCACGCTACCCTTACCTTTACCCATACGTACTTCCAGCGGCTTGGTGGTGATCGGCTTGTCCGGGAATACACGGATCCAGATCTTGCCACCACGCTTGACGTGACGGGTCATGGTACGACGGGCCGCTTCGATCTGGCGCGCAGTGATACGGCCGCGTCCGGTCGCCTTCAGTGCAAACTCACCAAAGCTGACCTTGCTGCCGCGCTGTGCCAGGCCGCGGTTGCGACCTTTCATTACCTTGCGGTATTTCAGTCGTTTCGGTTGCAGCATTGACGTCTACCTCACTTACCTTTCTTCTTGGGCGCGTTCTTCTCGGCACGTACCTGTTCGATACCACCGAGGATCTCACCCTTGAAGATCCAGACTTTAACGCCGATCACACCGTAAGTGGTGTGGGCTTCGTAGGTAGCGTAATCGATGTCCGCACGCAGAGTGTGCAGCGGAACACGACCTTCACGGTACCATTCAGTACGTGCGATCTCGGCACCGCCGAGACGACCGCTAACCTGAATCTTGATGCCTTTGGCGCCCTGACGCATCGCGTTCTGTACCGCACGCTTCATGGCGCGACGGAACATCACACGGCGTTCCAGCTGGCTGGCAACGCTTTGTGCAACCAGTTTTCCATCCAGGTCCGGCTTGCGCACTTCCTCGATGTTGATGTGCACAGGCACACCCATCATCTGGGAAACAGCAGTGCGCAGCTTCTCGACGTCTTCGCCCTTCTTGCCGATCACGATACCCGGACGAGCCGTGTAAATGGTGATCTTGGCATTCTGAGCCGGACGTTCGATCTCGATGCGGCTTACGGATGCATTTTTAAGCTGCTGGTCCAGGTACTTACGTACCTGAAGATCGTTCAGCAGCTTTGCTGAGTATTCAGTCTTGTCGGCATACCATACAGACGCATGGTCCTTGACGACGCCAAGCCGAATACCGGTCGGATTGACTTTCTGACCCATATTGAAATCTCCTAGCAATCAGCCGTTAGTCGGCCACCTTGACGGTGATGTGTGACGTACGCTTCAGGATGCGATCAGCGCGGCCCTTGGCACGCGGCATGATGCGCTTCATGGTCATACCTTCATCAACGAAGACAGCTGAAACGCGCAGCTCGTCAATATCGGCGCCTTCGTTGTGCTCCGCATTCGCGATAGCAGACTCCAGAACCTTCTTGACCAGGTGAGCACCTTTCTTCGTGCTGAACGCCAGGATATTCAGAGCTTCGCCCACAGATTTACCACGGATCTGATCAGCGACCAGTCGGGCCTTCTGGGCGGAGATGCGAGCGCCTGTGTGCTTGGCGATAACTTCCATCATCTACCCCCTTACTTCTTCTTGGCCTTCTTGTCGGCTGCATGACCGCGGTATGTACGTGTCGCAGCGAACTCGCCCAGTTTGTGGCCGACCATGTCTTCGGTAATGTATACCGGAACATGCTGACGACCATTATGTACTGCAATAGTAAGCCCCACAAACTGCGGGAAAACTGTAGAACGACGTGACCAGGTCTTGATCGGACGACGTTCGTTAGCTTCGATTGCAGCCTCTACCTTCTTCAGCAGGTGAAGGTCAATAAACGGACCTTTCTTCAGTGAACGTGGCACAGCTGATTCCTCTTATTTAGCCTTACGACGGCGTACGATCAGTTTATCGGTACGCTTGTTCTTGCGAGTCTTGTGACCCTTGGTCGGTACGCCCCACGGAGTAACCGGGTGACGACCACCAGAGCTACGACCCTCACCACCACCATGCGGGTGGTCAACCGGGTTCATCGCCGCACCGCGAACGGTCGGACGAACACCACGCCAGCGCATAGCACCGGCTTTACCCAGCTGACGCAGGCTGTGCTCAGAGTTGCTCACCTCACCGAGGGTTGCACGACACTCAGCCAGTACCTTGCGGGTTTCGCCAGAACGCAGACGCAGAGTTGCGTAAGTACCCTCACGGGCTACCAGCTGTGCGGAAGCACCTGCTGAACGTGCCAGCTGGGCACCCTTGCCGGGCTTCAGCTCAACACAGTGAACAGTGCTACCAACCGGGATGTTGCGCAGCGGCAGGGTGTTACCGATTTTGATATCGGCATCATCACCGGACACAATCTTCGCACCGGCTTTCAGGCCTTTGGGTGCGATGATGTAACGACGCTCACCGTCCGCGTATTTAACCAGCGCAATGTGGGCGGAACGGTTCGGATCGTATTCCAGACGCTCGATCAGAGCCGGGATACCATCCTTGTTGCGACGGAAGTCGATTACACGGTAATGGTGCTTGTGACCGCCACCGATGTGACGCGTCGTGATGCGACCATTGTTGTTACGACCACCGCTTTTGCTTTTCTTTTCCAGCAGCGCAGCATGCGGCTTGCCTTTATGCAGGTCTTCGCTGACCACCTTGACGAGATGACGACGTCCAGCAGAGGTCGGCTTCGCTTTAATAACTGCCATGGTTCAACCCCTCTTATTCGCCCGCCAGGAAATCGATTTCAGAACCTTCGGCCAGGCGGACATACGCTTTACGAACATCGTTGCGCTTGCCCATGCCACGCATGGTGCGCTTGGTCTTGCCCTTGATGTTCAGAACGTTGACGCCTGCAACCTTCACGTTGAAGAGCTCTTCAACGGCCTGTTTGATTTCCGGCTTGGTTGCATCTTTAGCTACACGGAATACTACCTGTTCGCTGCCTTCGGCAACGATAGTGGCTTTTTCAGAGATGTGCGGTCCGAGCAGCACTTTGTAAATGCGTTCCGGGTTCATGCCAGCACCTCCTCAATTTTCTTCAGAGCAGGCACTGTTACCAGGACCTTCTCGAAACCAACCAGGCTAACCGGGTCGATACCGGCAGCATCGCGCACATCCACATGCGGAACATTGCGTGCAGCCAGATACAGATTCTGCTCGACGTTTTCGGTGATCAACAGCGCGTTATCCAGCTTGAGTTCATCAAGCTTGGCTACGAACTGCTTGGTTTTCGGTGCTTCCAGCTGGAAGTCTTCTACGACAACCAGGCGCTCCTGACGAACCAGCTCAGACATGATGCAACGCATGGCAGCGCGGTACATCTTCTTGTTGACCTTCTGAGCGAAGTTACGCGGCTGAGCGGCGAAGGTTACACCACCCGCACGCCACAGCGGTGAACGGCTGGTACCCGCACGGGCACGACCGGTACCTTTCTGACGGAACGGCTTGGCGCCACCACCAGATACTGCGGAACGGTTTTTCTGCGCTTTGGTACCCTGACGGCCAGCTGCCATGTAAGCAGTCACAACCTGGTGTACCAGCGTCTCATTGAACTCTTTACCAAATGCCAGATCGGATACTTCAACCGATCCAGTGGCTCCAGTCAGATTCAGATTCATGGCAAACCTCCTCAGGCGCGTGCTTTAACAGCAGGTTTAACGATGACATCGCCGCCGGTGGCGCCCGGGATTGCTCCCTTGACGATCAGCAGGTTGCGTTCAGCATCGACACGTACGACTTCAAGAGTCTGTACGGTGCAACGCTCGGCACCCATGTGACCGGCCATCTTTTTACCTTTGAAGACACGACCCGGGGTCTGGCACTGACCAATGGAACCCGGAGCACGGTGAGAAATGGAGTTACCGTGAGTGGCATCCTGAGTGCTGAAGTTCCAGCGCTTAACGCCGCCCTGGAAGCCCTTACCCTTGGATTGACCGGTAACATCGATTTTCTGACCTGCTTCGAAGCGCTCAACAGTCAGCGAATCGCCAACGTTGATTTCCTCGTCACCATTCAGACGGAACTCCCACAAACCGCGACCGGCTTCAACACCAGCTTTGGCAAAGTGACCAGCTTCCGGCTTGCTCAGGCGGTTAGCCTTTTTGCTACCAGTAGTCACCTGTACCGCCGCATAACCGTCATTTTCGACAGTTTTAACGCTGGTTACACGGTTCGGTTCCATTTCGATGACGGTGACTGGCACGGACACGCCATCTTCTGTGAAGATGCGGGTCATACCCGCTTTACGTCCGATAAGTCCTACAGACATGTTTTTACCTCTTGCCAGTTGTGTACGGGGCTGTCACCCACTATGGCTGCCCTTTTCAGGTGCATTCCACAAATAGCGCTTCATTAATTGAATAATTCTGCGCAGTGCGTATTAGCCGAGGCTGATCTGCACTTCAACACCCGCAGCGAGATCCAGCTTCATCAGTGCGTCGACAGTCTTTTCTGTCGGCTCAACGATGTCCAGGACACGCTTGTGCGTACGAATTTCATACTGATCACGCGCGTCTTTGTTGACGTGCGGGGAAATCAGTACAGTGTAACGCTCTTTGCGAGTAGGAAGTGGGATCGGACCACGCACCTGAGCTCCTGTCCGCTTGGCAGTCTCAACGATCTCCTGAGCGGATGAGTCGATCAGGCGATGATCAAAAGCCTTCAGACGAATTCTGATTTTTTGGTTCTGCATTCTGATCACGCATTTCCTGTAAGTTTTTTTACGGCAATAGCCGACCACCCCTCGAATGAAGGGGACGCAAATTTTACTCAGTGGCCATTTCAGCGTCAACTGAAAGTTTAATTTTTAACCACTTTTGGCAGTAAATTTTTCGTCAGGCACAAAAAAAGCCCTCCGAAGAGGGCTTTTCTCAATCAATCAAGGAGTGGATCACTCGATGATTTTGGATACAACGCCGGCACCCACGGTACGACCACCTTCACGGATGGCGAAGCGCAGACCTTCTTCCATCGCGATCGGGTTGATCAGGGTAACAGACATCTGGATGTTGTCGCCCGGCATTACCATTTCAACGCCTTCCGGCAGTTCACACGCACCAGTGATGTCAGTGGTACGGAAGTAGAACTGCGG
>NZ_JACVEW010000017.1 GCF_017776525.1 Marinobacterium alkalitolerans
GAGTGTTTGGTCGCACTCTCATTTTACTCACTTGGATTCAGGCTTTCTCATTTGCTGCCATTTATGGGACAGCAGTGCCACCAAGGGCCCCTTTTAACACTCTGCCGCCCGCGTCATCGCACAGGCTGTCGCATGGTGACAAACTCTTCTGCCGCCGTGGGGTGAATGCCGATAGTGCTGTCAAAAACAGCCTTGGTTGCACCGGCTTTCAAAGCAACGCCCATGCCCTGAATGATTTCACCGGCGTCAGGCCCTACCATGTGGATACCCAGCACACGGTCCGTTTCTGCATCCACGATCATTTTCATCAAGGTACGTTCATCACTGCCACTGAGGGTATGTTTCAATGCCCTGAACTCGGATTTGAACACCTTGACGGCCCCATGGCGCGCCCGCACATCTTCCTCGGTGAGACCGACAGTGCCAATGTTGGGCTGACAGAACACCGCCGTCGGAATCAGATCGTAGTCCACGTCCGGTGAGCCGTCGGCGTAAAGATGCTTCACCAGCGCCATGCCTTCAGCCAGCGCCACCGGGGTCAGCTGCACGCGGTCAGTCACGTCGCCAATGGCGTAAATGGAAGGCACGGACGTCTGAAACTGTTCGTTCACGATGACCGCACCATTATCTCGGGTAGCGACACCGGTCTCTTCCAGCCCTAACCCCTGAATGTTGGGAACACGACCGGTTGCATAGAGTATCTGGTCAGCCTCCAGCTTGCGGCCGTCCGTCAACTCCGCTTCAAGACGCCCGTTGTCCAGCTTGCGAATGGCTGTGATATTGGTATTGAATTCCAGGTTCACGCCTTTTTTGGCCACTTCCTGAGCCGTGTACTCACGGATTTCCTGATCAAACCCTCGCAGGAACAGGTCACCCCGGTAAATCAGGTGTGTTTTGGCTCCCAGGCCGGCAAAGATACCGGCAAACTCAACCGCGATGTAACCGCCGCCCACGACCAGCACATCCTCGGGGAATGTTTCCAGATCAAACACCTCGTTGGAGCTGATTACATGCTCCTTGCCGGGCAGATCGGGAATATAGGGCCATCCGCCTGTCGCCACCAGTATCCGCTCGGCGGTATAACGCTGATCACCCACGGCCACCTCATGGGGCCCGATCACACGGGCACGGCCATGAATCAGGGTACAGCCGGCATTTTCCAGCAGACCGGTGTAGATCCCGTTCAGGCGCTGAATCTCGCGGGTCTTGTTATCTCTGAGCACGGACCAGTTGAAGTCAACCAACTTGGCTTCCAGGCCAAAGCCGGCTGCCTCATGAAATGCTTCCGCATAGTGAGAGGCATAGACGTACAGCTTCTTGGGCACACAGCCGACGTTGACACAGGTCCCTCCCAGGTAACGGTCTTCCGCCACCGCGACCCGCACACCTTCGGCCGCAGCCATGCGGCCTGCACGAACACCGCCTGAACCGGCGCCAATTACAAACAGGTCATAATCAAATTCAGCCACTGTGCCTCCTTGAGTCCAAACCATTTCAATCTGCATTGTAACCACCGTGAATGGCGCTGGACCAATTAAATTCGTGGCCCCGGCTGATAAAAGCAGGCAATCAGGCCGGGGCAGGCCTCTGAACATTTCTGTTATGATGCGCGCTCGATGTAACAACTGGCAGGAACAACATGAAGCTCATCTCTTTCAACACCAACGGTATTCGTGCGCGCATGCATCAGCTGGAAGCCGTCATCAACGCTTACCAACCGGACGTTATCGGGATACAGGAAACCAAGGTCGCTGATGAGCAGTTCCCACTGGAGCAGATTCAGGCACTGGGATACCACGCGGTATTTCACGGCCAGAAAACCCACTACGGAGTCTGCCTGCTCTCCCGGGTACCGGCCGTGAACGTTCAATATGGCTTTGAAGGTGATGAGCCCGAGGCCCAGCGCCGCATGATCATGGCTGATTTTCCGGCTGAGGATGGCACGCTGGTGCGCGTACTGAACGGCTACTTTCCGCAGGGTGAAAATATTGAGCACCCCGTCAAGTTCCCGGCCAAGCGCCGTTTTTATGCAGACCTGCTGGCCCACCTTGAGGCACATTGCAGCCCGGACCAGCCGCTGGCGGTCATGGGCGACCTGAACATATCCCCCACCGACAAGGACATCGGTATCGGCGAGCCCAACCGCAAGCGCTGGCTTCGCACGGGCAAGACCAGTTTTCAGCCCGAAGAGCGGGAATGGTTACAAAAGCTGTACGACTGGGGACTGACGGATACCTTCAGACATCTGCATCCGGATGAAGAGCGCCTGTTCAGCTGGTTTGACTATCGCAGCAAGGGCTTTGATGACGACCCCAAGCGCGGCCTGCGTATCGACGCCATCATGGCGACGCCACCCTTGCTGGAGAAGTGTGTCGAAGCCGGGATCGACTATGACATTCGGGGCATGGAGAAACCGTCTGACCATGCCCCGGTCTGGGCCCGCTTTTTTGACTAGAACTCCGACACCGGGCAGTGAAAGCTGTCCGGTTTGATGATCAACAGGTCGCTGTCCACCCGCTCCAACAGCCGTTCCGCCGAGCTGCCCAATAGCATGCGGTCCACAAAACCGCGTGCAAGGGAACCCATCACCAGTACATCCACACTGGTACACTCTACCCATTCCGGTATCACGCTGCTCAACTCCCCTTCCAGAAGGTGAACACAGGGATCATCAACCTTCAGGTTCATGGGCTTGATCAACTCGCCAATGCGATCACGGTGCTCCTGTCTGACCTTCTTCTGCAGCGCCTCGAAATCCATCACCATGTGCTCGTCGAAAATGGCCGAATGGGGCAGGGTCTGAAACACGTGAACCACGTGCAGCTCACCATCCAGCTGGCTGGCCATTGCCTGCGCATGAGCCAGTATTTTCTGGTCCAGCTCGGCCGTTTCGTCATCCAGATGGAAGGGATCAATGGCGGCTGCCACGATGGGCCGGCTGTTCCACTGATGTTTCTTGCTCAACAACAATGGCGCAGGGCACTGACGCAACAGCCGCCAGTCCGGTGCGCCCATTAAACGGTGCAACAGGTCCGGATGCGTGTCCGGTGCGTGTATCACCAGGTCCGGATGAAACCGGAGCGCCTTTCTGACCAGCGCTTCCGCTTCGTCTCGCTCCCAGGCCACATCCGCACCTGCCGTTACCCCCAGATGCTCCAGTTTGTCGGCATTGGATTGCAGGCCTTTTTCCAGCTTGCGCAATACGGACTGAATGGCGTGCTGCCGGCCATCGGGATCAAACAGCTTACTACCTTCCAATGACGCCGAGTATGTCTGGCTGAAGAGCTCTACGGTGGCTTCGGGATGCAACAGACCCCGAACCTTCACGAGCAGCTCACTGCGGTGCTCGTCCTGCTTAAGGTGCACTAACAAACGATTGTAACCACTCATATTTTGCCCTCCTGTCATCACCTTCAGAATAGACTCCAAACAAGGGAGAGCAACTGATGCACATCAAGCGCGAGTCCTGGCAGCAGCCATGGTATGATTCATGATCGGTTTATAGTCTGGAGTGTTTGACCGGGTGCTGCTCAGGTTCATTTTTCTCATTCTGCCCCTGTTCATTCTGCCGGTTCCGCTGCTGCTGGAGCCCTGGCTGACGGCGCTTGGCGATGCTGAAAAAATGCTCGCCGGTACGCTGCCGGCATTGCTCGCCGTCGTGGTAGTGCTGCTGGGGCTGGGCCTGAAACATTACCGAGCCGTCTGGCTCAGTCTGCACCTGCTGCTGGTCGGATCCGTATTACAGCTACTCGCCGCCCAGCCGGACGAAAACCCGGCCCGTTATACGGCCCTCCTGCTGGCCAGCGCCAGCCTGCCCCTGCTGCAACTGCTGCTCTTGATGTTGCCCGAGCGTCACCTGCTGTCGCGCTATGGCCTCCGGCGCCTGATCCTGCTGTTCGGGCCTTATGCGACTCTGCTCCTGCTCTGGCATTATGCCCCCCTGATGCTGACTGAGTGGCTCTTCACCCTGCCCCCGTCCCTGCTTGAATATACCTTTGCCGGTTTCACCCTCAGTCACGGTGCTCTGGCCTGGAACGCCCTGTTGGTTTTCCTGTGCCTGGGTTTTGTGAAGTACCGGCCCGTCGATACGGTCATCACCATCGCACTGACAGTCGCCATGCTGATCGGCCTTTCCAGACCCGACACACCACTGATTGGCAACAGCTACCACCTGCTGGCCCAACTGATGCTGGTGGGAACATTGATTCACCACGGCTACAGCATGGCGTTTCTCGACACCCTCACCGGTGTACCCGGACGCAGGGCACTCGAACACCTGCTGCACTCTCCGGGGCGTCGCTATGTCGTTGCGATGCTGGACATTGACCATTTCAAGCAGTTCAACGACCGCTATGGCCACGACACGGGAGATCAGGTCCTGCGCATGGTCGCCACGCAGCTATCCAGTGTTAAGGCCGGCGGGCGGCTGTTTCGTTACGGGGGCGAAGAGTTCACCATTGTGTTTCGAGGCAAACAGGAGGGAGAAGCCCTGCTGGCACTGGAGCAGGTTCGAGAGCGTGTGGCCAACTATCCACTTGCAATCAGGGATCAGGGCCGTCCCAAGGATGATACCGCTGGCCGTCAGAAGCGCCACAACAAGGAGGCGCGCAAGACCGTCAATGTAACCATCAGTATCGGTGCCTGCGAAAATGAGCCGGGCGAAACCCCGGAACAGGTGATCAAACGTGCCGACAAGGCACTTTATCTGGCCAAGGAACAGGGCCGTAACTGCGTTCGTACCGGTAGAGAGCGGCCCCGCTCAAGGCGTCGAAGCCGCTCGGATTTTGCCCGCGAAGCAGGCTAGCGATTGCCGTACTCTTCAGCACGCTCTTCTATGTGAATCGGCTCTTCCGGTGCTTCTCCTGCATGTTCCTGCAGCGCCTTTCTGGAGCGCTTTTCAAACAGCAGATACAGCAGAATACCCACCGCCAGTCCATAGGCCGCACCGTATACGGACAGCACAACCCCCATGGTGCCGGCGACGCCCATTGAAGTCGCATTATCGATCTGTTCAACGCCCACACTGATACACAGGTAACCTGTAATCAGAAGCGTCAACGACAGAGCAATCGGCAGGACGGGCTTGAATACGGTCACCAGCGGGAGCATGAACAGCGCAATGAAGCCCACGATCCAGAAAATACTGGCACCACTGTAGATCGTATCCATCGCCTTGCGGCCATACCGATAGCGCTCGGCAATGGTCGCCATGGCACCCGTAAACAGCGGCCCCGCCAGCCCCGGATAAGGCGCCAGCAGCGAGTGCATCAGGTTGCGCAGCGCTGTCACCAGATGAACACGGTCAACGTTGACTTCAATCTTTTCGTCCGGACGCAGGTGGTCCACCCGGTCCAGCAGGCTCTTGCCCACGATGATGTCCCCAAAGGCGATGATGTAGGCAATGATCGCCGTCGGCAGCGCCATCCAGAGAATATCCAGACTGGGCAGACCGACACCAAACACGGTGTAATCCAGCATCTTGTCAAAGGCCGGCGACGTCAGGCCAAACTGAACATCCGGCACCGGATACTCACCGGCAACCCAGCCGATTATCATCGCAACGATTGCTCCGGGCACCATGCCGTAGCCTGCGATGATGCGCGCCCAGCGGTGTTGCTCGGTCCAGTCACGAAACGAGAGCGAGAACAGAATATATCCGGTCACCGCACCGCCTATGATCAGCGAGATCGGCGTTTGCGCCAGGCGCCCCCCTTCCACGATTTCGCCGGAAATTGCGGCAATGCCGGCGCCCATCAGGATGCCGCCCTTGATCGATGCCGGGAACAGATCGACCAGCTTACTGCCCAGACGTGTCACCCCCAGCACAAAAAAGATCAGCGTGACCACTAACTGCAGACCAATGAGTGCACGAATGGCATCAGGGCCCGGTTCAAAGTTGCCCAGATACAGGCCAACCACCGGGATGGCAGGCGTAATCCAGCCCGGCACCATGGGCACCCCCAGAATGGTGGGCAGCATAAAGCCAAAACCGCAGACCACGACAAACGCAAGCGCCACGTCATACGGCAGTCCGAGGTATTTTTCCAACAACGGGATCATGGCCATGCCGACCACGAACATGATAAGCGCCTGAATGGTTTCCGGCCATTCCCAGCGATGATGAATCAAAGGCAGGCGGACCTTGAAAGGTCCCAGTTTCCAGTACGGGTGTTCGGCACCGTGTTCACGCCGATAAATGCCCATAGTTGCTTCCTTGTAGTGCTAATCGGAGGGATAACACTGCGGATGAGATATAAGTAATATCCCTAACCCGCAGCTGGGCACGAAAGGTACTGGGCGACGTTAAACAAGTCGAGTTGTCGACAATCAACTTTAGTCGCTATTGCAACTAAAGTTGTGCCCTCGTGAATACCCGTTTTTAAAAAGGGTTATACTTTTATAAAACCTCAGTATATTAGAGAAATAGGATTGACTGTCCGATTACGATAAACTTGCGCCCCATAACAAGATCGGAGTAGAAGCTTACGGACATGGCCACACAGATCTCACCCACCGCACTGCCCAGTGAAAGTCTGGCACTAATGAAAGAAAACGCTGCTGCTGCAGCCAAGTTGATGCGCGTGTTGGGCAATGACAGTCGTTTGCTGATCCTGTGCTACCTGGATGGCAAGGAGCTCTCCGTTTCCGAGCTGAACAGCTGTCTGGACCTGAGCCAGTCCGCCCTGTCTCAGCATTTGGCCGTCCTGCGCCGCGACGGCCTTGTGCGTACCCGGCGCGAGTCACAGACCATCTACTACTCGCTCAATGGCGATACTGCCATTACCATCATCCGCACCCTGCACCAGCTTTTCTGCGCCGATTCACGGCACTGATCGCACGTCACAGGTTGTCGACAGATTTGCGTGTGATCAGGCCATAACCCCGCTCTGGGTCAAAAACATGTACAGCCCGGTGCCCGAGAGGATGCTGATCAGCGGGTTGCGCCACAGCAGGTGCAACAGCGTGACGAGCAGCAAGGCCGTCAGCGACGGCAACAACGCCTCCCCGGTGACGAACGCATCCTTGAGCGCATACATGAGCAGCAGCACCATCAGTACCGGAGGCAGATAACGTCCAAGGTGCTTCAGTAGCGGATGGTCGGCCCAGCGATACAGCAGCACAAAGGGCAACAGCCGCGTCAGGAATGTGGCCGCAGCCGCGACCGCAATGAACGTCAAAAGATACGCAGTCGATTCCACTCAACACCTCCTCGGGCCATCAGCAACAGGGACACCGCCATTGCGATCGACAGCATCAGCATGTTGTCCGGACTGATCAGCAGCGCCATAACCCCTATGGCAACCGCCAGTGCGAACACCTGTGGACGTTGAACAGAGCGATACTGTTCAATGGTCAGCACCATGAACAGGGCCGGCAGGGTAAACTCGATTCCGGCTGTGGAGTAATCGATCTGTCCTCCCAGCCAGGCGCCCAGTGTGCAACCCGTGACCCAGTATGCATGGTTCAGTGCGGCAACCCTGAACTGGAGCCGGGAGCGCAGCGCTTCGCATTTGATCTGCAGCATCGTCAGCAGTGAATAGGTTTCGTCGGTCAGCGCAAAAATGAGATACCAGCGCCGACCGCCCTTCAGCTTGAGCGTGCTCAGCAATGACAGGCCATAGACCATATGGCGCGCATTCAGCAGCAGGGTCGCGACAAAGACCTCGACCAGGCCGGCATGGTTTGCCAGCAGGCCCACGGCCAGAAACTGCCCTGCACCGGCGTAGATCACCAGCCCCATCAGGGTTGCATAGAGCCAGTGATAGCCAAGGTCTGCAAACATGACGCCGAAAGCGGCGCCCAACGGGATATATCCAAACAGCACCGGCAGCGACAGCTTGAGTGCTGAAGAAGAGTCATACGTCGTCATGATTATCCGTGCCGCCGGAGCGGCGGCACATCCTTCCGGAAAGTCGATTCAGTGTTGCAGGCGGTAGATCTGCCAGTCTTCCCTAGGCTCATTCAGCATCATTTTCATATCCACCACATCTTCTTCCATGTTGTAGCTGATCTTGAATCCCAGCTTGCGTGCCAACCCCTGCATCCCCTTGTTGCTGGGCATGGTTGACCCTACAAGCTGCAGTGTGCCGCGTGCACGGCAGTAATCGATGGTCTTCTGCATCAGCATGACACCGAGCCCTTCGCCCTGCATGTCATCGCGCACCACGATTGAAAACTCGCTGCGTACATTATCAGCATCCGTCACCGCACGCACTACCCCGAGGGTTTCAAAGCCTGCACCACTGAGTTTCGGCGCTGAAACAATAAAGGCCATCTCACGGTCGTAATCGATCTGCGTCCAGTTGGCCAGTTCAGCATGGGTGGGCACGCCACGGCTGTAGAAATACCTCAACCGGATCGATTCTGGGCTCAGTGAGTTGAAAAACTCCAGGTGCGCCGGCTCATCTTCACCACGAATCGCTCTCAAGGTGGCATGCCGACCGGAGCGTTTCAGGACAACCTGTTCGGTCAGGTGCTCCGGGTAGGGCGAGATGGACAGCCGCGCATCTTCACCCAAAGAGACGGCACAATCCACGGCCAGCAGCCCGCGCTTGTTCAGCAGCAGCGGGTTGATTTCAAGGCACTTCAACTCGGGCAGATCAATCACCATCTCTGACAAGCGGATCAGCAGCTCACAGATATGGTCGATGTCACGCTCGGTCTGATAGCTGTTTTCCGCAATGATATTGTAGATACGGGACCGTTTGACCAGCTGCCGGGCCAGCGCAAAGTTGAGGGGCGGCAGCATCATGTTGCGATCGGCCAGCACGTCGATGGTGTAGCCTCCGACACCAAAGAGGATCAGCGGACCAAATACCGGATCGCGGGTAATCCCCACGTTCATTTGCATGGACTGAAAACCGCGTTTCATCTGCTGAACGACAAAACCGTAGCTTTCCTCCGGTGTATAGCGTTCGCCGACACGGTACCCCAGCTTGGTGGTCGCATGACGGACTTCACTGATGGAGAACAGATCCAGCGCCAAATCGCGCCAGCGCTGATGCGAGGTGCTGTCGTAACAGAAGGGGTAGACGTTATCCTTGTGCAGCGCCTTCACTGCAACGGAGCCTCCCATCCGGCGCGCGATATCCACTACGCCGTTGATATCATCGGCGTAACCGGTATTGGGTGTCGGGATTTCGTACAGATCAAGCAGGTCACAGGCTTCAGAGTGCAACAGGTAATCCCGGCCAGACGCTCGCGCTGACTGCAGCATGTTCCGCGCACGTTTGCGGTTCGGCAGGTTATGCAGATGGAACGGCGCCGGCGTCTGTCGCATGGCTGCCTGGTTCCGGTGGTATTCCACCATCTGCATGAAGGCATCGACGGACTCTTCCGGTGTCATGAACGTCGGAATGCCTGCCGCATTGCAGTGGTTGCGCGCTTCAATCGCCGAGTACCGCCCCATCCAGCAGGTCAGCACATTACGGGGGGTCTTGCGGGCGATCTTGATCACCTCATCAGCCGTCTCCACACTGCCCGCCATACGGGTAGGAGCATGTATGGTCAGCACCGCATCCACATTCGGGTCCTTGGTCAGCAGGCGGACAGCCTCGGCAAAGCGCTCGGGGGTTGCATCTGCGTTAAGGTCCACCGGGTTGCGCCCGTTCCAGCCCTTGGGCAGCAACCCCAGGAGAGCCTCTTGTGTGGCCTCCGTGATTTCAGTCAGCTTGCCCTGCTTGCGCAGCAGCCGGTCATAGGCCAGCGCATTAGGTCCCATGCCGTTGCAGACAATGGCCAGGCGCTCGCCCCGCATCGGTTTCATGCGCGACAGGGTTTCCAGTGCATTGAACAGCTGATCCGACGTCTCCACACGCACGGCACCGGCCCGTCGCAGCGCCGCATCGTACACCCGGTCTTCATCATCCACGCCCGGCGCCAGCTCAACCGAGAGCCGACCATCCTCGATGATGTTGGATTTCAGTACCAGCACCAGCTTGTTACGAGACGCGGCCCGGACAGCCGAGACAAAATCCCGTGCCGAGCCGATGATGCGATCCATCTGCAGCAGGATCGCGTGTGTGCCGGGGTCGGTGGCCAGGTAGTCAATCAAGGCAGGCAGATCGACATCAGCCCCCTGTCCCAACGTCATAAAATGAGAAAAACCGATCTCCTGACCGCTGGCCCAGTCGATCATGGCCGTGCCCAGCAGACCGGACTGGCCTACATAGGCCACTTTGCCCTTGCGAATATTCACATGGGAAAAGCTGGCGTTCATGTTGGAACCGGGCACCAGCAGCCCCATACAGTCAGGGCCGAGAATACGAATGCCATAGGGCCGCGCCGCTTCCTTGACGGCCTCCCGAAGCGAGCCATTACTGGTGTCCGGGTTCAGTCCCCCCGTCAGAATCATGGCCGCCTTGACCATGTTGGCTCCCAGCTTGCGGATAATGCCGGGCACACTCTCGGGCGGCGAGCAGATGATGGCCAGGTCCGGCATTTCAGGCAGTTCACCCACCGCGCTGAAACAGGGCACCCCATTGACCTCTGCATAGCCCTGAGAATTGATGGCCATCAGCTCGCCGGCATATCCACTCTCCAGCAGATTGCGCAGGACAATGCCGCCCATGCTATCCTGACGCTCTGAAGCGCCAAACACTGCGATCGATTTGGGTTTGAAGAAGCGTTTAAGGTATTTCGTTGACACTCAATGAGCCCCTTGCCAGTCCGGCCATATTTCATCAGGGTGTAATCGTATAACGTCTATTCTATATTTTTCGCACCTGCAGCAAAAGCGCAAAAACCTGCCCTTTGACAATTGGACTTTCGCCGTAGCGCTGCCCTGTCAGCGATCGCGATTACAGGTCCGCACCAGCGAAAGGAGTGACTGATGACCCGCATGCCCCTGCCCGATATCAAGAACAGTATCGACCGTGTCATCCATGCCGTTGAGGGACGCTACACCCAGGGACTTTCCCCTGCCTCCCTGACACTGGCCTTCATGGACTGGCTGATCCACACCGCGCACTCCCCCGGCAAGCTGAGTGAAATGCGGGAGAACTTTCTGCGCAAGTATAGCGCGTTCGGCCTCTGGTCAATGCGAGCCGCCTTTGATCCCGAACTCAAGCCTTTCATTACCCCCCTGCCCGGTGACCGCCGCTTTTCAGATGCCGCCTGGCAGCGCTTTCCCTACAACGTGATGGCACAGGGCTTCCTGCTGCAGGAGCAGTGGTGGCACTACGCCACCACCGGTATTCCCGGGGTCGCCGACCATCACGAGAACGTGGTGTCATTTGCAGCCCGCCAGTGGCTGGACGTTTTATCACCGACCAATTATCCGGCAACCAATCCGCTGGTCATTGAAAAGGCCATGAACACTGGTGGCCAAAGCCTGTTTCAGGGCATGCAGAACCTGCTGGAAGATATACAGCACAACCTGCTTGGGGATGCGGACACTCAGACCAGTGAATTTCGCGTCGGTGAGAACCTAGCCTGCACACCCGGCAAGGTCGTGTTCCGCAACCGGCTGATTGAGCTGATTCAATACAGCCCGACCACTGACAAGGTTTCGGCCGAGCCCATTCTGATTACGCCGGCATGGATCATGAAGTACTACATTCTGGATCTGTCTGAGCATAATTCGATGGTGAAGTATCTGGTCGACAAGGGCCACACCGTGTTCATGATCTCCTGGCACAATCCGACGGCACGTGACCGGGACATGGGCATGAGCGACTATCTGCGCCGCGGCGTAATGGACGCCCTGCAAGCGATCAACCACATCGTTCCCGAACAGAAGGTACACCTGGTTGGTTACTGTCTGGGCGGCACCCTGGCCAGTATTGCGGCGTCTGCCATGGCACGGGATAACGACGACCGCCTGAAATCCCTCACGCTGTTCACGGCACAGACCGACTTCACCGAGGCCGGCGAGCTGATGCTGTTTATCGATGAAAGCCAGCTGAGTTACATGGAAGATATCATGTGGGACAAGGGCTATCTGGATACACAGCAGATGGCAGGCGCCTTTACCCTGCTGCGCTCCTACGACCTGATCTGGTCCCGTATTATCAGTGAGTACCTGCTGGGCGAAACGCCGCGCATGAATGACCTTATGGCATGGAACGCTGACTCGACCCGGATGCCCTACAAAATGCACTCCGAATACCTGCGCAAGCTGTTCCTGCACAATGATCTGGCCAGCGGGCGCTTTCGCGTGGGAGACCGTCCCGTATCCCTGCGCGACATACGTGTACCCGTCTTCTGTGTTGCAACCCAGAAAGACCACGTCGCGCCCTGGCGCTCCGTGTACAAGATCAATGACCTGATGAACACGGAAGTGACCTTTGTACTGACCAGTGGCGGCCATAACGCCGGCATTGTGAGCGAACCCGGCCATCCACGCCGGTCTTACCAGATGGGCGTACAAACCGCCGAGGACAAGCACATCCCTGCCGATGACTGGCCGCTGCGCCATGAGAGCAAAGACGGCTCCTGGTGGGAGCCCTGGTCCGACTGGCTGAAATCCCACTCTTCCGGCTCAACCACCCCGCCATCCCTTGGCAATGCCGATGCCGGCTATCCAGTGATGGGCCCGGCTCCCGGCACTTTCGTCTTCGAGAATTGATCCAATCCCCCCCGCGCCTCTGGTGCGGGGATCCATTGCTCTTACCCTCGAAAAACTATTTCCATAATAGCAATTTTCAATTTTGTGACTGGGCAGCGGCTCAACTATATTCCGCCTGAAAGCGGCTGTGTTAGCCGACCGCCGGAACAGCGCACCTGTTGCCGTTTATATCAACCTGTGTGAGAGCAATACGATGGGCACTAAAATCCGTGTCGATCACGTCAACGATGACGAACTGGATGATTGGACTGATCAGCTGACAGACGAAGAGGAAGTGAGCCGCAGTCGAGTCAAATACAACAGCAAGCGACGCCGTCAGATTGAAGATTTGATGGAAGACCGCCGCTTGATGCGCCAGATCGGCAATGTCTACGACGATCTGGATCACCTGCGCGACTACTGAAGCCGCGCAGGTTCAGGCTTGCCGGTAAGGGTTCAAGACTCTTTACCGGCTTCATCCCCTTCCTGCTGTGTCAGAACAGACATGAAGTCCGGTTCCTGAGACAGCGACAGCAAGCGCTGCTCCTGACGCGCCTGCTCACGGTATTCATCCGAAATTGTGACCGCCTTCTTCAGGTAATCCAGCGCAATGCGGCTGGCCCCCAGATCCGCATAGGCGCAAGCCAGCTGAAAGTAGGCATGACCACTGTCCGGATCCAGCGTCAGGGCACGGTTACACAGCGAGATGGCCCACTGGTGCTGATTCAGCTCCAGTGCCGCATCGGCCTTGTAGGTCAAGGCTTCCGCATTGTCGGGGCGCAGCTCCAGAATACGGTCATACAGGCGGATTTTCTGCTCCCAGGAGGTTTCCTGAGTGGCCTTGACCCAGAGTGACTGCACGGCATTGGTCACTTCCAGCTCATGCTGGTTTTCCTGAATGATGCGGGACTTGCGCAGCAGCTCCTTCTCTACGCGCTCCAGACGTTCTTCATATTCCTCGACCAGTCGGCCCACCTTCTCATCGGCAATGGTTTGCACACGGTCGCGGATTTCGCGGATGGAGCTCCAGCCTACGATCAAGAGGATTGAGGAAGCGGCCGCGATCAGATAAAAGAAATAGGTCACCGTATCGGTGGCGTAGGAAATGGAGCTGTTGGCAACTTTCAGCTCCCGGTCCGTAATCTCGCGGATCATTTCCACCCGTTGACGCTCGATTTCAGACCGCAAGGCCTTCACTTCGTCAACGAGGTAACGCTCAATAAAGGGGTTATAGAGCGGCTCATCCAATGTTTCGATACGTTCACGTACATCCTGTTCCGTTATTTCCACCGGCACTTTTTGTGCCTCCATAACGGACTCGGCCCCCGAGTCGGGGGCCTCCTGTGCATACAGGGCTGCTGGCAGGGCCAACAGCGTCAGCATCACCACCTTCGCTAGGCAGCGCATATTACATCTCCATGATCTTCCTGCTCGATCAGGGCATGGTGCAACGCCCGGACAGCAGACTCGTAGTCGTCCTGATTGACTATACACTGCATTTCAACCTGACGCATGGATTGATGCAGCGCCTGAACACTGATGCCGGAATCGGCCAGTGCCGACACCGTACGGGCCAGAATACCCGGCACCTTCAGATTGGAGCCGATGGCCGACACGATGGCCACTTTGTGCAGTTCGACTTCGGCACTGGCAAACTTTTCACCAATCAGACGCACGGCACGGGTCACCATCTTGCGCGTTCCCGCCACAAAGTAAGTGATGCTGTTGGCGTCGGAGTCGCGGTTCACCACATACAGGCGCAGCTCATTCAGCAGACGCGGCAACTCGATATCGTAACGCGCCTCACCCAGCATCTCCTGGTCAAAGATTTCCAGTGCGAACAGGTTCGGGCGACCGGCGATGATTTCAACGCAAGGTGTCTCGCTGCAGTAATCGGTGCTGATAACAGTACCCGCATGGTCCGGCTCAAACGCGTTCTTGATACGCAGCTCAATCTGCTGCTGACGCAGGCCCTTCGCCGCTTTCGGGTGGATGGCCTCCATCCCCAGGTTGGACAGCTGGTCCGCCACGTCATAGTTGGTACGACCGATGGTGACAACCTTTTCCAGACCGACGATACCCGGATCTGCCGTGCTCAGGTGGAACTCCTTATGGATGATCGCCTCAGCAGCACCGGTCTTGGTGGCAATTTTACTGAAAGTCATTTCACTGTACCCACGGTCAAAGGTCTTCATCAGGCCTTCTTTACAGTGGGTATAGCCAGTGACAATCGGCATTTCCTTGCTGACATCCACATCAGCAAAGCTCTGCTCGATCATCTCTTCAAACGGCAGCGGCTCTTCCTGGTCCCAACCGGACAGGTCCAGCAGACGAGCATTCACACCCGCCTTGCGGAGCGCGATCACGCTGTTGTTGGCACTGTGGGCTTCACCGATGGCCGCCAGCATTTCACGCACCTTCATCAGGTGGTCGTCCAGCTGGAAGTGACCATAGGAGCACAACTCCTGGAGGTTGGACATGATCGCTTCCACATCAGCAATGCGCTGAGTAATAAAAGCGTCAGCCGACTCCCGCTCTGCAGTATCACCAAACAGCTCATGGTTGATTTCAAGCATCCGGGTGCGCACATCGTCCAGCGCTTCACCCCAGGCGCTTTCGTTTTCCGCATTGGCAAAACGCGCGTACACACCGGGTTCACCGGTTTTCTTGTGTTCCAGAAGCAGATTGGTGATACCGCCGTAAGCGGAAACTACGAAGATGCGGTTGTACAGGTCTTCTTCTGTGCGATCACCAATGAGAATCGTATCCATCAGTTCGCTGAAGCGACTCATCGAAGTGCCGCCAATCTTCTCTACAGTATGCATGTTTAGTCCTGTTGGCTTCTCTCTTTTGTGGTGCCAGATCGGGGTTTGCCCCTTGTTTTAAAAACATGCCGGCATATAGCCGGCATGTTGGAGAGCGACTGGCTGGTATCAGGCTTCAACCGTATCGGCTTCCAGCGGGTAGACACCATTTTCGTCGTGTACTTCCTTGCCGTTCAGCGGCGGGTTGAACACACACGCCAGTTTCAGCTCTTTGCTGGCACGCAGCAGATGCTCATCATGTTCGTTCAGATTATACAGCGTGCCTGGCTTGATCGGGTAGATCTTGCCGTCAGCAAGCGTCTCAATCTCACCTTCGCCGCTGATGCAGTAAACGGACTCAAGGTGGTTCTGGTACCAGATATGGGTTTCGGTTCCTTCGTAAATCGTCGTGATATGGAAGGAATATCCCATGTTGTCGTCTTTCAGCAGCATCCGAGTGCTTTCCCAGTTCTCGGACACAATACGACGTTCTGACTTTTCACACTCTTCCAGAGTTCTAACGATCATGACTACTTCTCTTGTTGATTCTGTTCAGGTTAAAGGTCCGGCTCAAGGCACCCCTCAGGATGCCTTGCGCTCACGCTTTTCCAGCGCCGCCGTAAAGGCCTTGTCCAGTACCTTCAGACCAAACTCGATCTGCTCGTCAGTGATGACCAGCGGTACCAGGCATTTGACTACCTGATCGTGAGCACCACTGGTTTCAATGACCAGACCCTGCTCAAAGGCACTCTTGATGACATCGCCTGCCAGATCACCATCCGGACACTCGATACCGCTCATCAGGCCGCGACCTTTCAGTACAAGTGTTTTGGCACCGTGGCTGCGAATGATTGCCTTGAGGCCGTTACGCAGTTTTTCAGCCTTGCGACGGACTTCCTTCTCAAACTGATCGTCAGACCAGAATGTCTTGAACGCGGTAGCGGCCGTCACGAAAGCGTGGTTGTTACCACGGAACGTACCGTTATGCTCACCCGGGCTCCACTGATCCAGTTCCGGACGGAAGATGGTCACCGCGAACGGAAGACCGTAACCACTCAGAGACTTGGACAGGGTTACGATATCCGGCTTGATACCGGCTTCTTCAAAGCTGAAGAAGCGACCTGAACGACCACAACCGGACTGGATGTCATCGACGATCAACAGCATGTCATGACGACGGCATACCTTCTCCAGGTTACGCAGCCACTCGAAAGAAGCCGCATTCAAGCCACCCTCACCCTGGATCGTTTCAACGATCACGGCTGCCGGGTGATCAACACCGCTGCTCGGGTCGCTCAGTACCTGATCCAGATACTCGGTGGTATCAACACCTTCACCCAGGTAACCGTCGAACGGCATGCGGGTTACATCCGGCATGGAGGTACCCATGCCACCGCGGTGGTGCTGGTTACCGGTTGCAGCCAGAGCACCGCCTGTCACACCGTGGAAGCCGTTGGTAAAGGAGATGATGTTGCTGCGTCCTTTTACCTTACGCGCCAGTTTCAGCGCGGCCTCTACACAGTTGGTACCGGTCGGGCCAGTGAACATCACCTTGAAGTCACCCATGCCACGCGGCTCAAGAATCAGGTCACGGAAGGTCTGCAGAAAGTTGGCTTTCGCCGTGGTCTGCATGTCCAGGCCGTGAGTCACACCATCTTCGCTGATGTAGTCGATCAGAGCCTGCTTGAGCACGTCATTGTTGTGGCCGTAGTTCAGCGTACCGGCACCTGCCAGGAAGTCGACATATTCCTTGCCGTCATCGGTGGTCAGCACAGCGCCCTTGGCCTTGTTGAAGGTTACCGGGAACGAGCGGCTGTATGTACGCACTTCTGATTCAGTTTTCTGGAAAATACTCATCGATCTCTCCTGCTTACGAATTCTGTTTACTGAGCTTGAAAGGGCCTGCGCGATACAAAATTTCGTCGTCATGCAGACCGGCAAAGTGTTCTTCTCGCGAAAACAGCACCGAACGTTCTACCGGTGCCGACAACGCCGCGAATACACGGGCAAACAACTTCTCCGATGCGACGTTGTCCGGCGTAATGGTTGTTTCGATGTACTGAACACCCTGAGGAGCCAGACGCTCCGCCAGTTCAAGCAACATCTTTTGCCCCAGCTTCTTGCCGCGACAGCGCGAATCTACCGCCACCTGCCACACGAACAGCGTGTCAGGACGCGCCGGAGGACAATAGCCGGAGATAAAGCCAACGAGCTCGCCGTTTTCATCTTCAGCGGCTACCGCGGTGTCGGCAAAGTGACTGCAGTGAAGCAAGTTGCAGTAAATGGAGTTGGGGTCCAGTGGAGCGCACCGCTCAACCAGCTTATGAAGGGCAAAGCCGTCTGTGGCCTTGGGTTTTCTCAACTTGATAATGTCAGATTCCATAGTGTTTGATATATTTAGCCTTGCTATGGTTTTTAGTATAAAACATATCCATAATAACTTTTCAAGCACGGAAGCAATCGCAACACGTAAGACTCTAGCGCCCAATTTAGCGCTACAGCAGCCAGACAGGGCCGTCTCAAGGGCTAGAATCATTGTTTAGCGTTACAAATCTTTTAAGCAGAGGTGACAATCAAGTTTTGCAATACATAGGAAATCAGGCTAAAAAGCGCGCTGACATCCAACCTGCTTCGGGAAACACATACAGCGCTATGGAAAAAAGTCAGGACGCCCTGGTGCTGCTGCGCCAGATCATTCGTGCCACCGACCTGCACGACAAACACCTGAGCCGCATGACGGGCCTCACCATGCCCCAGTTGATGACCATGCAAACACTCAGGGTCAACGGCCCCCTGACCATCGGTATGCTGGCGAAGGAGATGAACCTTGCGCAGGCCACCGTCACCAGTATTCTTGACCGCCTTGAGCGCAAGGCTCTGGTGCGACGTGAGCGCAGCAGTACCGACAAGCGTAAAGTTCTGGCATGCCCGACCGAGAAAGGACTGGAGCTGCTGAAATCAGCACCGGCCACCTTGCAGGACACATTCATTCGTCAGTTTGAAGATATGCCGGACTGGGAACAGTCCATGATTGTGGCGGCACTGGAGCATGTATCCCACATTCTGGGTGCGCACCACCTGGACGCCGCGCCCATGCTGGACATTGGCGCTCTGGATCGGACCTCCGAAATCCGCCCTCCGGAATATCTGCGCGCAGGCAACCACAAAAACTAGTCCGAGAGGCTGGCTTCAGCGCACAGGACGGCTCTGTTAGAATATGCTTTTTGAGTTGATCAAAAGGCAGCGTAGTACATGAGCAAATACTGGAGCCCTTCGATTCAGTCACTGGTCCCCTACACACCGGGTGAACAACCTCAGGTTGAGGGCTTAATCAAGCTGAATACGAATGAGAACCCATACCCTCCTGCACCGGGAGTTGCGAGGGCTCTGCGTGATTTTGAGACCGACCGCCTGCGACTCTATCCCGACCCTGAATCAGCACAACTGAAGCAGGCACTGGCACGCAATACCGGCCTGGAATGTGATCAGATTTTCGTCGGTAACGGTTCTGATGAAGTGCTGGCACTGACGTTCATGGCACTGCTGCGCCAGGACAAGCCGCTGCTGCTGCCGGAGACAACCTACAGCTTCTACAACGTCTACATCGACCTGTACGGGATTCAGGCCAGGCACGTACCTCTGACTGATGACTTCCGTATCGATCTGAGCCAGTACCGCCAACCGAACGGCGGCATTATTTTTGCCAACCCCAACGCACCCACAGGCATCAGCGTTCCACTGGACGATATTCGCAGTCTGCTCGAGAGCACGCCCGACTCCGTCGTCGTGGTTGATGAGGCCTATGTGGACTTTGGCGCCGAGAGTGCAACGGCTCTGGTCAACGAATACCCCAACCTGCTGGTCACGCAAACCTTTTCCAAGTCACGCTCACTGGCCGGCCTGCGCATCGGCTGCGCGTTCGGACACAAGGACCTGATCGAAGCCCTGGAGCGCGTCAAGAACAGCTTCAACTCCTACCCGCTCGATATGCTGGCAGAAGCCGCAGCAATTGCATCACTGGAAGACGAGGCTTATTTCAACGACTGTATCGAGCGTGTCATTGCAACACGCCAGTGGACCACGGAGGCACTCAACCGTCTTGGGTTTGAGGTCCTGCCCTCACACACCAACTTCGTCTTTGCCGCTCACGCCAATCTGACCGGAGCTGAGCTGATGGCATACCTGCGCGAGAACAAGATTCTGGTGCGTCACTTCACCAAACCGGGCATCGAGAACCACCTGCGGATCAGCATCGGGACCGATGCGGAGATGCGGGCACTGATTGACTGCCTGAAACAGCACCCACAAATGGCAGACTGATATCTGAATCCGAGGCGCTTAAAGCGCCTCACCTTCAACACGGTTACGACCGCTATGGATGGCGATAAGCAGGTGCTCATGCGCGCGCCGCAGCACCTGGGCACCATCGTCTTCCGGGTTCAGTGCAGAGGCCACACCCACGCTGACGGTCCAGCGGATATCACCCGTTGCATACGGAAGCTCCTGCTCGGCAATCGCATCCCGTATGCGCTCGCCCGCCAGCAGTGCCTGCTCATGATTGGTTTCTCCCAGCACCATGACCAGCTGGCTGTCGCTGTAGCGGGCCAGAAAGTCCGAGGTGCGCTTCAGGCGATGCAGTGTCGATACACTGTGCTGCAACACCTTGTCTCCCGCATCCCAGCCAAACTGCTCGTTGATCTCCTTGAGCTGATCGATCTCGATCAGCACGACACTGGACGCGCCATCGTAACGCAGGGCCTGAGCCACTGACATTTCCAGCACCGGCACCAGCGCACGCCGATTATAAGCCCCTGTCAACGGGTCACGCTGCGCCTGTGTCGTCAGCTTGCGTGACAGCCGTTTCTGTTCGGTCACATCTCTCAGGCTCACCAGCACTTCCCTGCCGCTCGTCATCACCCAGCGGCTGGCGTACCAGCAGGGCTCACTCAGCCCCAGCGCCTTGAGCTCTGGACAGTGCTCGGGGCGAAGCTGGAACTCAAGCTCCTGCACGGTTTTCTTGCCATTGAGCTGCCCTATTACTTCACGAAACTGCTCGCACAGGTCGGACGCAAACAGCTCTTCCAGCCTGCGCCCTTCAACTTGGGCGGGCACCACCCATGCACTATTGCCGGAACTGGCCGAAGCAATGGTTTCGCCATCCAGAATGATGACCGCATCCTGAGAGGCATTCAGGAGTGCCGTATAACGAGAATCAGTTGACGCATGCGCCATGGCTACGGGCCCTCTTTTTTGATTTCCGTATGTAAACCCTACAAAAAGATACCTTCCGGCGACGGAAATTTATACATATAAAGGTTTCGTTCATTCATAATAGCTATTCAACCGCGGCTCATACAGCATATTCAGACCAAATCAGACCAGGAGCTGGAGCATGACCTCACAGGTATTGATGGCAAGGCAGCCGATCTTTAACAGCAACATGAAAGTTGTTGCCTATGAGCTCTTGTATCGCAACAGTGAGGGCGTAAACCAGATCCCCTTGATCAGCGGCGACCAGGCCAGCAGCCGCGTACTCCTTCACTCCTACACCAGTGTCAGTGAAGCCGGCAACCTAAGGGTCATGCCTGCATTCGTCAACTTCACGCAACAGATGCTTGAACAGGGCACTCTTCCCGCCATGTCGCCTCAGGAGATCGTGATCGAGGTACTGGAAGATTGCCTGATCACACCCACACTGCTTGATTCCGTCAAGCGACTGGCCGACGCCGGCTACACCATTGCACTGGATGACTTCGAGTACACTGAAGCCGCCGTTCCACTGCTGGATATCGCCAGGATCGTCAAGCTGGATATCCGCGCCCACAGCGCTGAAGGTCTGCGCCAGCAGGTCGAGCTGATCAAACCGTTCAATGTCCGCTTGCTGGCGGAAAAAGTGGAGACACATGAAGAGCATCAGCTCTGTATCGAGCTGGGGTTTGAACTGTTTCAGGGCTACTTCTTCAGCAAGCCACAGCTTCTAAAGGGCACCCACACCGAGTGCAACCGGGCCATACTGCTGCAGCTTCTGGCATCGCTGAATCAGCCCGATGTGGAGATGGCTGACATTCGTGCGCTCATCGAGCGTGACCCGGGTCTGACCTACAAGCTGCTGCGTCTGGTGAACTCATCGGCATTCGGGCTGCAGCGCAAGGTGAGCAGCATTCAGGAAACTCTGGTGTACCTGGGCCTGCAGGAACTCAAGAAGTGGCTCACGCTCATTACGCTGGCAGACCACCCGAGCAAGCCATCAGAGCTGATTCGACAGCTGCTTCTGCTTGCCCGCATGTCGGAACTGATCGCAATCGATGAAAAGCTCCCATCGCCCGGACAAGCCTTCATGGCCGGTCTTTTGATGCATCTGGATGGCTTGCTGGACACACCCCGTGAACAAATGCTGGATGAAGTACATGTCAGTGATGAAATTCATGACGCCGTCATGAATGGAAAGGGCGAGCTGGGTGAACTGATTTACCGCGTGGAAGCCTTCATGCAGGGGGAATGGTCGGACGAACAAGACGAGGTGCGGATGGGGCGGTTTAACGCGCGCTACCTTGAGAGCATTGCCTGGACACGTGAGTCCATGCGGTTGATGCGGCAACAGTCAGCTTCCTGACCATGTTGCCGCACCAAAACGCGTTTATTTAAGCGGCGCAATCATGGCCTCGATGGCGGCCTTGATCTCCTCGTCGGAGCAGCTGCCACAGGTACCTTTGGGCGGCATGGCCCCCTTACCGGACATTACCGTTTGCGCCATGGCATCCACCCCTTTTGCGATGCGCGGAGCCCAGGCATCCTTATCGGTCAGCTTGGGTGCACCGCCCAGCCCTGCTTCATGACAAGCCGAACAGTGTTTGGCTACAATTTCATCTGCCGACATGGCCTGCACGGGTGACACCACAGCCACCACCCCCAAGCATGCCAAACCCGTCATAAATGCCTTCATACAACTCTCCTGTGTTTATTTGTGTCCAGCATAGCCTCTGGTTCAGCAAAAGTCTTTGACCTTGCTCAGCCCACGAAAAAGGGCGACTCCTGTCGCCCTTTTCTGATGCTTCAGATGTGACTGCCGATCAGCTGCTCAACTCGAGCAACAGCTTGTTCAGTCGCTGCACATAGCTTGCAGGATCGTCAAGGTTGGCACCGGCTGCCAGACCTGCCTGGTCAAACAGCACCAGCGCCAGCTCACCGAAGCGATCCTCGTCCGGCTCCTGGTCCAGCTTGTTGATCAGGGGGTGTTCCGGGTTGATCTCGAAGATCGGCTTGCTCTCCGGTACGGGCTGGCCAGCCGCTTCCATGATGCGCCGCATCTGCAGACCCATGTCGTAATCACCGATTACTAGACAGGCCGGCGAGTCCGTCAAACGATGGGTAATACGGATGGAGTCAACGCGGTCTTCCAACACCTTGTTCAGGCGCTCGACCAGACCTTCATGCTCCTTGGCCACTTCTTCGAGCTTCTTCTTTTCATCTTCGGACTCAGTGTCGCCCAGATCCAGCTCGCCCTTGGTCACATCCTGGAAGTTGTGTCCTTCAAAGTCGAACAGCTGGCTCATCATCCATTCGTCGATGCGATCCGACAACAGCAGCACTTCGATGCCCTTCTTGCGGAACACTTCCAGATGAGGACTGTTCTTGGCCGTATTGAAGGAGTCCGCCACCACATAGTAGATCTTCTTCTGACCTTCCTTCATGCGGCTGACATAGTCTTCCAGCGACACATTCTGTTCGGCCGTGCCGCTGTGAGTTGAAGCAAAGCGCAGCAGCTTGAGAATCTTGTCACGATTGCCCATGTCTTCAGCCGGGCCTTCCTTCATCACCTGGCCAAAGGTGTTCCAGAACTTGGCGTACTTGTCCGCATCCTTCTTGGCCAGTTTGGCCAGCATGTCCAGAACACGCTTGGTCAGGGCAGAACGCAGCTTATCGACATTCGGGTCTTTCTGCAGGATTTCGCGGGACACGTTCAGGGACAGGTTGTTGCTGTCGACCACGCCCTTGATGAAACGCAGATAGAGCGGCAGGAACTGATCGGCCTGATCCATGATAAAGACGCGCTGAACATACAGCTTGAGACCGCGCGGTGCTTCACGATTCCAGAGATCATAGGGTGCGTTTTCCGGCACATACAACAGGCTGGTGTATTCCAGATTCCCCTCAACCTTGTTGTGAGACCAGGTCAGTGCATCGGAGAAATCATGCGAGATATGTTTGTAGAACTCCTGGTACTCTTCGTCCGTCAGGTCGGTCTTGGGGCGAGTCCACAGAGCCGTTGCCGAGTTTACGCTTTCCAGCTCGGGCGTCTTTTCTGCCTGATCTTCATCATCTTCGCCCGGCAGCTCCTCTTTCAGCATCTGCACCGGAATGGAGATGTGATCGGAGTACTTCCGCACCAGGCTGCGCAGACGGAAGCCATCGGCAAACTCTTCCTCGCCCTCTTTCAGCTTGAGTACAATGCGAGTACCACGATTCGCCTTTTCAATCGTGCCGATGGTGAAGTCGCCCTCACCGGTTGAAGACCAGTGCACGCCTTCGGTCGGAGCAACACCGGCGCGACGGGTATAGACATCCACTCGCTCTGCCACGATGAAGGCCGAATAGAAGCCTACACCAAACTGACCGATCAACTGGCTGTCCTTGGCCTGATCACCCGTCAGGCTGGACAGGAAGCTGGCGGTGCCTGATTTGGCAATGGTACCCAGGTTTTCAATCACGTCTTCCCGGCTCATGCCGATACCGCGGTCCTCGATGGTGACCGTTTTGGCATCCTTGTCATACTCGATACGGATCGCCAGCTCCGGATCACCTTCATACAGCGCGTCGTTGTGCAGGGCTTCAAAACGAAGCTTCTCGGAGGCGTCCGAAGCGTTCGAGATCAACTCACGCAGAAAGATCTCTTTATTGGAATACAGGGAGTGAATCATCAGATTCAGAAGCTGTTTTACTTCTGTCTGAAAACCAAGTGTCTCTTTCTGAGTTTCAGTGCTCATGGCAGGCGTACCTAATCTCCGAAAAACAAACTGTTAGCTTGAACGGATATGGGGCCCGCCACGTATTTTTCAACCGTTTAATCAGGATTTGCCGAATCTTTCCCCGCATCCAGCAGGAAATGGGCGCGCGCCTGTGCAATCGGTTTGCTTTTGCGCTCCTGCCATGCGAGCACAGAACAGCTCCCCACACGTCGACCCTGACGGCTGACCCGGCAGATTGCAAAGGTGTCCCGGTCCAGTCCGGCACGCATGTAATCCAGCGAGAAGTCGATCACCTTGGCCAGCCCGGGCTGAGGCATTTGCAGGGTAAGCTGGAACTGCGCTGTCAGTTCCATGAAGGCCGCGATAACACCACCGTGAATCGCCGGGATGGTCGGGTTGCCCAGATGGTCCTCACTGGCCGGCAAGCGGAAGATGACTTCCTCACCATAACAGGCGCACTCGACACCCAGCATGCGCGCATAGGGAATCAGGTCAACCAGAGGCTGGTAGTCGCCACTCTGATGCGCCTCGGTGACCAGATCAAGCAGTTGCTTCATGTTCCTGTCCTTCAATCATGGCTCTGAATGCCGTATCCGTACTGCCCGGCTCGGGGCGCATGAACGTAGCCACCGCGTTGGCAACCGGCTTTTCGGGCGATGCCTGATAGACCGACGCGCGTGTGAACAGCACACTGCGGGTAATGCGATAACATTCAGCCTGTACGTACAACGGCTGGCTCTGAACCGGGGTACGCATATGGTCAATACGCAGGTCCAGGGTCGGGCACAGCTCGAACTCATCCAGCGCACACAGTGTCGAAACACTGCTGGCCGCGTCCACCAGTGTCGTCAGGACTCCGCCATGCAGATAGGTGTCGAGCACATCACTCACCAGTTGTGGCTGCACCGGCAAGACCAGCACCGCTTCACGCGGGGCGGCCTTGACCAGTTGAATGCCCAGCTTGCGCATATGGGGCTGTGCGTTCAGAAAGCGCGTGCAGCGGCCGGTATAGAGATCGGGCGTCATTGTGGGTCTCCGGCACTCATTTTCAGGGTATCCAGCGTAGAAGAGGTAAATTCGCGGCGGTAGAGTATCACGACTATCGCCAGGCTGAGCAGCATGAAGCACCAGGGATTGATGAACCAGCCCAGTACACTGATGCTGAAATAGTAGGTCCTCAAACCCAGGTTGAAGTTATTGGCCGCCATGGAGGCCATGGTGGCGATCCGCTGTGCATGCGCCTTGACCTGGCTGGCACTGGGCTCTTCAGCGGGTGAAGGCGCACCGCCAATCATCACCGACACAAAGCCGTACTGACGCAGGCTCCAGGTGAACTTGAAAAAGGCATAGATAAACAGCAACACCAGCAGCAGTAGCTTAAGCTCCCACTCCTGTCGGGTGGCCGGTACCACAAAAGGCAGATCCTGCACCATGTTGATGGCCTTCTCCGCCGAGCTCATGACGGTCACAAGGCCCGCCAGCACCAGAATGGTCGTGGAGGCGAAAAAGGCCACACTCCGTTCCAGGTTTGCGATGGCCGTGGTATCGGCGATCCGCACGTCCCGTGCTAGCATGCGCTCCATCCATTCAGTGCGATAGAGATGCAACAGGCTCGACAGGCACGCTGTTGTGTGACTTTTTCGATCGGCGTAATACATATAGCCCCGAAAACACAACAGGAACCAGACCAGTGCCACCGCATTCAAGCGGTTGCTCTGTAACAGCAGTATCAAGTCTTCCATTCGATGTGTTCCATACATCAGTGGGTTCAATCGGATAAATGTACAGGGATCACCTTCCAGTGTCTGCAACTCAACCCCAGCTGGCAACCGGTGTTGGCCTTGCTCTGGCGACCAGCCTTGTCATGAGCCTGGCCGCTGTACTGATCAAGCTCACCGCCGACACCCTCAGCATCGAGATGATTGTCTTTTTTCAGTACCTGCTGTGCACCTGCGCCATGCTCCCCTGGGTATTGAAACGGGGTATCCGCTGTCTGGCAACTCCCCGGCCCTTTCTGCACTTGCTGCGCGGTACCTGCGGCTGGGCCTGCTTTTACACCTATTACCTGGCGCTGGAGCAGATTCCACTGGTAGACGCCGCATTACTGCGCAACGCCGCTCCGCTCTGCGTGCCCATCTGGTTACTGCTCTGGCATGGCGCAAGGCTGCCTCTGCTGGCCTGGGGGCCGCTTCTGACAGGCTTTGCAGGGATTGCTCTGATCATCCAGCCGGAGGGCGTGGGCTTAAGCGGCTGGCACCTGGTGGGTGTACTCTCGGCACTCACACTGGCAGGGTCGATTGTCACCACGCGGGCGTTGGCACAGACAGAGCCGACCAACCGTATACTGTTTTACTATTTCCTGATTTCTACGCTGGCCAGCACACCTCTGGCACTGTTTAACTGGCGCACGCCAGAACCGGCGGCCCTGCCGCTTGTAGCACTGATCGCGCTTTCGATCTGGATCACCATGTGGCTGTACACCCGCGCTTACAGCCATGCACCGGCATCCATCATTTCACCCTTGAGTTACTTCGGGGTCGTCATGACAGGTGTGTGGGGCTGGATGATCTGGGACCAGGTACCGGACATCAAAAGCCTGTCCGGCACCCTGCTGGTCATTATTGGCGGGATCACCTCCGTCTGGCTGGGTGCCAAATTACAGAGCCGCCATTGAGATCAGTTGCAACGCCCAGGCTCTGTGGGGCAGATCCAAGCAGGTTGCAGTTACAGCAGAAAAAATAACAACGCCAGGATCAGCACTGATCCTGCAATATGCACTCGCAATCCGGTCTCTGCGGGTTGGACCCGACACACGAGTGCTTTTTGCAGCCATTCAACCCGCTTGCCCCCGATGCGAATCGAAACACTCACACGCGACCTGCCCCGAGCCTTCTTCACACTGTCCTCCAGCAGTACAACCAGATCCCCCGCAGGCACTTCAGGCGCCCGCAAGCGAATCGCCACAACCATTCCGGCCATAAACAGCGCCACCAGCATCGGCCAGATCAGTGCCATCCAGTACGTGACGTGATCCGCCAGTGTCGTGGTGATTGCGGCCGGCAGCTCTGGGGCAAACCAGGGAAACAACAGACTGGCCATCAGTACAAGTCCCCAGCCCATCTGCATACAGGGACCGGACTCATTTCTGTTTGTATTGCGCACTTGCAACCAGAGGAAACGCAGCACCAGCAGCAAGGTTGCCATCGCACCAGCGGTGAGCAGATTACCAAGCCAAGGCGCCAGCGACCACACAAGCCCATCCACCTGTAATGCCTGTTTCATGGCCAGTTTGGTATGGGCCCCACTGGTCAGGGGCAGTCCCGCGAGAGAGAGCCCAGGCACTGCAATCACCCCCCAGTAAAGCCAGCGAGCAAGACGATGGTTCGGCATTCTGATACCCACCGACAGAAACAGTGCCCCCTTGGCCAGAGCATGATGGAGGGCAAAGGTACCAATGACGGGCAACAGCCAAACCGTGCGCTCGGGTACTGCCAGGGCAACACCCAGCATCAGCGTCATCAATCCCATCTGGCTGATGCTTGAGTAGGCAAGAACTGCCTTGCTCTGGCGCTGACATACCCCGATAAGCGCGCCCCCCAGCGAGGCCAACATCCCGATCAACACCAATACCGTTCCCGTTACAAGCTGGCTCGTCTGACCCAGCGGCAGCGTCAGCAGCCAGCCCAGCAGCCCGGCCTTGATCATTGCGCCGCTGAGCACGGCGCTGGCGGGTGTGGGGGCAACCGGATGCGCTAACGGCAACCAGAGATGCAACAGCAGCAACCCCGCCTTAACACCAAAACCAACCAGCAAAAAAACCATTATCAAGTCGGCACGAGGGGATTCAGCGATGGCGACCGACAGGTCTGCCAGCAGCAGACTGTTGGCTGTTCCTGCCGCCAGCAACAGTCCGGCCAGCAGCGCCATCTCGCCCAGCACGGCCATGACCAGATAGACTCTCCCGGCTCTGAAGGCAGCCGATGTGCGCTCATGCACCACCAAACCGTACCCGGCAAAGGTCATCAAAGCGAAAAAGGCATAGAAGCTGACCAGATCGGCGGCAAGGACCAACCCCAGATTGCCACACAATGTAAGCCCCCAGAACAGCGCAAAGCTGCGTCGACACCGCTTAACGTAGCCAGTCGCGTACAGTCCGGCAAAACTCCAAAGCAACGCCGTCAGCAGAAGAAAGGGCTGACGCAGGGCATCCAGCTGCCAGTTCGCTCCCAACAGCAGTCCCGGCAATCCAAGCTGCCATTGCGCAGGCCCCAGCAGCACCAGCCCCAGTGCCGGCAAGGACACCAGCGGCAGCAGTCGCCACTGCCAACGCTGCAACGCAGGGTGCAGGGCCAGCACGACTGGCAGCAAGGGTAGACACACCGCCAGCAACACCCAGACCATCATGGCAGATACTCCCGTGCCGCAATCAGTTCGGCCCAGCTCAGCGGACTAAACGGCAACACTGCAAACAGGCCGGCCAGCAGGGTTAACGAAGCGGTAACCAGCGGTGGCCAGAGCAGCCAGCTGTGCGTTTCCAGTCGCCCCCAGCGGCGCTGATATGACCATTCATATTCCGACAGGAACCAGAGTCGATGAATCACAGGCAGAAAATAGGCAGCGTTAAGCATACTGCTGATCAGTAGCACTGCGACCACCCACTCCATCCCGACATTCAAGGCCCCGCTGCCCAGGGTCCATTTGGTAACAAAACCGGCCAATGGTGGCGCACCTATCATGCCGAATGCAGCCAGTGTGAAGGCTGCCGAGGTCAGCGGCATACGACGACCGGCTCCGTTTAATTCCTGTACTTTGTGGATACCGAGCGTTTCGGCATAGTTGCCGGCACAGAAAAACAGTGTGATTTTCATGATGCCCTGATGCAGCAGATGCACCAGCCCGCCTACCGTCCCCACAGGACCAAACACGGCAGCACCCAATACGATGTAGGACACCTGACTAACCGTTGAGTAAGCCAGCCGTCGCTTCAAGTCGCTCTGTGATAACGCACGGACCGAACCATAGACGATGGTGAATGCTGCCAGCCAGCCCAAGGGTTCCAGCACTCCAAGCAAGGTCGCAAACTCAATGCCATAGAGATCATATACCACCCGCACGATGCCGAATGCTCCGGCTTTCACTACCGCCACCGCATGCAGCAATGCACTCACCGGAGCGGGCGCAACCATGGCCTGTGGCAGCCAGCCATGCAATGGAAACAGTGCCGCCTTGACCCCAAGGCCCGCCACCAACAGGCCAAATACCAGCATCAATGGCAGATGAAGGTTCTCATCAACGTCTTTGAGCTGCCCCGTTTCCTGGAAGGAGATATCCCCCACCAGACCCTGCAACCAGATTATGCCCAGCAGCAAAGCCGCACCACCGCTGAGCGTGTACATGATGTAGTTACGGCCTGCTCGCAGTGCCTTATCAGTACCTCGATGCACTACCAGCGGATAAGTCGACAGCGTCAGCATTTCGTAGAACAGAAAGAAGGTGAACAGGTTGCCGGCCAGCGCAATACCCATGGTACTGGCCACACACAGGCTGAAAAAGCCGAAGAAGCGGCTTCGATTGGGCGAACCTTCCAGATAGCCCACGGCATATATGGTGGTGAGGAGCCAGAGCACCGCTGACAGCCCCGCAAACATCATGGCCAGCGCATCGGCTTGAAGCACAAAACTGACGCCGGGCAGAATCTCATAACTGAGGCCGTAATCACGCTCATTCAGCACACCCCAGGTCATTACCCCAACCAGCGCCACCTTGATCAAGGCCGCCAGCAGGTTGATCACTGTGCGCAGGCGTTGACGCTCTTCCGGCAGGGTAAAGATAATTGCGGCGGCCAGCATGGAGCAGAGCAATGCAAAGACCGGTATAAGGGCCTGCTGCATCATTGCACCTCCTCAAACGGCATCGCCATTACGGACAGCACCTGACTGCCGCTGACACCCACTCCGAGCGATGCCAACGCCAGCAGCATGGCCGCCACTTCCAGACGACGATCAGGATGGTAGAAGTGATCCTGTTCATCCCGTTCGAGGAATGAAGCTTTATAAATCCGAAACACATACGCCGCCGACAGCAGGCCTCCGCCTGCGAGAACCATAATCCACCACCATTGCCCCGAGGCCATGCTCGCCTGCAGCAACATCCATTTGGCAGCAAAACCGCCGGATGGCGGCAACCCCATCAGGGAGACACCGGCAAGCCCGAAGGAGAACAGCGAGAAAGGCAGGAAATGGCTCACCCCAGCCAGTGCTTCCACACGGTTGCTGCCCACGGCCAGGATCAGGTTGCCGGCGGCCAGAAACATGGCGGCCTTGGCCAGGGCATGGCTGATCACCTGCAGTGTTATGCCCTGCTGCGCATGCAAAGAAACAGAGGCTTCTACACCAAAGGTCAGAGGAAACAGCAGAAACAGATAGCCAATCTGAGCAACTGACGAGTAGGCAACCACCTGCTTAAGCCGAGGCTGACAAAGTGCAAGCCAGCTGCCCCAGATGATTGCGACCGCTCCCAGCACACCCAGCAACTGGGCCATCCACTGCGATGCCACGGCAACTCCCGCTTCAAGCCAGACACGGGCGGCAATGTAGAACGAGGCTTTCACCACCAGCGCCGAAAGCAGCGCACTCACCGGCGATTTGGCAATGCCATGCGCAGGCGGCAACCAGCCATGCAGGGGGAACAGAGCCGTTTTCAGCGCCAGCCCCACCAGCATCAGCACCAGTGCCGGACGCATCAGCAGGGCATGCTCGGATACACGCACCTGACCGGCCACATCGGCCAGTGAAAGCGTTCCAAACTGTCCGTAGACCAATGCCACACCCAGCAGGTAGGCCAAAGACCCCAATAATGCGGCCAGCAGATAGCGCAGAGCCGCTCGCAGTGCCTCGGCCTGCCCGCCCAGTGCAACCAGCCCAACGGCAGACAACGTAATCAGCTCAAGTCCGACATAAAGATTGAACAGATCCCCGCCCATCCAAACCGTATTCAGCCCTGCCCACAGGAACCAGTACAGTGGCCAGAAGTAGCGTTGCCAAGGCCTGTCGGGCTCAAGGTAAAAACCGGCATGAATGCCGCAACCACTGGCGACCAGCGTTGTTAACAGCAGGAAGGTAACGACCAGCCCGTCGACACGCAATTCAATGCCGAGCGGAGCATCCCAGCCCGCCAGCGTGTAGTAAAACCCGCCTTCGTGCCGGACCAGCCACCAGAGCCCGACTGACACCAGCAGCTGCAACAGCATGCCCAGCCAGGACAGTGCGCGTCCCTGGCGAAATCCAAGCAGCAGTGACACCGTTGCCAATGCCAGGGGTGTGAACAACAGCCCGGCCATCAGCCAATTGCTCATCCCGAGTGTCCCTCCTCATCACGGCCTGCTTCCGGAACCTCAGACTCAAGTTCAGTTCTGCCGGTCAGATGGAAATAGCGCCGGATCAATACAACCCCCAGTGCCGTAGCCGCAATCGATACCACAATACCGGTCAATACCAGTGCCTGGGGCACAGGGTCTGGCCCGTTATGATGTTGTGCCAGCCCAACCAGGATCAGAAACGTGGCCGAACCGATCAAGTTGAGCGCCAGCAATTTGCGCAGCAAGTGTCGCAAACCGATCAGGCCCATCAGGCCAATGCCCCAGAGCACAGCACCGGTGAGGGCGTACAATAGCGGTGTGCTCATTTTTCACCCTCCTCTGGCTCACTGGCATCATTAACCGGCGCGGCCACAAACAGTGCCAGCAGGATCATCCCGATTGACAGCGTCAGCAGGGTTTCAATAGACAGAATCAGTCCTTTAACAAATTCACGCGGGTAGGCCAGAAACACGTCACCGGCGATGGCGCTGGCAAGACCAACCAACAGAAACAGCGCAAAGCCAAGCACCAGCCCGATACGCAACAGGATGCCGGGGCGCAGAAAATCCAGCGGCAGACCGGTCAGGCGCATCAATACCCCGGTGGCCGCCAGCATGGCCCCGGCCTGAAACGCACCTCCGGGCCGATCAGCTCCGGCCCAAAGCAGGTAACCAGCCAACAGCAGCATCAGCGGCACCAGCCAGCGCAACAGGGCCCTGAGCAGCGTATCGGACGTTCGCAGCTCAGGATCTTCCAGCGAGCGGGTACGCGCCATGGAAATACCCGCCATCGCCGCAATCACCAGCACAGCTATTTCAAGCAGGGTATCGTAACTGCGAAAATTGAGCAGTACCGCTGTTACCGGATGCTCCACCCCACTGGCCGCAAGCTTATCCTGTAACTGGCGTGGCAAATCAGATGCAGGCTCCAGCATGCTCAGCTGCCATACACTGCGACCCAGGAGCGCCGTCAGCATCAATGCCAGCAACAGCATGCCAATACGGGCAGCCGGTGATCTCATCCGCGCTCCTCCTCGACAACCGAGTCGGTGCCTCTGCCACGACGAAAGTGACTGACCGCATCCAGCAACAGCACCCCTGTCAGGCCCGCGCCAATGGCTGCCTCGGCGAGAGCGATGTCCGGAGCCTGCAACCGTACCCAGCACACCGCCATCAGCAGGCCAAACGCAATGAAAACGACTATCGCCCGAAACAGGTCCTGCGACAGCAATGCCGCTGCAGCGGTCAAGATCAGTGCCAGTGCCAACAGAAGGTCCAGCAGAATTTCAACCATCCTTGTGCTCCCTTTCACGCAGTGGATCGGGCAGCGAAGGCTCATGTATGCGCACGGCACGCGCAACCAGATGAGCGGAAGTGGCGCTTGCTGCAAGCGCAACCCACCAAATCAGCAGTGTTTTCAAACCACTGGCAACCGATGGCGTCATCGTGAGTAAAGCAAGGATGACCAATCCCAATCCAAGATTATCGATCTTTGTCAGAGCGTGAATGCGGCACAGGGTATCGTTGAAACGAAACAGACCGAGCGTGCCGAGCGCAAAGAAAAAGCAACCACTGACCAACAACAGGATCTGCAGACCGAATATCAGCCCATCAATCATCGTCATGCCCCTTGACCGCATGGCGGTCAGTTTTTTCGCCTTCAATCCGCACCACACGGGTGACAAAGGCGGCGGCGGAAAACACCGCCAGTACCGCCAGTATCAGCGCCACATCACGCAATGAAGGAATCTGTTGAGCCTCAGCCAGCACCAGCAACAGCGCAACTCCGGTGGTACCAAACAGCTGCGAGGCGAGCATACGGTCGGCGGCCGTCGGACCATGCCAGATACGGACAACTCCCAGCATCAACGTCAACAGAAGAAACAACGCAACCAGGTGCAGTACCAGTGTCATCCGCGCTCCTCAGGATTCAACGTCAGACCAAAGAGTTTGGCCACACACCGCTGTGTCTGCTCCACCTCCTGCCTCACGGGTTGAGTCAGATCCAGGCAGTGCAGTTCAATTTCATCGCCATCCAGGGTGACACTGAGCGTACCCGGAAGCAGTGACAATGTGTTGGCCAACAGCCAGCGCGGTACGCCTTCCGGTAATGAAAGAGGCGCACGCAGGTAGCCGGGCGTTACAGGTAGCGATGGTGAAAGAAGACGGCGCGAAACATCCACTGCCGCCAACAATGAGTGACTCAGGAAAAACAGGGCGAACCCGGGCAGGGCATGAACACGGATAATATGGGGTGAGGGAGGAAACAGCACCAGGGACAGACTGCTGACCAGCAGGCTTACAATGCCACCAAACAGCAGGCCCGTGGCATCTCCATCCGTTAATGCCCACCAGACCAGCCACAACAGCAACGCACGCAATACCAATGTCACCCATCGGGACATGGGGCCTCCTGCTTGTTTGTATCACTGTCTGAACTGACCACGAATCAAGTGGTTAGGTTCAGACTAACACAGAACGTGCAGGTCCGTGCAGCACTGACACGGGCAACCGTGACACCTCAGGATGAGCAGGTCAGATTAATGGCCCGGGCCCACTTCGGGGGCGCACCGGCATACCGCTCCATATCCGGATGCTCATCCCCCGGATGGCGCAACACCGGCAGAAGCGCATTCAGCGGTCGGTAATCGCCCTGATGCGCCTCGCGAATCACCTCCTCTGCCATGTAGTTGCGGAGAATGTAACGGGGGTTCATCGCCCGCATCTGCTGATGACGAATGGGCTCACTTGCCGCCTCCTGCTCAACACGCGCTGCGTAACGCTGCAACCAGGCGCCCAGTGCCGCCGAGTCGTTGACCAGCGCTTCAAGGCTTGCCGTTTTGCCCGGCACCCATTCCGACAGGGTACGCAGGAAACGGTTATGGTCTACTCGATCACTGGTCCATAGCGCTTCAAGCCGGGACACCAGATCAGCGTCCTCGGCATCAACCCGCTGCAAGCCCAGGCGTGCACGCATTCGATCCAGCTTGGCCGCTTCATAGAGGCTTTCATAACGATCCAGCTCGGCTTCAAGCGCCTCACGCTGCGTCAGCGGCAGCATCGCCTGCGCCAATGCTGCCAGGTTCCAGAGCACAATGGAGGGCTGTCGGGCAAAGGCGTACCGACCGACATGATCATTCTTGTTGGCGATATGATCAGGCTCGTAATGGTCCATGAAGGTGTAGGGACCATAGTCAAAGGTCTCACCAATGATCGACATGTTATCCGTATTCAGGACACCGTGTACAAAGCCATATGCCTGCCAGGCAGCCACCAGTTCGACGGTGCGCTCCAGGATGGATCGAAACATCGCCAGGTAAGGGTCATCCGCGTCCCTGCACTCGGGGTAATAGCGAGTCAGGCAGTAATCCGCCAGCTGTTTAAGCTCTTCATGGCGTCCGGAATAGAAAAAAAATTCAAAGTGCCCGAAACGGACATGGCAGGGGGTCACTCGCAGTAGTTGAGCGCAGGGTTCCATGCCGTTACGCAGCGTAAACTCTTCACTGCCGATCAGGCAGAGTGCCCGCGTCGTGGGTATGCCCAGACCCGCCATCGCTTCACCGGCAAGGTATTCACGAATGCTGGATCTGAGCACTGCACGCCCATCGCCAAAACGGGAAAAGGCGGTTTTACCGGCGCCTTTGAGGTGGAGGTCATAGCGGACCTGATCACGGCCGTTCACTTCACCCAGCAGCAGTCCTCTGCCATCCCCCAGGTCCGGGTTGTAGGAGCCAAACTGATGGCCGGTATATTTCATCGCCAGCGGTTCGGTGCCCGGCCACTCTCGCAGGCCAGTGCAACACTCGACCAGCTCCGAGGGCGAAACAGAACAGGGATCCAGACCGATCAGTTGCGCCACCTCCGGACAAAAGGCAGCCAAATGTGCCCCCTTGAGTGGCTGCACGTCCACATGCTGGAACCATTGCGAAGGCAGCCTTGCATAACTGTTGTCAAACGGCAGCTCTGTCAGACGGCATCCGTTGGCCATGATGAATCTCCTGCTGTGATAATCCATTTCACATACCCTAGCATTTTAATCAGGTATTTTCATCCGGCAGTTTGAAGGGGTATTATGAACGGCGCTCAAACCGACACAGGCAGTGACATGTGGCTTGAACTGAATGATATTTTCTGGCTTTTTCTGGTGCTGACCGGGTGTGGGGCCTGGTGGCATAACCTGAAGCAGCGTGAGTCAGCCACACGGGCAGTCAAACGCCACTGTCAGCGGGAAGGGCTTCAGCTGCTGGATGACAGCATCGCACTGAAGCGCATGAAACCGATCAGAGACCGGGATTCGGGGCGACTGGTGTTGTTACGCGAGTATCAGTTTTTCTTCACTTCAACCGGAGACGAACGCTACCCCGGCAGCATTCAGCTGCAGGGACGTCGCCTGTTGGGCATCAACCTCGCGCCACATCGCATTCAACCCTGACGCGCAGCGCGTGCCAGCCAGCGGTCCAGCTGATTGGCAAACTGCTGACGGTCCGCCTGACTGAGTGCTGCCGGGCCACCGCTTTGAACGCCACTGGCCCGCAGGGTTTCCATAAAGTCACGCATATTGAGACGCGCTCGGATATTCTCCTGCGTAAACCGTTCACCGCGGGGAGTCAGGGCTGCTGCCTGCTTCTCCAGCACCTCAGAGGCCAGCGGAATATCACTGGTGATCACCAGATCGCCCGCTGCAACCCGCCGCACGATCTCGTGATCCGCCACGTCAAACCCGGCGCCCACCTGAAGTGAATGTATATTGGGGTCAGGCGGTACCGGCAGGTAATGGTTCGCCACCAGGGTTAAGCTGGTGCCTGTTCTGCGTGCCGCACGAAACAGGATTTCACGGATGACAACCGGACAGGCGTCCGCATCTACCCAAATCTGCATGCCGCCCCCTTAGCGCAACTGTCGAACGCGACAACTGCGATTCTTGACCTTGCCCTTGCTGATGAGCTGAACCGCCTGACGCGCAACAGGACGACGGACAGCCACGTAGGTGCAGAAGTCGAAGACGCGAATCTTGCCCACCTCATCACCGGAGATTTCACCTCCACGTGTCAGCGCACCCAGAACATCGCCGGGTCTGATCTTCTGCTTCTTGCCGACATCAAGCTGGAGGGTGGCCATCGGAGGCCGAAACTCCCGGTTTGGCACATATTCCGGCAGGGGCTCGTCGGTAACAATCATATCCATCTGGGCTTCAATGCCGGCCAGCTTGAAACGCTCACGCTCGTTGAACAGAGTGACGGCAACGCCTGTCTTCCCTGCTCGGCCGGTTCGCCCTATACGGTGCACGTGCACCTGCGCTTCCTTGGCCGGGCGATGATTCACGACCAGATCAAGCCCTTCTACATCCAGTCCGCGGGCCGCCACATCGGTTGCCACCAACACCGTCGCACTCTGATTGGCAAAACGTACCAGGGTTTGATCGCGCTGACGCTGATCAAGGTCGCCATGCAGCGCAACCGCTGCCAGGCCCGCTTGTTGCAGGCTTTGCTCAAGGGCACGCACTTCCTGCTTGGTGTTGCAAAACACAACAGCCGACACGGGCCGGTGATGATAGATCAGGCAGGCAACAGCATCATCACGCGACTCATCAGACACCGGGTGAAAATGCTGCTCAATACTGGTGTTCTGATGCAGCGCCTCTACCTGGACTCTCACGGGCTGACGCAGGATGCGCCCTGCAATCGCCTCAATCGCCTTGGGGTAGGTCGCACTGAAAAGGAGACTTTGCCGGCTGGAAGGCGTTGCCGCCACAATGGCATCGACCGCCTCCTGAAACCCCATCTCCAGCATGCGGTCCGCTTCATCAAGCACAAGTGTGCGCAGACGCCCCAAACGCAAGGTACCCTTCCTGAGGTGTTCCTCAATACGTCCGGGCGTCCCGACGACAATATGCGCCCCATGCTCCAGGGAACCGATTTGTGGCCCCAGCGGCATGCCTCCACAGAGTGTGAGCACTTTTACGTTGGAGATCTGACGCGCCAGACGCCTCAGCTCCTGAGCCACCTGATCAGCCAGCTCCCGCGTTGGGCATAGCACCAGGGACTGCACCTGAAACGATGTGTTGTCCAGCTGCTGTAACAGGCCCAGCCCGAAAGCCGCCGTTTTTCCCGACCCCGTTTTTCCCTGCGCAATCAGATCCTTCCCGGCAAGAATCACCGGCAAGCTCTCCTGCTGAACAGGGGTCATGCTGATGTAATCCAGGGAGGCGAGGTTCTCAAGCAGCTCGGGCTTAAGATTAATACGGTCAAAAGGTTGTTGGCTCAAGGACAGTTCCTGCTGAGAGTTAAAACAATGCGCAATTTTATCAGAACCGGTGCTTCGATAATCAACGGGCACAAAAAAAGGCAGCCGAAGCTGCCTTTTCTTAAACCGCGATGGCGATTACTTCATTTCCCAGCCAGTCAGCTCGGACAGAGCCTTGCCGATGTCAGCCAGGGAACGAACGGTTTTAACGCCTGCATCTTCCAGAGCCGCAAACTTCTCGTCTGCTGTGCCCTTACCACCGGAGATGATCGCACCGGCGTGGCCCATGCGTTTGCCCGGAGGTGCAGTTACACCCGCGATGTAGGAAACAACCGGCTTGGTCACGTTTGCCTTGATGTAGGCAGCCGCTTCTTCCTCGGCAGAACCACCGATCTCACCGATCATCACAATCGCTTCAGTCTGTGGATCGTTCTCGAACATTTCCAGAATGTCGATGAAGTTGGAGCCCGGGATCGGGTCACCACCGATACCAACACAGGTAGACTGACCGAAGCCGGCGTCAGTGGTCTGCTTGACAGCTTCATAGGTCAGAGTACCGGAGCGGGAAACGATGCCCACTTTACCCGGCAGGTGGATGTGGCCCGGCATGATGCCGATCTTGCACTCTCCCGGAGTGATAACGCCCGGGCAGTTCGGGCCGATCAGGCGAACACCCAGCTCGTCACACTTGACCTTGCACTGCAGCATGTCCATGACCGGAATGTGCTCAGTGATGCAGACGATCAGCTTGATGCCGGCATTGGCCGCTTCCAGGATGGAATCCTTACAGAAAGGAGCCGGTACGTAGATAACAGACGCTTCAGCGCCAGTCGCTTCTACGGCTTCTTTAACAGTGTTGAAAACCGGCAGACCCAGGTGCTCAGTGCCACCCTTACCCGGAGTAACACCACCAACCATCTTGGTGCCGTATGCAATCGCCTGCTCAGAGTGGAAAGTACCCTGGCCACCAGTAAAGCCCTGACAGATGACTTTGGTATCTTTGTTAATCAGAACGGCCATGATTATTTACCCTCCGCTGCTTTAACTGCCTGCTGAGCAGCATCAGTCAGGCTGGTTGCTGCAATGATGTCCAGACCGGACTCGGCCAGCTTCTGAGCACCCAGTTCAGCGTTGTTACCTTCCAGACGCACGACGACCGGTACGTTTACACCCACTTCTTTCACCGCACCGATGATGCCGTCTGCGATCAGGTCACAGCGAACGATACCACCGAAGATGTTAACCAGAACGGCTTTAACGTTCTTGTCTTCCAGGATGATCTTGAACGCTTCGGTTACACGCTCTTTGGTCGCGCCGCCACCAACGTCCAGGAAGTTGGCCGGGAAACCGCCGTGCAGGGAAACGATGTCCATGGTACCCATGGCCAGGCCCGCACCGTTTACCATGCAGCCGATAGTGCCGTTCAGAGCAACGTAGTTCAGGTCCCACTCAGCAGCGCGTGCTTCGCGCTCATCGTCCTGGGACGGATCGTGCATTTCCTGCAGATCCTTGTGACGGTAAACAGCGTTACCATCGATAACAACTTTGGCGTCCAGGCAGTGCAGGTTACCCTGGTCAGTGATGACCAGCGGGTTGATTTCCAGCAGCGCCAGATCCTTTTCTTCAAACATCTGCGCCAGACCCAGGAAGATCTTGACGAACTGCTTGATCTGGTCACCCTGCAGGCCCAGTTTGAATGCCAGCTCGCGGCCCTGGTAAGGCTGTGCACCGGTCAGAGGATCGATGGTTGCCTTCAGGATCTTTTCCGGAGTCTCTTCAGCAACTTTCTCGATCTCGACACCACCTTCGGTGGATGCCATGAAGACAATACGACGGCTGGAGCGATCGACCACTGCACCCAGGTACAGCTCGTTTGCGATGTCGGTGCAGGTCTCAACCAGAATCTTGGAAACAGGCTGGCCATTAGCGTCTGTCTGGTAAGTCACCAGACGTTCGCCCAGCCATTTTTCTGCGAAAGCCTGGGCTTCAGCCGGGGAATCAACCAGCTTTACACCACCAGCCTTGCCACGGCCACCAGCGTGGACCTGGGCCTTAACAACCCACTTGTCGCCGCCAATTTTTTCAGCCGCTTCAGCAGCCGCTTCCGGAGTATCTACCGCGATTCCCTTGGAAACCGGCAGACCATATTCGGCAAACAGTTGTTTGCCCTGGTACTCGTGAAGGTTCATGCTCTAATCCGTAGTGTTATCGGTTATACAGGTGTTCCCGCCGAGTAGTGCAGAAGTGGGAACACACCTTTTGCTCTGCAACCCCCGCCAACGGGTTCTCCGCCGACGGGGTTAACCCTTCAGGTTATCGCTTTTTGCGATTCGCAATGTGGATGGCGTGATTGTCTACAGCCAGGGCCGCTTCGTGAACAGCCTCACTGACGGTCGGGTGAGCGAATACCATCAGCTGCAGATCCTCTGCACTGGCGCAGAATTCCATTGCAATCACAGCCTGGGCGATCAGCTCGGAGGCGATGCCGCCGACCATGTGAACACCCAGTACACGGTCGGTTTCTTCGTCAGCGATGATCTTGACGAAACCTTCCGTCGCATTGGCCGCCATTGCTCGACCAGATGCTGCAAACGGGAATTTACCAACCTTGTACTTCACACCTTCGGACTTGAGCTCCTGCTCGGTCTTGCCGACCCAGGCCAGTTCCGGGAAGGTGTAAATGATGTTGGGGATGCAGTCGTAGTTCATTGCAGCCTTGTGACCTGCAATGATGTCTACGGCCATGATGCCCTCTTCCGATGCCTTGTGCGCCAGCATCGGACCACGAACGGAATCACCGATCGCGTAAACGCCCGGAGCGTCAGTGCGGCAGTTTTCATCGACAAAGATGAAACCGCGCTCATCCAGCTTGACGCCGGAATCTTCAGACAGCAGACCCTGAGTCTGGGGACGACGGCCAACCGCAACGATCAGCTTGTCGAATACCATTTCCTGATCACCCTTGGCGTCAGTGAACTTGACCTTCACTTCCTTGCCATCGATGATTTCGGTGCCGGTGCAGCGAGCACCCAGCTTGATATCCAGACCCTGCTTGGTCAGCAGTTTCTTGGCTTCCTTGGAAACATCCACGTCAGCCAGTGCCAGGAAGTCATCCATCGCTTCAAACACGGTGACTTCAGAGCCGCAACGTGCCCAGATGGAGCCCATTTCCAGACCGATAACGCCGGCGCCGATAACACCCAGACGCTTGGGCGTTTCGTCGATCTTCAGGGCGCCTTCGTTGTCAACGATCAGGCCTTCGGTCAGCGGTGCCGGCGGAATTTCAACCGGAACGGAACCGGACGCGAGGATCACATTTTCAGCCGCGTGAACGGACGTGCTGCCGTCCTGCGCTGTCACTTCAACCTGCTTGTTGGCCAGCAGTTTGCCGGTACCCTGCAGCAGAGTGACGCCGTTGGCCTTGAACAGACCGGCGATGCCGCCTGTCAGGTTCTTAACGATCTGATCCTTGCGAGCCACCATCTGCTTGGTGTCGATCTGTACGTTGTCGGCCACGATACCCTGAGCCGCAAAGCCATGCTGAGCTTCATGCAGCTTGTGAGTCGTTTCCAGCAGGGCCTTGGAGGGAATGCACCCTACGTTCAGGCAGGTACCGCCCAGTACAGGCGTACCCTTGTCGTCAACCCACTTCTCGACACAAGCAGTTTTCAGGCCCAGCTGAGCTGCACGGATGGCGGCAACATAACCGCCAGGGCCAGCACCGATAACAATAAGATCAAATTTATCTGACATTACTTAATCCTGTCTTTCACTCGTTCGATGGCGGGTCTGATCAAACATCCAGCAGCATGCGTGCCGGATCTTCCAGCAGATCCTTGATGGTGACGAGGAATTGTACCGCCTCTTTACCATCAATCATACGGTGGTCGTATGACAGTGCCAGGTACATCATCGGCAGAATCTCAACCTGACCGTTCACCGCCATGGGACGTTCTTGGATCTTGTGCATGCCCAGGATCGCAGTCTGCGGCGGGTTCAGGATCGGAGTGGACATCAGGGAGCCGAACACGCCGCCGTTGGTGATGGTGAAGGTACCGCCCTGCATGTCATCCATGCCCAGCTTGCCTTCACGGCCACGCTTGCCGAAGTCGGCAATGGTGCCTTCGATTTCGGCCAGGCTCATGGTATCGGTATCACGCAGAACCGGCACCATCAGACCACGGTCAGTTGATACGGCAACGCCGATATCCTGGTAGCCGTGGTACACCATGTCATTGCCGTCAATAGACGCGTTAACCGCCGGGAAGCGTTTCAGCGCTTCGGTCGCCGCTTTCACGAAGAAGGACATGAAGCCCAGACGAGTACCGCCGTGAACCTTCTCGAACAGGTCCTTGTACTGCTTGCGCAGTTCCATGACCGGCTTCATGTTGACCTCGTTGTAGGTGGTCAGCATGGCTGCATTCTGCTGCGCTTCAACCAGACGCTTGGCGATGGTTGCACGCAGACGAGTCATCGGAACGCGCTTCTCGGTGCGCTCACCAGCCGGAACGTTCAGCGCCGGAGCTGCGGCCGCAGGTGCAGGTGCTGCTGCCGGAGCGGCGGCCGGCTTGTTCTTCAGGAAGTTCTGTACGTCTTCCTTGGTGATGCCACCATTTTTGCCAGTACCTGGAATCTGGGAAGCATCCAGACCGTTTTCTTCGATCAGCTTACGTGCTGCCGGACCAACCTTTTCAGCGTCGGTAGTGACTTCAGCTGCAGGCGTATCAGCAGCTTCAGCAGCCGGTGCCTTTTCAGCCGGAGCAGGCGCTTCAGCGGCCGCGCCTGCTTCGAAGGTCGCAATGACTTCTTCGCTCAGGACAGTCTCGCCCTCGCCCTTTACGATTTCCTTGATAACACCATCAGTCGGTGCCACCACTTCCAGAACAACCTTGTCAGTTTCGATATCAACGATCAGCTCATCAGCTGAACATGCCTCGCCCGGCTGTTTGTGCCAGGTGGCAACTGTTCCGTCTGCAACGGATTCAGGGAAAGTTGGCGCTTTGATTTCAGTGGACATGCTGTTTCCTTTATTAATCCTGCTCAGGACTTGTCTTCAAGCCTGTGTTAACCGTTGATGGCTTCGTTGACCAGCTTCTCTTGCTGCTCAAGGTGTACAGAAATATAACCAACCGCCGGCGCTGCGGCATGCGGACGACCCACACCTACGAGGTGCAGTTTCGGATCGTGCTGCTGCATGACGTTACGCATGTGGTGCTGACTGCAGTACCAGGCGCCCTGGTTCATGGGCTCTTCCTGACACCAGACAACGGACTCAAGGTTAGTATACTCAGCGATCGCCTGCTTGAGCGGCTCTTCCGGGAACGGATAAAGCTGCTCGATACGCACGATGGCCACATCGTCCTTTTCCAGTTCAGCGCGACGATTATACAGGTCGTAGTAGACCTTGCCGCTACACATCACCAGTCGCTTCACCTTCTTCGGATCCAGCGTATCCACTTCCGGGATCACCGGCTGGAAGGTACCGTCGGACAGGTCTTCAAGCGAACATACCGCCTGCTTGTGACGCAGCAGCGACTTCGGTGACATGACAACCAGCGGCTTGCGCAGCGGGCGAATCACCTGGCGACGCAGCAGGTGGAAAATCTGTGACGGCGATGAGGGTACACATACCTGGATATTGTGCTCGGCACACAGCTGCAGGAAACGCTCAAGGCGTGCGGAAGAGTGCTCCGGGCCCTGGCCTTCAAAGCCGTGGGGCAGCAGCATGGTCAAGCCACAGAGACGGCCCCACTTGTGCTCACCGGAGGTGATGAACTGGTCGATAACCACCTGAGCACCGTTGGCGAAGTCACCAAACTGTGCTTCCCAAATCACCAGTGCATTCGGCGTTGTCGTGGCGTAACCGTATTCAAAGCCCAGTACCGCCTCTTCCGACAGGAAGGAGTCGTAGATATCGAACGCAGGCTGCTCCTCAGCCAGATCCTGCAGCGGCACGTAGGTGCTGGCATCTTTCTGGTTATGCACAACGGCATGGCGGTGGGAGAAGGTACCACGCCCAACGTCCTGACCGGTCAAGCGGATCGGATGACCTTCAGCCAGCAGAGTGGCGTAGGCCATGGTTTCGGCAAAGCCCCAGTTGATCTCCATGGCGCCCGCAGCCATTTTCTTGCGGTCTTCATAGATCTTCTGCACCTGACGCTGAACCGCGAAACCTTCAGGGAACTCACAGGTTTTGTTGGCCAGTTCCTTCAGCAGTTTCTGGTCGACACGGGTGTCGCATTCGAAGGACCACTTGTGCCCCAGGTACGGACGCCAGTCAACGAACAGCTCTTCGTTCGGCTCCATGACCAGAGACTTGGCAACGTGCTTGCCGTTCTCCAGTGCCTGGCGGTATTCCTGGTCCATGGCCTTGGCTTCATCCTGGGTAATAACACCCTCGTCGATGAGGCGCTTGGCATAGAGCTCCTTGGTGGTCTTCTGCGTCTTGATCTGCTTGTACATCAGCGGCTGAGTACCGGACGGCTCATCCGCCTCGTTATGACCGCGACGACGGTAGCAGACCAGATCAATCACAACGTCCTTGTTGAATTCGTTGCGATAGTCCAGTGCCAGCTGAGTAACAAAGCGAACCGCCTCAGGATCATCACCATTCACGTGGAAGATCGGGGCCTGAACCATTTTCGCCACATCGGTACAGTACTCGGTGGAACGCGCATCTTCCTTCTTGGAAGTGGTGAAACCCACCTGGTTGTTGATGACGATGTGAATGGTACCGCCGGTCTTGTAGGCGCGTGTCTGAGACATCTGGAAGGTCTCCATCACCACGCCCTGACCTGCAAAGGCCGCGTCACCGTGGATGGAAACCGGGATAACCGTGTTGCCGACCGGGTCTTCGCGGCGGTCCTGACGTGCACGTACAGAGCCTTCAACCACCGGAGACACGATCTCAAGGTGGGACGGGTTGAACGCCATGGCCAGGTGCACTTCGCCACCCGGGGTCATCACGTTGGAGGAGAAGCCCTGATGGTATTTCACGTCGCCGGACGTTTCGATCAGCTTCTTGCCTTCAAACTCGCCGAACAGTTCCTGCGGGTTCTTGCCGAAGATATTGACCAGAACGTTCAGACGGCCACGGTGTGCCATGCCGATCACCAGCTCTTTGGCGCCGTCACGGCCGGCACGCTGAACCAGTTCATCGAGGCAGGGAATCAGGCTTTCACCACCTTCCAGGCCGAAGCGCTTGGCGCCTGCGTAGCGAGAGCCGAGATACTTCTCCAGCCCTTCAGCGGCACTCAGACGCTCCATGATGTGCTTGCGCTCATCATCGGTCAGGGCCGGGTGGCTGCGCACCGGCTCCATGCGCGACTGAATCCAGCGCTTCTCCTGAGTGTCGACGATGTGCATGTACTCAGCGCCGACGGTAGTGCAATAGGTTTTCTTGAGGTCTGCCAGGATCTCTTTCAGCGTGCTCTCTTCAGGTCCGAAGAAAAGCGAACCCAGCTGGAAGCGCGTATCAAAGTCGGCTTCAGACAGCTCGTGAAAGCGCGGATCAAGGTCGGGAACCTGTTCACGCTCCATCAGGTTCAGGGGATCAATGTCTGCATGCTGATGACCACGCACTCGGAAGGCGTTGATCATGCGCAGTACACGCACCTGCTTCTTTTCATGCTCGGAGCTTACGCTGCTGCCGGAAGCCGGCACGGCACGCTTCTGATTCTTGGAGAGGAGGAGGAAATGTTCCCGGATAGTGGAGTGAGGCACATCCTGAGCGATGCTGTCACCAACCTTGGGAAGTTTGTCGAACTCTTCACGCCACTCTTGTGGAACGGCGTTCGGGTCCATCAGGTAAGTTTCGTATAGTTGTTCAACATATGAAAGATTGCCACCGTAAAGGTGTGCGTTCTTCCACATCTGCTCCATTATGCCATCTTGCATTATCATCTCACCCTGGCTCTGAGAGGGCGCTGCATCGGACAGGCTGCACTATTTCCTGTTCCGGCAGTCCTCGGTCCCTCTGCTGATTACCGTTTTGTATTTTTAGCCGCCACCACAAGGATCACGAGTGGCCGCGGGCAGTAATTCTACGCTTTTTGCGACAGGCTTTACACTGCTAGCGGGGGTCGATTCTACAAAATATTACCGTTCAAACGACATAGGCCTTTCGGATAGTAGAATTCGTTCGCTCTGGGCATGGAACAAAAAAAACGGCACCACAAGGGTGCCGTTTTTAGACTGTCACGTAACAAGGCTCAGGTGGCCTGCTGAATCAGCATGTTACGAATCTTGCCAATCGCCTTGGTCGGGTTAAGACCTTTCGGGCAGACATTGACACAGTTCATGATGCCGTGACAGCGGAAGACACTGAACGGGTCATCCAGCTCAGCCAGACGCTCGTTGGTCGCAGTATCGCGGCTGTCGGCCAGGAATCGATATGCCTGCAACAGACCGGAAGGTCCTACGAACTTGTCCGGGTTCCACCAGAAGGACGGGCAGGACGTTGAACAGCATGCACAGAGAATACACTCGTACAGGCCATCCAGCTCAGCACGCTCTTCCGGCGACTGCAGTCGCTCGATCGCCGGCGCCGGCGTATCGTTGATCAGGAACGGCTTGATCTTTTCGTACTGCTTGTAGAACTGGGTCATGTCGACAACCAGGTCACGGATGACCGGCAGACCCGGCAGCGGGCGCAGAACCAGCTTGTCGTTTTCAACCACTTCAGAAAGCGGTGTGATACACGCAAGACCGTTCTTGCCGTTCATGTTCATGCCATCAGAGCCACATACACCCTCACGGCAGGAACGGCGGTATGCCATCGTGCTGTCTTTTTCTTTCAGCAGCTGGAGCAGATCCAGCACCATGATGTCCTTGCCACCCGGGATGTCGATATGGACATCCTGCATGTAAGGCGCATCATCAACTTCAGGGTTGTAACGATATACACTTACCAGCATCGTGACAGCCTCTTAATAGGTTCGTACTTTCGGCGGGAACGGATCCATTGTCTTCGGTGCAAAGTTGACTGCACGCTTGCCAACGGTTTTTTCCTGCGGGAAGAAGACAGAATGGCACAGCCAGTTCTCGTCATCACGCTCGGTAAAGTCGTTACGGGCATGGGCGCCACGAGACTCTTTACGCTCTTCCGCCGCGATTGCGGTTGCTTCCGCCACTTCCATCAGGTTTTCAAGCTCCAGAGCTTCAATACGAGAAGTATTGAATGCCTGGCTCTTGTCTTCCAGATGTACGTTCTCAACACGCTCACGGATCTCTTTCAACAGACCGAGACCCTTCTGCATGCTTTCGCCGTCACGGAATACACCGAAGTACAGCTGCATGGTGTCCTGCAGCGTCTTGCGAACGTCCGCAATCTTCTCACCACCGGTGCTGCTGTTCAGGCGGTTCAGGCGAGCCATGGCTGCTTCGATGTCAGCATCAGTCGCATCAACCACTTCATAGCCTTCGCGCATCTGCTGCTCAATCTGCATACCGGCCGCACGACCGAATACCACCAGGTCAAGCAGAGAGTTGCCACCCAGACGGTTGGCGCCGTGTACGGATACACAGGCCGCTTCACCGCAAGCGAACAGACCGTTGATGATCTTGTCTTCGCCGGTCTTCGGATCCGGAGAGATGGCCTGACCGCCGATATTGGTCGCGATACCGCCCATCATGTAGTGACAGGTCGGAACAACCGGAATCGGCTCTTTGACCGGGTCGGTTGCCGCAAAGGTCTTGGACAGCTCACAGATACCCGGCAGACGCGAGTGCAGAACTTCTTCACCCAAGTGATCCAGCTTCAGGTAAACATGATCTCCGTTCTCACCGCAGCCACGACCTTCCAGGATTTCCAGAATCATGGAGCGAGCAACAACGTCACGACCTGCAAGGTCTTTGGCGTTCGGCGCATAACGCTCCATGAAACGCTCACCGTCCTTGTTGATCAGGTAACCACCTTCACCACGACAGCCCTCGGTTACGAGCACGCCTGCACCGGCGATACCGGTCGGGTGGAACTGCCACATTTCCATATCCTGAACAGCAACACCTGCACGCATCGCCATGCCGATACCGTCACCGGTATTGATCAGCGCGTTGGTTGTGGAGGCGTAGATACGGCCTGCACCACCGGTTGCCAGAACAGTTGCCTTGGCCTTGATGTAAACGGTTTCGCCAGTCTCGATACAGATAGCGATACAGCCCACCACGTCGCCCTGGGAATTCTTCACCAGATCGACGGCATACCATTCATTCAGGAAGGTAGTGCCAGCCTTCATATTGGCCTGATAGAGCGTATGCAGAAGTGCGTGACCGGTACGGTCAGCCGCAGCACAGGTACGCGCCGCCTGAGTGGGATTGTCCGGCCCCTTGGACTGACCACCGAACGGACGCTGGTAGATACGCCCTACTTCGGTACGGGAGAACGGCAGCCCCATGTGATCCAGCTCGAATACAGCCTGAGGACCTACTGAACACATGTACTCGATTGCGTCCTGGTCGCCAATGTAGTCTGACCCTTTTACGGTGTCATACATGTGCCAGCGCCAGTCATCATTCGGATCCGCACTTGCGATGGCACAGGTAATGCCACCCTGAGCAGAAACCGTATGAGAACGTGTCGGGAACACCTTGGTAACACAAGCGGTGTCCAGACCGGACTGAGCCAGCTGCAGCGCGGCGCGCATGCCCGCACCACCACCGCCGACTACAATGGCGTCGAAAGTAAGTGTACGCAGTTTAGACATGTTTTAGATACCCCACAGAATCTGAACGCCCCACACGACGTAGATAAACGCCAGCAGGCCGCATGCGGACTGGAATACAAAACGGGCGCCGGTGGCCTTGATGTAGTCAGTGGATACAGACCACATGCCGATCCAGGCGTGAGCTACCATGGAGAGTATTGCCAGCAGGGTGTAGATGCGCATCGCAGTACCGCTGAACAGCTCTTTCCACTGCTCGTAACCCAAGTCCGGGTTAAACAGCAGATAGCCAATCATGAAAACGGTGTAGGTCAGCAGGACCAGTGCAGTAACGCGCTGCATCATCCAGTCATACAGACCACTACGACCAAAGCTTGTAATACTAGTTACCATATCCAGACTCCCGCCAGCAGAATAGCGACACCCGCTACTACCAAGGTGACTTTTGCAGCCAGTCGACCGCTTTCCAGCTCTTCACAGTGGCCCAGATCCATGATCAGGTGCTTGATACCTGCAAAGAAGTGGTACAGCAGCGCTGAAACCAGTCCCCATGCAATGAGTTTTGCCAGGAAAGATTCCTGGAGCATCTCAGCGGCTTCGTTAAAGCCCGCCTGAGACTCCAGCGAAAGACTCAACACATACATCATAAAGATGGCGCCGAAGAACAGCGCCACCCCGGTTACGCGATGGATGATGGAAGAGATCGCCGGGAGTGGCTGTTTTATGGTTCGCAGATCTAAATTTACAGGTCTTTTCTTGTTCACGGCTCTAGTTCACACTTTTCTGTCCAATTGCAGGACAAGAGGACAAGGTTGCTAGGAAGTGCTCAGAGAGTAGTACCTCGAGATGCCAGAACTGACACTAAACCAGTGGGCACGGTGCCAACTCAGGAGCGAGAGTATAGACAGATCACCCATGGAATACAACGCGAGAACCCGTCCCTAAGGCTTAAGTCTAGTACCGGATCCGTCCGCTTAAATTGCACGTAAAGATCCTTTTTGAACTGTATATTCGACTAATTAATTATTTAATTAACCAGCCAGACTATCGCATCGCAGCTATTTCTTTTGCAATGCAGCATTCTAGTCAAAAGGCTTAATTGACAATCCCGTTTCAAACTCTATAGTGGTCGAGTCCTTTTTCGGGCCATTTCCTATGACGCGGCGCAAATGTTTGCCGCAGCAATACAAACAGAATGATAGGAGCCTCTAATGGCTGACAAGAAAGCACGTTTGACAGTCGATGGTCTGGACGACGCGATCGAACTGCCGGTCTACTCCGGCACTGAAGGTCCCGACGTCATAGATGTACGCCCGCTGACCGGTAATGGTCTGTTCACGTATGACCCCGGCTTCGTGTCCACAGCGGCCTGCGAATCCAAGATCACCTACATTGATGGTGCCAACGGGATTCTGCTGCATCGCGGCTATCCGATCGAACAGCTCGCTGAAAAGTCCGACTATCTTGAAGTCTGCTACCTGTTGCTGAATGGCGAACTGCCCAACGCTGAGCAGAAAGAAAAGTTCGTAAACACCATTTCCAACCACACCATGGTGCACGAGCAGCTGAGCCAGTTTTTCAAGGGCTTCCGCCGCGACGCTCACCCGATGGCCATCATGTGTGGCGTAGTGGGCGCCCTGTCCGCCTTCTACCACGACTCACTGGACATCAACGACCCGCATCACCGTGAAGTCTGCGCGTATCGCCTGATCGCCAAGATGCCGACCCTGGCCGCCATGTGCTACAAGTACTCCATCGGCCAGCCGTTCATGTACCCGCAGAACGACCTGAGCTATGGCGCCAACTTCCTGCGCATGATGTTCGGCACTCCGTGCTCTGAGTATGAAGTCAATCCGGTGCTGGCCCGCGCCATGGATCGCATCTTCATCCTGCACGCCGACCATGAGCAGAACGCGTCTACCTCCACTGTTCGCCTGGCCGGCTCTTCCGGCGCCAACCCGTTCGCCTGTATTGCAGCCGGTATTGCAGCTCTGTGGGGACCTGCCCATGGTGGCGCGAACGAGGCCGTACTGAACATGCTGGACGAAATCGGCGATGAAGCCAACATCCCCGAATTCATCGAAAAGGCCAAGGATCCGAACGACCCGTTCCGCCTGATGGGCTTCGGTCACCGCGTCTACCGCAACTTCGATCCGCGCGCCAAGGTCATGAAGAAGACCTGCGACGAGGTTCTGGGCCTGCTGGGCATCGAAAACGACCCGCAGCTGCAGATCGCCAAGCGCCTGGAGCAGATCGCACTGGAAGACGAATACTTCGTACAGCGCAAGCTGTACCCGAACGTGGACTTCTACTCAGGCATCATCCTGAAGGCGATCGGCATTCCGACCAACATGTTCACCGTGATCTTTGCCCTGTCTCGTACAATTGGCTGGATCTCTCACTGGAACGAATTCCACTCCAGCCCGAACAAGATCGGTCGCCCGCGCCAGCTCTACACCGGCGAAAAACAGCGCGACTACCCTGCCTGATCACATTGGCACATAAAAAAACCCCGCATCTGCGGGGTTTTTTATTGGCAATTTAGGAAAAAGCCCTAGTGCCAAGCGGTGACAGGTCGTATAGATTGTTGTCAGGATAAGATTTGAAAGGAGTCAGCCATGGACATCGGATGCCCGGAATGCGAAACCGCTCTGATAACTCAGGCGATACAGGCAGCACACATCAGCATCAGTCGCCTGTCCGGCAGCGAGCTTTTCAGGTGCCGGCAGTGCAACGCATATCTCCTGCATGAAAACCGACAACTTGAACTGCTACAACCGGGCCGCACGACAACCCTTGGCCGTCCCGTCATGAAGACTCCCAACGGTCACGCCCCGTCCCTGTCACAATAATTTCAAATTATTTGCTCGCATTTGCCTCAGGCCGCTCTTATATTTGTATATACAAAGCATACCAAAACAATAAGAGCCACTATGTACGAATGTGAACACTGTACGCGCATTATGGGCACCGCCCTCCAGCCCCACGAGTACCTGATCAAGCTGCGCGAGCAACACCTGCACTCCGTCTACCGCTGCAAGCGTTGCGGAAGCGAGCTGGTGAAACTCTTTGACTGTTGGGAACCCTGTTTTCCCGGCTGGCTGCCGGCCGCGAGCGGATAACCCCAAGCACTGCCTGGAGACATACTCGGAAGAAGATATTTCGAGATCCAGAAACAAAAACAGCGAGCTGCTTTCGCATGCTCGCTGTCTTCATGAAATCTGGTAGGACTAAGCGGACTCGAACCGCTGACCCCCACCATGTCAAGGTGGTGCTCTAACCAACTGAGCTATAGTCCTGAAACTTGGTGCGTATTATATACCTAACCGTTTGGCTTGCAAGCACTTTTTTCACTTTATTCCATTCGCTTGCAACCCCTTCTTATTGACGGATTCAGGATAGCTGAACAAGGTCGTGCTCGATTGCGTAACGCGTCAGTCCGGCAGCAGTATGGATATCCAGCTTGGATTTGATGTTCTGCCGGTGCGTTTCCACTGTCCGCACTGAAATGCCCAGAACCTTGGCAATTTCCTTGTTATTTCGCCCCTCTGCCAGCAGCTTCAGGACCGTTGTTTCCCGGCGGGTCAAGCCGGAAGCTGAGGGGGTTGCCGACACCTCCGGGGCCTCAAATTGACTGAACAGTGTTTGTGACGCACTGGAGCTGAAATAGGTGCCGCCGCGATAGACCGTTTCCACGGCACTGACCATTTCTGCTGCCGAGACATCCTTGAGGATATAGCCCTTGGCACCGGACTGGATGAGCTGCACCATATACTCACGATTATCGTGCATGCTCAGAATCAGCACCCGGGTTTCAGGCATCGTCTGCTGCAGTTCACGGGTGGCCTCCAGCCCATTCATCACGGGCATGGAAATATCCATCAGAATCACATCAGGCTGAAGGGACTTCGCGGCCTCAATCGCTTCACGGCCATTATTGGCACGCCCCACAACCTCGATGCCACCCTCGTCCTCAAGCCGCGCCTGAATCCCATCTATCACCAACGGGTGATCATCCACCAGTAGAACACGTATCAGCGCTGTCATGACGACGATAACCCCTGTTGTAATGACAAGCCCACCAGCAGGATGGCCCCCTGCCCCGGCTTGGAAATCAACTTGAACTCACCACCGAGTAATTCAACACGCTCACGCATGTTACGCAACCCTATCCCCTCAAAGCGTTCCAATACTTCGGTATCAAAACCCCGACCATTATCCTGCAGCCTGAGCCAGACTACATTCCCCTGTCGCCAGAGCCCCAGATTCAGCCAACTGGCATCGGCATGCTTTTCAACATTGGTCAGCCCCTCCTGAACCAGACGGTACAGGGTTATCTCTACATCTTCCGGCAGGGGAATATCGGGCAGCCGCATATCGATTTTGAGCCGTATACCGGTTCTTTCACTGAAGCGCGACAGCAGCCCATCCAGCGCCGCCTTCAACCCCAGATCATCCAGCAACGTCGGCCTCAGATCGTGCGATATGCGCCTGACTTCCTGAATTGCCTCATTCAGCACGCCATAGCCCTGCTCCAGATCTTCCAGCCCGGACTGATCATGGTTGCGCAGCTTGCGCTGTGCCAGTTCGATTCGATACAGCACCGATACCATGAGCTGGTTGATACCGTCATGCAACTCTCTCGAGAACCGGCGCCGATCCGCCACATTGGCAAGAATAGACCGGTGCGCAAGTAGCCTCAGGCGGCTGTCAGCCAAGCGATTCTCGTGCAAGTTAATCGCAATACCCAATAAAACAACCAATAAAACTGCCACTGACATAATGACGACAACGGTAAAAAAGGTATTACGGATATTCCGGTTAACCTGCTCACGTATTTTAGCGACATCGCGGGTTATATCATCGAGATAAAGCCCGGTCCCCAGCATCCAGTCCCATTTTTCCAGCTTGAGCACATAACTGATTTTCTCGACATATTCCTGGTTGGATGGCTTTTGCCATAAATACTGATGAAAGCCGCCGCCCTGTCCGGCGAGGCTCAGCAAGTTTCTGATGACATAATCACCCCGCCCATCCTGCAAGTCATACAGGTTCTGTCCCACAAGGTGTGGCAGCGTCGGATGAACAAGATTGGTTCCATCGAGGGTATATACGAAAAAATAGCCATCCTTGTCCTGCCCGAAGGTCATATCCGTCAGGATGCGTTTGACTTCACGCTTGGCCTCTTCATCGTTTGGGCCCGCATTATTCACGATATGCGCAATAGAGGTGAGCGCCAGACTGACATAGTTTTTCAGTTCGCGCTTTTTAGAAGCCAGCAGGTTTTCTTCAAACAGGTGAATTTCATCTTCCGATAACTGCCTTGCCTGGTTCATGCCAATCCAGGCAACCGCTGAGGTAACCAGCAGCATCGGTATCAATGACAGCAGCAGTATTTTGACCTTCAGTGGCATGCGTATTAACACCCGGCAGATAGATACAAAGAGGCCCCGACTTGCGGGGCCTCGCTACTACAGTTTATACCAAGCCGTAGAACTCGGGGAACAACAGTATGGATACTACGATGGCAACCTGCATCAGAATGAAAGGCACCACACCCTTGTAGATATCCAGCGTCCGCACCTGCGGTGGCGCCACCCCCTTCAGATAGAACAGACTGAAACCGAATGGTGGGGTCAGGAAGCTGGTCTGCAGATTCATCGCGATCAGAATGGCGAACCAGATCGGCGCGATACCCAGCATTTCAGCTGCGGGCAGCAGGATCGGCACGATGATGAAACTGATCTCGACGAAGTCGATGAAGAAGCCCAGCACCAGAATGGCCAGCATGGACAACAGCAGGAAGCCCATTGCACCGCCCGGGAGATTGGTCAGGTAATGCTCAACGATCTCCTCACCACCGGTGTAGCTGAACGCCATGGAAAATGCGGTCGCACCCAGCAGAATGGCGAATACCATTGCGGTCACTTTGACGGTTTCAGCAGCTGAGTCGAATACCATCTTCCAGCTGAACTGGCGGTAAATCACTGCCAATACCAGCGCACCGACGCCACCCAGTGCGGAGGATTCGGTCGGGGTGGCAATACCGGCAAAAATGGAACCCAGCACCACCAGAATCAGCGCCAGCGGCGGGATGATCGCGATCAGGGCCTTGGTGATCTGCTCACGACGCGTGCCATCTTCCGGATGCATCGGCAGCGAGGGTGCCGCTTCCGGCTTCAGGTAGGTGTAAATCAGGATATACGCGACATATATGCCGATCAGGATCAAGCCGGGACCGATGGCGGCCTTGAACAGGTCACCAACGGGGATACCCATGACATCACCCAGAATAATCAGGATGATGGAGGGCGGGATAATCTGTCCCAGCGTGCCGGAAGCACAGATGGTGCCGCAGGCCAGGCGCTTGTCATAGTTGTATTTCAACATGACCGGCAGCGAGATCAGGCCCATTGCGACGACAGAGGCACCTACAACACCTGTGGAAGCTGCCAGAAGCGCACCAACCAGTACAGTGGAGATTGCCAGGCCACCGCGAACACCGCCGAACAGTTTACCCATCGACTCAAGCAACTGCTCAGCCAAACGGGTTTTCTGCAGCACGATGCCCATGAATACGAACAGCGGTACCGCCATCAATACCGTGTTTTCCATAATGCTCTGAATACGGAACGGCATGAAGGCAAACATGTCCGGTCCTTCGGCGTAGACACCGAACCAGAGCGCGACACCGCCAAAAATGAATGCCACCGGGAAGCCGATCAACAGCATCACCAGGGCAACAAAAAACATTGTAATACCAATCATCAGGCTACTCCGCTATCAATGCTGCGTCGGGATGTAGTCATCGTTCTTGTGATGACCGGTCAGGGTATTGATTGCACGCAGCATCAGGCCAATACCGCTGATGAAGGTGCAGAAAAAGGCAAAGGGAATCACGGCCTTGATAACCCAGCGATGCGGCAGACCACCCGGGTCACCTGAGCCTTCCCCCAGCTCAAAGGATTCACGCGCAAAGTCCACGCCGTACCAGGCAACGAGAATGCAGAACGGGAACAGCAGCGTCAGCGTACCGAAGAGGTCGATCCAGGCCTTTTTCTTCAGGCTCAGACCTTCATAGATCAAATCAACACGCACGTGCCCGCCTGCCTTGAGGGTAAACGGCACACCCAGCATGAACATGGCGGCAAACAGGTGCCACTCGAGTTCCTGCATGCCGATCGAAACATTGTTAAACAGATAACGTGTGATCACGTCATAAAAAACGTTGAACAACATCAGCACAAACAGCACGGCAGAGATTTTGCCCAGCCAGTCTGAAAATGCATTGATGGTCTGCTCAAGGCGTAACAGAAACATGGATTGCCCTCGCTGTTGCGGTACCCGATATCACCAGGCGGCTTGAAACAAGACAGGGGCCGGCAGACGCCAGCCCCTTCACTTCGATCAGTCGAAGCTGTTCAGGTATGCACGGTCAGCGATATCAGTCCACTGACGTACGGTCTGCATGTAAGCATCCTGAGATTCCAGGATCTCTTTGGCCAGCTCATCGTTGGCAGCGTGTTCAGCCAGCAGCTCATCGTTAGCCTTGCGCAGGGCGTCGATAACCTCATCCGGGAAAGTCTTAACTTCCACGTTCGGGAATTCAGACTTCATGGTGGCCCAGTTCTCGCCAGACTCATGGTGAGACTTGATGGTCATGTCATACGCAGCAACACGCATGGCGGTCTTCAGGATTTCCTGCAGGTCGGCCGGCAGCTTTTCAAAGGTGCGCTTGTTGACCAGGAACTGCAGCTCGGTACCCGGCTCATGCCAGCCGGTGTAGTAGTAAGGTGCGATCTTGTGGAAGCCCATGCGCAGGTCCATGGACGGGCCTACCCATTCAAGTGCATCAATGGTGCGACGCTCCAGTGAGGTGTAGAGCTCACCCGGCGGGATATTGGTCGGGTTGGCACCCACTTTTGCCAGAATTTCCCCGGCAAAGCCCGGAATACGCATCTTCAGGCCCTGCAGGTCTTCCATGGAGTTGATCTCTTTCTGGAACCAGCCACCCATCTGAACACCGGTGTTACCACCCGGGAATGACATCAGGTTGAACGGCTCGTAGACCTTCTGCATCAGCTCCATGCCACCGCCGTAGTAGAACCAGCCATACTGCTCGGTTGCAGTCATGCCGAACGGCATGGTGGTGAAGTACAGAGTGTTCGGGACCTTGCCTTTCCAGTAATAGGAAGCAGAGTGACCCATGTCATATTGACCGGCACGAACCATGTCGAAAACACCGAAAGCAGACTTGTGCTTGTTGGCAGTATCGATACGGATTTCAAGACGACCGTTGGACATCTTGTTGGCCAGGTCAGCCATGCGACGGGCAGGTTCACTGAACACACCAAAGTTGGTGGGCCAGGTTTCAGCCAGCTTCAGTTTGTAGACTTTTTCGGCAGCCTGAGCGGGGCTGATCAGAACAGCCGCGCAGGCGGCAGCCGCCATCACTTTCTTTGCAAAGGTAAATTTGAACATTGTTTTTATCAATCCTCTGTTGTTTTCTGACCGGCGCACCAGGCATGTTGCCGGCAGTGGACAGTATCGATATGAAGAGGTGATAAAAACATTCGTGAAACTGCGCAATTAACCAAAAAAACTACGCAGCTTTCTACGGAGATCCCTTAAGCAATCTCCGTAGTTATACGGATATAAGTGCTGCCTCAGACTTTGAAGCATCCACGTAGGCATGGGCTACAGGAACCAGCACATCCACACTGACCCCTTCATTGGTCGTCAGCGTCAACTCCGCCTGCAAGAACTCCGCACGTTCGCGTATCGCCAGCAGACCAAACCCACCCTGATCCGATTGCGGCTTTTCCAGCACGGCCTCCCCGCCCTGTCCATCATCCGCAATGGTCAGCCTCAGCCCTTCAAGTTCGTCCTTGAGCCGTATCATGACGTAGGTGCCCTTGGCGTACTTGATCACATTGGACAGCGCTTCCTGAGCGATGCGGTACAGATTGGACGTCACCTCCGGACATACGGGGCGCGTCTGGTCAATATCGATTTCAACGGCGTAGTCCATTTGCTCAAGAATACTGACAGCCGGCAAGCCTCGCAGGCCGGCTTCAAGCCCGAAATCACTCAACTCGTAAGGGCGCAGGGTGCGTATACGGTGGTACACGTTATCGTAAATGGTATTCACCAGGCTGATGGCCTGATCCAGATTCACATCCGAGCGCTCTGGCATCTCGTCACGCAATAACTGCAGGTTCATTTTTACGGCCACCAGTAACTGAGCCATATCGTCATGCAGCTCATTGGACAGGCGCTTGCGTTCGTTCTCCTGTGCCTTGATCAAGTGCTGGAGGATACTGCGCTTTTCGATAATGCTTGCCGACAGTTCCTTGTTGACCGCCTCAAGTTCATGTTCCCGCTCCTTAAGACAGCGCACGATTTCAAGCACCTCACGGCCTATCTGGTAGAACTCCAGCACATTGGTCTCGGGCCAGCGGGTTTCTCTGTCCCGGTTGGCAAGGCGGGTAAATCGGATCAATTGCTGCAACTGGCGATCGACGGATGACGACAGCCAGAAGGCAACCAGCATGGAGGCCAGCAGCGCCAGCAACACCCCATACACCAGCGTGGAGCTCAAGCCCTCACGCAGTGCCGGCTGGCTGTTGTCATTCAACTGCAACCGCAACGACACCTCCTCACCCAGCGCAGTCAGTCCCGGTGAGAGTGCTTCGATATGTGCCCCGTCCCCATCCGAACCATCGACCTGAAGCCGGGTCAGGGTCTGCCCATTGAGTCTCAACTGAAGTGATTGCAGGGGATCGGATGAAGATACCAGGCTGTTGAGCAGGTAGCGGTTCTGTGCCAGCCGAACCCCCATCATCAGCTGCCCAACCACTTTGCCACTGCCCGGCATATCCAGTGGAACCGAATAGACTGCAAGGGTTTCATCTTTTACGCGCAGAATTGACCAGCCCTGATAGCTGATCCCCTGATGTACCTCGACCAGGCTTTGGCAGGACTCAGGGCTCAGCTCGGGGACATAGGTACGGGACAGGTGGCACTGCGCCCTGTCCGGAAATGCAAACAGCGCGAAGTCGTAATGGATATTTTCGTAACCTTCCTCCCAACGGCTCAGACTGCGCTGAAAGGCCTCGGTGTTGCCGTCATACAGCATACCAATGCGTGTCGTGTCGGCACTGACCGCCTGCGCCTCGGCCTCAACCTGTTTGAGATAGTCACGCAGACGCTCTTCATAGCGCAGCGCAAGTCCCCGGCCGTACTCTTCCGACTGCTGATCAATGACCTCGCTGGCCTGCATGAAAGTCGTCACGGAGAAAACAGCCAGCAGTACCAGCGACAGCAGCAACAGCAGGAAAAACGTCAATGTTCTGAAACGAAGGTGACTCATTCTACGGCCCGCCCGGACGAAGCCCGTCGTGACAGACGAACGTAACGTTCAATCTGCGCATCTGTCATGCTGCGATCCAGAACAACAAAGGTGCCAGAATAGATCTGTGGCACCGGTCGATCCTCCAGATCCCGTTTGATCGCTTCAGCCATGGCAATGGCACTGTCGTCATTCATTCGCATCAGCACCACATCCAGGCGGCCACGGCGCAACTCGTCAACTTCCTCAGGCCCTCCGCCCCAGCCGTTCACGGACGGCGGCTGCTCGGGCTTGGTGAGCGTCAGCGCATCGAGAACCCCCAGTGCCACATCGGTAGAACAGGCATAGATGTAGTCCAGCCCCGGGTGCTCCTCAAGCAACCTGCGTGCCGCCTGCTTGCCGCCCTCACGGCTGGAGTCGGTATAGTAACTGGCGACCAGACGGTGGCGCCGGTCCACTGACTGGACAAACCCGGTCCCCCGCATCTGGCTGACCACACCACGGTTGCGGAACAGGACGGCGTATTGACTCTCGCCGGCAAACTCCCCGGAGAAGTATGCAGCCAGTTTCTGAGCCCCCTCAACATGGTCGAAGCCGGCATACAGGAAGGGCTGGCGGTCACCCCAGGATTTAAGAGGCGTGGTGATGTTCTGCAGGATCAGCTTGGTGTCATGGTTGAGCATGAGGCGCTCAATGATCATTTTCTGCTGCACTGAGTCCAGCGTATAGACCAGATAGTCGGGCTCCCACTCCAACAGCTCTCGAATCTGCGCGACCTGCTCATCGAGTTCCGTGCTTGGAGCGGTATACCGCGCCTGCAGCTCAAACCGTATTCCCAATTGCTGCAACCGGGTTCGGAATGCGGCTTCGTTATCAACCCAGTAGCTGGAAGACTGATTGGATGGGTACACCAGACCGATTCGGACCGGCTCGGGCTGCTTTTGATCCAGTGGTTGCGGCTTGTCCCTTACAGCGCTGGACAGCTCGGCCAGCCATGCCCGCTGCTCAGGGTGAGCCTGATAGAACTCGGAGTGCCCCCAGTAATCGCTGACGCTGGCAGCCTGCGCCATCACACTGAAAAAGCACAAAAGGATCACACCCAGTCGACACATATCCGTATTCCTTGTCTGTCATGAATGGCAGGCGTCCGCTGCTATCCGCTTTTTAACAGAAAAATCAGGGCCATCACCAGCCCTGTCGCAATCACAAAGCGCTTGACCCAGAGCACAGGCAGTTTGCGCGCCAGAGCCGCCCCCTGATATCCACCGGCCGTGGCAGCCACCATCATCACCAGCGCCTCAGCCCACATCACCTTACCGGCGATTGCAAAGGCGATAACGGAAATCAGGGAGATGATAAACGATACCCAATTCTTGAGCCCGTTCATCAGCAGCATATTGCTCATGCCCGCCGCTGCAAACATGGCCAGCAACATAATGCCCAACCCACCATTAAAGTAGCCGCCATAGACCGCCACGACAAACAGCCCCGGCAGCAGTGGCATGGGGTGGGCACTCTTGCGAAACCGCTCCAGCAGGGTCTGACCAAAGGCAAACATCAGTGTCGCGAACAGGAGCAACAGGGGTACGATCTGCGAAAAAACCTCGCCGGGCGTAACCAGCAGCAAGCCTCCACCCAGCAGGCCACCCGCCAGCCCAACGGCTGACATCCGTACATGTTCACGACGACTGAGCGTCTCAAGCTCTCGACGAAAACCGGCAGCACCGCCCAGATACCCCGGTAACACGGCCACCGCACTGGTGGCATTGGCCGTAACCGGCGGAACACCCACCCACACCAGTGCAGGAAAGGTCAAAAATGAGCCGCCACCGGCAATGGCGTTCAAAACCCCGGCCAGGTAGCCCGCCAGTACCAGCAGTCCCCACTCCAGCAATGTGACTTCCATACCCTTTTTCCTAGGCGCTGTGTTTCAGGCGCTCCAGCTCATCCCGTATGGCCGCTGCCTTTTCAAATTCAAGGTTGCGTGCCGCCTCGTACATTTCATCTTCCAGCCGAACCATCATTCTGGCCTGTTCAGCCGGGCTCAGCTTGGCAGTATCCACTTGATACTCGACTTCAGGCTCCGCCACCTTGCGTGTACCGCCACGGCCTCGCTTGCCGGGCACCTGCTGCGCGCCTTCCATGATATCCGCGACCGATTTGCGGATACCTCGCGGGGTAATGCCGTGTTCAGCATTGAAGGCCAGCTGCTTCTCGCGTCGCCGCTCCGTCTCATCCATTGCCCGCTGCATGGAACCGGTGATGCGGTCCGCGTAGAGGATGGCACGGCCACGTTCGTTACGCGCCGCTCGACCAATGGTCTGAATCATGGACGTTTCCGAGCGCAGGAAGCCTTCCTTGTCCGCATCAAGAATAGCCACCAGTGCTACTTCAGGCATATCAATACCTTCGCGCAGCAGGTTGATCCCCACCAGCACATCAAACTCGCCGATACGCAGGTCTCGAATAATCTCTACGCGCTCCACGGTATCAATGTCGGAGTGAAGGTAACGTACCTTGATATCATGCTCTGCCAGATATTCAGTCAGGTCTTCCGCCATACGCTTGGTGAGTACCGTGACGACAACACGTTCCTTGTGCGCTATGACACGGTGGATTTCACTCAGCAGGTCATCGACCTGGGTACTGGCCGGACGCACTTCAACCACCGGATCGACCAGACCCGTTGGCCGCACCACCTGCTCAACCACCTGCTGAGCATGTTCGGCTTCGTATTTCCCCGGTGTCGCTGACACAAAGATCATCTGAGGGGAAATGCGCTCCCATTCCTCAAACTTCATGGGACGGTTATCCAGCGCAGAGGGCAGGCGAAAGCCATACTCGACCAGTGTTTCCTTGCGCGAGCGGTCCCCGCGATACATGGCACCGATCTGCGGTACTGTCACATGTGACTCGTCAATCACCAGCAGCGCATTGTCGGGCAGGTAGTCAAACAGGGTCGGTGGCGCCTGGCCGGGATCACGCCCGGACAGATAGCGTGAATAGTTCTCGATCCCCGAGCAGTACCCCAGCTCAAGAATCATCTCGATATCGTACAGGGTGCGCTGCTCAAGCCGCTGGGCTTCAACCAGCTTGTTATTGTCTTTCAACTGCTTGAGACGCTGTTGTAGCTCCACCTTGATGTGTTCGGTTGCCTCCAGCAGCGTTTCTCTGGGGGTCACATAGTGCGTCTTGGGGTAGATCGTTGCCCGCGGCACCTTGCGCAGCACCTCGCCTGTGAGCGGGTCAAACCATGCAATCTGATCCACCTCATCCCCGAACAGCTCGATCCGGATGGCATCCTTGTCCGATTCGGCCGGATACACATCGATCACATCACCACGCACGCGGTAGGTACCACGGTGGAACTCGATATCGTTGCGGGTGTACTGGAGCTCTGCCAGACGCCGCAGCAGGTCACGCTGGTCAATCACATCGCCACGATCCAGGTGCAGCATCATCGAGAGGTAGGACTGAGGATCCCCCAAACCGTATATCGCCGAAACCGTTGCGACGATGATGGCATCATCCCGCTCCAGCAACGCTTTTGTAGCCGACAGTCGCATCTGTTCAATATGGTCATTGATGGACGCATCCTTCTCGATGAAGGTATCCGAAGAAGGCACGTACGCTTCCGGCTGGTAGTAGTCGTAGTAGGAGACAAAGTACTCAACCGCATTGTCCGGGAAGAATTCCTTGAACTCACCATAAAGCTGGGCGGCCAGTGTCTTGTTGTGGGCCATGATAATGGTGGGTCGCTGCACGGCAGCCACCACATTGGCCACGGTAAAGGTTTTGCCCGAGCCTGTTACCCCCAGCAGCGTTTGCGCTGCCAGACCCGATTCCAGACCGTCCACAAGGCTATCAATTGCCTTGGGCTGATCACCCGCCGGCTCGAATGCTGACTGGACCTTGAACCTTTGCTTCATGTATTCCTCTCCGACAATGGACCGGTGAGTATACGCCTTATCGGCTCCGGTATTAAACCGACTGCCGTTCAGGCCCCGTGATTGCAGCTTTTTTGCCAGCAAGCGTTCAGCCGCGTACAGTAATGATGTATGCTCTTCTAGCTATGCATTGAAGGATACCTTGCACCGAATATAGAGAGGACCAAGGCTTGGACGTGCAACTTTCCAACCGCGTGAACAGTATTAAACCCTCACCCACACTGGCCGTGACCAACCGGGCCGCAGAACTGCGCGCAGCCGGTAACGACATTATTGGCCTGGGTGCCGGTGAGCCCGATTTCGACACCCCGGAGCACATCAAGGCTGCGGCAACCAAGGCTATTCAGGACGGTTTCACCAAATACACCGCCGTGGATGGTACCCCCGCCCTCAAGAAGGCGATTATTCAAAAGTTCGAACGCGAGAACGGTTTCAAGTACGAACCCAACCAGATTCTGGTTTCCAGCGGCGGCAAGCAAAGCTTCTTCAACCTGGCACTGGCACTGCTGAACCCGGGTGACGAGGTCGTAATTCCGGCCCCCTACTGGGTGTCTTACCCCGATATGGTTCTGGTTGCCGAAGGGAAGCCGGTTATTCTGCCCACGACTCAGGAGCAGCGCTTCAAGATCACCCCTGAGCAGCTGGACGAAGCCATCAACGAGAAGACACGACTGGTCGTGCTGAACAGCCCGTCCAACCCGTCCGGTGTGGCATACACGCTGGACGAGCTGAAGGCCATCGGCGAGGTACTGCGGAAATACCCGGATATCATCATTGCCACCGATGATATGTACGAGCACATCCTGTTCACGGAAGCACCTTTCTGCAACATCGTTAATGCCTGCCCGGATCTGCAGGACCGCACCATGGTGCTTAATGGTGTCTCCAAGGCCTATTCCATGACCGGCTGGCGCATTGGCTATGCGGCAGGCCCGGCCAAGCTGATTGGCGCCATGAAGAAGATCCAGTCTCAGAGCACCTCCAACCCGAACTCCATCGCTCAGGTGGCGGCTCAGGCAGCACTGGAAGGTCCTCAGGAGTGCATCGAGCTGATGGTGAGCGCATTCCGTCAGCGTCATGATTTTGTTGTCAACGCCATGAACGAAATCGACGGTGTTGAGTGCATCCGTGCCGACGGTACCTTCTATGCATTCCCCAACTTCCAGAAAGTGATCGACTCACGCCCCGAGTTCGATGACGACATTGCACTGGCCGAGTTCCTGCTGAAGGAAGCCGGTGTTGCTCTGGTACCCGGCTCTGCTTTCGGCGCGCCCGGCAACATGCGACTCTCGTTTGCCACCAGCCTCAGCGTGCTGGAAAACGCAACTGACCGTATCAAGGCTGCACTGAGCCGCTGATACTCAAAACGCCCTGGCCTGTGCCGGGGCGTTTTGTTTCCACCCTCTGTTAATGCTCCGAGCCGCTCATGAAGACGACTGCCCTCACACGATTGCTTGAGCATGCACCCACGCCGGTCGCACTGATCAAGGACAACACACTCAAATGGCACAACCTTGGCTGGCGCCAGCTTGCGGACAAGGACCAGTCAGCACTGCTGAACTGGGCAAGTAACGCGGCATCTCCCTGCACTCTGCTGGCTGGGCAGGTATTTGCCCGCACAACGGAAGACAACACCTGCCTGATCATGCAGGCGCCTCCGCTGGATGAGCCGCTGAGACAACAGGTGACACAACCGTTATTACAGGCGCTTCAGGAAGGTCAGGACCCCTTTCATGTTCTGCCTGAAGTACTGTCCAGGCTGCTGGGACGCACCCATGTTACCGGCAGCAAACTGTCCGGCAACCACGCATTGAACCGGGTCGGTCGTTTCGAGACAGGTCATTACCGGGCACCGGAAACACTGCCACTGGAATCTGACCCGATTGCAGCCAGGCTTTATACAGGTGACCGCCTGTCTGCTTACGTCGAACCGGATGAGAGCGGTCCCATCGCCTGCCGGGTTGACGCTTCACACGGCCACCCCCTGGGCCACTTCACGCTGATGGCACCGGATAAGCATGCCAAATCACCGCTGGAGTGCCTGCTGGTTCTGCAGGCATGCGCGCAGCTGATTGCCGCCTGGCATGACCGCCCCGAGGCCCGACAGGAAGCATCCAGCAAATTGCCGACCGACAGACTCACCGGCCTGGCAACCCGAGACGCGCTGGATCAGCAGCTCAAGTATTGTGAGCGTCGCTTTACCGGCCAGTCACAGGACTTTCTGCTGGCCATGATTGACATCGACAACCTGTCCGCGATCAACCAGAGCCTTGGCCAGCGTGCAGGCGACGAGGTATTGAAGTCCTTCGCAGGCCAGCTCCGGCATATCTGCCGCCCAACTGACCACCTGTTTCGCTTTGGTGGTGATGAATTTGTCATTCTCTTCCACCATGACGACCTGTCTCCACCGTTGGCCGACAGGCTCGAAAAGGTCAATCGCAAAATGAGCCGGCATCTGGACCGCCCCTTTGAGTCTCGCTTTGGCTCCGCAGCCCTGAGCGAAGCACGAGGCAGTGGCGATGAGCTGCTGCTGCTCGCCGACCAGCGGTTGAGAAAGGCGAAAAGCGGCAACTGACCGTTGCCAATATCGCCCCATAAAGTTATTGAACTGACCAGTCTAAAGTCTCACAATAGAGACTTAATAGAACGATTGGTTTAATTATGACTCGAGGGCGACCTCCCACACACAGTCGTGAGTTTCTGCTGGAAAAAGGCCACGCCCTGTTCCAGCGGTACGGCTATCACGGCACCAGCCTGAGCATGATTCTGGACGCCTGCGATGTCTCCAGAGGCTCCTTCTACAACTACTTTGGTGGCAAGGAACCCTTCGCCATTGAAGTGGTTGAACACTACCAGGCGCTGGAAATGGACCGCTGGGCACATGAATTTGCCCAACTCAAGGGACTGCATGCACACAAGATCAAGTCCATGATGCTTAAACTGCTGGAAGAATTTGATCAGGAGCATGAGCGCCTGGGCTGTCTGCTCGCCAATCTCGCCGGTGAAATGTCGCTGGCATCCCCCGAGTTCCGTGCCGCCATTCAACGCTCTATTGCCCGAATTACCGCCATGATCGAACAGGATATGGCGGTGTGTCAGCAGGAAGGCAGTGTCCGGTGCGATCTGTCACCGACACAACTGGCCACCATGGTTTGGGATTACTGGCAAGGCGCCTTGCTTCGCATGCGAACGGAAGACAGCCTGGAACCGCTCTATCACGCCGTCGAGATGTTGTGGGAGCACCTGCTCCCGCCATCAACATCACTCAATCTGGAAGAAGCCCCCAAGAGAACAGCATGAAGCCACTATCGCATACACTTCTATTTATCCTGGCAACATTCAGCAGCCTGGCTGCAGCCGAAGAAGGCTCGGGCAAGCCGCAGGGCCTTCCGGCCGAAGTCATTCGCGTCGAAGCCCAGCAGCTGGATACCCGCATCAGTGCCGTTGGGGTGCTGGAAGCCAATGAATCCGTCATGCTCAGTCCAGAGCAGAGCGGACGCATCAGTCAGATCCTGTTTGACGAGGGTGAGCAGGTCAACGCCGGCCAACCCCTGATCAAGCTGGACAGCGCCATCTACGAAGCCGCACTTGAGCAGGCCCGTGCCCGTGTGCGATTGAGCCAGCTGGAATATGAGCGCTCCGAGAGCCTGCTGCAAAAGCGGGTCGGCTCCCAGACGGACCGTGATGGCAAGCTTGCACAGCTTCAGGTCGACCGTGCCGAGCTGGCGCTGGCCCAGACGCGACTGGACAAGATGACTGTCCGTGCACCCTTTGAAGGCACGCTTGGCCTGCGACAGGTAAGCCCGGGCGATTTTGTCAGCGTCGGTCAGTCACTGGTTGAACTGGCGGATACAAGTCGCCTGAAGGTGCAATTCAGTATACCCGAGCGTCACCTGGACAAGCTGAGCACTGGCCAGACCATCGACATCACGGTCGATGCGTTTCGCGCCACACCGCTGAAGGGCACTATTTACGCAATTGCCCCCTCCGTTAACCCCAACAGCCATAATGTTCAGGTTCGCGCACGCGTCCCCAACCCGGAGGGTACACTGAAGCCCGGCCTGTTTGTCCGCATCCTGATCCCGGTTGAACAGAATGATCATGCTCTGGTCGTGCCCGAACAGGCCCTGATTCTGGATGGTGACAAGACATTCCTGATGCGCATGAACGAGCAGCAGCAGGTCAGCCTGACCCCGGTCGAAACGGGTGCCCGCCGCTATGGCGAAGTTCAGATTGTCTCCGGCATAGAAGCGGGTGATGTCATCGTCACGGCGGGCCACCTGAAGCTGCGGCCGGGCATGCCCATCACGCCGGTATTCCCCACTCAAGAGACAGGTGAAGGCAAGGACGCATGATACTCTCCGATATCAGCATCAAACGCCCGGTTCTGGCGACCGTCATGAGTCTGCTCGTCCTGCTGGTCGGGCTGATCGCATACGACCGCCTGACAGTACGCGAGTATCCCAAGATTGACGTGCCGGTCGTATCGGTCGAAACGGTCTATCCCGGTGCCAGCGCATCCATCATCGAGTCTCAGGTGACCAAGATCATCGAGGACTCTTTATCCGGCATCGAGGGGATCGATTACATCACTTCGATCAGCCGCTCTGAGGAGAGCAAGATCTCGGTCACCTTTGACCTCAAGCGTGACCCGGACGATGCCGCCAGCGAAGTGCGCGACCGTGTCGGCCGTGTGCGCGGCCAACTGCCGGACGACATCAACGAGCCGGTAGTGGCCAAATCCGAGGCCGATGCCCAGCCGATTATCTGGATCGCCCTGTCATCGGAAATCCATGACACCATGGAGGTGACCGACTACGCCGAAAACCGGGTCAAAGACCCGCTGCAGACGGTCCCCGGTGTTGCCAGTGTGATGATTGTTGGCGAACGGCGCTACGCCATGCGGATCTGGCTGGATCCTCAGAAAATGGCGGCCTACCGCATCGTGCCTCAGGACATTGAGGCGGCCCTGAGTGCACAGAATGTTGAGATCCCTGCCGGCCGAATTGAGAGCCGTGAGCGTGAGTTCACTGTCCTTGCGCAAACCGATCTGAATACCGTTGAAGAATTCGAGCGCGTTATTATTCGCAACGATGACGGCTATCCGGTGCGCATTCAGGACGTGGCTCGCGTTGAAATCGCCCCGGAATCGGAGCGCAATATTGCCCGTTTCAGCGGTGATACGGCGGTTGCACTGGGTGTTATCAAACAGTCTACGGCCAACCCGCTGGACGTTTCGGCCGGCGTGCGCAAGATGCTGGAAGAGATCGACCGCAACCTGCCGGAAGGCATGCATGCTCAGGTCGGCTACGACTCTTCACTGTTTATCGAAGAGTCTATCGACTCCGTATTTACCACACTCTGGCAAGCCGGCGTGCTGGTTGTGCTGGTCATTTTCTTCTTCCTGCGCAACGTGAAAGCGACGCTGATCCCGGTCGTTACCATCCCGCTGTCACTGATCGGCGCCTTCGCCATGATGGCCCTGATGGGTTTTTCCATCAACACGCTGACCCTGCTGGCACTGGTACTGGCCATCGGCCTGGTGGTGGATGATGCCATCGTGATGCTGGAGAATATTTATCGTCACGTGGAGGAAGGCCTGCCCCCCATTCAGGCAGCCTTCAAGGGTGCTCGCGAGATCGGCTTTGCGGTCATTGCCACGACCGCCACGCTGGTCGCCGTGTTTGTTCCGGTCGCATTCAGTACCGGGCGCACCGGCAAACTGTTTACCGAATTCGCCCTGACACTGGCCGGCTCGGTCGTCGTCTCCACCTTCATTGCACTGTCCCTGTCGCCGATGCTCTGCTCACGTCTACTGCACCATGAAACACGGCACAGCGCGCTGTTCAATCTCATTGAAGGCTGGCTCAACGCACTCAGCCGTGGCTACCAGACACTGCTGGGCCGGGTGCTCCGCTCCCGTCTGCTGGCCATCGTCCTGATGGCGGCCAGCGCAGGTGCGGGCTACTTCTTCTACCAGCAACTCCCGCAGGAGCTTGCGCCTGTGGAGGACCGCGGCACCATCATGACCTTTTCAATCTCGCCGGAAGGCTCATCGGTCGACTATGTTGACCGCTATGCCCGTCAGGTTGAGCAGATCGTAGGCCAGGTCCCCGAAGGCATGTATTACTTCGGCGTGGTGGGTTTTCCGAGCGAAACCAACTCGCTCACCTTCCTGCGACTGGAAGACTGGTCCGAGCGCGAGCGCAAGCAGCAGGCCATCACCGATAGCCTGACACCGCAGCTGTATGGCGGCGTCACCGGTAACATGAGCTTTGCCATGAACCCGCCCTCACTGGGTCAGAGCATTATCTCCCGACCGGTCGAGTTCATCATTCAGACCACCGCGGGCTATGATGAGCTCAACGTCATTGCCAACCAGATGCTGGCGAAGATGGCCGAGAACCCGGGACTGGCACAGCCTGACACCGACCTGAAGCTCAACAAGCCTGAACTCAGCATCACGCTGAACCGGGACAAGGTGTCTGACGTGGGCATCAATGTAGACAGCATTGGGCGTGCACTGGAAACCTTCATGGCCGGTCGCGACCTGACCCGCTACAAGCAGGATGGCGAGCAGTACGATGTGATCCTGCAGCTGGATGACGCCAACCGCCGTGTGCCCGGTGACCTGACGGATCTCTATGTGCGCGGTGCCGAGGGCGACATGATTCAGCTGGCCAACCTGGTCGATGTGGAAGAAACCATTACCGCCAAGGAGCTTAACCACTTTGACAAGCTCAAGGCGGTCAAGATTCAGGCCATGCTGGCGCCCGGCTACAGCCTGGGTGAAGCGCTCACGTTCATGGAGCAGAGCCTGAAAGAGATCGCGCCGGATGCTCTCTACGACTACGCGGGCCAGTCCCGCGAATTCAAGGAGTCCAGCAATACGCTGCAGACCACCTTCGCGCTGGCACTGGTCTTTATCTTCCTGGTCCTGGCTGCCCAGTTCGAGAGCTTCAAGAACCCCTTGATCATCATGCTGGCCGTGCCGCCGGCACTGGCAGGCGCACTGGCCGCACTGCACTTTTCAGGCGGTTCGCTCAGTATCTACAGTCAGATCGGTCTGGTCACGCTGATTGGTCTGGTGACCAAGCACGGCATTCTGATTATCGAGTTTGCCAACCAGCTGCAGGACCGGGGCGTAGCACTGCAGAAAGCCGTACTGGAAGCCGCTTCACTGCGCCTGCGCCCCATTCTGATGACCACGGGTGCCACCGTACTGGGTGCCATGCCGCTGGCAGTTGCATTTGGCGCGGGTGCCGAATCACGCCAGCAGATCGGCTGGGTCATTGTCGGCGGTATGCTGTTTGGTACCCTGCTGACATTGTTCATTATTCCAACCGTCTATAGTTATTTCGGGAAACGCAACTTTGTTCAGGTCGAGCCCGACCCTGCACATCGATAAGGGAAGCCAAGAATCGTGAAATTACTGAAGCAACATTGCATTCCGGTACTCATCGCTGGTGCGCTGGCCACCGGCCAGGTTCAGGCGGCAGCACTGGCTGACCTGTACCGTCAGGCACTGGCCAACGATCCGCAGCTCAAGGCTGCCGAAGCCCGCTATCTGGCAGGCCAGGAAGCCCTGCCACAGGGTAAGGCCGGCCTGCTGCCGCAGGTCAGCGCCACCGGCAGTATCACACAGGCCGACAGCGGGCTGCTGGATCAGGAAGCAGATGATCGCGCCTGGCAGGTTTCTCTGGTTCAGCCCGTTTTTGATTCCGCCGCCTGGTATGGGTACCAGAAGAGCAAGATGGTGTCCCAGCAGGCTCAGCTGAACTACGATTTTGCCCAGCAGCAGCTGGTGTTGCGCACCGTCAATGCGTACCTCGGCGTGCTCAATGCCAGCAGCGCTCTGGACACGGCACGGGCGCAGGAGCGCGCATTGAAGCGACGCCTGGATCAGGTGAACGCCCAGTTTGATGTAGGTCTGATTGCCATCACCGACGTGCAGGAAGCCCAGGCTTCATTCGACAACGCCGTGGTACAACGCATTGATGCGGAAGGTGCACTGGCCAACAGCTATGAGGCACTGGAGCGCCTCAGCGGCCAGCCCGTCTCGGCAATTGATGCTCTGAAGGAAGACTACCCCATCAGCCCCATCAGCCCGCGTGACCCGACAGCCTGGCTGGAGAAGGCTCGTGAAGGCAATCTGGCACTGAAACTGAGCGAACTGGGCGTTGATATCAGCCGCCGAGATGCCCAGATCGCCCGTGCAGGACGTCACCCCAAGGTTCAATTGCAGGCCAATTATGGCTACAGCGAGTCTGAGTTTCAGGCTCAGGACTGGGATGACAACAGCGCGGTGGCCCTGACTTTCAGCATGCCGCTGTACACCGGTGGCGCCAACAGCTCCCGCGTACGTCAGGCGGAACAGGGCGTGAATGCGGCCCGTTTTGACCATGAAGACCAGTACCGCACGGTTACGGAAGAGACGCGCTCTCTGCTGCGAGACCTTCAGACCAGTGTTGAAAGTGTCAAGGCACGCCAGCAGAGCATCAAGTCACGGGAAACTGCGCTGCGGGCCACAGAAGAAGGCTTCAATGTGGGTACCCGCAACGTGGTCGATGTGCTGCAGGCCGAGCAGGCGCTGTATCAGGCACGACTGGACTACGCCACTGCGCGCTTCAACCACGTCTCCACCCTGTTCAGCTTCAAGCTGCAGCTGGGCACACTCAGCCCGGATGACCTGTACGCCCTCGATGAGTGGCTGGACGCAAGCTGAACTCGCTCAAAGCACAAAAAAGGGGCTGATACTCTCAGCCCCTTTTTTTGTATCTGAACTCTCTTACAGCCGGGTCAATGCAGGGTCGGGTTGTCATCTTCCGATTCGGGAATAATCACCTGCCCCGAGCTGTCCAGTGCCAGCGCCCCCTCTTCCTGCGCCCGCTCCAGCAACTGCTGCAGCAGCATTTCGGTCAGATGCGCGCTGATCACCAAACCTGCCGGCGGGTCGCCTTCAAACAGGTCCTCATCAACCAGCCCATCAGGACGCAGCCCCAGCAGAAGCGGGTTTTCTTCAATCAAAGGGGCCAGATCCTCCGGCGCAAAGACGACATAGTCTGACGACACCTGCAGCGCCAGCTGGTAGGCATCATGCGGCGCCTCACCCAGGCGTTTCATGAACTCATTCTCGGCTGCGTTGAACAACAGGCTGAGTTGACTGTTTCCTCGTTGCTCGAAGTTGGGGCCTTCGACATCGCTGTAGTCAACACTGCGCACCTCGGGCACGTTGTCGAGCTCCCAGGCATCGACCAGGATGCGGTCTTCCTCATCCACGGCCAGCCACTCTCGGTTTACCGCCACTGCCAGCAGCCCTTCCAGCGCGGCCGCGCAGATATTGCTGCAGATAATCACGCCAACGCTGGGGTTTTCGACTTCCGCCGGATCCTCCACCAGTTCACCGGCACGGGCGGAAAGCAGCTTGGGGTCTTCCACCACGAGGGCGGCCAGATCAGCGGAGGAGAGGTTCAGCATCGACTGACACACACGGTGCGCCGTCAGGTAGGGTTCATGCTGACCATTGTCCTGCATGGCGCGCACGTAACGTTTACGGACGCGCTCCATCAGGTCTGCAAGCTGCTGGCTCATTGGCACCTCAGGCAAATGGGGAGGATCAGTGAAGCGTAATACCCACAGGTTTTACGTCGTCTTTCAATTTGTCAAATGCATCTCGCAGCTGACGCAGCGGAATCAGGCCAAAATCGACCGGATCCCTGGGCAGATCACACCAGTCCAGCGCCCAGATACGGGTCATCAGTTCATATTCGCCAATCAGGGCATCGAGGAAGATCATGACCGCTTCAACCCTGGGGTCCATCTCGAGAATCCGGGGCGCATCCTGAAGATAGACGGTCAGCTGCATTTTGCCGTTGACCGTTTTGACGGAACACCAGAAATCATCAATATCACAAAACTCATCCCCCATGTTGACGCATGAGGGCACCGGGTCGTGACGGTGATTGAAAGCACGGATGCTGATGCCATCGAGATTGGGGGCAGCCCCCACCAGACTCAATACGGAATGTATTGACTCCGGATAGCCGTCACAGCCGAAAATCATCTCTACCGGACCTTCTTCATGTTCCTGTTCAAAATGGAACGTCAGGTTGCGGTCAATCTTCTGCAGACTGTCACGGTAGGTGTTCAGCAGATTCTCAGCATCGAACTGCATGCCCTGTTGGCTCTGCAGCAACTGGTCGAGCGTCTGCTCCAGACGCTGCCAGAACGCATTGATCTGTTCCAGGTCAGGTTTGAAAATCATGTATACCCAGCGTCACGAATGAATGTTCAAGTGCGAGGCACAACCACACCGGTCTGGCCCTGATATTTGCCCTTGCGGTCACGGTAGGAGGTTTCACAGACCTCATCCGCACCCAGGAACAGCATTTGGGCCACGCCTTCATGCGCATAGATACGTGCAGGCAGCGGTGTTGTGTTGGAGAACTCGAGTGTCACGTGGCCTTCCCACTCCGGCTCGAGCGGTGTCACGTTGACGATGATGCCACAGCGGGCATAGGTGCTTTTGCCCAGACAGATGGTGAGCACATCGCGGGGAATGCGGAAGTATTCAACCGTCCGTGCAAGGGCAAACGAGTTGGGCGGAATGATGCAGACATCCGACTGGACATCGACAAAGCTGCCCTCATCGAAGTGCTTGGGATCAACGATCGATGAGTTGATATTGGTAAAAATCTTGAACTCATCGGCACAGCGCACGTCATAACCGTAGCTTGAAGTACCGTAGGACACGATCGGCTGATCGTTCACCCGACGTACCTGGCCACCTTCAAACGGCTCAATCATGCCATGCTCGCTTGCCATGCGGCGAATCCAGCTGTCCGACTTAATACCCATGTTGCGTTCACCCTGAGACGGTCTGTTATGGATGCAGCCGGCTATTCTAACGGATTTGGACAAAAAAAACCGCCCCGACGGAGGCGAAGGGGCGGATAAATACATCTCGCTGTACTAATCAACTTCGACTGCGATATTGGGGATTGAGTTCCCCTCACTGCTGCGTTTTTTTGCCAACAAGGCCCCCGTCTTGCGCGCGATCTCACGATAGCGTTCGGCATGGGTGCCGTTCGGGTCAGCCACGACCGAGGGCTTGCCACTGTCAGTCTGCTCGCGAATGGCCAGCGCCAGTGGCAGCTGCCCCAGCAGCTCTGTTTCATACGCCCGCGCGATGGACTCTCCCCCACCGGCTCCAAACAGGGCTTCTTCGTGGCCGCAGTTTGAGCAAATGTGAACACTCATGTTTTCAATGATGCCCAACACGGGAATGTCCACCTTGCGGAACATCTCAATCCCCTTGCGTGCATCCAGCAGCGCAATATCCTGAGGCGTGGTCACGATAACAGCGGCCGTAACCGGCACGCGCTGCGCCAGTGTCAGCTGGATATCCCCCGTGCCCGGCGGCATATCGATCAGCAGGTAGTCCAGTTCGTCCCAGAGTGTCTGGTTCAGCAGCTGCTGCACGGCGCCGCTGACCATGGGGCCACGCCATACCATCGGAGTATTTTCATCCACCAGATAGCTCATGGACATGGACTGCACACCATGGCGCTCAATGGGGCGAAAGTACTTTTCTTCTGCCGTTTCAGGCCGTTCGCCCTCAGGCACCCCCAGCATCATGCCCTGACTGGGCCCGTAAATATCCGCATCCAGAATACCGACCCGGGCACCTTCCGCCGCCAGCGCCAGCGCCAGGTTAACCGTGGTGGTTGATTTACCGACACCACCCTTGCCGGAGGCGACCGCAATAATGTTGCGCACGCCGGCCAGACCCGGCAGCTTGCGAGCGCTGGGGAAAGCCTCTATCTGCTGGCGGACGGCGACCTCCACCTGAGTGCCCGGAAAAGCCTCTTCAAGCCGCTGCGTCAACACCTGCTTGATGAGGTCATGCTGACTGCTGCAGGCAAAGGGCAATACCAGCTCAAGCGACAGTCGCGAGCCTTCAACTTTCAACTCTCCGATACACCCGGCCGAGACGTAGTCCTGCCCCAGCACCGGATCCACATAACCGGCAATAACAGCCTCAACGTGCTGAGCATTCAGCTCTGCCATAACAACTCCTCACACCCGACGGCTTAATTCCTACCTATTTAGTCAAGATTATGCCTGAGAACAGCCACTCAATTCCAGTGCCAGGTGACGTGCGTGGGCCAGATCCGGTTTGCCGCTGCCCAACACCGGCACCTGCTCGACCCGATATACCGATGCCGGTCGCATCAAGGGTGGAATTCTGGCCTCACGCAACTGACGCGCAACCGCCTCCGCGTCACGCTGCTCGACCAGCAGCAATATCCGCTCGCCCTTTCTGTCGTCCGGTACAGCGACCGCAGCCAGTGCCTGGTCCTCACCCAGCACCGCTCGTACCTGCTGCTCAACGGCACCGAGTGAAATCATCTCGCCGCCGACTTTTGCGAAACGGGAGTAACGATCGATAATGGTCAGAAAGCCGTCTTCATCCAGATGCCCCTTGTCACCGGTCTTGTACCAGCGCAGCCCTGCACTCTGAATAACCACCTCCCGGGTGCGCTCCGGGTCATTCAGATACCCTTTCATGATCTGGCTGCCGCCCAGCAGGATCAGGCCATCCTCTCCTGTCGGCAAAGGCTCCAGTGTCTGCGGGTCAACGATACGAAACATGGAGCCGGGCAGCGCCATACCGACCGTTCCCGGCTTCTCGCCTACCTGCACGTTCCACCACTGGGTATCAAGATGGTCAGGCAGATTAACACTGGCCACCGGTGTGGTTTCGGTACAGCCATACCCTTCCAGAACCGGTGCCTTGAAGCGCGCTTCAAAACGCTGTTTGACCTGTGGTGAGAGCTTTTCAGCCCCTGCCACGACCACTCGCAATGACTCGAACATCAGCGGATGCAGTCGCTCATTGCGCACATAAAGGTTGAGGAAGGTACTGGTCCCGCACATCACCGTGGCACGATAGCGAGCAACGGCCTTGCCGATATTGACCGCATCGGTGGGGTCCGGATGGCATACCAGCGGGATCCCCTCCACCAGCGGCAGCATAGAGGTGACGGTCAGGCCAAAGGCATGAAACATGGGCAGTGTTGCCATGATGCAGTCATCTTCCCGCACGTTCAGCACGGCAGAAATCTGCTTCAGGTTGGCCATCATGTTGCGATGGCTCAGCATTACCCCTTTGGGTGCCCCTTCACTGCCCGATGAAAACAGGATAGCCGCCGTATCATCGAGTCGTGCCCGACCGGAGTAGCGCCACTCGAGCATGGCACGCGGGGACAGGATGACTTGCAGCAGCGTGAGCAGCGATTCGATTTTGCCGATTTCGGCCTTGACCGGCTCGAGCTTGATCACCCTGACCGCGCTCAGCACGGCATCGAGGTGCACACCTCGCTGTGACAGGCGCTGCAGAAAGGTGTCCGATGTCACCAGTGTTTTGATACCCGCCTGCTCGATCGCACTCAGAAGGGCCTCCTCGGACGCCGTGTAATTGAGATTGACGACCGTTTTGCCCGCCATCAGCGCCGCCATATTGGCAATGGCACCACCGGCAGCCGTTGGCAGCAATAGCCCCAGATTCTGCTCGGGAATGGCCCGCATGCGACGGCAAAACAGGATACACGCCGTTAACAGTCGCTTATGCGACAGCACCGGGCCATTCAGATCGGTCAGGGCCCATTCCGAAGGGCTTGCCTTCGCAGTCCGAATGAAAGCGCACGGCAACGTTGGCAGGGAGTCGGTGTATTCATTCCAGGCCTGCACAGACAGCCGGAGGACTTGCTGTTTGACCTCCGGTGCTCGGCTATTGATCGGCATCTCGGCCCCGAACGCAACGATAACGTCCCGCTTCAGCCGCTTGGCCTCACCCCGTTTCAGGCGCTCACTGGAGCGGGAAAAGCGGCTCCCCCAGAGCCCGCGCAGGTAGAACGGGATAATGCAGGCGTCCAGCGTATCGGCGCTGCTGTCGGCCAGAATGCGCTCGAAGCCGCGCTTGAAGCTTCCCAGCTGCCCGCTGTAGCTGATCGCCCCTTCCGGAAACAGGCACACCACCTTGCCATCCGCCAGCAGTTTGCGCACCTCCTGCATGGCCGCTCTGGGGCCACGGGCTGAAATGGGCACCACGCCGTACAGGTCCATGAACCAGCGCAGATACCAGAGTTCATAGATCGAGCGCTCCATCACAAAGTGTACGTGACGGGGGCACGCCATCTGCACCATGGCCCAGTCAAGCCAGCTGATATGATTGCCCAGTAGCAGGGTGCCACCACGCCTGCTCGACAGGTGTTCGAAGCCAAGTACACGCAGGTTGTAGCGCCGCTTGACCAGTGCCGAGACCAGCACCCGCAAGAGTGCATGTGGCAGGCGAACGACAGCATACAGCGCACCCAACAGCGCGACCACGAATAGCACCCAGATAAGGCGCTCAGCCGATATCGTCCACCAGGCGCTCAGAACAGTTACCCCCAGAAAGGCTAGCATGGACAGGTTTTGAATAAAATTATTGCCAGCCAACACCCGCCCAAGCCGATCTTCACGCGCGTTGAACTGAATCAGCGCGTTCAGCGGGATGGTCATGAGTGCACCACTGACACCGATCAGCAAAAACACGGGAGCCGTCCAGACCAGTTCGGCACTCAATGGCAGCAGCCAAAGCCCCAGCGCAACCCCTGAGGCACCGAGCGGGATCAGCCCTGCATTGATATAGTGGCGCGACAGGCGAGCCGCTATCACGGACCCGAGCATAATCCCCACACCCGCCAGCGCCATGATGCCCTGAATGAAGAAGGTATTTTGCTCTTGATAGCGCGCTTCGACATAGGCCGGAAACACCGCCAGCATCACCTGGCTAATCGACCAGAACAGGGCGAGGCCGATCACAGACTGAATGATCACCGGCTTGGCGATCAGTAAACGGAGGTTAGCCTTCAGGCTCCGTGCTTTTATGTAGTCCTGAACGTCCAGCTTCATGTCCGGCTTGCGGGCCGGGAACAGAGGCAGCCGACAGGTCAGTAACAGCTGCAAAAGTGCGCCGGCAAACAGGAGGTACCCCAGTGGTGCAATGGACTGCAGCAGCAAGCCCGGATCGGCATACTCACTGCCTTCCAGCAGGCTTTCAAACAGGGCCGAGAACACCACGATGCCGCTCAGAATGGCGACCATGGTGGTGGCTTGTACCCAGCCGTTACCCTCACTCAGCCGCTCGGCCCCCAGCAGCTCCCGAATGAACCCGTATTTTGCTGGCGAGTAAAGCGCACTTTGAACTGCCAGAATGAACGTGAGTGCAAACGCAAAGAGGAACCAGCCCAGGTGATAGCTCAGAGTAATGAGCGCGGTAATCAGCACCGCTCCCCAGGCCGTGGCCTGCATGACCCGAGGCTTGGAGAAACGATCGGATACAAAGCCGGCCGGGGTAAACAGCAGGATGAACGGCAGCAGAATAAGACCGTTTACAACGGCCGTGAGCATGATCTGCACATCACCGTCGTAGGTTTTGAAAAGCGTGTTCTGGATGATGATCTTGTGTCCAAGATCGATAAAGGCATTGATGAAGGCAACCAGAATGAATGCAACAAAGCCCCGGATTCGGATCAGCTCAAGCATAACGAACCCCTCTGGCTGTCACTTCAACGCAATCGCTCCTTCGGGTAGTCACGGATCCTTTGCACCTCCATTAGGCCCCCGCCCGCGGCAAACCGGGGCCGCTTGCTAAATAAGCGGCAGGTTGGCCGGCTCTGGCAGGCATTCAAACCCGGGCTTGGCAAAATAGTATCCCTGCATGAGGCGCACTCCATGAGCGCGGAAAAACTCCATCTCCGCACGGGTTTCAACGCCTTCCGCGAGCACGGTGATCCCCAGGCGGTTGCAGATTTCCATCAGGCCTTCCACGATGACCTGCTTGACTTCCGAGTGGTCCACATCACGCACCAGTTCCATATCCAGCTTCAGGATGTGCGGAATAAAGCCTGCCAACAAACTCAGGCCGGCATGGCCGGCACCAAAATCGTCCAGCGCCGTAACAAACCCCTGGGCTCGATAGTATTCGAAGATGCGCTTGAGGTGGGCCGTATCGTGCACCCGCTCCGATTCGGTAATCTCGAACATGATCTGTTCAATGGGCAGGTTATGCTCCTGAGCGGCCGCCAGAGTACTGCGGATGCAGTGCTCCGGCGAGTAAACGGCATTGGGCAGGAAGTTGATGCTGAGCACCTGTTTCAGCCCGAGTCTGGCCGCCAGCGCGATTGCCTTCACCCGGCAGGCCTGATCGAAAGCATATCGGTTTTCATCATTGACCCGAGACAGCACCTCGCCTGCGCCCTGGCCATCGACGCCTCGTACAAGTGCTTCATAGCCATACACGTTGCCCTGAGCGACATCGACGATGGGTTGGAAGGCAAAGGTAAAATCAAAATCAAGCGGCACACTACAGCCATTGCAACCGGGTGCTTCGCTGGTTTGTGCAATCACATCGCCCATGCAGGACTCCATTCTGGTTAACGGAGAGCCACCCGTTCAGCTTCAGGTGAAGTAGATCTCTCAACTGGCACTCAAGCACAAAAGCCCAATGCTCGCCAATGGGTATATACGTTATAGTACGTTCAAATACCGCAGCCAGACTAACATACTTGACGCCTGTCCCCGACAGTTGAGAGTTTACCATGCTAAAACAGATAGTTACCCCACTGCTTTTCGCCAGCTCGCTGGTCATGGCCGATACAGCCCCGCCCGTTCAGGTTGAGATGACAACCTCTGCCGGCACCATCAGGCTTGAGCTGAATGCCGACAAGGCGCCAATTACCGTACGCAACTTTCTGAATTACGCAGAACAGGGTCATTTCAACGGGCTGACCTTTCACCGCGTAATACCGGGGTTCATGATTCAGGGCGGGGGGTTTACGCCAGACATGCAGCCCAGGCAAACCGGGGCACCCATCCAACACGAATCCAATAACGGGCTGAGCAACCGTCGGGGCAGCATTGCCATGGCACGCACGCGTGATCCCGACAGTGCAACGTCTCAGTTTTTTATCAATCTGGTCGATAATCGCCGGCTGGATGGCATGCCGGGAAGGCCGGGCTATACCGTCTTCGGCCGGGTCACCGAAGGCATGGAGACTGTAGAAAGGATCGGTCAGGTCAAGACAGAGACCCGGGGCTATCACCGCAACGTTCCGGTTGAGGCAGTGGTCATCGAAAGCGTGAAAAAGGTGGAGCCGGCACAGGAAAACCCGGGTCAATAAACGCAAAAAGCCCCGCTGGTGCGGGGCTTTTCGTGTCGCTGAATCAGTTGCGCTGGTCGAAGTCCAGCATCACCTCATCGGTGATCGGGTGCGCCTGACAGCTCAGTACGTATCCCGCTTCAATCTCGTGTTCTTCAAGGCCGTGAGAGATGTCCATCTCTACCTCACCTTTCACCAGCTTACACTTGCAGGTGGAGCATACACCGGCCTTGCAGGAATAAGGCAGGTCCATACCCACGTCCATGCCAGCATCCAGAATGTTCTGACCAACCGTAGCCAGATCAAACATGACAGAGCGGCCATCGGCAACGACGGTGACCTTGCTCATCTTCTCTTCGCCGTACTGTGCTACACGCGCCTGAGCCTTTTCCAGGGTTGCCTGAGCATCAGCAGACGAGCTGGCAAACAGCTCATAATGGATCTGGTCGTCGCTCAGACCTTCCATACGGAAGCCGCGCGATACTTCGGTCATCATCGCTTCAGGACCACAGATGAAGGCTTCATCGGTATTCTTGATATCGATCAGACCGGCTTTCTGCAGCGCATAGCCCTTCTTGTTATCGATACGGCCGTTCAGCAGGTCAGCACCCTGGTCTTCATAGTCCATGATGTTGATCCACTGGAAGCGATCCATGTAGCGGTTCTTAACGAAGTTCAGCTCGTCTTTGAACATCACGGTGTTGGAGCGCTGGTTACCGTAAATCAGGGTCACCTTGCTGTTGGGCTCAATATCCAGCACGGACTTCATGATGGAAATCATCGGCGTGATGCCGGAGCCGGCCGCGATGCACATGTAGTTCTTCGCGTTGTTCGGGTTCAGCTCGGTGTAGAAGTTGCCCTGCGGCGGCATCACTTCGATATCCATGCCCGGCTTGAAGTGATCGTTGGCGTAGTTGGAGAACTTGCCGCCATCGACACGCTTGATACCCACACGCATGTGGCCATCGGTTACGCCGGAGCAGATGGAGTAAGAACGACGGACATCTTCACCATCGATCATGGCACGCAGGGTCAGGAACTGACCCTGAATGAACTTGAATTTCTCGGTCAGCTCTTCCGGTACAGCAAAGGTCACGCTGATGGCCGAATCGGTTTCCGGCTGCACTTCGGCAATCTTCAGCGTGTAGAAATTGGTGTCAGACATTGCTTCACCTTATATCTTTTTGAAATAGTCAAAAGGCTCATTGCAGTCGTTGCACTGAAACAGCGCCTTACAGGCGGTGGAGCCAAACTCACTGATTCTGCGGGTGTTGCGTGATCCGCAATGCGGACACTGAGCATGGGCGTCCGGTGTCAGACCGTCCTCATCCAGCTCGGCATCTTCAGGCGGCGCGATACCGTAGTTGCGCAGCTTGCGCCGCCCTTCCGGCGACATCCACTCCGAGCTCCAGGCCGGCGACAGCTTGGTTTTCACTTCGACGTCGTCATAACCACTGGCCTTGAGCGCCGCGATGACATCGTCGGTAATGGTGTTCATCGCCGGGCAACCCGAGTAAGTCGGTGTAATGGTGACAACAACGCGGTCACCATCACGCTCGACATCACGCAAGATCCCCAGATCCCAAATGCTCAGCACCGGCACTTCAGGATCCTTGACTTGGTCGAGCAGGTCCCAAAGCTCCTTCACCTCAGCGGCATTGCGCTGCTGGAGGCGCCGGTACTGCTCTTCTGGCATCAGTGAGATTTCATTCATGATTCTTATTCCTGGCAGCTTGCGCTTACCACTGACAACCCGGGTAAGAGCGGTGCACGATCTGCATCTCGGTCAGCATGTGACCCAGATTCTCGGTGTGATAACCGGTACGGCCACCACGCACTGCCCAACCATCTTCCGGCACTGTCAGTGTTGCTTCAGTGAGAATGTCGCTGACCATCTTGTGCCATGCATCACGCAGCTTGGACACGTCTACCGCAATACCGGCGTCTGCCAGCATCTGCTCGGTTTCGTCCATATCGAACATCTCATGGGTGTAACCCCACAGAGAATCAACCGCTTTCTGCGTACGCTTGTGGCTTTCTTCGGTACCATCACCCAGACGCAGTACCCATTCACGGCTGCGACGCAGGTGGTATTTGGTTTCCTTGATGCCTTTGGCCGCAATTGCGGACAGGGTTTCATCCTTGGAATGCAGCAGTTCCGGCAGCACCAGGGTGTAGTACACATCAGCAAACAGCTGACGTACCTGCGAATAGGCGAAGTCGCCCTTCGGCATTTCCATCAGCAGCAGGTTGCGGTATTCACGATCACTGCGCATGTAGGCGAAGTCATCTTCAGTACGGCCATCATCGGCCAGTTCTGCGGCATAGGTGTAGAACATGCGTGCGCGGCCGATGTAATCCAGCGCCACGTTGCCGTAGGCAATATCTTCTTCCAGGAACGGGCCGTAGCTGACCCATTCGGAGATACGGTGACCCAGCACTACAGCGTCATCACCCAGGCGGGTAGCGTATTCCAGCGTTGCCGCTTTGATTGCATCACTCATTACTTGTCTCCTCTAAACTATCCCGTTACACACGATTACATGTTGTTAACGGGATCAGGCAGGACGTAATAAGTCGCATGGCGGTACGGCTTGTCGTCGTTCGGATCGTAGAAGCAATCCGCATCATCTTCCTGAGACGCGCAGATGTCGCTGGATTTAACGACCCACAGGCTCACGCCTTCGCTACGACGGGTGTAGCAGTCACGCGCATATTCCAGCGCCTGTTCATGATCTTCTGCGTGCAGGCTTCCGACATGCTTGTGGTCCAGACCGCGCTTGGAACGCACAAATACTTCAAACAGTTCCAGTTTTTCAGTTGGCTTAGTCATCTCAGTTACCCTCTTACGCCGCATTCTGCGCTTTCTTCGCGCGTTTCTTTTCGTTGTATGCCGCAATGGCGTCACGCACCCACTCGCCTTCGTCGTGAGCGGCAATGTGGTGCTCGATACGTTGACGGTTGCAGTGACCGTTACCGTTGATCACGCTCCAGAACTCATCCCAGTCCAGGTCGCTGCTGTCGTAGTGGCCACGCTCTTCGTTCCACTTCAGGTTCTTGTCCGGATGTTCCAGACCCAGCACTTCGATCTGCTTCACAGTCTGGTCGATGAACTTCTGACGCAGGTCGTCGTTGGTCTCACGCTTGATCTTCCACTCCATGGATTTCTGGGAGTGTGCAGATTCGGAGTCGTGCGGACCAAACATCATCAGAGCCGGCCAGTAGAAGCGGTTCAGCGCGTCCTGAGCCATGGCTTTCTGTTCCGGAGAACCTTTGGCCAGTGCCAGCATGGCTTCATAACCCTGACGCTGATGGAAGCTCTCTTCCTTACAGATACGGATCATGCCGCGAGAATACGGGCCGTAGGAGGTACGCTGCAGCGATACCTGGTTGACGATGGCAGCACCATCTACCAGCCAGCCGATAGCGGCAACATCCGCCCAGGTCAGGGTCGGGTAGTTGAAGATGGAAGAGTACTTGGCCTTGCCACTCTGCAACTGCTCGATCATCTCTGAACGGGAGATACCCAGTGTTTCTGCTGCACTGTACAGATACAGACCATGACCGGCCTCATCCTGCACCTTGGACAACAGAACCGCCTTGCGACGCAGCGACGGAGCACGGGTAATCCAGTTACCTTCCGGCTGCATGCCAATCACTTCAGAGTGGGCGTGCTGAGAGATCTGACGGATCAGGTTCTTACGGTAAGCTTCTGGCATCCAGTCCTTAGGTTCGATCTTCTCTTCCGCTTCGATCTTACGCATGAAATTTTGTTCTTCGGGCGTCATCGTTCTGCTCTCCGATCTTATGTTTCGGTTCTTTCGCACTGTGTAACTTATTCTTGTACGACAGAGTGTTTTTTGTATCGCACCTGACTGATTAAGACCCGGGTCGGCATCCATCAACAGGCTCGACACCACAAGATACGCTCACCAGCATGCGATAGATTAAATGTACACCATCTCTTTCGATTAATGATACACAAAAACAAAATTTTTTTTAAATAAATGTATCACTTGATGGTTTGATCTGGCTCAACATCCTTAAGTCTAGTCCAGACTGGTCAATTCGTAACCAGTCGTAACATTAGAGAGTGAAGGCGATACAACGGGCGAACGCAGGCCTGACCACGGACAGCCCTGCCAGCAGGAAACAATCAGCCAATATGGGTCAAGGGAAGGGAAAGCATGAGCATGTTGGAGCGCAGACGCACCAGCACAAAGAACAGACACGGCGGAACCCGTGCAACTTCGGAAAACAAATCAGATAGAAGGAAATTGGTGGAGCCTAGCGGGATCGAACCGCTGACCTCAACACTGCCAGTGTTGCGCTCTCCCAGCTGAGCTAAGGCCCC
>NZ_JACVEW010000018.1 GCF_017776525.1 Marinobacterium alkalitolerans
TGGAATTGGTAGACACGCTAGCTTCAGGTGCTAGTGCCTTCACGGGCGTGGGAGTTCGAGTCTCCCCATCTGCACCATCCCCCCTTTAAGTTTTCTTTACAGCTTACTCAGCTTACTCACTAGTCAGTTTTTACCCAGAAAAGCCCCAACAGGGTCTGTCAGGGCTGTCGCTTCTATTGTTGATCAATACCGGGTTAACCGGAGATCAGCAGGTACACCTGCATCAGCGCGGGCAATATTGCCACTATCAGTCCTCCCAGCACCATCGCGATTGAGGGCACCAGTCCAATTACTTCATAATCCTGATCTTCGTGTGCATGGCTCATCGTCGTATCCTCGTCAGCTTATGCGTTGGCAGTTCTGAACACTGCCTCTGATCAGTACAAGGCAAGCACAATGCCATACCGTCAAAACGTCTTTGAAACAAATGGTTACGCGGTTTGCAGCCGACCTGAACAGGTATTCGGGCCAAGTGTGACTGACGTGAATGTCATACGATGGTGTAGGTTTGCGTCAAAAATGACAGCAGGGCTGAAATAAAAAAGGTGGCCGCAGCCACCTTGGTATTTCGCGCAGGGCCGTCTCAGCGGCGTACGATAAAATCGGTGTCGATCAATTCAGCATCACCTTCAATGACCTTGGCATAGGTGGTTTTGGCACCGACCCGCACTACTTTCACGACAGCGATCTTCTCTTCAAGTCGACCCAGTGACTCACGGGTGTAGGGGTCAAACATCTCCTCGCCCAGAAAATAGACATCCAGCCGGTCGCCTTTCTTCAGCGTCTTGCCGCCCTGGTTCAGTACGACCGTTTTGCCTTTCACGGCTACCACGCGCATTGGATAGATGTTGGCCAGTGCTTTCTGAGCCAGCTGTTCGGCCAGAGCCGAAGTGATACCGGATTGTGAAGAGCCATATTTTTTCAGCATCTGACGGATATCCCCGTCACCGAGTTTCAGGTTGATTGAGTCGGACCACTTGACCTGCCGTGTTGCGGCCAGAATGATCTTATAATCAAGCTGCGCGCTGCCGCTGTAACTGACAAGGGTTTCTCCGGTCAGCTGAAGGGTTTTCACATGGCGCGTGCTGCGCATACTGCGGATATTGCCGACCACAATGTAGTCTGCCCCCATTACATTGCCGGTCTTGGCTTTTTCGGCCAGTGCCGCATCATCGCTGAGCCATAATGCTTTTTCGGCCTGAAATTCGGCACCAAACTCACGGTCCAACACATTCATGCGGCGTGACTGGGTAAACTGGTCGAGTATGCGGTTGCGCAGTTCCGACTCTACCCGTTCGGCGGGGGTGACATCGCCCAGCAATGAAAAGCTGCGCTTATCGCTGTGAAACGGCATGACCGCCAATGTTCGGCGGCTGTCTGCAGGCAAGCCGGGCTTTTCATACTTCAACACGTGCACGCTCACATCGGCGCGATAGCTGCCATCCGATTCCTGATCAACGGAGTGTACGTCGTAACGTGAGACCAGCCCCTTGGTTTTCAGGCTGAGGTCACCGCGCTGGGCAACTTCAAAGGAGGTTGCAAAGCTGTCGCCCTCGTCGGTGCTGACACTGGTTCGCCCGGAAAGCGTTCGCATGACCTCGCGGCTGTCGATACTGACCCCGGTTGCCTGCCTCAGACCTTGCACCAGTGCATCGCTGATCGCCTGATTACGGTTGTTGCCGTAGCCCACCGCATCCACGACCTGTTCAGTAGCGTAACTGAAGCAGGTCCAGGTCAGGGCGGTCAGCGCCAGTAGAGTTTTCAGTACTGATCGCATGATTCCATCCTCAGAAGTCGTCAGCGGACATCAGGTCTCGGCTCTGACGGGTTTCGGCGGTTCCGGTGGAGGCTTTGCGGGTCTGAGCCTGCTCGTTTCGCTTGGGCTTGAAGTTGCGCATATCACGAGCGTTCTGTTCCGAAACCGGGTGCCAGACATACACTACGCCGTTGATTTCATTACCGTGCTGGGGGTGCTTTGCAGTCCAGCGCAGCAACTGGCGTGTGCCTGGCAGGTCAGAGATACTGCCACGGGCCGAGATCTCGTTATTGATCGCCTTGACCATCTCGGTGCGTGTCTCCTCCGACTCCATGACGCCATCCTGTTCTGCGCGTACGACACCGTCCGTGACATTCATGCTGCTCTTGCGGGTGGTGGATTCTGCGTTACCCACGGCGTTCAGCAGGTAGGCGAAGTTGGCGTAGGCATCGGCCTTGGCATGCATGAAGGCACCCTTGCGTGCATTCATTTGGCGATTGAAATCCGATCCGTTGTACCCGGTGCCTGCCTGACCAAAAGACACCAGCACCGGGTATCCATTCTTGTCATACATCTTGCGAATGCCGAACTCGTGGATCAGAGCTGACTTATTGCTGCTGAAACGCTCGCGGAGGGATGGGCCGCCGGCTTTTCTGGGGTTGGGAGCGAGGTCGCCCTTGCTCTGTTTCATGTCATACACAAACTGACGCATTTTGTCGGATGCTACGACAACGACAGCGATGGCATGCCGCCCCTGAGCGTCGTTGGCTTCAAAGGTTTTGACTGGCATCAGGCCCGTCAGGCTGGCGCGTGCACGAGTCGACACCTGCTCACTGATGGAGTTCTCAAACAGGCGCGCCCTTTTTTCAGGCGGGGCAGCGTTGAACTCATCGGGGTTGATGCCAAGCTCGTTGAGCTGCTCATCCAGCTTGCCACCGGCCAGAGCGATTGCCTTGTTGAGTACCTCCTCCAGCTTGCTGGAGCTCTGCAGCTCCTCCGGTGAAAAGCTTGGCATCTGGCTTTTGTCGTCAAAGAACTTGCTCAGTGTTTCAGCGCGGGTACTGATGCCCTCAAACTCGATAAACTGAGCCTGGGCGTTCATCAGTGCTTCCTTGTAAGCCATCAGGCGGTGATCGGCCCAGTCGTTTGCTTCCGGAGTGACTTTTACGAAGGCGATACCTTCAGCCATGAAAATATCACCGTTATCGGCGCGCTCTGCCAATGCCGCACCGGCACCATATTTCCAGGCATCGATCTGTTCTATCAGCTTCATGCCGGGGTCGACAGGTGCTGGTTCGGCGGCCTCTGCAACCGCTTCGTCGACAGGCGTTGCCTGAGATGTCTGTACTGAGGTTGAACTATCAGCGGCTGAAGCGCCTTGAGCATGTGCTTGCAGGGCCAGTCCACTGATCGCGAGTGCGAGTGCCGCCTGCTTAAACAGGTTGTTCATAGTCTGTATTCCTTTACCTTACCAGGAGGTTCCCTTGGCGCTGCCAAGCTTTCGGATCGGCGTTTCGCCTTCCCAAACGGCCAGCCCGTTGGCCAGATCCGTCAGGGTGAGCTGGAAGTAGTATTCGACCAGTTGCTTGTCGGAGTCGACCCGGTTGTTACGCTGGATAATCTTGCCGGACAGGCTCATGTTGGGGGCCGTCAGGCGCTGGCGTACCAGTGAAGAGCGATCGATCTTGCGTGACTGACTCAGCTCGGCGTAGGCCTGGGTCATTTTGTCTTCAGCACCATTGAGGCCGATGGCAGTCGTGGTGAGAACCTTGCCACTGCGGAGCAGGTCAACGCGGATCTTTTTCACCAACTGGTCGGTATCGATGCGTTGCATGGTGTCATTCAATACGGTGGAAACTACCATGACATGCTTTTTACCGTCATTGCGATCGACAGCGCCCGAGGCCAACATGGACTGAACTGCATCAGACGCAGCCTGGGCAAAGTCGCTGCCACTCAGGCCCATCGTTACGGGCTCATCAGCGGCACCCGGGGTCAGCAGCTGAGTTTTGGGGGTACAGCCGGCCGCGATGCCAAAGGCAGCAGTCAGGGCCAGTGCCTTGATCAGTGTCTTGGAGGTACTCATCCATCGATTCCTTGTGTTGTGCTTGCGGTGGGGGATTGAAGATCAAAAAGCTGAATCCGGTAGCTGACAGCATTCGGGCCGGGTGCAACGCGGTCCAGTGTGACGGGCTCGTTGGGACGCAGTACTTGTCGTTCCCAACGTGCGGCAAGCCCTTTGAGTTCGAAGCCCTGGGCGTCAAACCAGCTGAAGCGGTATCGCAGAATCTGCTCGGTCCGGCTGCGGTTATACAGGCGGACCCCTGCTCTCAGGAGGTCACTGGAAGCAACCCCTTGCTGAACACCTTCTATCTGCAGATAGCCTTGTGCTTTGGGGCCTATCAGGAGTTGTGGATAAAGTTCATCCTGCTGTGGCCGGGTTTGGCAGCCAAGCAGCGTCAGCACGGTGGCCATAGCCACGGCGGCGGTTTTGTACATGATGCGACTCCCTGCAAATATCAGGCATCAAACCCTGTTACCTGGTAAACCGGTGTACTGCCGGGGGTGGTGGCCCGTACGTGAATGACCGTAAAGCGGGTATCGGGCAAGGCAATCTTCAGTGGCGTATCCAGCCCGGGAGCCTTTAACTCGATACTGCCGCTCGCGGGCTTGCGCACACGGGCGACCTGTACTTCCTTGGGCAGGCTACTCCAGCTGCGCATATCCGCACGCGTGGTAGCTGCCTGATACACACCCGCCAGCAGGCTTCCGGCCAGTCCCATTTCCTTCTTCGCCTGGTACTGGATAAAAGCCTTGGTCAGTGTGCTGGCGATGGCTTCGGTCACCTTCAGCGGAAACTCTTTTTTGAATTCGGTTTGAATAACCCTGTCCATGCTGGCCAGCAGCTGGGTTTTGCCGAGCGCTTTTCCGTTTGCCCGCAGCTCAAGGTGGGGATAGGCACGATTGCGGCTTTTCAGTTTGGGCAGTGCGATCTGTGAGTATTCAACCTGATCATTCAGTAGAAAGAGGGGCAGCGGAATCAGGGTTTCTTCCACGGCAGGTGCTTCGCCGTTTTCGAAAATGACCCATACGGCAGGGTTGAGCTTGTGTTTTCGCCAGGAACCGGTGCGCAGCTTGTTGATCACCATGTGGTCTGTTGCTACTGCCTTGTTACTGGGCACCATCCCTTTCACACGGCGCAAGGATTCACGTGCCTTGCCATAATCACTGCTATCTACACTGGCCAGCATGAAATAGAGCCCGTGCAGATAGTCGGTATAGGGGTTTACAAAATCCGGGTATGCGCGCCACTGGTCGAGCTCCGGGTAGGCTTCTTCAATCACCTCGCGTGAGGCCTGCTCGCTCTTGTTGAATTGCAGCTGGGAGGTCTGGGCCTTTTCTGCTTCGGCCTGGCTGCGTGTTTCGGCCAGTTTTTCTTTCTGAGCTTCGATCCGAGCCTTAAAGGTTTCTTCAGCACGCCGCTGGCGGTCCGCTGCACGGTTGAACTCGATGCGGGCATTCTGCATATCCTGCAGAAAGATGTTGTTCAGCGCCTTGTAGGTGTTAACCATGACACCGTCATACACGGTGGGGCTGTAACGGTTGAGGTTGTTGTTGACCAGAGCCGCTGTCACTTTTTCCAGCCCTTTGCGTCCCAGGTTTTCGGTATCTTCCTGCTTCATCATGCTTTCGGCATGATCAAACACGCGTGTACTGAGGTCCAACTCACCGGCCGCGCTTAACGCGGAACCAGCCTGAAGTGACCAGAGCAGGTCCTCGCTGCTGCCGTCCGGTTTGATATCACCGGCCTTTAGGGCAAAGTCGGCGGCTGCCTGATAGTTACCCTGCGCGATGTGCTGGTTAAAGTTATTCAGATTTTGCTGATTGGACAGTGTTTGGCAGCCGGCAAGCAGCCCAAGGCCAAACACCAGTGACAGTGTTTGGACACCGGTGCGGAGGTTTCTCATTGTGACTCCTTGTTTCCCTGAAACCTTTTTTGCGCGTTCATGCGCTTTGGTGGTCAATCTAGCAGCAAGTTGTGAGACTTGGAATAGATAAAGAGTCGCAGCTTTGCCACAGATCACAACCACTGACGGTGTGGATAGTTAGAACGGGAAAAGATATGCACAGCTTGTTCCTGCCGGTAGGACCAGACCGCTCGTCAGGATTAAATCGCCATGGATGGTGAAAAGTTGTGAATAATCTGAATATCCACGCCCAGTGGATAGAGAATGATCAAGTATTGAAAGGCCGATAATCACGGCGCTTACGGCAAGGTATTACGAAGTTTTCCCAAGGTTGCGCACATACCTGTGCCATGATGTTGGGGATTGTTTCAACAGGGCTTTATGCACAGCCTTTATGATCTTTATAGAGCGTCTGAAAAAGTATTCACAGAGGGTCGCGTTGCCCCCTGTGGGCAAGCTGAAGTCAGGCCCGGGCCTGGTCGGGCGTCAGGTAATCGAGCGCCTCACCTGCCGGCATGGGGCGGGCATAGAAGTAGCCCTGCACTCGGTCACATTGATTCTGAGCCAGGAAGTTGATCTGTGCTTCGGTTTCGGTGCCTTCCGCCAGCACTTCCAGCCCCAGGCTTTTGGCCAGTGCAATGACCGCCTTCACAATGGAGGCGTCTTCCTGGTCACCCGGGAGGTCGCGTACGAAGGACTGATCGATCTTCAGTTTGGTGATGGGCAGGCGTTTCAGATAGGAGAGTGACGAGTAGCCTGTGCCGAAGTCGTCCAGCGCAATGCGAATGCCTGCTTCATGCAGCTTCGATAATACCTGTATGGCCTGCTCGGGCTTGGACATGAGCTGGGTTTCGGTCACTTCCACTTCCAGCCACTGATGCCTGAAACCGGTATCCGCAATCATGTGATCCAGGACCTGCAGCAGGTGGGGGTTCTGAAAATGCCGCACGTTCAGGTTGACGGACAGAATACCGGGCTGCAGGCCCTGCTTGCGCCAATGGACAAAGTGCTTCATGGCCTTGCGCATGATCTGCAGGTCGAGCGTTTCGATCAGACCGCTGTTCTCGGCCAGCGGGATAAAGCGCCCCGGCGAGATGAGTCCGTCTTCCGGGGTTATCCAGCGCGCGAGGGCCTCGAAACCCTCGATCTCTCCAGTACTGGTGTTGATCTGGGGCTGGAAAAAGGGCTCAAGCTCATCGGCCTGCAAGGCCTGACGTAACCGAGACTCAAGTGTCAGCCGTTCATGTGCATTCTGTGTCAGGCTGCTGTTGAACAGTCTGAAGCCGTTTCGGCCTTCGTGCTTGGCCTGGTTCATCGCCGCATCCGCCTGCATCAGCAGGTCGGCAGCGGTCGTGCCGTAATCGGGGTAGAGGCTGATCCCGATGCTGCTGTTGATATACAGCGGGTGGCCATCAATCTCCAGTGGGCGACTGATCGACTGCAGCACGCGACGGGCCAGGAAGCTGGCTTCGTCAGGATCTTTAAGACCTTCGAGGATGATGGTGAACTCATCGCCCCCCAGTCGTGCCAGAGTGTCATCGGTGCGGATCAGTTGCGACAGGCGTGCCGTAATGCTGGTCAGCACACGGTCGCCCGTATTGTGCCCCAGCGAGTCATTAATGTTCTTGAAATGGTCCAGGTCGATCACCAGCAGGGCCAGTTTGTAATCATGCCGCTGAGCACGGGCGATGCCGCTTTCAAGGCGATCATTAAAGAGCGTGCGGTTGGCCAGGCCCGTGAGAGCGTCATGGTGGGCCATATGGTTAACGGTGTCTTTTTGCAGTTGCAGGTCACGCTGAGACAGCCGTATGGAGGTGATCATGCTGTTCATGCTGTGGGCCAGCTTGCGCAGCTCGCTCGGCCCTCGCTCCGGCACGGCATCTGTCGGAATACCCATACGGTCAGTTCGGTCAATGGCCTGCATGATGTGTTCCAGCGGATTGATCACGAACCGTCGTGTCAGTATCAGCAGCAATACAGCCATCAGCACACAGATCATCAGAGTGCTGAGCAGAGAGCGCCGAATAGTGTCCTGAAGTTCGGCCTGCAGCCGTTCATCCGAGGTATAGAGGCGGATGCTGCCGATGGTTTCGCCCTGAGTGCTGATGATATCGGCCTCGTGCACATCCATACAGTTGCCAAGATGCGAGCGGCTCTCCGGATTCTCGGCATCATACTCGTCGATGTTGCCGGACGGGGTGCGGATGTAGCCGGTGGTATAGGATCTGCCGAGGATCGTCCCCAGATTGAAGTCGTCTACCAACAGGGCGCAGTGCTTGTGCAGGGTGATTTCGTTAGCCAGTATTTTTTCATACTCGTTAACGGCGTAGGACTCCATCAGGCCCTGGATGTTGTTGTTGAGGGATTTCAAACCGCGTTCTGCATCCTGGCTGATGTCGCGTTGAATACCCTCTTTGGCTTCGTAAAAAAGGTAGGTGGCACTGAGAGACACGGTGACAACAATCGCGGGCAGTACCAGACTGATCAGAACGATATAAAGTGAAGGTGCCGACCGCTTCATGGCATAACCTCTTGTCCCAGAACATTACGTTGAATCAGCGGCAGGCTCTGTTCCAGGTTCTGGTTGGAAATGACCAGCACGGGCAGACGACTTTCCTTGGGTACAGGCTTGCCCTGAAGGTGCTGAATCAGGTTCTGGGCCGCTTTTTCGCCCATCAGGAAGGGCTGCTGCATGGCAGAACTGATCAGCTTGCCATTGGCTATCAGGTCTATGAATTCGGGTTCGGCATCAAACGCGACCAGTAGAATCTGGTCCTGCAGACCGGCATCGCGGATCGCATCCAGTGCAGCCTGGTATTCATCGGAGGTTTGTAGCCAAAGCGCACGCAGGTTGGGCTCCGCATCAAAGAGCTCGCGGCAAAAGGTGTAGGTTTCGGTATAGGAAAAGTCGACCAGCTGGCGCATGCCTCCGGCCTGTATACCGGCTTTCTCAAGTGCCTGAACAAAGCCGGCTGTGCGGGCCCGACCGTTCTGTCGGCTTTGCGGGATGGCAACGATACCGACTTGTCCGTCTTCCCAGTTGCGCGCCTTGAGCGCCTGAGCCAGCACTTTGCCCAGTGCGTGAGCGCCCTGGAAATTGTCCGATGCGATAAAGCTGACATATCGGTCGGAGTCAGCGCCGATATCCGATACCACAACGGGCAGATCGGCTGCTGAGGCCAGCTTGATCAGAGTGGCGCCAGCGGAGGAGGTGGTCGGTGAGATCACCAGGCCATCCGTTTCCTGCTGAATGATCCTGGACAGCTGCTCCAGCTCCTGGCGGGCGCTGTTATTGGCACTGTATACCTGGACTGCGTAGCCATGCATGGAGGCCTGGTGCTTGATGCCTCGGGCCATGATGTCCCAGAAAGGGATGGCGCTGTCGGGGTTGATATAGGCGATTGTGCCTTTGATGTCGGGGGGCTCAGGTGATTCGGCCAGTAAAAGACGCGGCCAACCCAGGCAGGCAAGCAGGATGAATATCGGCAACAGCCGACTGGCGTGTGCAAGGCGTTTGATCACAAGCGCCCTCCCTGGTTGGTCGTTTGGTCAGGGGAAGCCCCTGAAACCGTTTTTTCTGCAAGGATATCTCAAATTAAGCGGATACTGAAATACGGGCAACGGGCCCGTTCGTTCGTGGATCAGGCCGTTTCAAAGACAACGTGAACACTGGTTCCCCGATCGAAATACTCCAGACTGGTACACAGGGACGAAACCAGTGTGATGCCCCGACCCATCAGCCGCGACTCGTCATCTCCCTGCGCCTGCCTTTGCATGACTTCGTTCACGTTAAATCCCGGTCCGCTGTCGATAATGCGAATGTCCAGTCGGCGGCGCCCTTGAGACATGCGCGTGAGCTGCAGGCTGACCTGAATGCTGCCCGTGTTGAGGTTGCTCAGGCGTTTTTCCCGCTGCTGAAAATATTCCATGAAGCCTTCGGCTGAATGTTTCAGGCTGGATTTCAGTCCCAGTACACCATGATCAAGCGCGTTCACGTACAGCTCTGTCAAAATGGTGAAGACGGGATCCCAGCAGCTGTCACGGCCCTCGGTCTCCAGTAGGTGGCTCATCGCCTGAGCAACAGGGTTGTTATTAGCCAGATCCGGCCCCTTCAGCTCCAGGCTCCAGCGCCAGGCGCCGGACAGGACCTCGGCATTGGAGGGGGCTTGGGGGCTGAAAGTTGCGGGTGAACTCGTTTCCGCCGGCCCGGCATGAAACTCGATCATGGAGATATCGTCGGACTGGGTTCGTCCCTGCGTGAACTGCTCAAGCGAATGTTTCAGGCATTCGATCAGTCCGGTTTCAGGGGTGTTGCAAAAGCAGTCCAGCAGACGCTGGTCGCCAAACAGCTCTTCACCTTCTCCACGGGCTTCGATGACCCCGTCACTGTACATCAGCAGTCGGTCACCCTCAGACAGCGTGGTATTGAAGGCCGTCAGTCCCAGGCTATTGAGAATCCCCAGTGGAGGGTTTTCAGAAGGAATCGGCTCGATACGTCCATCCCGACGCTGCAGCAGCACGTCGGGTAGACCCAGATTCCAGATAGTGGCGATCCGGCCATCGGCTGAGACCGATACCATGGCCAGTGCCAGAAACATGTTGACCGGCAGCAGCCTGCGCAGCTTCAGGTTGATCTGCTCCAGAATCTGCCGGGAGTCATAGCCCTTGTTGACCATGGCGCGGAAGGTCTCGGACAGCGGCAGTGCGCCCACTGCCGTGGTCAGGCCGTGGCCGGTAAAGTCACCCAAAAGAAAGAACAGCTCGCCATCCAGACGGCGGGCACTGAGCACCACATCGCCGCTGAAGGTCGCGGCGGGCTGTTTGTACAAATGAAGGCGGTGATCCTTTACATTGGCCTGCTCGACGGCACGACTGAACAGCTGCTCGGCCAACTGTTCTTCCTGCTCTCTGGCGGCCATCAGCTGCATTGTCTTGTGGTGCATGCGGGCGAAGCGCAACATGGAGTTGATCTTGCCCTTCATCAGCGAAAGAGAGAACGGGCGGCGGATAAATGAGTCCCAGCCGACTCCGAGGCTCTCTTCGATCAGATTGTCTTCACTGGATGACGTGGCCAGAATCACGGGAATGAAGTGCTCACCTGCGGCGGCTTTCACACGCCGTGTCAGCTCGATGCCATCCATGTCCTGCATACAGAGATCCGTAATCACCAGGCCCGGGCGGTGGGTCAGAAAGAGCTCCAGCGCTTCCTCGCCGCCGCTGGCTGTAATGGGTGACAGACCCATCTGCTGGGCCAGACGTGCCAGCAGTGTGCGGTTGGCATCGAAGTCATCCACAATCAGCACATGCGACAATGAATAGGTTTCCCGGTGTGTCTCCGTGGCTAACATGGTTACTTCTCGACCGGCAGCAGCTTATGGAAATTGGCGATGGTCAGGATCTTGTCGACCGCAGCGGAAGGGGATACCAGCACCACCCGGCTGCCCTGTTTATCCGCGTGCTCCTTGAGCAGCAGAATCATGCCCAGAGCCGAGCTGTCCATGTAGCTGGTACGGCTCATATCGAGGCGATAGGTGTGGCCGCCCGTCTCCAGGTCGCGATAGCTGTCGCGAAACGGCTGGTGCAGTGAGAAGTCGAACTGGCCTTCCAGCATGAGGGTGACGGTTTTGCGTTCGGTGTCGATTTTGCGCGTGATGCCCATGTGCAGTGTCCTGTATCAGAATAACTCGATATCCCCTTCATCCATGCTGCTCTGGGAGACGGCACGGCGGGAATCGTTGTCACGAGAACGTTGTTGCAGCCCACGACAGGCTGCGCTGAATGCCTGCAACGCTTCAGGTTCAAGTGTGCGGGAGTGGCTCAATTGGCGGGCCTGATCGGCCAGTTCCGTCAGGGCACCGGTGTTATGCTGCAACGATTGCAGTACCTGAGTACACATATCCTCGAACTGCAGCGAACGGACGGCATCCTCGATGGCACTGGCCAGGGTCTGACCGATATCCGACATTTCATTCATGCCGTCATTCAACTGCAGGTTGACCTCCGCCATTCGTTGCATCATCGATGTCATGCGTTCCTTGGTGCCGATCGTGCCGCTCATGTCGTTGGACGCCATGCCGGAAACAGAGCTGCGCAGCTTGTCGATTGTGGTCTTGGCGCCCTGAATATGACTGCGGATCTGTTGGTTAAGCTCGGATGAGTTGCGTGAAAGATTACGTACTTCATCGGCGACAACCGCGAACCCGCGCCCGGCCTCGCCCGCGCGGGCAGCTTCGATGCTGGCGTTCAGAGCAAGCAAATTGGTTTGTTCGGCGATCCCCTCAACACTCTCGATCAGGGTGAAAATGCCTTCCAGCTGCTCCATCATGTCATCGATACGGTGCACGATCTCCAGGCTGTTGCGGCTGACATCCACCATCACGGAAACAAACTGGTCCAGCGTACGCTCGGCATCCTGCATAAAGGCCTGTACCGAGTGATGCTCCCCGTGCTCGTCTGTTTCAGAATCCTGTGAACGAGACAGTACATCTCCGACCAGCGTGACCTGTCGCGTTGACAGGTCGTTCAGGTTCATGAAGCTGCCGCTGAGGGTCTGTACGGCATCCTGAATCAGGGTTTCCAGTCGGCTGCGCTCCGTTTCCAGCTGCGTGGCTTCCTGGCGCAGGGTTTGTTCGATATCGGCAATCATGCCCTGCAGCTCTTCCTGCTGTGCAGAGCCCGCAGGCGCTTCCTCGCTGGATTCGGCTGGTGGTCGCCAGAACAGTAACGACACCGCCACGGCGGCCATCAATCCCAGTGAAGACCAGCGAACCCAGTCACTCCAGTTCATCCATTCCGCCAGGGCAGTGACCAGCAACAGCAGAAGCAGAAGACTGGCCTTGAGGTGTATCGGTTTCATTGAGCGCTCCCGAGGTAGCAGTGTTCAAGCAGTGCTGATGCAATGCGGTTCAGTGGTAAGACCCTGTCGGCGCCGCCGCGTTTGACGACGGCGCCGGGCATGCCCCAGACAAGGCTGCTGGCCTGGTCCTGAGCAATCGTCAGCAGGCCTCTGTCGTGGCACCCTGTCATGGCCTGGGCGCCGTCTTCACCCATTCCGGTCAACATGACCAGCGCACTGCGCCGGGTATCCAGCTCTGCCAGGGCATTGAACATGACCTCGACCGAGGGTTTGTGACGGTTCACGGGCGCTCCGTCATCCACCTGGGCGCGAAACTCTCCCGCCATCCTGATTGGCAGCAGGTGACGCCCGCCGGGGGTGATGTAGACATGGCCTGGCAGCAGAGGCTCGCCCTGCTGGGCTTCCTTGACCTGCAACTGGCAACAGCCGTCCAGCCGTTTGGCAAAACGGGCGCTGAATCCGGCCGGAATATGCTGGGTAACGATAATGGGCGGCAGCTTGGCCGGCAGTACCTGCAGCAGGTCACGCAGCGCTTCGGTGCCGCCGGTGGATGCCCCGATTGCGATCAGGTTCTGGCTGAAATCGAAAGCGGGGTTGCCGGCCGGGACCCGCGGTGTGACGCTCGTAGACGCCGGTCGCTGTCGAGCCCGCGTGGCCAGTTGGCGGGTCAGGCCAGCGGCCGTGACCACTTTCTGCCGTAACACCTGGGTAAAGTGTTCCAGCGTGCGGTCAGAGCTCTCGCTGCCGGGTTTGGCAATGAAATCAACGGCACCGGCTTCAAGTGCATCCAGTGTGACCTCTGCACCCTCGTGTGTGAGTGACGACAGCATGACCACCGGCAGGGGGTGGAGTCGCATCAGGTTGCGCAGGAAGGTGACGCCATCCATGCGCGGCATCTCCACGTCCAGTGTCAGGACGTCAGGCCTGAGAGACTTGATCAGCTCGCGGGCCTCGTAGGGGTCTGCTGCCGTGCCCACGACCTCAATGCCCGCCTGTCGGTCAAGCAGCTCGGTGACCACTTCGCGTACCACCAGTGAGTCGTCCACGATCAGTACGCGTATCGGGCGTGTATCCAGCATCGTCATCAAAACAGCTCCACATCCTGGTGAGCCGACTGCTCGCGTGTTTGCGCGCGATAGGCCTTCTCTTCACTGATTACACTGGCAACCTTGTCCATCCGCTTGATCAGCATGCGTCCCTGGTCGGGAAGGTAGATCAGGCGCCGGGCCTGTTCCCCGCCCACATCCTCCGCGAAGATCCGAAAGCCTTCCTGGGCCAGGTAGTCGTGTATGAACTGAACGTTGAGGTCTCCCACGCGATAGCCGCTGTTGAACATGTTGGCACCGCCGGCCAGCTTGATCTCGAGCGTGTCGCGCCGGCAGCCGAGCTTCAGCAGGCTGTTGATCAGCTGCTCCATGGCAAAGGCTCCATAGCTGGCGCTGCTGAGACGTTCACTGTTTTCGCCCTCTTCCGGCAGCATGAAGTGATTGATGCCGCCAATACCCAGCTCCGGGTCCCGGATGCAGGCCGAGATGCAGGACCCCAGCACGGTCGTAATGGCCATGCTGGGCGGTGCCACATAGAACTCGCCGGGCTTCACCTTGACCATGAAGCGCTGCCACCGCTCCTGCCAGACCGGCACGAAGTGCTCAAAGCCGACAAAGGGGCGAGGGGCATGGACAGTTATCATCAGACCACCTTCCGGTAGATGGTGTTGCCACTCAGGCGCAGCCGGTGTGTCAGCCGGTAGGGGGATTCAGAGTGCCCAACGATCAGAATACCCTGCTCATCCAGCACGTCAGCAAACCGCTCCAGCAGGATGGCCTGTGACGTGTTGTTGAAATAGATCATCACGTTACGGCAGAAAATCAGGTCCACAGGTCCCTTCACCGGCAGAGGTTCCATCAGGTTGATCTGACGAAACTGAACCAGTGCCTGAACACCGGGCTTGATCCTCACCCGACCGGTATTATGACCGGTCCCGCGCAGAAAGTGCCGACTGAGCTGCGCCTTATCCAGCTTGGAAATGCGCTCCAGGCTGTATACACCGGCTTGGGCTGTTTGCAGCACACGTGAGTCGATATCTGACGCCAGAATACGGATATCCCACTCTGGCAGCTCCGGACCCAGAGCGTCTATCAGGGTCATGGCGATGGAGTAGGGTTCCTCTCCCATCGAGCAGCCGGCCGACCAGATCCGTAACCGACGCTGGCCCCGGGCACGGCACTGATTCAGGTACTCACCGCCGAGGAAATCAAAGTGGTGCTGCTCGCGGAAGAACGCGGTCAGGTTGGTGGTCATGGCGTTGATAAATTCGCCAAACTCTACGGGATCACTCTCCACACGCCGTGCGTAGGCTTCAAAGTCCTTCAGCGAGAGGGCGCGCAAACGCCCGACCAGCCGGTTATACACCATGTCCTTCTTGTGCTCGGCCAGCTCGATTCCGGCATGCTGGTGCAGTGCGCGTCTGACCCACTCGAAATCCTTGCGGGTGTAGGGAAACTCGCGGCTGCGTCCCTGGCCGGCCAGAGCCGCGGCCAGGGAGTCGGATGAAGGATCGGAGGCGGTATGCACGCGGTTGCCCTCTAGAACTCTTCCCAGTCGTCCTGGCTGCTGCCTGCCGTCATGACACCCAGCTTGCGCTGCTGGGCTTCAGGTGCCTGCGTCTGTGCTGCCAGATCACGAATGCGGCTGACGGGGGCATGGTCTGATGCCTCGGTCTGGGCCTGAGCGGTGCTGTTGACGCGGAAGGCGTTCACCAGACGCTGCAGTTGGCTGGCCTGCTCCTCCATGGAGGCTGAGGCCGCCGCCACTTCTTCCACCAGTGCCGCATTCTGCTGAGTGCCCGCATCCATGCTGGACACGGCCGTGTTGACCTGGTCGATACCCTGCGCCTGCTCGATGCCGGCTTTGGCGATCTGGCCAATGATGTCGGAGACCTGATTGATGGAATCCATAATCCGTTTCAGGGCTTCGCCGGACTCATCAACGTAGCGGGCCCCTTCATCCACCTTGCTGACACTGTCACTGATCAGCTCCTTGATCTCCTTGGCTGCACCGGCGCTGCGTTGTGCCAGATTGCGCACTTCTGAGGCCACGACCGCGAAGCCACGTCCCTGCTCCCCGGCACGTGCCGCTTCCACGGCCGCATTCAGGGCCAGCAGGTTGGTCTGGAAGGCAATTTCGTCGATGACGCCGATAATCTCGGAGATCTTGTTGGAGCTGGTGCTGATCGCGCCCATGGACGCCACCACTCTGGTGGAGATATCCCCCCCCTGTTCGGCCAGCGTACGGGCTTCTTCTGCCAAACGGCTGGCCTGCTGGGCGTTATCGGCGTTCTGTTTCACCGTGCTGGTCATCTGTTCCATGCTGGCCGCGGTTTCTTCCAGGCTGGCAGCCTGAGACTCTGTCCGCTCGCTCAGCGTGGTGTTGCCGGTGGCGATTTCGGAGGCACCCACGGCAATGCTGGAGCCCGCACGACGGATTTCGGTGACCATGTTCTCCAGCCGGCCCAGAGAGCGGGTCAGGGAGTTGTTCAGCTCGGCAAATTCGCCCTTGTAATCACCCTGCATCTGCTGGGTCAGGTCGCCCTCGGACAGGGCCGAAAGCACGCGCTTGATGTCGCGAAGGGGTTCAACCACCGTATCCAGCAGCGCATTCACACCATTGGCAACGGTGCGGGTGAAACCGGCATAGCCTTCGGTATCCAGACGCTTGTCCAGCTGGCCTTCCGTTGCGTTGTGAATCAGCTGTTCGATCTCGTGCTCGGCACGCAGCTGCTCGGTAATATCCTGCCACTCGACGACGGTGCCCAGACGGTTGTTGTTGTCATCCACCACCGGGTTGGCAACCAGGTCAAAGCTGCGGCCACCCACGCGGATACGGCTCTTGAAGCTGTCTTCAAGGGAGGCCAGCAGGCGGCGCTGGTGCTCGGGGTTTTTGTGGAACACATCGATGTTGGCACCCATCAGCTGCTCCGCATTGAACTCCGGCAGCTCCTGACGCAGGTCGTCCTGAGCGTTGCGCATCATGTCCAGTACCGAGTCGTTCAGGTAGATGATCTCACCCTCGTTGGATGCCACCATGACGTTGGAGGAGACGTTATCCAGCGCCACCTTGATGCGCTGGGCACGGCGCTGGCGCAGGCGTGCATCATTCACGTCAAACCCGAGCTTGATCGCCAGGCTTTTGGTCATGCGCAGCAGTTCACCGCCCTCGCCCGGCAGGTCAAAGGGAATGTCCTGGTAGTAATCGCCTTCGGCCACTCGGCGCATGCGATCAATGGACTCCTGCATTGGCTTCAGTGCCAGCTCTTTCAGCGTCCTGCTGTTGCCCAACATCAGCATCAGCATGCCCAGTGCGGGCCCCAGGGCCACCAGAGCCGGATTCACCGGTGCAAACCAGAGGGCCAGCGCCACCAGTGTCGCGGCGACTATGGCCAGCGTGGTGGTGCGGGTCATGGCGGCTTCGAGGTTGCGCTCCGGGATAGAGCTGACTGGCGGCAGGCTGCGCTCGTTCTTGTTGAGCTTGCGGTAGAGTGCCTCGGCTGCATCGATTTCGTCCTGTTCCGGGCGCACGCGCACGGACATGTACTCCACTACCTCGCCGTCACGGTAGATCGGGGTGACGTTGGCACGTACCCAGTAGTAGTCACCGTTCTTGCAGCGGTTCTTCACCAGACGTGACCAGGGGCGGCCGGCGTCCAGGTGATCCCAGAGATCCTTGAAGGCCGCCGGCGGCATGTCGGGATGCCGCACGATGTTGTGATTGGCGCCCAGCAATTCCTGGCGGCTGAAGCCACTGACTTCGACAAAGGCAGGGTTGGTGTAGGTAATAATGCCCTTGAGGTCGGTGATGGTGACCAACTCCTGACCATCCCTGAGTTTGACTTCGTTGTCTGTCACCGGCAGGTTCTTTTTCATGGTCGTCTACTCTTTGTCGTTTATTCGTCTTCAGGCGTCAGCTGTTCCAGAGCCAGTTCATCCGCACTCAGCAGATGGTCCAGATCCAGCATGACGATCATGCGTTCGTTCAGTGTTGCCAGCCCGGCGATGAAGTCCGGTCGAATCGAGGTCTCCAGCCGTGGTGCGGGACGGATCTCCTCCGGCTGGATGTGGTAGGTCTCGGCAACGGCATCCACCACCAGCCCGATAATGCGCTCTTCATCCTCCTGCAACGCCTTGACGACCACGACAACGGTTGTGGGGCCGTAGGGGCGTGGCTCAAAGCCGAACCGCTCACGCAGGTCGATCACCGGGACGATGGCGCCGCGCAGATTGAGAACGCCCTTGATGTACTCGGGGCTGGCCGGCAGCCGGGTCACCGGTGTCCAGCCACGCACTTCCTGCACACGCAGGATATCCACCGCGTACTCTTCATCGTCCAGCATAAAGCTCAGGTACTGCTCACCGCTGAGCAGCTGCTCGCCAGTGTTCTGTTCGTATGCCATCTCAGGCCTGTACCTCGTGTTGTTCATTTCTCTGTCGCGCAATCAGGGCGGCATCAGGGTCGACATTGCGGTTGATCAGCCCGGCGATATCCAGAATCAGGGCAACGCTGCCGTCACCCAGGATGGTGGCTCCGGAGAGGCCCGGTACGCGGCGGTAATTCTTCTCCAGACTCTTGATAACGGTCTGTTGCTGGCCCATGAGCTCATCGACGACCAGACCTGCCTTCTGCCCACCGCTCTCGACTACGACCACAATGCCGCCGGGCTCAAGCACCTGCTCCGAGGTGAGTCCGAAGCTGCTGGCCAGCTTGATCAGGGGCAGGTATTCATCCCGGAAGTGCAGCAGACAGCGGTTGCCTGCCAGTGATACCAGCATTTCAGGCGTGGTCTGCAGGGTTTCCACAATGCTGATCAACGGAATCACATACGGATCCTGGTTGAGGCGGACCAGCTGGCCATCCATGATCGCCAGTGTCAGGGGCAGACGGATGGTGAAACAGGAGCCGGTGCCGGGGCTGGACAGGACGTCGATATGGCCCCCCAGTGATTCGATATTGCGCCTGACCACATCCATGCCGACGCCACGGCCGGACAGGTCGCTGACCTGCTCGGCGGTGGAGAAGCCCGGCATGAAGATCAGCTCGTCAATGGCCTGATCCGTTAATTGGGCGGCAGGCTCGACCAGGCCGCGCTCCATCGCCTTGGCCAGAATGCGTTCCCGGTTCAAGCCGCGACCGTCATCACGAATCTCGATCAGGATATTGCCGCCCTGCTGGCAGGCGCTGAGCCAGATATTGCCACTGGCGGACTTGCCGGCAGCTTCACGCTCTTCAGGTGGTTCCAGCCCATGATCAAGACCGTTGCGGACCAGATGTACCAGTGGGTCGCCGATCTTCTCCAGTACGGTCTTGTCCAACTCGGTATGAGCCCCTTCAAGGTGCAGTTCAACCTGCTTGCCCAGCTGTTGGCTGACATCGTGTACCAGGCGTGGAAAGCGGTTGAATACCGAGCTGATGGGCAGCATGCGGATGCGCATCACGTCTTCCTGCAGTTCGCGGGTGTTGCGCTCCAGCTGCAGCAGTCCTTCCTGCAGTGCTTCGACAGCAGGGTGTTCAAGCTCGGCCAGTGCCTGGCTGACTTCCAGCAGCATGGCCTGAGTGATGACCAGTTCGCCCACGCGGTCGACCAGTGAGTCCACCTTACCGGTGTCCACACGGATGGAGGACTCGCGTACGGCCGAACGTGCCCGGTTTTGCGGCCCTTCCGGCTGAGCCGGTCCGGTGTCCGTGGTGGCAGGCTTCGATTCGGGGTCGGGGGCGGGTATGGCTTCGGAAGTGGCGGCTTCATCACTGTTATCGCCGGCAGCAGATGCCGTCCCCTGACGTTCAATGGTCAACACCACGTCATCCTCAACCCACTCGAACACTTCGCGGATGGCGGCTTCGTCACAGTCGCTGTGCAGCTCAATGGTCCAGTTCAGGTAGAGCGCTTCCGGGTCCAGCGCTGACCAGTCCGGCAGGCTGGCCGCATCGGCCTGCGTACTCACGGGCCCAAGTTCAGCCAGCGCTTGTAACAAAAACAGAGGGTCATTACCGGTCATCAGCAGATCAGGCCCCGGCTCCAGCCGGATGGTCCAGATGCCGCCGGTGCTGTCTTCGGCCGCGGGTACATCGGTATCGTTCACGGCTGGCGCAGGGGACTGTGCAGGGGAGGCATGGGCCAGATGAAGCTGCTCGGCCAGGGCATCGGCTTCCGGTGGTGTGCTCTGGTCGCCGGCGGCCGCGCGCTCCAGCAGGTCGCGAATGATATCTGCCGATTTGAGCAGCAGTTGGTTGCGCTCGGGTGTCACCTCGACACTGCCGTTGCGCATGGCATCCAGCAGGGTTTCGGCCTCATGCGTAAATTCGGCCACTGCCGTAAAACCGAAGGTGCCGGCCCCGCCCTTGATCGAGTGGGCGGCGCGGAACACTTCATCGATGGTTTCGTCGTCACCCGGTGTCAGCGTCAGTAACGCGGTTTCCATCACCTGGAGGCCTTCGTAGCTCTCCTCAAGGAACACCGGAATGAACTGGGCCAGATCGACACTCATCGCTTGCTCCAGCAGGGGTTAGCGAATGACACGCTTGATCGTACTGAGCAGGGTATCAGGGTTGAAGGGTTTGACCAGCCAGCCGGTGGCGCCCGCAGCCTTGCCCCGCTGCTTCATCTCGGGTGAGCTTTCGGTGGTCAGCATCAGAATGGGGGTGAACTTGAACGCCGGCTTCTTGCGCAGTTCACTGCACAGGGTCACGCCATCCATCTGGGGCATGTTTACGTCGGTCAGAACAAGGTTGAACGAGCCGCTGGCGGCCTTGTTGAGCGCCTCCTGGCCATTGGAGGCTTCGGTGACCTGGTGGCCTTCCTTTTTCAGCGTAAAGGCAACCATGCTGCGCAGGGAGGCGGAGTCGTCGACAACAAGAATGTGGGCCATATCAGTACCTCATGCGGGGGCGAGCTTTAAATGCTCGGTCACACCCAGGCTTTGTGCATATTCATTGAGCTCAGCGGAGACGCTGGCCCAGCGTACAGCGCTTCCCTGCTTGTCGGCTTCGATGACCAGCGCGAGCAACAGCTGTAACCCGGCGGTATCGATATCCCGCAGCTGACTTCCTTCCAGTGGAGGCAGCGGTCCGTTGGCGAGCTGTTCAGAGAAGCGAGCTTTCCATTCGGCGATGTTCTGGATAACGAGTGCTTCAGGCAACTCGAAACGGGTATCGGTCATAAAGTGCCCTCAGGTCATATAATGCATATAAGCACTTTGTGACATTAATGACAATTAAAACTTTTAGGTAACATGCTCTGGAGCAGGGTCTGCTTCAGGCGCTACACCCCCTGTGTTATCAGGGTTATACCCTAGAAAACCACAAAGAATGTCAGTTTGCATCTGTTAATTGGCCCTGTTCGACAATTGGCGCACGACTATAACGGCCTGGATCAAACATCGGTTTGACCTGGCACAAGAAAGCAGGCCAAAAGCGCGGCACCGCAAGGGTTTCGCAAACGCCGCGTCGCGAGGTGTTTGAGCAAAGTACAGAGAGGTTGCCGGCTCGGATGAGCCGGGCAGGGTCAGAGGGAGGTCGAAGCTGTGGATCTGAGCAGGTCCAGCAGGCTGCGTTTACCGCCGGGGTTCTTGGTGGTGACCTGCTCGCCGGCGCGGGCGAAGAAGTAGTCCACCAGCCGTGACAGCCAGAACCGCAGGGCCGCCGCACGCTGCATCGGTAGCAGCCACCGCTGCTCCTCGCCTGAGAGCGGGCGCACCGCCTGATAGGCGTCCAGCAGTGCCGCCGCCCTGTCTGTATCGTAACGGTCGGTGTCTTCGTCGTAGCACCAGGCGTTGAGGGTGACCGCCAGATCATACAAATAGGGGGCCGTGCAGGCGTGATAGAAATCAATCAGTCCGGACAGGCTGTCGCCGTCAAACAGGGCGTTGTCGGGAAACAGGTCGGCATGGATCGGTCCCTGCGGCAGGCTGGTCCAGGGCAGCGTTCCCGCGTCCAGCAACGCTTCCTGCAGGCGGTGTCGGTCGGCATCGCTCAGGTAGGCCATGACACGGGCACCCTGTTCGCTGCACCACTGGTGGATATGGCAATAGGCATCCTGCGGCAGCTCGGACGTTGCCCGGTGTGCCTGTGCCAGAGTGTTGCCAATGGCGGTACATTGGGTGCGGTTCGGCTGTGCCAGCGGCCGGCCCTGCAGACGGTGCATGAGCACACTGGGGCGACCATTGAGTGAACTGGACAGGGCGCCCGAGCGGCAGCGAATCGGCTCTGCGACCGCGACACCGGATGCGGCCAGCCGGGATACCAGGCTCAGCACGAACGCCACCCGCTCGGCATCGGCGGACTCGACCAGCGTCAGTACATATTCGCCCCGGGTCGTGGTGACGAAGTAATTGGTGTTTTCGACACCAGCTTCGATGCCCTCAAAGTTGAGCAGCGTGCCGATGTCGTACTGTTGCAGATAGGTCTCAAGCTGAGACTGCTTTACGACCGTGTAGATGGACATGGTGGATCTCGTATGAAAACGCCTGTGCCTCAGCCGTTCGCGGCCTGAGGCATGGATGCCTGTTCTCCGGAGTGCTGACTCATCCACTGCCAGAGGCGCTGCGCACAGTGCTCTCTTACCAGCAGGTCATACTCACTCTGGTCACAGGGCTGAAGGATCAGAACCCCCTCCTGTTGCAGGCGGCTGAAGCTTTCGTCAGCGGCCACGTCATCCTGTGCCTGCAGCATCTGGATAGCGGCGGCATCGAAGCGGGCCTGCAGGAGGTCGCCACGGGTATCCAGCGAGAGGGTGTCGCCAAATGTTTCGCTCAGGGCCTCGGCCAGCGGCTGTTGGCTGCCGGGCGGCGGCAGAACCAGCCAGCGGTTCTGGCCCAGCCAGAGAATGGCCAGGGAGCCGACACAGGAGATGCGACTGACGGTCAGGGGCTGGGCAACGCCCATGACTTCGCCCACGGCGATCAGCAACGACAGGTTGTCCGGGTCGATGTCCAGGTTCAGTTCACCAATAAAGGGACGCTCGCGCATCATCACGGAGTTGATGCCGGCGGCACCGCTCTGGATCGCCAGATTGATGTGCTTCAGCCGGTTGGGGGCGGTTGGGTTCGGATTCATCAGGCACCTCCTCCGAAGTGGCCAACGGCTTCGCCACTGGCCTGCATGTCGGCGTGATAGGACGAGCGCACCATGGGGCCGCTCGCGACGTTGCTGAACCCCAGCTCAAGGCCAAGGGTTTCGTATTCCCGAAATTCTTCCGGGGTCACATAACGTTCAACAGCCAGATGGTGTTTGCTGGGCTGCAGGTACTGACCGATGGTGAGCATCTCCACGCCGTTGGCGCGCAGGTCTTGCATGACGGTGATGATTTCCTCACGGGTCTCACCCAGACCCACCATCAGGCCAGACTTGGTGACCACTTCAGGGTGAAGCCGCTTGAACTGGTACAACAGGTTCAATGACCAGTGGTAATCGGCTCCCGGGCGCACCTGAGGGTAGAGGCGCGGGACGGTTTCCAGATTGTGGTTCAGTACATCCGGCAACTGGGTGCCCAGTGCCGCAAGGGCAGCGTCCAGCTTGTTGCGGAAGTCAGGCACCAGAATTTCCAGCGTCAGATCGTCGTTCAGAGCCCGGGCTTCACGCACCACTTCGGCAAAGTGGCCGGCGCCACCGTCCCGCAGGTCGTCCCGGTCCACTGAGGTAATGACCGCATAACGCAGGTTCAGAGTGCGGATGGATTCGGCCACATGGCGCGGCTCATCCGGGTCCAGCGCCATGGGGCGACCATGGGCCACGTCACAGAAGGGACAACGGCGGGTGCAGATGGCCCCCATGATCATGAAGGTGGCCGTGCGCTTGCTGAAGCATTCCGCCAGATTAGGGCAGGAGGCCTCTTCACAGACGGTATGCAGCTTGAGCTCACGCAGCTGTTTCTTCACTTTCTGGATGTTGCCGTTGCTGCGCGGGTCGATACGAATCCACTCGGGCTTGCGCAAACGGGCCCGGTTGGGGTCCGGTCGATGGCGCAATTTGGCCATCTTGGATGCGCCCTTGAGTTCGGTTAAAGGAATCTTCTCCATTAGGTACCTCCCGAGTGGATTCTTATTATGCGTTTGCCGGGTGTATCAGCCGCGGTAGTAGCGCTGTTCGATAAACGGCATGCGGGAGACGGTCATGGGCAGCTTCTTGCCACGCACGTCGGCATAGACCTGGGTATCGAGCGCGCTGAAGGCGGTGGCGACATAGCCCATGGCAACCGGCTTGCCAACGGTGGGGCCGAACGTACCGCTGGTGACTTCGCCGATCTTGTTGCCGTCGGCATCAAACAGCTCGGTGCCTTCACGGACCGGTGCACGGCCTTCACCCAGCAGGCCAACGCGCTTGCGGGTCCAGTCCTTGTTGGCGATCTGGCTCAGGATCAGATCGGCACCCGGGAAACCGCCGGCACGTTCGCCGTCGGCGCGACGGCACTTGGAGATGGCCCAGATCAGGCTGCCTTCCAGCGGAGTCGTGCTGTTGTCGATGTCATGGCCATACAGGCAGAGGCCGGATTCCAGACGCAGGGAGTCGCGTGCGCCCAGACCAATGGCCTCGATTTCCGGCTGTTCAAGGAACAGGCGGCACAGGCGGTCGGCTTCAGCGGACGGGATAGAGATCTCAAAACCGTCTTCACCGGTATAGCCGGAGCGTGATACCAGACACTCAACGCCATCGATCACGATGGCACGGGAGTCCATGAACACCATCTCTGCTACTTCAGGAGCCAGGCGGGACACTGCGGTAGCCGCTGCAGGGCCCTGAATCGCAACCAGTGCACGGTCGTCCATCACTTCCAGTGCGACATCATCGCCCAGGTGGGCCTGCAGGTGCGCAATGTCCTGTTCCTTGCAGGCGGCATTCACGACCACATAGATCCAGTCGCCGTAGTTGGTGACCATCAGGTCGTCCATGATGCCGCCATTGTCGTTGGTGAACAGGGCATAACGCTGTTTGCCGACGGGCAGGTCGATAATATCGACCGGCACCAGCTTCTCCAGCGCCGCCGCAGCGTTGGGGCCGCTCAGTTTCACCTGACCCATGTGTGATACGTCAAACAGACCGGCCTGCTCACGGGTGTGCAGGTGCTCCTTCTTGACGCCCATCGGGTACTGAACGGGCATTTCGTAGCCGGCGAAGGGCACCATGCGGGCACCCAGCTCTACGTGCAGGTCGAACAAGGGCGTGTGCTTCAGCGTATCCTGGGTATCGGCCATGTGAACCTCTCAATGTCATGATGGGCAGGCAACAATGAAGCGGCTCCGGGGTGCACGTCGCACCTCACTCTGAGTGCCCACTGCTGCTGCGCTGTTTCTCTGTAAGCGGACGATCATTCCAAAACGATCATCTAGTTTCCAATAGGAAACAAGCTAGACGAACGAGAAACTTCATGCAAGCGATTTTTTCTCAGAGGAAGACCGGGCTGAGTGAACAGGGGTGTTGCTGGCAGGGAGAGGGCAACGGGCGTATCAGGCCGTTACCCAAAGTACTTCGGCATCTTCTTCACTGGTGGAAACCAGTGCATGCCCCATTTCACAGTCATAGTAGGCGGAGTCGCCTGCAAACAGCTCGATGGGCTCGTAGAATTCGGTGTAAAACAGCAGTGAGCCTTTCAGGACATAGAGAAATTCTTCGCCATCATGGCGCACCCATTCGGGATACTCGTCAAAGGCACGGGCATGGACTACGGTTTTGAAGGGCACCATGCGCTTGTTGGTCAACTGGGTTGCCAGCAACTCGTGCTCGTAGGTCGGGGTGGGATGCGGAGTCCCTTCGCCACTGCGGGTAATGTCGCGACGACCGCTGGCGCCGTTACTCTGTTTTGGCTGCGTAAAGAGTTGAGGAATATCGATGCCCAGCCCCTTCACCAGCTTGGAAACCGCCGAGAAGGTGGGCGAGATCTGCTCGTTTTCGATCTTGGACAGGGTGGATCGCGCCAGGCCGGTACGTTTGCTGGCTTCCTCCAGTGTCAGGTTCTGACCCAGCCGAATTTCGCGCACGCGCTTGCCCAGCTGCAAAGGCTCGACAGCTGCTTCCGCATTGCCCTGTGAACGGGACACTTCCAGCTTTTCTTCGCGAATGAAATAGGGCTCGTCAGGCATTGGATCCACTCCTTGATGCATAGCCGCCCGCATGGAGCGGCCAGTTGATGAAATGTTACACAAGCCCACAGGGCATTGAAAGAAAGTCGGTGCACTAAGAAGGTACTATGAGTGCAAATGTTTCCAATAGGAAATTTTTGTTGCCAACGGTAAAGGCTATTGCTAGTCTGACATTCGCACAGGCTATCGGCTACTTTTTAACCAGAGTCGGGTCGATTCATTTGTTCTGAGCCCGCGTGCAGCAGGGGATGCCTCCACAGCGGTAGATAACAATAAGAGGTGAAGGCGCATGCTACTGAGTATTTTTGATCTGTTTAAAGTGGGGATAGGGCCTTCGAGTTCCCATACGGTCGGCCCCATGGTGGCGGCCAACCGCTTTCTGGACGAGCTGCGCGAACAGCAGCTGCTGAAGGGTGTCAGCCGGGTCAAGGTCGACCTCTATGGCTCACTGGCCATGACCGGCAAGGGGCACGCGACCGATGTGGCGGTTATTCTCGGGTTGCTGGGCGAGTCCCCCGAACATGTGGACCCGGATCGTGTAGAAGCGTATCTGCAGACGATCGAGCAGGATGGCGCCCTGTTGCTGGGCGGCGAGCAGTCAGTTCCGTTCCAGCGCGAGCGTGATCTGCCCTTTCATTTCGGCGAATCACTGCCCTGCCATCCCAACGGTGTCCGGTTCAGTGCCTTTGACGCAGCCGGCATCATTGCGCTGGAGCGCGTCTATTACTCCATCGGTGGCGGCTTCGTGCTCAGCGAGGCGGAAGCCGAGGCCGGTGTGGATGCGGCCGATGTCTCCCGCGAAATCCCCTATGTATTTGGCAGCAGTGCAGAGCTGCTGAACCTGTGTGAACGGGATGGCCTTTCGATTGGCGACGTGGTGCTGACCAACGAACGTGCCCGCATGGGCGATGAAAACGCGGTGAATGAGGCGGTACTGAAAATCTGGCGGGTGATGGATGCCTGCATCCGCCGAGGCTGTCAGCAGACCGGTGAACTGCCGGGTGGACTGAATGTGCGCCGCCGTGCCAACGAGCTCTACCGGGAACTGACCGAGCATCCGGAGAATGCACTGAAAGATCAGCTCACCGTGATTGACTGGGTCAACCTCTATGCCATTGCGGTGAACGAAGAAAATGCGGCGGGCGGACGTGTGGTCACGGCGCCCACCAACGGTGCGGCCGGCGTGATTCCTGCCGTACTGGCCTATTACGACCGCTTTATACCCAACTCCAACGAGGCGGGCATCATTCAGTTCATGGCCACGGCAGCGGCCATTGGCATGCTGTACAAGACCAACGCCTCGATCTCCGCAGCCGAGGTGGGCTGTCAGGGCGAGATCGGCGTGGCCTGCTCCATGGCAGCCGGTGCGCTCTGTGCGGTGCTGGGGGGCAGTAATGAGCAGGTCGAGAATGCCGCTGAAATCGGCATGGAGCATAACCTGGGCCTGACCTGTGACCCGATTGGCGGACTGGTGCAGGTGCCCTGTATTGAGCGCAACACCATGGGTGCCGTGAAAGCGATCAACGCGGCGCGGCTGGCGCTCAGGGGCGATGGCCAGCACCACGTGTCGCTGGATTCCGTGATCGAGACCATGCGCCAGACCGGGCTCGATATGCAGGACAAGTACAAGGAAACCTCGACCGGTGGCCTTGCGGTGAATGTGGTGGCCTGCTGATGCAGGTCGGTATCCGTCCTTGCGTCGTAACGCAAGCAAACCCTCTTTGACAATAAGAAACTGAGACCGAGACCATGAGCATGAGTGATCTGTACAGAAACGATAGTGTCAGTGAAGCGTTCTTTACCCGTGAACTGGCCGATGCCGATACCGCCGTTCAGGCGGCCATCACGCGTGAATTTCACCGTCAGGAAGATGGCATCGAGCTGATTGCATCGGAAAATATTGTCTCCAAGGCGGTGATGCAGGCGCAGGGCACCGAGCTGACCAACAAATACGCCGAGGGCTACGTTGGTCGCCGTTACTATGGCGGCTGTGAGTACGTGGATGAAGTAGAAGCACTGGCGATCGAGCGTGCCAAGGCCCTGTTCGACTGTGCCTACGTTAACGTACAGCCCCATTCGGGTGCCCAGGCCAACGGTGCCGTCTTCATGGCTCTGCTGCAGCCGGGCGACACCATCATGGGCATGTCGCTGGATGCCGGCGGCCACCTGACCCACGGCGCCCGCCCGGCCCAGTCCGGCAAATGGTTCAACGCGGTCCAGTACGGCGTGGACCCGAATACCCAGCGCATCGATTACGATGCCGTCGAAGCTCAGGCGGTTGAGTCAAAGCCCAGGCTGATCATCGCCGGCGGCTCCGCGATTCCCCGTGAGCTGGACTTCAAGCGCTTCCGTGAGATCGCTGACAAGGTTGGCGCCTACCTGATGGTCGACATGGCGCATATCGCCGGTCTGATCGCCGCTGGTGTACACCCCAGCCCCCTGCCACATGCGCACGTGGTTACCACCACAACCCACAAGACCCTGCGTGGTCCGCGTGGTGGCATGGTGCTGTCGAACGATCTGGATCTGGGCAAGAAGATCAACTCGGCTGTCTTCCCCGGCCTGCAGGGCGGCCCCCTGATGCACGTGATCGCCGCCAAGGCCGTTGCCTTCGGCGAAGCGCTCAAGCCGGAGTTCAAAACCTACATCAATCAGGTGGTCACCAATGCCCGTGCACTGGCGGCAACGCTGGTGGAACGTGGCTGTGACATCGTAACCGGTGGCACCGACACCCACCTGATGCTGGTCGACCTGCGTCCCAAGGGACTCAAAGGCAACGTCACCGAAGAATCACTGGAGCGTGCCGGCATCACCTGCAACAAGAACGGCATCCCCTTCGATCCGGAAAAACCCATGGTGACCTCGGGTATTCGCCTGGGTACCCCTGCCGGCACCAGCCGCGGGTTCGGAGAAGAGGAGTTCCGCCTGATCGGTAACCTGATCGGTGACGTGCTGGACGGCCTGGCCGAAAACCCGGAAGACAACAGCGCCGTGGAAGCGCGTGTCCGTGCAGAGGTGAAAGCCCTGTGCGACCGCTTCCCGCTGTACCGCTGATACCGGATAGAACAACCACTGAGTGACATCGGGCCAGCCACCTTCTCTGGCCTGATGCCCTAAAGCATGATGAGTCTGAGGAACACAGAATGAGCAACGTACCAACAAATCTGCACTATGCCGCTTCTCACGAGTGGGTACAGGACAATGGCGACGGCACCGTGACCGTTGGCATTACCGACCATGCACAGGAGCTGCTGGGCGACGTGGTATTTGTTGAGCTGCCGGAAATCGGCCGCGAGATCGAGCAGGGAGAAGAGTTCTCTCTGGTGGAGTCGGTCAAGGCGGCGTCCGATATCTATGCACCGGTTTCCGGTGAGGTGGTTGAAGTCAATGAAGCTCTGGAAGATGCGCCGGAAAGCGTGAACGAAGCTCCCTTCGCCGATGGCTGGATTGCCAAGGTCAAGCTGGCGGAAGGCGCGGACCTGAGCCATCTGCTGGATGCTGCGGCGTATGAAGCCAAGGTTGCCGAAGAGGGCTGATCGCCTTGACCGATCGGGCCGGTCTACTGGATTCCCCGATCAGCTCTTTACGCAAGTGCGGGGTGGTTGTCTTGACCACCCCGCTCCCTATTTTCCGGCTACCGGTGCCAATCTCCGATAGCCGGCGAAGATGAACCAGGATTGACCCGAGGGTGGTCGATCTTCAAGCAACAGGTTGAGCACAATGGCAGTTGAAATGCGCACACTGGCCGAGCTGGAACAGCCCAGCGAATTTACGCGCCGTCATGTCGGACCGGATGCCGCTGAACAGCAAGCGATGTTGGAATCACTGGGGCTGGAGAGCCTTCAGGAACTGATCAAACAGACCGTACCGGATGCCATCCGTCTGGATGATGCGCTGGATATGGACCTGGGTGTTACCGAAGTGGCAGCACTGGCCGAGCTGAAGGCTCTGGCGAGCCGCAACAAGGTCAACAAGTCCTACATCGGCATGGGGTATCACAACACCCTGGTACCGAATGTGATCCTGCGCAACGTGCTGGAAAATCCGGGCTGGTACACCGCCTACACGCCCTATCAGCCCGAGATTGCACAGGGCCGACTGGAAGCGCTGCTGAACTACCAGCAGATGGTGATGGACCTGACCGGCATGGACCTGGCCAACGCTTCCCTGCTGGATGAAGCCACCGCTGCGGCCGAAGCCATGACGCTGTGCAAGCGTGCCAACCGCAAGAAAAGCCGCACCTTCTTCGTGGCGGATGACGTTCACCCCCAGACCCTCGACGTGGTGAAAACCCGCGCCGAATACTTCGGTTACGACATCGTCGTTGATACGGCCGAAAAGCTGGGCGAATACGATGCCTTTGGTGTGCTGCTTCAGTACCCGGGCACCTGTGGTGACATCACCGACATCGCCACGCTGATCGAAGCGGCCAAGTCACAGAAAGCGATGGTTGCCGTGGCGGCCGATATTCTGTCACTGGTACTGCTGAAATCACCGGGTGAACTGGGCGCCGATATCGTGCTGGGCTCTTCTCAGCGCTTCGGTGTGCCGATGGGCTTTGGTGGCCCGCATGCGGCCTTCTTCGCCGCCTCCGAAAAGCTCAAACGCTCGGTACCGGGCCGTATCATTGGCGTGTCGGTCGATGTGAAAGGCAACCAGGCACTGCGCATGGCGATGCAGACCCGTGAACAGCACATCCGCCGTGAAAAGGCGACCTCCAACATCTGTACCGCGCAGGCGCTGCTGGCCAACATGTCCAGTTTCTACGCCGTGTACCATGGCCCTGAAGGCCTCAAGCGCATTGCCGAGCGCGTGCATCGCCTGACCGCCATTCTGGCGCTGGGTCTGAACGAGAAGGGTGTGACAACCAACGCATCCTACTTCGATACCCTCACCTTCAAGGCCGATGCCGAGGTGTACACACGCGCACTGGAGAACGGTTGCAACTTCCGCCAGCTGGATGACGGTCGTCTGGGCGTCAGCCTGGATGAAACCACCACCGCCGCTGATGTGGCGCAGCTGTTTGACGTTATCCTGGGCGCGGATCACGGTCTGGACGTGGCGGCCATTGACGCGCGCATCACCGGCGGTGAAGCGACCGGCATTCGCGCTGATCAGCGCCGTGAAGACGCCATCCTGACGCACCCGACCTTCAATAGCTACCAGTCCGAAACCGAGATGCTGCGCTACATGAAGGCGTTGGAGAACAAGGACTACTCGCTGGCGCATGGCATGATCCCGCTGGGCTCCTGCACCATGAAGCTGAACGCGACGGCCGAGATGATCCCGGTGACCTGGCCGGAATTCGCCAACATGCATCCTTTTGCTCCGGCGGATCAGGTCAGCGGCTACCATGCCATGCTGGCACAGCTGGAAGAGCAGCTGGTGGAAATCACCGGCTACGACAAGGTGTCGTTGCAGCCCAACTCGGGTGCTTCCGGTGAGTACGCCGGCCTGCTGGCGATCCGCAAGTATCACGAGTCCATTGGCGAGGGACACCGCAATGTCTGCCTGATCCCCTCCTCGGCTCACGGTACCAACCCGGCGTCAGCCGCCATGATGGACATGAAGGTCGTTGTGACCGCCTGTGACGAACAGGGTAACGTGGACATCACCGATCTGGCCGAAAAAGCCGAACAGCATGCGGACGAGCTGTCCTGTCTGATGATCACCTACCCGTCCACCCACGGGGTGTACGAGGAAGACATCATCGAGATCTGCCAGATCATTCACAAGTTCGGTGGTCAGGTGTATATGGATGGTGCCAACATGAACGCACAGGTAGGCATCGCCAAGCCCGGCCTGATCGGTTCTGACGTGTCACACCTGAACCTGCACAAGACCTTCGCCATTCCGCATGGCGGTGGTGGCCCGGGTATGGGGCCGATCGGCGTTAAGAGCCACCTGGCGCCCTTCCTGTCCAGCCACAAGGTCAGCCCCGTTGAGGGTGTGAATCCGGAGAACGGAGCAGTTGCGGCTGCGCCTTTCGGCTCCGCTTCCATTCTGCCGATCACCTGGATGTACAACCGCATGCTGGGCAAAGACGGCCTCAAGCGTTCCACCGAGGTGGCGATTCTGAACGCGAACTACCTGACCGAGCGTCTGTCCGAGCACTTCCCGGTGCTCTACCGCGGTCGCAACAACAAGGTAGCGCACGAGTGCATCGTCGATATCCGTCCGCTCAAGGATGCAACCGGCGTGACTGAAGAAGACATTGCCAAGCGTCTGATGGACTACGGTTTCCACGCGCCGACCATGTCCTTCCCGGTTGCCGGTACGTTGATGGTCGAGCCGACCGAGTCCGAGTCCAAGGCCGAGCTGGATCGCTTCGTGGAAGCGATGGCGAAGATCAAGGGCGAGATCGAGCGAGTACAGAACGGTGAGTGGACACTGGAGCAGAGCCCGCTGCGTCACGCGCCACACACACAGGCGGATCTGACCGACCCGGAGTGGAATCGCGCCTACTCCCGCGAGGAAGCGGTGTTCCCGACGGCACATACCCGTGCCAGCAAGTTCTGGCCCACCACCAACCGTATCGACAACGTATACGGGGACCGGAACTTCATCTGCTCCTGCCCGAGCATCGAGTCCTATCAGGAAGACTGATCGACGGCCGGTCTCTCACAAGGGAGGCCGGCGTTGATGGCAACCTGAGGTACTGAACCAAAACCCTGCCATCTGAGCAGGGTTTTTCGTTTTCAGGGGGAGGAAAAAACCGCTTTTGGAAAGGCGCTCCGAGGCTGTTTTCAGGAACCCCGGAAACAAAAAAGCCCCGCTTTTGCGAGGCTCTTTTGAGGAATTTTGGTGCCCAGAGGCGGAATCGAACCACCGACACGGGGATTTTCAATCCCCTGCTCTACCGACTGAGCTATCTGGGCAACGGGGGCGTATTAAACCGGAAACCCCCTGAACGGTCAAGCATTAATTGGAATTTATTTTTCCGGCGGCACGTAGCCTTCAGCCTTGTCGTAATCTTCGCCGGACAGGAACTTCTCCATCTCCTGCTGCAGGTACTTGCGGCTGTCCGGATCCATCAGGTTCAGGTGCTTTTCGTTGATCAGCATGGTCTGATGATCGGTCCATTCCTGCCAGGCTTTCTTGGACACGTTGTCGTAAATGTTCTGGCCCAGTTCGCCGGGATAGGGCGGGCGGTCCAGTCCTTCCAGTTCCTGTTTGTACTTGCGGCAGAAAACAGTGCGTGTCATGTCGATCTCCGGTGTCAGCTGGCATAGCGTTCAAGCAGTCGCTTGACCGGGGCTGCCAGACCAATATTTGCAGGTTGGTCCACGTTATACCAGAGTGATGGCGCCCCTTCCATGACAGAGTTTGTAGGGTCTTTCGGGGTGACTCTGGCTGGCGTGATGTCCAGATGGTAGTGGCTGAAGGTGTGTCTTAACGGCTCCAGCACCTCGGTGGCGGACTCGTCCAGCGTCAGTCCGAGCGTGGCCGTTGCGTCGCGCAGGTCTGCTACTTCCGGCAGGCTCCACAAGCCGCCCCAGATGCCACTGGGCGGGCGCTGCTGCAGCAGGACTTCCCCCTGCTCGTTTTGAATCAACAGCATCAACGTCTGTTTCACCGGCAGCACCTTTTTGGGCCGGGGTGAGGGCAGGCGGTCGGTCAGGTTCAGGGCGCGCGCCTCACAGGCTGCCTGCAGCGGGCAGAGCAGGCAGCTCGGCTTGCTGCGGGTGCAGAGCGTTGCGCCCAGGTCCATCATCGCCTGGGTGTAGTCGCCCACCCGCTGGTGCGGGGTGTTGCGCTCGGCCAGTGCCCAGAGCTCCTTCATGACAGCCGGTGCCCCGGGCCAGCCTTCCACGGCATAAAAGCGGGCCAGCACCCGTTTCACGTTGCCATCGAGGATGGCGGCGCGCTGACCGGTGGCAATGGAGATAATGGCCCCCGCGGTGGAGCGGCCGATGCCCGGCAGGGCTTCCATCGCTTCCAGGGTTTGCGGGAACTGTCCGTCCAGCTCTTCGCTGACGATGCGGGCCGTTTTGTGCAGGTTGCGGGCGCGGGCGTAGTAGCCCAGCCCGGTCCAGAGGTGCAGTACCTCGTCCTGCTCGGCTTCCGCCAGGTCATGCACGGTGGGGAAGCGTTCGACAAAGCGCTGGAAGTAGGGGATCACCGTTTTCACCTGGGTCTGCTGCAGCATGATCTCGGAGATCCAGGTGAAGTAGGCGGTCTTTTCGGCCTGCCAGGGCAGGTCATGGCGGCCGTGCCGGTCAAACCACTCCAGCACGGCGGTGTGGAACTGCTCGGGTGTCATTGACCGAACAGCCCCTTAAGTACCTTGCCGGCACCTTCGTCACCCAGTTTTTCCTTCAGCTTGTCGCCCAGTTTTTCGCTGACCTTCTCTTCCACCTTGCGCTTGGCTTCGGCCTTGATGATGTCAGAAATAAAGCTGGTATCCAGACGGCACAGCTTGGCCGGCTCGTCGTAGAAGCTGCCCTTGCAGTTGACGGGCACTTCAACGCCTTCCAGTCGGTTGTTGACCGAGCAGCTCTGGTTGAACAGATCGTCTTCCAGCGTGGCGCCGATGCGATAATCCAGCGTCTGTTGCGGCAGGTTGACGCTGCCGCGACCGGCGACGCTCATGGCATCGAGCTTGGCGCTGAGGTCCTGATTGCTGACCACGCCGTTACGCATGTTGAAGTTGGCGCTCAGGTCGGCGAAGGGGGTGGTCTTGTCTACCTGCTCCGCATTGATCCAGAGGGCTGACAGGTTGTTGATGCCCTGACACATGGACTGGGCCGCATCGATGCCCTTGATCAGACCCTCTGCCATCTGCAGGTTGGCCGTACCGTTGAGCGAGTTGACCCAGGCGTGGATCGACTGGCCGCTCATGCTCAGGTCCGCCTTGGCGCTGAACTTGCCGGCCAGGGTGTCGTTGTCAGCCAGTGTTTTCAGTACCTTGCCCACTTCCACGTTGGTGACCTGCTTGCTGAGGCTCAGGTTCAGCGGTGCCTTGCGGGCGTCGATGCGTGCGGTGGCATTTACCTTGCCGTCGAACGCCTGAGTGGTAAAACGGGTCAGCTGGATCAGGCCGCCGCTGGCGGTCAGGCTCAGGCCCGGCTGGCCCATCTGGATACCGCTGACAGTCAGGCTGTCCAGATCCAGATCGGCGCTGAGGTTAAGTGCGCGCAGCGGCTCCAGCGGAATGATCTCATCCTTGGGCCAGCCTTTTTGAGCACTTTGCTTGTCTGCAGAAGCAGCGCCGTTGCCGCCATTGGAGCTGCCTTCAGCGGCAGGCGGCAGGTAGCGGTCGGCGTCCAGCGCACCGCCTTTCAACTTGATGGCCAGGGCCTGAGATGCCAGCACCACGGAGGCTTCGCCGTTGAAGCGGGTGTCATCCAGCTGCAAGCTCAGGGGCTTGAGCTGCAGCGTGCCGGCGGGGCCGCCCAGTGTGGTGTTGAAGGCGATGGCGGTCAGCGCATCGCTGTCGGCGGTGGCCGGTGCTGTCTGGCCCAGACTGGTCAGCAACTGCTTCAGGTTGAAGGTGTTGCTGCTCAGCTGGCCGCTGAGTTCGGGCTGGGCAAAGTTGCGCAGGCCCAGCTCGCCCTTGATGCTGAGCGGGTCGGCGTTGAGCGTCAGGTCCGTCAGGCTGACCTGCTGTTCGTTCAGCTGGGCATCCACATCGGCCCCCAGCTCGAAGGTGAGCGGCGCGGGCAGGGCGGCCCCCTCGATCAGTTCAAGGCGGGTATTCAGCCCGTCCAGACGGTAGCGGTTGGCGCCAAGGTTGAGCGTAATGTCGGTACTCAGTTGTGCCTGGCTGCTGAGCTGGAGTTCATCGCCGATGAACTGGCGCAGGGCAAAGGCCAGCTCCAGCGGGAAGGCGCTTTCGGTGCTGATGCGACCGGAGGTCAGGTTCAGCTCGCTCAGCTCGACACGGCTGTTGTTGCTCTGGTCGGTAAAGGTGAGGGCGGCGTTGCGCACCTCAACGGCTTCGATATCGATGCCCAGTTCGGAGCTGCCGTCACGAGGTGTCGATTCGCCTGCAGTAGAATCGGCTGCACCCGCGTCTGCGGTTGCACTGGCCGGACTCCAGTTGTTGCTGCCGTCAGCCGCCTGCACCAGATCCAGCGTCAGGCCATCGACCAGTACACGGTTCATCTGTACCTGGCCGGTAAACAGGGCCGGGATGCTGAGTGACACTTCGGCCCGTTGCAGACGGCCAAGTTGAGGCTTTTCCGGGTAGCCGACGCCAACGGCGTTCAGCTCCAGTGCCAGCCAGGGATAGATGGACCAGCCGATATCACCCTCGATCTGCAACTCGATGCCGGCCTGTTCCAGTGCCGCAGTGCGGATGTCGTCCTTGTAGTCGTTGGGGTCGATCAGCGTTACAACGGCGGCCAGTGCGATACCGGCCAGCACGATCAGTCCCAGCAAAAGGGCGATGATCAGTTTGAGTGCTTTCATAAATGGTCCCTTTGATTCCCTGCACGTGACATATGTGGCTGAGTATAGCGGATCTGCAGACAGGATTGTGATGACGGCGGATGAACCTGCCGTTAAGGCCCGGTTGGATGTATAATGACCGTTTTCGTAAACCCCAGGCGGAGAGAGAGATGGCCGAGCGTAAAGCCCAGGTAACCCGCAACACGCTGGAAACCCAGATCACTGTTGCAGTCAACCTTGATGGCACCGGGCAGCTGGATGTGGATACCGGTGTACCTTTTCTGGATCACATGCTGGATCAAATTGCCCGACACGGCCTGATCGATCTGGAAATCAGCGCGATTGGTGACCTGCACATTGACGACCATCACACGGTGGAAGATATCGGCATTACGCTGGGTCAGGCGTTCAAACAGGCGGTGGGCGACAAGAAGGGCATCTACCGTTACGGCCACGCCTATGTGCCGCTGGATGAAGCCCTGTCCCGCGTGGTGATCGACTTCTCCGGTCGTCCCGGTCTGGAGATGGACGTGGAATTCACCCGTGGTCGTGTTGGCAACTTCGATGTGGACCTGTTCTCGGAGTTCTTCCACGGCTTCGTCAACCATGCCATGGTGACGCTGCATATCGACAACCTGAAGGGCAAGAACACCCATCACCAGGCGGAAACCATCTTCAAGGCGTTCGGTCGTGCCCTGCGCATGGCGTTGACCGTTGATGAACGGGCCGCTGACATCATGCCGTCCACCAAGGGGTGCCTCTAAGCCATGAGCAGTATCGCAGTCATCGACTACGGCATGGGCAACCTGCACTCGGTTGCCAAGGCGCTGGAGCATGTACAGCCCGGCGTGGAAGTGCGTGTGACCGCTGACCCTGAACAGGTACGCAGTGCCGACCGGGTGCTGCTGCCCGGGGTAGGGGCTATCCGCGACTGCATGGCCGAAATCCGCCGTTTGGGCGTGGATGCGGAAGTGCGTGAAGCGATCGCCTCCGGCAAGCCGTTTCTGGGCATTTGTGTGGGCTATCAGGCACTGATGGAGTTTTCCGAGGAAAACAACGGTGTCGATTGTCTGAGCGAATTCGAAGGGCGAGTGAACTTCTTCGGCGATGAGCTCAAGGATGCAGACGGCGAGCGCCTGAAGGTGCCGCATATGGGCTGGAACCAGGTCTACCAGACCCAGGACCATCCGCTGTGGGCCAATATCGAAGATGGCAGCCGCTTCTACTTCGTACACAGTTACTACGTGAAGGCGAAACAGCGCGAGCTGGTGGCCGCAACCTGCAACTACGGTGTCGATTTCGACGTGGCCATTGCCCGCGATAACGTCTTTGCCGTGCAGTTCCACCCGGAGAAAAGCCAGAAGGTGGGTCTGCAGCTGTTGCAGAACTTCCTCAACTGGAACGGCCAGCCTTGAGTTCAAACATTTGCCCGACAATTTTAAAGACTGATTCCGGATTCAACCCTTATGCTGATTATTCCCGCGATTGACCTCAAAGATGGTGCCTGTGTCCGCCTGCGTCAGGGCCGCATGGATGACTCCACCGTATTTTCCGACAACCCGGTCGAAATGGCTGCCAAGTGGGTCGAGGCCGGTTGCCGCCGTCTGCACCTGGTTGACCTCAACGGCGCCTTTGCCGGTGAGCCGGTAAACGGCGAGATCGTTAAAAAGATTGCCGAAGCCTACCCGGATCTGCCGATTCAGATCGGTGGTGGCATCCGCTCTGCCGAAATCATCCAGGCTTACCTGGATGCAGGTGTTGAGTACGTCATCATCGGCACCAAGGCAGTGAAAGAGCCCGACTTCGTTACTGAAATGTGCAAACGCTTCCCGGGCCACATCATTGTGGGTCTGGATGCTCAGGACGGTTACGTCGCAATTGACGGCTGGGCCGAAGTCACCGACGTGAAAGCAGTGGATCTGGCCAAGCGCTTCAAGAACGATGGCGTCAGCGCCATTGTCTACACCGATATCAGCCGTGACGGCATGATGCAGGGCGTGAATGTGGACGCTACGGTCGAGCTGGCCCGTGAAGCAGGTATCCCGGTGATCGCCTCTGGCGGCGTGACCAACATCGACGATATCAAGGCACTGGCGGAAGTGGCCGATCAGGGCATTCTGGGTGCCATCACCGGCCGTGCCATCTATGAGGGTACGCTGGACGTAGCCGAAGCTCAGACCCTGAGCGACGAGCTGACCGCCAAGTAAGAGGACCGGATATGGCACTGGCAAAACGCATTATTCCCTGCCTCGACGTGGAAAACGGCCGTGTGGTGAAAGGGGTGAAATTCCTCGACATCCGTGATGCCGGCGATCCGGTGGAAGTGGCCAAGCGCTACGACGAGCAGGGTGCCGACGAGATCACCTTCCTCGACATCACCGCGACTCACGAAGGTCGTGACACCATGGTGCATACCGTGGAAAAAATGGCGTCGCAGGTGTTCATCCCGCTGACCGTGGGCGGTGGTATTCGCACCTGTGAGGATATCCGTACCATGCTCAACGCCGGTGCCGACAAGGTATCGATCAACAGTGCGGCGGTGAAGAACCCTGACTTCGTGCGCGAAGCGGCGGAAAGATTCGGCAGCCAATGTATTGTTGTGGCTATTGATGCCAAGAAGGTCAGCCAGCCGGGCGAACCGGACAAGTGGGAGATCTTCACCCACGGTGGCCGCAAGCCGACCGGGCTGGATGCGGTGGAATGGGCGAAGAAAATGGTTGAGCTGGGCGCCGGTGAAATCCTGCTGACCTCCATGGATCAGGACGGCGTCAAGAACGGCTATGATCTGGGCGTGACCCGCGCGATCAGCGAAGCCGTGCATGTGCCGGTCATTGCATCCGGTGGCGTGGGCAATCTGGACCATCTGGTGGAAGGCTGTATCGAAGGCAAGGCGGATGCGGTGCTGGCAGCGTCCATCTTCCACTTCAACGAGTACAGCATTCCTGAAGCCAAAGCCTACATGCGTGAGCGCGGTATCGAAGTCCGTCTTTGATACCCTGTGTTGAATGACTGAATGAAGCCGGGTTAGAACTCGTAGCTTAACCCGGCTTCATACTTCATCTTGTCCCGATCGGGACCGTTCAGGTCTCGCTCCACCTTGAACTCAAACTCGAACCCCGGCAGCGGTGCTTCATATTCCAGCTGCACCCGGCCGATCCAGCGCTCTTCGTCTTCCCACTCCCACTGGCCGGTGTCAGTGTCCCGTTCGGCCTTGTCTTCCAGTTGCCAGGTGGGCCCCAGCGTGACTTCCCAGCCATTCAGAGGCGGAATCCAGTTAACCCAGAGGCTGGCTTCATACTGCAGCTCCTGCTCGGCGGCTTCATCACGCTCACGGGCCGTGTCATACCACTGGCTGTAGCGTTCGTGGGTGACCTCCAGACGGGGCGAGAAAAACAGACTGCTGACGGGTGTCATGTACTCGGCATCCAGGCGCAAGCGGCTCTCATAGCCGTCACCACGGCCAGCCCGGGGTTTGGCATCTTCAGCCAGGCTGGTGGCCTTGTACGCCACATCGACAAAGCGGTCATGATAGCCGGAAAGTCGCCAGTGGTAGCCGCCCAGCAGGCGCCCCATGTCATAGGAAAAGCCAAGGCCCAGAATGGGGGAGCTCTGCCACTCGGTGCGACTCTTGTCTTTCTTCAGTGAGCCATCTTCCCGGAACTCGCGCTTGGTATCCCGCGTGCGGTCGTACTGCATGCCCAGGCGAAGCTCCCAGTCCAGCTGTTCGCTCCAGGCATCCGACAGCAGCAACAGAGTCTTGCTCTCGTAGCCGGTCTTGTGCCGGTAGTCACGTTCATCAAAGCTCCCGTCATCCTCGTATTTGATTTCGTTGGAGACAGGATGGCGGGTATGCTCCAGATCGGTCTTGACTTCAAAGTCGAGGCCGAACGCCAGAGCAGGGAACAGGCAGGGAGCGAGCAGGGGCAGGCGGCGTATCATCTTAATGCTCCAAAAGCTTTTTGAGTGCTTCCAGCGGCATGGGGCGGTGCAGGCCAAAGCCCTGTCCAAAGCGAGCGCCCAGTCGGCGAATACATTCGCGTTGAGTCTCGGTTTCTATGCCTTCAGCCACCACATGCAGGTTCATTGATTCGGCCAGTGTGAGGATGGTGGCGATCAACGAGTTGCTGCCATCCGGATCCAGCTCGCGGATAAAGCTGCGGTCGATTTTCAGTCCGTTGATGGGCAGCTGGTGCAGGTAGCTGAGCGAGGAGTAGCCGGTGCCGAAGTCATCAATCCAGATATTCATCCCCGCTTCCTTCCACTGCTTGAGCGTCTGTCGGCAGTCGTCCAGATGTCGGATCATGCTGGTTTCGGTCAGCTCGATACTAAGGCCGTGTCGGGGCAGGTTTTCGGTGCGGCTCAGCTCGGTCAGGAAGTCACGGGTGCTCTCCTGATGCAGGGCTGCGCCCGAGACGTTGATCGAAACTACAAAGCTTGGCTGCAGGGCCTGAAGCTCCTTGAGGTCATGCACGGCCTGGCGTGCGACCCACTCGGTGACGGGCTCGATCAGGTCGGAGTCTTCAATGATGGGAATGAACAGCCCGGGCGGGATCATGCCGCGTTCGGGGTCATGCCAGCGCAGCAGGGCTTCAGCGCCACGGGGGGTGCCGTCATTCAGGTCCAGTACCGGCTGATACTCAAGGCGGAAGTGCCCCTGCTCGAGGGCGGTGCGCACGCCCTGAATCACTTCAATACGCTCCTGCAGCTGCTGATTCATCTGCATGGAGAAGAAACTGTACTGGTTGCGGCCGCTCTGCTTGGCGGCATACATGGCGATATCGGCATTCTTCAGGATTTCGCTGCTGTTGCTGCCATCATCCGGGTAGACGGTCAGGCCGATACTGCTGGAAATATTGAAATAGCGCCCGTCAATCAGGAAGGGTTCATCCAGCGTGTTGGCAATGCGCGTGGCCAGATCAGAGAGCTGGTCGGCGCTTTGCAGGTTCGGGTACAGCGTGACGAACTCGTCACCGCCCAGCCGGGCCAGCAGCACGTCCTCACCCTCGGGGTCGTACAGCTCCATTTCCATCAGCAGGTGGCGCAGGCGGGCCGCCGCTTCAAACAGCAGCAGGTCGCCCATATCGTGGCCTGCGGTGTCGTTCACTTCCTTGAAGTGGTCAAGGTCAATAAACAGGACGCCCAGTCGCTGCTGATGCTGGCGCGAGTACTCCAGCAAACGCTCGAGCGACTGCTGGAACCAGTGCCGGTTGGGCAGCTGGGTCAGGTTGTCCAGATAGGCAAGCTGAGTGGTCTGGTGGTGGCTTTGTTCCAGGCGGACGCGCATCTGATCCAGGGCACGGCCAAGCTGGTTGAGTTCACCGGTCTTCGCCACTTCAAAGCTGATGTTGCGGTCCCCTTCTCCGTACCGAATGCTTTTTTCGGCCAGCGATTGCAGGGGGGCAAACTGATGTCGGCAAAAAAGGTACATCAGCCAGATGGTGCTCGACAGGAGGAGCAGCGCCAGCAACAGCAATTCCTTGAAGGTGGTGCCCGATGTGGCCTCGGCCTGTGCTTTCATCTGTTGGCCATGCTCATCCAGCGCCTGGAGCGCGTCGGAAAAATCCACGCCAAGCGCCAGATAGCCGGCGCGCCGTCCGGCTGCAGTTACGGGTTCCAGCAGGTGCAGAGTGCTGCCTTCCCACTGCAGGCGCAAACCCTCGCCGGGTGATATCGGACTGAGCTGACTCAGGGGAACGCCGAACTCGGGCACAGTGCTGCTGCCGTCATGGACCAGCTGGCCCTCGCGTCCAAACAGGTAGGCATACTGCAAACTGCGATGTTGATGCACCAGCGAAAGCTGCTTTTCGATCTCGCTCAGATCCAGCTGGTAGAGCGGGATATCCAGCTGTGAGCTGAGCGTGCGTGACAGCAACTGGGCGTCCTGCTGCAGCTGAGCCCGCAATGCCAGGCCCAGCTGTTCTTTGCCCATTTCGATCGTGTCAGCCGTGAAACGGTCCAGACTCAGGTGCAGCGTGAGCAGCAGGCTGCCGACGAGAACACTGGCCAGCAGGGTAAAACCCAATGTGACGCGGTGTGCCAGTGATGCCAGAATGCGATTGATCATGGCAGCCACTCCAGGTCCAGCTCCAGCAGCAGTGTTCGCTGCTCCGGCGTGATTGGCGTCAGGCGCTCGGTTTCCTCGTAGCGTGACAGCAGGCTGGCGTGCTGCTCGGGGTCAAGGCTCAGGAGTGCATTGCGCAATGCGTCCTGATCGTCGGCCGGGAGGGCCGGTGTCACAAGCTCATAGGCTCTGGGGTAGGGTTTTGAGCGGTACAGAATCTTCATGTTGCGCTTGGGGGCATCGGGCAGACGCCCCGGGTAGGTCCAATCACCATCGTTGAGGCTGCCTGCGCTGGTGATGCCCTTTTCCACCCAGAGCAGGTTGTTGCGCTCGTTACGGCTGAACAGGTAGCCAATACGCTCAGGATCAACCGGGTCACCGGGATGCTCAAGGGCCTGCAGCTCCAGCCCTGCCTGACGCAGGGCGATGGCGGGCAGATAATAGCTGCTGAACGAATCGAGGTGTTCGAAGGCGATACGCCGGCCCTTCAGGTCGGACAGGGTATCGATGCCGCTGTCACGGCGAACGAAGATAAGGCTGTGGTACTCGGACTGTCCCCGTTTCCACTTCAGTGCTACCGGACTGGCCAGGCCAGCTTGTACCAGGCGTGCGGAAGTGAGCGCGGTTTCACTGATCCAGTGTACCTGTCCGTCTTGAATCGCCGCTTTTAAAGCGGTCAGATCCGGAAACAGTTTGACCTCGGCCCGGTCGTATCCCAGATGTTTTATCTGGCGCTGCATGTGTTCAGCCATTGGGCGCAGTTGTCGGAAGTCCTTTTTGGGACGGTCACTGATCTGCGCCAGCACAAGTGTTTTGGCTGTTGCCGGGGCTGACAACAGCAATGACAGAAGCAGGCAGAGTATGCGGGGGGCTTGGATCTTCAGCGGTGCCCGGGCGATCATCGGCAGGAACGAGTCATTATTGTTAAAAGTTAAGTGATCCTACGTGACACAGGCGGTTTATGCCACAGTTTAGGCGCGTCTATTGATCTAGTCCGGGCGTACGCGCAGGAAGCGAGCAAAACGGGGCTTGCCGTGTGTGGTCAGTCCACTGTAACGGAAGGTAATTGTACTGCCTTCGGGCGGTGGACTGGCCCGTTCCGCATCGGTAAAACCGGTCCCGATTTTAAACCGGGAACCATCCTCGAGCTGAACCAGCAGTGAGCCCATCATACCGCTATATTTCCCCTTGCCCGGCAGGTGCGCCACCACCTGTGCATCGGCATCCTGATAGGGTTTGAGCTTACGAATATCCGAGGAGCGCTGCAGCTGATAAAGTGCCTGACTACGGTGCAGCATCAGGCCCTCGCCGCCCCTGTCCACCACATCGCGCAGCAGCACCTCCATGCGGTCTGTATTCAGCCCCTGATGCTGCTTGATGACCTGCAGGTTGGGGGCAGAGGCTTCCTTGACGAGGGCCGCCAACTGATCCGAGCGTTGTGCAAAGGTGCCCGGCCATTGAGGCAGATCGAACAGCATGAACTGGACGGCCTGCCAGTCCTGTTCGGGGGCCTGGTGCTGCTGAATAAGCCCGGCGAGGCGGGAAAACTGGCCATAGCCGATCCACAGCTCACCTTCCAGATGCTGGCGGGGCCAGTTACGGGTGAGTGCATCAGGAATATTGATGGGGTAGCCGCTGCGGGTCATCAGGCGCTGTCCGTCCCAGTAGGCACGAACGCCGTCATATTTCTCACTGATCAACCAGTGTTCCAGCTGCGTTGGCAGGCTCAGCTCGTCACCGATCTCCATGCCGTGCATCAGAGGCAGCTCGGTTGCCTGCAGTGGAAGGGTGATCAGTCCGCTGAGAAGCAGCGAGGCGGGTGTTTTGAACATGATGTCATCCTTGAATTTTCACACCGGTCGGTCCGTGACCGGCAGATAATAAAAAGGGCTGCAACTGCAGCCCCTTTCTGAATGCTGGATCAGTTGGCCAGCATGTGATCAATGGCCGCCTGAATCTCGTCGTCCGAGCAGTCGGCACAGGTGCCGCGCGGCGGCATGGCGTTGAAACCGTTGATTGCGTGAGACAGCAGGGTTTCCATGCCTTTCTCGTCCAGGCGCAGCTGCATTTCGTTGGTGCCGAACTTGGGCGCACCCAGTACACCGCTGGCGTGGCAGGCGGCACACTTGCCGGTATAGATCTCTTCACCGGAGCGAGCGCCACCGGCAGCAGCGGCCGGTGCGGCTGCAGCAGCACCGCCACAGCTGTCGTCGCCCTGTACGCAGACAGAGCCAACCGGCTTGATACGCTCAATGATGGCTTCTTCATCAGTAGCCGCCTGAACGGACGCCGTCAGCGCCATGCCCAGACCGAATGCACAGAGTGCGGATGCAGCTTTGGCAGCAAATTTTTTCACAGTCACGACCTCATCACTTGGAAAGTTGTCGGAGCAGTGATGCCTGGCTGACGGCCTTGAGAAGCCTATGGCTGGGACCTGATGCAGACATGACTGCGCTCACAAAAACTGATCGCCGATTATACCGGCAAAAAAGCCCATACGGAAATTGCGTTAAGACAGTTACCGCCCTTTTATAGCCCAAATTACCACCAAAGGATCAGTTTGCGTGGATCCGGGCCGGGGAAGAATTCACTTGGCAAACGGATGCATGATCCGTACTATATGTGGCCGCAAACACTTCCATTGTGCGCCTGTAGCTCAGCTGGATAGAGTAGCAGGTTCCGATCCTGTTGGTCGGGGGTTCGAATCCCTCCAGGCGCGCCATTTTTCTCCTTCCCTTGGTTCCATCTGTTCTAATTCCCGGCAATCTGTCCTTTTTTGTAGGCTCTTCCTGTCAAATAACCGCAACATGCAGCGGATATTCTTTCGGTTTTTCAAACAAGAATCGAGGAGAATCCGATGCGAGTACTCAAGATGGCCGTTATGGGGGGGCTGGTAGCCGCCATGACTGCGTGCACATCCGGTGTAAAACAGGAGCAGCAGGCGGCTCAGGCTGATCTGAACAATGAAGATCTGTATGAAGTGCACCATGATGGTCGCGTACACGTGTTTGATGATCTGGCGACCTACAAGTCCTTCCTCGAAGTGGGTGAAACCTCTTTCCGTCAGACCTTTATCGGCGCTGGTCCCAAGGGTGAGACGCTGGTGTTCGGCGTGACCGGTGCCGACAAGAAGAAATCCTATGACAAGGTGGCGGGTTACAACCTGTACCACGGCAACCTGCAGCCGGCGGACAACTTCTATGGCGAACTGCGCATGGAAGGCCGTATCTATATCTTCGACCGTCTTGCCGACATGGAAGCCGTGCGCACTACCGGCGAAGCGCCGCTGCGTTTTACCCAGATCGGCGCCGGCCCTGAAGGTGAAACGCTGGTCTACGTGCTGCGCGATGACAACAAGAAGCAGAAGCCGGTTGCGCTGATGCAGGCGTTCAAGCAGCACAACATGTAAAAACAGTCTGCCCGGCGGTGCCGGGCAGGGTGTGATCAGCCGGAGGGGCCGCTCAGGAAGGTGGTCTCTTTGGCGTACTGCTGCTCACCATCGTGGAACAGGAAGGTTAGCGCCTGGCGGTAGTCACCGAGGCCGCTGGCGCAGACCCGGTAGGGCAGACGCTGTGCGTTGCTGGCTCCCAGTTCCACAGAGCGGGGACCATGCAGTGTGAACCTTTCCTCACCACTGACCGACACTTCAATTTTCGGGCGATTGTCCAGTACGGTTTCCAGTTTGATGTAGTAGCGGTTGCAGACCGTTTCTTCATCCAGACGTGTAAACAGGGACTGACGGTCACGCTGCACGTCGATCATGAGCGTTTGAGTGCTCCCGAACCCCAGCCATACAGCGCCACCTGCCATGAGCATGATTGCACCGTAGCCCAGCAGTCGTGGGCGCCAGTGAGGACTTCTCTGCCCCGCAAGTGCCGCTTCAGATGCAAAGCGAATCAGGCCGCGCGGACGCTCGAGCTTGTCCATCACCTGATCACAGGCGTCGATGCAGGCGCCGCAGTCGATACAGGCCGCCTGTAATCCGTTGCGAATGTCGATGCCAGTCGGGCAGACCTGCACACAGATACCGCAATCGACACAGTCACCCGCTCCCTCTGCCTTGCCTCGCGGCTCGCCCCGCTGGCTGTCGTAGCTGACGGTTCGCGTATGGCGGTCGAACATGACGCCCTGAAAACGGGAGTAGGGGCAGGCATGCAGACAGATTTTTTCCCGTACCAGGCCCGCATTCAGGTAGGTCAGCAGGGTCATGGTGAGCAGCCAGCCGGCCAGTGTCAGCGACAGATTGCCACTGGTGAAATCTGCAAGCATTTCCCGGATCGGCACAAAGTAGCCGGTAAAGGTCAGTGCGGTGGCAAAGGCAACGCTGAGCCAGAGCAGGTGCTTGGCCAGCCGACGGCCAAGGTGTGTGGCCTGCCAGCGGGACTGGTCGATGCGAGCACGCTGCCGTGGCCGTCCTTCGGTCCACTGTTCGATACGCAGAAAGATCCAGGTCCAGATGCTCTGTGGGCAGGCAAAGCCGCACCAGACGCGGCCCCAGCCCACAGCCATGAAGAACAGCAGACAGGCGCCAGCGACCATCAGCCCGGCCAGCAAAGGCAGGGATTGCCAGGAGAGTGCATGCCCGAACAGGATCAGGCGGTGCTGCTCAAATGAAAACAGCAGCCAGGGCTGCTGGTCATACTCGACCCATACCAGCCCGAAGAACAGCAGTATTAGGGGCCAGCTCAGCAGGCGGCGCAGGTTCTGGAACCGCCCTTCCGTGAGGCGAACGTGAATCTTGCCTTCCCGCATGGGCGTGGGGGTGTGTTGCTGAACAATGGGTATTTTTTGCATCACCATCTCCTGCGCAAAATGTTGGACGCAGGGTACGTGGCGGGCTTAAATAGTCACAGGTATAAAAAAATGAATTTTAATAGGCACAGATAATCCGTGATGTACCGACCGGACGCGCTTAACCGTCGCTCAGGGTATCGTTATCAGCAACTGGAACAGTGGCTGTGGGAAGGCATACAGACACAGCGCTGGCGCCCGGGTGAGCGTTTGCCGTCCATTCGAGCCCTGTGTGAGTCCACCGGCTGCTCGCGTGCAACGGTTCAGCATGCGTTGCACCGGCTTGAGGCGCGTGGCGTGCTGGAGGCGCGCCCCCGTTCGGGATACTTCGTGTGCCTGCTGTCCGGCAGCGAGCCGCCGGTGCATACCGAGCCGGAACTGGACACCCCTCGACCGGCCACCACCAGTGATCTGTTTCGGGACCTGATGCAGCGCTCGGCCGCCTTTGATCTGCTGCCGGAGGCAAGCTCCGAGCCGCTGTCTCCGGGTTTGGTCGGGCTTGGGCGCTCGATCGCCCGCGCCTTAAGGCGTTCCACCACCCAGCTGCATGACCACTATGATGCGCCGGCCGGAGATCTGGGGCTCAGAACCGAGCTGGCGCGCCTCTACGCCCGTCGAGGCTGGCCCGCACGCGCTGAAGCTTTTTGCATCACCCAGGGCTGTCAGCATGCGCTGTCCCTGGCACTGCAGGCCTGCTGTGAGCCTGGTGATCTGGTCGCGGTGGAGTCGCCGGGGTTCTATGGCACGCTGCAATTACTGGAGCAGTTGGGGCTCAAGGTGATTGAGGTACCCTCGCACAGCCGTTATGGGCTGGATGTGGAGCAGCTGGCGCACACGCTGGCACGTTGGCCGGTCAAGGCCTGTGTGTTTTCGGCCGCCTTTTCTACACCGGCCGGTGGCTGTCTGCCGGACCAGGCCCGGCAGCGGTTGTTGGCACTGGCCGGTGCGCATGATCTCGCCCTGATTGAGGATGACATCTACGCGGAGACCGCTTTCGTTCAGCCGCCGGACCCTCTGAAGGCGCTGGATACGGAAGACCGGGTGATTCTCTGCAGTTCCTTTTCCAAGGCACTATCGCGTGACCTGCGCCTTGGCTGGATCGCCGGCGGGCGCTGGCATGACCGCATTGTGCAGCTCAAGCTGGTGACTCAGCTGGCCAGTAGCCGCTTTGTGCAGCAGGGGGTTGCGCACTTCATCGCAGATGGCGGGCTGGCAACGCACCTGCGGCGTCAACGTCAGCAGCTGCGGCAGCAACGGGATCAGCTGATTCAGCAATTGCGTGACTGGCCGGTGCCGGTCCGGATGAGCATGCCCGAGGGTGGACTGGCGCTGTGGGTGGAGCTGGAGAGCGGGCAGGATTGTCTGGCGTTGTACCAGAAGGCACTGGCAGAGGGCATCGTCGTCACGCCCGGGCCGCTGTTCTCGACCAGCAATGGCTTCCGGCACTGTTTGCGCATCAGCTTTGCGCACCCCTGGAATGAGGCGCGCAGGGCTGCGTTACGTGATCTGTCAGGGCTCTGTTGTGGTGGTTGATCCGGGCAGCGGAAGCCAGTAGTCATCCGGTATCTGCCTGATTGAGGGTAACTGCCAGGGCATTGCTAATCGGAGCACGCGGTAGTCGCCATGGTTGATCAGGTCGAGTGCGCGGCGCAATTCGGGACGTGAGTAAAACAGGTTGTTGAACAGCCCGTTCTGCCACAGGCGCTCCAGCCCTTTCTGTAGCCGTCGTGCCAGGGCTTCGTTGTCCCGATGAACAAAAAAGTAGATCGGGCTACGGTAGCTCAGCAGCAGGCCCTTGTGGATCTCCAGCCCCTCGCCAAGTGGACCTTCCTGCTCGGCCCATACTTCTGCCACGCTGCGCGGAAAATAGTCGCTGCGCTGGTATCTAAGCATCTGAAACAGGCTTTCGTAGTGACTGGATGTTATTACCGGCAAGCCGTTATGTCGCAGGATCCGGGTGTCCGGCCAGCCATCTCCCTGCACGGCCGTTAGTTGGCTCAGATCCTGAATACTGGTGACCTTGCCGAGCGCTTCTGCGCCCTGGGGCGTCGTCAACGCAACACGCACACCCAGCAGGCCTCGCATCAGGGGAAATGGGACGGCACGGCCCAGTGTCTCGCGCCTCAGACTGGTCATGCCCCAAAACACGTCCAGACCCTGTCCGGCACTGAGCAGCTCAAAGGCGCGTTGCTGGGACACGCCGCGTTCGGAGCGAATGAGCTGATAATCGCCATAGTCTTGCCGGGTGGCACTCAATGCCATATCCAGTAGCACCAGAAAGTATTCATAGCGGCTGTCGTTAGCACTTACGCCGAGCTGGTAGCGGACCTGTGTTTGCGCACTGGCATCGATCTGCCAGATGAGCAGGACGCTCAGCACGCATGCCTTGAGCCGGCGGAAGGTCATCAGAGGCTCTCCTTCAACAGTGCCGTGAACGCTTCAACCGGCAGGGGGCGGCTGTACAGGTAGCCTTGCAGCAGATCACACCGCAGTGCTTTCAGCTGCTCCGCGATCTCGTTTGTCTCGACACCCTCGGCAACCACCTGCAGTCCCAATGAATGGGCCAGCTCTGTCATGGTCCGGGTCAGTGTCAACAGCCGAGGATCATCGGGAATGTTGCGAATGAAGGACTGATCGATCTTGAGGAGCTCAAAGGGGTAGCGGGTCAGGTAGTTCAGGGAGGCGTAGCCGCTGCCGAAATCATCGATGGCAAGCTTGATACCCTGCTGTTGCAAACGATTCAGCTTGCCCAGCACCTGCTCACTGGATTGCAGCATCAACTGCTCGGTGACTTCCAGTTTCAGAGCCTGAGGGGGCAGGCCGGACAGCCGTAATGCATTCTCCACAACGGCCTCAAAATCTGCATCGATCAACTGCAGCGGTGAGATGTTCACGCTCACCTGAAGCTCGGGATCGAGCTGTCGCCAGGCGGACAGTTGAATACAGGCGGTTTGCAGGATCAGCTCACCCAGCTCGATGATCTGGCCACTGTCTTCAGCGGCACCGATGAACTCGGGAGGCGGAATAAAGCCCAGTACAGGGTTATGCCAACGAGCCAGAGCTTCACAGCTGACAATGCGGCCCGTGCTGCCATCGACCAGAGGCTGGTAGTACAACTGCAACTCGTTGAGCGCCTGCCCACTGGCCAGCAGACTAATGAGTGTCAGTTTGCGTGAGGCCATACCATCAAGTGTGGAGTCAAAGCAGGTAAAGCGTGAACGGGGGCGTTTTTCCTCGGCCTGATGTAGCGCGGAAAGGGAGTGCTGATAGAGTGTACTGGCGTCTTCGCCGTCTTCCGGGTAAATGGCGACACCCGCAAAAAAGCCGCAGTCGATACGCTGCTGTTTCAGTTTGAGCGGGTGTGCCAGTCGCGCGCGCAACTGCTCCATCAACGAAGCCAGATAATCATTGCCGGACTGATGCAGTATCAGGCTGCAGATGAACTGATCATCGGCGCTGCGGGCCAGCAGTGCGTCTTCAGGAGCTGTGGTGTCCAGCAGCTCGGCTACACGCATGATGAGCTGGTCAGCATAATGAGTACCAAAAGACTCGCGGAGAGGGCGGAAGGCACTCAGAGAGACGCTGATCAATACCGCTCTGAGGTTTTGTTCACGGGCACTTTCCAGCAAGGATTGAACCTGGAGCAGGCCGAGGCTGGCGTTCGGCAAGCCTGTAAGGGTGTCATGCTCCTGAAGGTGCTGGGCTTCGTCTCGGGCATGTTTGAGTTCGCTGATATCGCTGGCTGAAAGCATGATTAATTCTTCTGCATCATCGCGATAGATAATACAGCGTACGCTGATCCAGCGAGGCGTTTCATCTCCGACCCAAAAAATCTCCTGCTGCCAAAAGCCTTTGGTACGTAACAAATCCAGCCATACAGGAAAGGCATGTTCCGGGTGAAGCTGGTAAATAAGCTCAATCAGAAAGCGTCGCTGACCAAAGTACTGTTCGTATGCGCTGTTGCTGTATACCCGTATGCCATTTTCCGCTTTAAAAACGGCAACGGCAGCTGGACTGCTGTCAGCCGCCAGGAAAATGCGACGCATCTTAACCTGCATCTTGCGCACGCGTTTGATGCCACGCTTTAGGCGCAGACGCATGGATTCCAGCGAGCGCAGCATGGTATTCAGCTCATCGCGATAGTGCTTTCCCGGCCCGCTCAAAAAGGAAGTGTCCAGGTTGTCGGGTTTCAGTGCCGCTGCGGTGCGTTGCATGTGCCTTAGATGTCGGAACAGCAGTTGTTGCAGTATCGTCAGCACTAACCCGGCAAGAAAAAGTGTCTGCAGCGTTTCGATAGCAAGTGTTTGCCAGGCCAATTGTGTCAGGTTGTTGTAGATGGATTGGCGATCAATCCATACCTCCAGAGTGCCCAGCTCAATCGGCTCATTGTTGAACTCTAGAATAAGAGGGTACTGTTTCCGCTGTACTCTGTTGCCTTCCGGGATATTGCCTGAGCGGAAAACCGCCTGCTGAGCCGTGATGAGCCTGGCTTCATCGATAAAGGGAAGTTGGCTGATACTGTTAATACTTTGTTGAATCAGCGGTTCGTCCAGCCGCCAAAGCGCCTGACGGAGGTCGTCCAGAAACACGACTTCGGCATCAGCCAGGCGCTGGTTCAGGTTGACCATGTCTGTTTGGTAACGGCTGTACAGCTGAATACTTGCAACGACCAGTGCGAATAGCCCGCTGTACAGGGTGACAGCCACCAATACGCGAATAGCCAGACCGTGGCGTTTTAATAAAGCGGTGAAACTATCCATGCAACCTGCTCTTGTAACTACATTACCTTATTGCAATGTAGGTCAGCATGGTGGCGTGTGTACAGCACGGGGGTCTAGCGATCCCCACCTATCATGCGGCCAATACCGCCGAGTACGGAGCCTTCGCCCTGGTCCTTGCCGCCGTTGCTGGGCGCGTGGGCCAGAATGCGATCAGCCATGCGAGAGAACGGCAAGCTTTGCAGCCAGACGGTACCGGTGCCCTGCAGCGTGGCGTGGAACAGGCCTTCTCCACCGAACACCATCGACTTCAACCCGCCAGCGCGCTGGATATCGTAGTCGATCCCCTCGGTAAAGCCGACCAGGCAGCCGGTATCCACTCGCAGGGTCTCACCCTTGAGCTCTTTTTTGACCACCGTGCCGCCGGCCTGAATGAACGCCATGCCATCTCCTTCCAGTTTCTGCAGGATGAAGCCTTCGCCGCCGAAGAAGCCGGCACCGATACGGCGGTTGAAGGTGATGCTGACACGGGTGCCCAATGCCGCACACAGGAAGGCATCCTTCTGGCAGATGATACGCTCGCCCAGCTCGGCCATGTTCAGCGGCACGATATTGCCCGGATAGGGCGCCGCAAAGGCGACCCGGCGCTTTTCCAGCCCGTGGTTGGTGAAGTGGGTGGTGAAGATGGACTCACCGGTGAAGACGCGCTTGCCGGCAGAGAACAGCTTGCCCATCAGTCCTTCGTCCGGGTCGGAGCCGTCGCCCATACGGGTTTCAAATTGGATCTCCTCCTCCATGTAGGTCATGGCGCCCGCTTCCGCGATGACGGTCTCATTGGGGTCCAGTTCAACCTCGACCAGTTGCATCTCGGAGCCGATCAGTTCGTAGTCCAGTTCGTGGCAGCGCATCGTCTTGTCTCTGTTCAGTCTTTTAGTCGTTATCATGCCCCTGCCGGTCTGGCTTGCCAAGACTCTGTTCGACCCGAAACAGAGCCGATATACTGAAACAATTGTTCTGTTTTTTCCGACCAGGTAGGCGAGGAGACATCAGTGGCATCGACCGGTGCAAAAATGATGGCTGAGGAGCCCAAGCTCGAAGTTTTAATGGCACGGCAGCCCATCTATACAAAAAGTCAGGATGTTGTGGCCTTTGAGCTTCTGTTCCGTGACTCCGAAGGGCGTTTCGTGGAAGGTCTCAAGGATGAAGACGCGACACTGGGCGTGTTGATGGGAACCTATTCCAGTATTTTCAAAAAGGGATCGATCAAGTCGGTACCCTGCTTTTTGAAAGTAACGGACAGTTTCCTGCTCAATAACGACGTGCCTGAACTGCCGCGCGAAAGCTTTGTGCTTGAACTGCTGGGTCACTCGGATATCTCGCCGGAGCTGATCGGTCGCGTGAAGGGGCTGGCCCGTGAGGGGTATCGTCTGGCGCTGGCTGACTACGACCCGCGCGACCCCAAGTTCGAGCCGCTGCTGAACGTGGTGCATATTCTCAAACTGGATATTCAGCTGCTGGGACTGGATAACATCCCGCCGCTGTTGCAGAAGCTGCGTCCTTACCAGCTGGAGCTGTTGGCAGACAAGGTGGAAACCCAGGATGAGTTTCGTCGCTGTCTGGAAATGGGCTTCGGGCTCTATATGGGGTATTTCCTCAACAAGCCGGAGCCGGTCAAGGGCAAGAAGATCAGTGGCAACAAGGTGGTGCTGCTGCAGCTGCTGGCGGAGCTTCAGCGCCCGGCCGCAACGGCCGAGTCGATCGAGCAGGTTGCCCTGAATGACCCGGCGCTGACCTACCGTATTCTGCGCGTGGTGAATTCGGCGGCCTTTAATCTGCAGCGCGAAATCAGCTCGCTCTCCCACGCGATTGCCCTGCTTGGGGTCGAGCAGATCAAGCGCTGGGTGATGCTGTTCCTGACCAGCAGTGACAGCAACAAGCCGGATGAACTGACGCGCAACATGCTGGTGCGAGGACGTTTCTGCGAGCTGCTGGCCGAGATGATGGGGCGTGATGAACCGATCAATCACTTCATCGTCGGGCTGCTGTCTCAGCTCGATGTGCTGCTGGACATGAGCATGGATGATCTGATGGCACAGGTGCCGCTGCAGCAGGAGATGAAGGATGCACTGCTGAGTCGGGAGCACTCCTATGGGGAGATGCTGCAGCAGATCGAATTTTATGAACGGGGCAACTTCGACCAGCTCAGCAGCGCTCTGGACCGTCCTTTCTACGAGGTGGCGTATCGTCACAGCCTGAACTGGGCACAACAGATTATGCAGGCGATGCAGAACGGCTGATGCTGCCGCCGGAGCTGTTACCGCTGGATGCGGCCTGGCTGGTGCTGACCGCAGGTGTTACCTCGTTGATGACGGCTACGCTGGGCATCGGCGGCGGTGTGCTGCTGCTGGTGATCATGGCGCAGCTGGTCCCCATCGCTGCGCTTATACCGGTGCATGGTCTGGTCCAGCTTGGCTCCAATGCCAACCGGGCCATCATGACGCGCCAGCACATCGACTGGCCGTTGAGCCGCCGCTTTCTGATCGGTGCAGCAGTGGGCGCTGCGCTGGCATCACTGCTGGTGATACAACTGCCGCTGGAGTTGATTCAGCTGGCGGTGGGGAGCTTCATCCTGTGGATGATCTGGGGGCCCAAACCGGCAGCGCAAAGCCTGTCACCCCTTAAAACGCTGCTGGCCGGTGGCGTGACCACCTTCTTTTCCATGTTTGTTGGAGCAACCGGGCCTCTGGTTGCGGCTTTTGTGCACCGCCACAGCCACGACAAGATGCAGACCGTAGCGACCTTTGCCACCACCATGACCGGTCAGCACCTGCTCAAGGGGGTGGTGTTTTCCGTTGTGGGGTTCTCGTTCGCCGACTGGCTGCCGTTGATTGCGGCGATGATTCTCAGCGGCATGCTGGGCACCTGGATCGGCCTGAACCTGCTGCACCGGGTTTCGTCCGTCTGGTTCAACCGGCTGTTCAGGCTGGTCGTCACGCTGCTGGCGCTGCGGCTGCTGTGGCAGGCGGGCGAGACATTGCTGCCCCGCCTGCTGCAGTGAAACTCAGAGCGGCTGCAGGTTGGCGAACCCGACCACCAGCCACTTGCTGCCGACCTCTTCGAAATTGACCTGCACCCGTGCCTTGGGGCCGCTGCCTTCAAAGTTGGTGACCATGCCGGCACCAAACTTCGGATGCATCACGGCCTGTCCCAGACGCAAGTCGGTGCTGGGCACTTCGGCGCTGGAGAGGGAAGAGTTGCCACCAAACAGGCTGCTGCCGCCGTCGTTTTGGGCGCCATAGGGGCGGCGTACACTGGCGTTCAGACGAACCTCTTCCACCAGTTCGGCGGGGATTTCGTTGACGAAGCGGGACACCCGATTGAAGGTTTCCTTGCCATGCAGGCGGCGGGATTCGGCATAGGTCAGGTGCAGCTTCTGCATGGCACGGGTCAGGCCCACGTAGCACAGACGGCGCTCCTCCTCGAGGCGGCCCGGTTCTTCCACTGACATGCTGTGCGGGAACAGGCCTTCCTCCATCCCGGCCAGGAATACCAGCGGGAACTCCAGCCCCTTGGCCGAGTGCAGTGTCATCAGCTGGACGCTGTCCGTGTGGATATCGGCCTGTGCCTCGCCGGCATCCAGTGCGGCCTGATCGAGAAATGCGGCCAGCGGGGAGTTGAAGCCTTCCTCGTTGTCCTCTTCCCACTGCCCCATGAACTGGCGGGTAGCGTTGACCAGCTCTTCCAGGTTCTCGATGCGCGACTGGGCTTTCTCGCCCTTCTCTTTTTCGTGGTGCTGGATCAGCCCCGAATGTTCGATCACGTGCTCGGTCTGCTCGTGCAGCTCCACCTCGCGGGTATCGGCATCCAGTCGGTTGATCAGGTCGATAAAGGTCTGCAGCGCATTGTTGGCACGGGCCGGCAGGGTACGCAGCTCGGTAATTTCGTTGGCGGCACGCCACATGGAAACGTTCTCGCTGCGGGCATGCTCGCGAATGGCTTCTATGGTGCGGGTGCCGATGCCACGGGTGGGCACGTTGATGATCCGTTCCATCGCCGTGTCATCATCGCGGTTGGCCAGCAGGCGGAGGTAGGCCAGCGCGTTCTTGATCTCCAGGCGGTCGTAGAAGCGCTGACCACCATAGATGCGGTAGGGCATGCCGGCACGGATCAGCATTTCCTCCAGTACACGAGACTGGGCGTTGGAACGGTACAGAATGGCAGACTCGTCCCGGCGGTTGCCGTCATCGACCCACTTCTGGATCTGGTCGACGATAAAGCGGGCTTCGTCCTGCTCGTTGAAGGCGCTGTAGAGGGAGATCGGCTCGCCGTCCCCCAGTTCGGTCCAGAGCTGTTTGCCCAGACGGCCGAAGTTGTTCTGAATCACCGCGTTGGCGGCCTGCAGAATGGTGCCGGTGGAACGGTAGTTCTGCTCCAGACGGATGGTTTCGGTGCCGGGGAAGTGCTCTTCCAGATGCTGAATATTCTCGATGCGAGCCCCGCGCCAGCCGTAGATCGACTGGTCGTCATCGCCCACCGCCATCAGTTTGTCCTCACCCTCACACAGGAGACGCAGCCAGGCGTACTGAATGGCGTTGGTGTCCTGGAACTCGTCTACCAGCACGTAGCGGAAGCGTTCGCGGTAATGCTTCAACAGCTGAGGGGCGCGGTCGCGCAGCAGCTCCAGCGCACGCAGCAGCAGTTCGCCGAAGTCGATCATGCCGCCCCGCTCGCAGGCATCTTCGTAGGCTTCGTACACCCGAATCATCATGGTCTGGTAGGGGTCGCCGGTGCGCTCGATATGGGCGCTGCGCAGGCCTTCGTCTTTCTGTGCGTTGATGAACCACTGGAACTGGCGTGCCGGCCAGCGGCTGTCGTCCAGGTTCATCTCCTTGCACAACCGCTTCAGCAGGCGCAGCTGGTCGTCGCTGTCCATGATCTGAAAGTTGTCGCGCAGCCCGGCATCACGCCAGTGGGCGCGCAGCAGTCGGTGCGCCAGACCGTGGAAGGTGCCGACCCACATCCCGTGCGTGTTGATCCCCAGCAGGTGCTCGATACGCCCGCGCATCTCACGTGCGGCCTTGTTGGTAAAGGTGACCGCCATGATGGAATAGGGCGACAGGCCTTCGGTCTCGATCAGCCAGGCGATGCGGTGAACCAGTACGCGGGTCTTGCCGGAGCCGGCACCTGCCAGTACCAGCAGGTTTTTCAGATCAGCGGTAACTGCCTGCCGCTGGGCGTCGTTGAGCGAGTCGATGATATGTGTAACGTCCATGAGCCCTGCCGAATTGGAACCTGAGTTGAAACGTGAATCGCGAGCGGGAAAGCGGCCAGTATACCAGCCCGGGCCACCGAGTCTGAACCTCGGCCGCCCGGACAGGGGCTTACGTCAGCTGGTGCCGGTCAGATTGGCGGGCTGTTCGATGCGCTGCAGCAGAATGCGCCGGAACTCGTCCGGGTCTTTCAGGCGCATCTCGGCACCCTGACGGGATGCCTGCTCGATCCCCAGCCAGGGGATCAGCCGGGACAGCCAGAAACGCATGGCGGCGGTGCGGGTCAGAGTGGGCCAGGCTGCGGCTTCCTCATCACTGAAGGCGCGCACGCTGGCGTAGGCCCGCGTGAGTGCCTGTTCCCGAGTCGGGTCGATGCGGCCCTGATCGTCGGTACACCAGTCGTTGGCAACGATGGCCAGATCAAACAGCAGGAACGCGGTGGCGGCGTTGTAGATATCCAGAATGGCTTCCAGACGGTTATCCACAAACAGAGCGTTGTCGTGAAACAGGTCGCCGTGGATGGTGCCCAGCGGCAGCCCGAACGGCTTGTCACGCAGCTCATCGAACAGAGCGACTTCCTGCTGCAGCAGCTCGGCGTCTTCCGGCTTCAGCAGGTGGCGGATCGCCTGACTTTCGCGGCGCCACCAGAATACGCCACGCTGTGCCTGACGGCGCAGGTAGAACTCCTCGCCGGCCAGGTGAAAGCGGGCCAGTGCGGCGCCGATCTCGGCACAGTGCTCGGGCGAAATCGCATCGCGTGAGACATGGTGGCCATGAAAGCGCGGCTGAAAAAAGGCGGGCTTGCCACACAGCTGCTTCAGGGCGATGCCGTTGCGGTCCTTGATGGCGTAAGGGACAGGCACCTGTCTGGCCTGCAGCCACTGGCCCAGTTCGACGAAGAAGGGCATCTCCTCGTAGCTGAGTTCTTCAAACAGGGTCAGGACATAGTCGATCGACTGCCCATCCTGTTCCAGCGTGACAAAGAAGTTGGAGTTCTCAATGCCGCCTTCGATACCGGTGAAATCAACCAGCTGCCCGATTGCGTAATCGTCGAGCAGGGCTTCAAGCTGGGGGCGGGTAATAGGGGTGTATACGGCCAATGTCGGTTACCAGCGAAAGATGACCCATTTCGGAATCAGCAGCTGTGATTCCTCCACGCGAATCAGTTTTTGGGAGCCCTGAGCCGGTACCAGATAGTAGGGCTTGCCGCCCTTGGGTACCACCTTGATCTCCTTGAGCTGACCGTTGACGGTGTACTCGTAGTAGGTGTTGTCACCATCGTGGGTAATGGTGATTTCCGGCTCGGTCATGGCCGGGTCGTCTACCACTTCCGCCTGCGCCAGAGGCGACAGTGCCAGCAAGGTCGCCAGCGTCAATTTTTTCAGCATGGTTGCGTCCCAATTGGTTACTCGGGGTCGAATTGTCTATGATTGTGGGCCTTGTCGCAGGCACGAACAACCCCTCGAAACAGATATATGGATACTCCCATGAGCGAACAGCACGCCCCGGTCATTCTGGTGGATGGCTCCTCCTACCTTTACCGCGCCTTTTTTGCGTCTCAGCAAGCGGATCTGCGCACTGCCGATGGTACCCCGACGGGGGCGATCCGCGTGGTGACATCCATGCTCAAACGCCTGCTCAAGGATTATCCCGACAGCCCCGTGGCCGTTATCTTCGACGCCAAGGGCAAGACCTTTCGTGACGAGATCTATGCTGAGTATAAGTCACACCGTCCGCCCATGCCGGATGATCTGCGCACTCAGGTGGAGCCGATTCACGCCATTATTCGCGCCATGGGGCTTCCCCTGTTCGTGGAAGAGGGTGTTGAAGCCGATGATGTGATCGGAACGCTGGCGCGTCAGGCCAGTGAGTCCGGCCGTCCGGTGGTCATTTCCACTGGTGACAAGGACATGGCCCAGCTGGTGGATGAACATGTCACCCTGATCAACACCATGAACGACACCAAAATGGATGTGGCCGGGGTTGAAGAGAAGTTTGGCGTGCCGCCGCGTCTGGTGATCGATCTGCTGGCTCTGCAGGGTGACAAGGTCGACAACATTCCGGGCGTACCCGGCGTGGGTGAAAAGACCGCACTGGCGTTGCTGCAGGGTGTCGGTGGTATCAGCGACCTGTACGAAAATCTTGAGAAAATCCCCGCGCTGGGTTTCCGCGGTGCCAAGTCGATGCCGAAAAAACTGGAGGAGCACCGGGAAGCGGCCGAGCTTTCCTATCTGCTGGCCACGATCAAAACGGATGTGCCGCTGCATATTTCACTGCACGATATCACCCTGCCCGAGCCTGAGCCGGACCAGCTGCTGGAGCTGTTCAAGCAGTTTGAATTCAAAAGCTGGGTGCGCGAACTGGAAGCGGGCGATGCCGAAGAGCTGGGTGCTGACGAACCGGTGGCGACAGAGGATGCCATCGAGACCGAATATGACACCGTGCTGACGCAGGCGGCGCTCGATGCCTGGCTGGACCGGCTCAAGGCCGCCGGCGAGTTTGCCTTCGACACCGAAACCACCAGCCTCAATTACATGGAGGCGCAGCTGGTAGGGGTTTCCTTCTCGGTTGAACCAGGCAAGGCTGCCTATGTGCCGCTGGCGCATGATTACATGGGCGCGCCCGAGCAGCTGAATCGTGATGCGGTGCTGGCACAGTTGAAGCCACTGCTGGAAGATCCGGCGCTGAAGAAGATCGGTCAGCACATCAAGTATGACATGAACGTGCTGCGTCACTACGGCATTGAGCTGCAGGGCATCGGGGCCGACACCATGCTGGAGTCCTATGTGCTCAACTCCACGGCCAGCCGTCACGATATGGATACGCTGGCGGATCGGCATCTCGGTGTGACCACCACCAGTTTTGAGGCCATTGCCGGCAAGGGCAAGAAGCAGCTCACCTTCAACCAGATTGAGCTGGAACAGGCCGCGCCTTACGCTGCCGAAGATGCCGATATCACCTTGCGCCTGCACCAGAAGCTACAGCCGCAGCTGGCCGCCGAAGGTGAGCTGTTGAAGGTCTTTGAGCAGATTGAGCGCCCGCTGATTCCGGTGTTGTCACGCATGGAGTACCGCGGGGCCCTGATTGATGCCGGCATTCTGGGTAAGCAAAGTCGGGAGCTGGAGCAGCGTCTGGGGGAAATTCAGCGTGAGGCGTTTGAGTTGGCCGGAGAGGAGTTCAACCTCAACTCGACCAAGCAGCTGCAGGCGATCCTGTTCGACAAGATGGGCCTGCCGGTGAAGAAGAAAACGCCCAAGGGAGCACCGTCCACTGCTGAAGAGGTCTTGCAGGAGCTGGCGCTGGATTACCCGCTGCCCAAGCTGCTGATTGAGCAGCGTGGCCTGAGCAAGCTCAAGAGCACCTATACCGACAAGCTGCCTCAGATGATCAATCCGAAGACGGGTCGTATTCACACCTCCTATCATCAGGCGGTGACCGCCACGGGCCGCCTGTCGTCGTCCGAACCCAACCTGCAGAACATACCGGTGCGCACCCCGGAAGGACGACGCATTCGCAATGCCTTTATCGCGCCGAAGGGTTACAAGATCGTCGCGGCAGATTATTCACAGATCGAGCTGCGCATCATGGCGCACCTGTCGGGCGATGAGGGGCTGTTGAATGCCTTCCGTCACGGCGAAGATATCCACAAGGCAACGGCGGCCGAGGTGTTTAGCACCAGTGTGGATAAGGTTACCTCTGACCAGCGCCGCAGTGCCAAGGCTATCAACTTTGGCCTGATCTACGGCATGTCGGCCTTTGGTCTGGCCAAGCAGCTGGGCATCGGCAACAAGGAAGCGGGCACCTATATCGACCACTACTTCGCCACCTACCCGGGGGTGCAGCGCTACATGGATGAGACGCGTGCGCAGGCACGGGATCAGGGGTATGTCGAAACCCTGTTTGGACGCCGCCTCTATCTGCCGGATATCAACAACCGTAATCCCATGAAGCGTCAGGCCGCCGAGCGTACGGCCATTAACGCGCCCATGCAGGGGACCGCTGCGGATATCATCAAGTGGGCCATGATTGCCGTGGATAACTGGCTGGAGCAGGGCGAGATGGATGCCCGCATGATCATGCAGGTCCACGATGAACTGATTTTCGAAGTGCGCGAGACGGAAGTGGATAACTTCTGTGAGCAGCTCAAGCCGTTGATGGAGAATGCGGCCGAGCTGGCCGTGCCTTTGCTGGTAGATGCAGGAGTCGGGGATAACTGGGAACAGGCGCACTGATCTTTTTTTGATCAGTTGTGAACTTTTCCCGATTTGCCTGTCTCAAGAGATGAGCCATCCATAAAAAGTCCATTGTCGTGCCAGCGTGGACGATGGCTCATCTGTCATGACATCTTGCCCCGGCCAGGGTTTCCCCTTCTCCAGCCGGGGTTTTCTTATGGTGTCAGTCCAGCTCCGCTTCAGCTGACTCAACGTCGGCCAGCAGCCAGGTGTTCAGACGCTGGCGCAGCTGATCGACGCCTGTTCCCTTGAGCGCCGAGAAGGTTTGCACACTCACATTGTCGCCCAATCGCTCTTTCAGGGTTTTCTTCACCTGCAGCAGGGTATTCTGCGCCGGGCCGCGCTTGAGCTTGTCGGCCTTGGTCAGCAGCACGTGCAGAGGAATGCCCGTGGCTTCACACCAGTCCACCATCATCTGGTCGAATTCTTTCATCGGATGGCGCACGTCCATCACCAGCACCACTCCGCGCAGGCTTTCCCTGTGCTGCAGGTAGGCGTCCAGGTGACGCTGCCAGTGCTGTTTCATGGCGATTGGCACTTTGGCGTAGCCATAGCCCGGCAGGTCGACAATCTTCAGACCTTCCACATTGAGGCTGAAGAAGTTGATCAACTGGGTGCGACCGGGGGTTTTGGAGGTGCGCGCCAGGCTATTCTGCTGGGTCAATGCGTTGATGGCGCTTGACTTGCCCGCATTGGAGCGACCGGCAAAGGCCACTTCGGCGCCTTCATCGGGTGGGCACTGATCCAGGCGCGAAGCACTGATTTCAAAGCGGGCAAGATTGTAATGGATGACAGGCTCTGACATTGACATGATGCAGGACTCGGTGGACACAAACTGAACATATCCGTTCCAGTTTGTGGGGATATTGGTTTATAATGCCGCCAATTTTACCCGCGAACCGAGTCTGTCTCCAGTCAGGGTAATAGTGGAAATTGGCCGTTCCGGTTGCGTTGATGCCCAACCCGCCGGAATATATACACATTTCGTCAAGCAAGAGTCTGGGTTAGTCAATGAACAAACTACTGATCAGCTTATTGGTAAGCATCGGCCTCACCGGCGTCGCTCACGCGGCAGGTGATGCGGCTGCAGGCCAGGCCAAGACTGCCACATGTGCAGCTTGCCACAGCGCGGATGGCAACAGTGTTGTCGGTAACTTCCCGAAACTGGCTGGACAGGGTGAAAAATACCTGCTGAAACAGCTGAATGATATCAAGAGCGGTGCGCGAGTCGTGCCCGAAATGACCGGCATGCTGAACAACATGAGCGAGCAGGACCTGGCGGATATCGCCGCGTTCTTCGCCAGCAAGAAAACGCAGCTGGGTCAGGCGGCTGAAGATCAGATCGAGCTGGGCCAGAAAATCTGGCGTGCAGGGGTTGCCGAGAAAGGTGTTGCTGCCTGTACCGCTTGTCACGGCCCGACCGGCAATGGCATCGACAGCGCGGCTTACCCGAAACTGAGCGGCCAGCACGCCCAGTACGTCGAGTCGACTCTGAACAAGTTCGCCAAGGGTGAGCGTGAAAACGATCCGGCGAGCATGATGCGTGATATCGCATCCAAGATGAGCGCGCAGGAGATGAAGGCGGTATCCCAGTACGTGCAGGGTCTGCACTGATCCGCGATCGTCATCTGTGATGAAAAGGGCAGCTTCGGCTGCCTTTTTTGTCTCTGCTCCCGGCGATGATCATAATGAACTAACCGGGCCTGATGGCGGTCTATTCGCGACAAAGCATCAACCCATAAGGAAGCACCTATGTTGAAGAAATGGTTTGCGGCCCTGAGTCTGGCCCTGCTGGCGTCAGTCACTGCTCAGGCAGAAGAGTACCGTGCCAATGTGCACTATTTTGAACTGCCGTTCCCGGTCAAGACCCAGTCTGAAGAGACCATCGAAGTAACGGAAGCCTTTGGCTATCTGTGTCCTCACTGCAACTCGTTTGAGCCGCTGCTCTCGAATTGGCGCAAGGCACAGCCTGAGGATGTCAGCTTTGTCGGGCTGCCGGTCGTGTTTGGCCGTAGCTGGGAGCCGCTGGCGCGTGCCTACTATGTAGCGGAGTTGTCCGATAAGGTTGAGGACACACACCAGGCGATGTTTGATGCCATTCATCTGCAGCGCAAGCGCTTCCGCGGCGAGGATGATCTGGCCGGCTTTTATGCCGATTTCGGACTGCCGGAAGACAAGTTCAAGAAGCTGTATGACTCCTTTGCGGTTAACATGAAGCTCAAGCAGGGTGAGGCCAAGCTGCGCGGCTACGAAGTGACCGGCGTACCGGCCATGGTTGTTAACGGCAAATACCGCGTGACGGCCCAGTCAGCCGGTGGACACAAGCAGATGCTGGACGTGGTCGACTACCTGGTTGAAAAAGAGCGTGCCGCGCAATAAACGCAGCATTGATCTGAGTTCCGAAACCGCCGTTTACGGCGGTTTTCGTTTCCAATTGCCGGCACAAGCGAATATGCTTAAATACCGGAAATGTTAGGCACGGTTAAAAGGGGACCCGTGGTGGCAGACCAGGAAAACTGGAAGCGAAAATACACGGAGCTGACGCGTGAGATGGAACAGCGTCAGCAGGGCGATGTCCGTTATCAGGAACAGCTGGCGTCGTTGATTGAGTACTTGTCGCTTGGGCTTGAAGGCACATCGTCTTCACTGGATGCTGATCTGCAGAAGCTGGGTTCGGCACTCAAGCAGCAGGACCAGAACCAGGTCCCTTCTATTGTCCGCCAGATTAAAAAAGAGGTCGGGCAGCTGGATATGGAACGCCAGCACAGCCGTGAACTGCTTGCTCGCATTCTGCACCGCTGGACGCAGCAACTGCTGCGCGCCAACCCGGCTCCTTCCGTTTCCAACCTGATCACCAGTATCGATGATCGTGTGCCTCAGGCAGCCGAACATCTGTACTCCCTGTCCGAGCTGATCAGCGAACTGGTCGAAATTCAGGGCAGCATGCTGAACGCACCGGCCCAGCCGAAGACCGACCAGGATTTCGAGCTGAACTCCGATCACGATCGTGATATCGAAATGCTGCGCGCAGCCGTGGCCAGCGAGCTGCTGCAGATACTGGAGCTCTTGCCCGTTCCTGCGGAAGGCGTAGAGCGTGCCCGAGCGCTGGTCATTGAGCTCGAAGAGGGCCTGCATCTTGAGCGCCTGCCGGAGCTGATGTCGTCGCTGGTCGAGCTGGTGCGACTGGCCAACGGGAATACCCAGGAAGATTTTGAAAACTACCTGCTGACACTGAACTCACAGCTCACCTTCGTGCAGCAGTTTCTTGAAGAGAGCCGCTCCGACGAAATGTCGGCGGTGCAGACGCACCATCAGCTGGACCGACAGGTTCGCCGTGATGTCCGCAATATTCATCGCAGCGTCAAGGAATCGGAAGATCTGGATACGCTCAAGCAGAGTGTGTCCCAGCAGCTTGCCTCCATCGTGCGTGCCATGGACAGCTATCGGCAGCAGGAACAGGAGCGTGAAAGCCGCCTGAACCGTCGTTATGACGACCTGCTGCACAAGGTTGAGCAGATGGAGCTGGAAACCAGCAAGGTGAAAGCACGCATGCAGGAAGAACAGCTGCGTGCTCGCACTGACCCGCTGACGGGGCTGCCCAACCGTACCGCGTATGACCAGCATCTGAACTCCGAGTACGACCGCTGGGAACGTTATGGTACCGGCTTCTCGCTGGCCGTCGGGGATATCGATTTCTTCAAGCGTATCAATGACCAGCTGGGGCATCTGGCGGGTGACCGCGTCTTGCGTCTGGTAGCCAAGGTGTTGAAGCACAACCTGCGCTCGACCGATTTCATTGCCCGTTACGGAGGCGAAGAGTTCGTCATTCTGTTCCCGTCTACGGGCGCGCAGGAGGCGTATCAGGCAACGGAAAAACTGCGTACGGCCATCGCCGACAGTCCCTTCAACTTCAAGGGCGAACGGGTAGAAGTGACCCTCTCCTTTGGTGTGGCCGAGGTGCACCAGGGGGATGACCCCGAAGGTCTGTTTACCCGCGCCGACCAGGCGCTTTATCTTGCCAAGCAACAGGGCCGGAACCAGACACAAGGGGCCGGAAAAGGCTAGAATGGTTGCCCCTTGTGACATGACAGGATGTACCGCGCCGTGCGAACACTGATCCGCTCGCTGAAGATCGCCTGGATCTTTGCCTACTATCGTCTCGACACCTTTTTCAATCAGCCGGTTTTGCCCTGGTATGTGCGTGCCCTGTGCTGGCTGATGCCCTGGCGTTATCTCATCCCGGCTCGACACTCCCAGGCCCGGCGTTTGCGGCTGGCGCTCGAGGCGCTGGGGCCGGTCTTCATCAAGTTCGGTCAGATGCTCTCCACACGCCGTGACCTGTTACCGGATGATCTGGCCGTTGAACTGGCCCGGCTGCAGGATCGTGTGCCGCCGTTCGCGGGTGAAAAGGCGCGCCAGATCGTGGAGCGCGAGCTCAAGCACCCCTTGAGCGAGATCTTTGCTCACTTTGAGCCGGACCCCATGGCTTCGGCATCTGTGGCGCAGGTGCATGCGGCCACCCTGATGGATGGACGCGCGGTCGTGGTCAAGGTGATTCGTCCCGGTATCGGTCGTGTCATTCGCCAGGATGTGTCCCTGCTGTACGTGCTGGCGCGCATGGTTCAGCGCCTCTGGGTAGAGGGGCGTCGACTGAGGCCGGTGGAGGTGGTCGCCGAATACGAGCAGACCATTTTTGACGAGCTGGATCTGCGTAAGGAGGCCGCCAACGGGTCACAGCTCCGGCGCAATTTTGACGGCTCCAGGATCCTCTATGTCCCCGAAATATTCTGGGACTACACGCGTCAGAACGTACTGGTCATGGAGCGTATTCAGGGCATACCCGTGGCGGATGTGGCACAGCTGCACGCTCAGGGGACGGATATGAAGCGACTGGCCGAGCGCGGCGTGGAAATTTTCTTTACCCAGGTCTTTCGTGACAGCTTTTTCCATGCCGACATGCACCCCGGCAACATTTTTGTGTCGCGGGACAACCCGTCTGATCCTCAGTACATTGCGGTGGACTTCGGCATCATCGGTTCCCTCAACGCTGAAGATCAGAGTTATCTGGCCCGCAACATTCTGGCGTTTTTCAAGCGTGATTACCGCCAGGTGGCCCAGCTGCACATAGACTCCGGCTGGGTACCCAGAGACACCAATGTGCACGCGTTTGAAACGGCGATCCGCAGCGTGTGTGAGCCCATCTTTGAGAAGCCTCTGAAGGATATCTCCTTCGGTATGGTGCTGCTTGGACTGTTTCAGACCGCCCGGCGCTTCAACATGGAAGTGCAGCCCCAGCTGGTGCTGCTGCAGAAGACCTTGTTGAACATTGAAGGGCTGGGGCGTCAGCTGTACCCGGATCTGGACCTTTGGCAAACCGCCAAACCCTTTCTGGAAAACTGGATGCAGGAGCGAATGGGTGTCAAAGCGGTCTACCGCAACGTCAAGGAGCAGGCGCCCGAGTGGCTCGAAAAGCTGCCGCACCTGCCGCAGATGGTGTATGACAGTCTCGAGCAAATGAAACTGCATTCCGCGACCGATGCTCAGTCCCAGCGGGCACTGGCGAAGGAGGTGGCAGCAGAACGGCGGCGCACGCGCCGGCTGGGCCTGGCGGGGGCAACCTTGCTGGCCTCTGCGGCAGTTGTCAGCAACCCTGCCTGGCTGCAGTCCGCTGCCGACCTTCCTGTCGCGGCGATGGCAGCAGGCGTGCTGGGCTGGGTTCTGCTCTGGCGAGCCTGAACTGGTCGAGCTGGGGGTGATCGGTTATGCTTCGCCTCCTTGATAGATAAAAAACGGCAGGTGCGACATGTCTGAGCAGTGGATCGAACAGGTTAAGTGGGATGAAAAGGGGCTGGTACCGGCCATCGCTCAGGACCATAAAACCGGTCGTATCCTGATGGTTGCCTGGATGAATGAAGAAGCCCTGCGGTTAACGGTTGAGGAAGGCCGCGGCATCTATTGGTCGCGTTCCCGTAACCGGCTCTGGCGCAAGGGTGAAGAGTCAGGCCATGTGCAGAAGTTGCATGAAATCCGCCTCGACTGTGATGCCGATGTCATCCTGCTCAGTGTTGAGCAGCTGGGGGGCATTGCCTGCCATACCGGACGTGAAAGCTGCTTCTACCGTGTTTTGAACGAACAGCATGAGTGGGAAGCGGTGGATGACGTGCAGCGTGACCCGAAACAGATCTACGCAACAAAGGCCTGAATCATGAGTGATGTACTGGATCGCCTCGCTGAAGTCCTGGAAGCCCGCAAACAGGCAAGCCCGGATAGCTCGTATGTTGCCTCTCTGCATGCAAAGGGCTTGAACAAGATTCTGGAAAAGGTGGGTGAGGAGAGCGTTGAGACCTTGCTGGCTGCCAAGGATGCGGCCGCAAGTGGTGACAACAGCGACCTGATCTACGAGACGGCGGACCTCTGGTTTCACTCGCTGGTCATGCTGTCTCACCTGGGAGAAAGTCATGAAGCGGTGCTGGCAGAGCTGGCTCGCCGCTTCGACCTGTCCGGGCTGGACGAAAAAGCATCACGTCAGTCGTGACAGAAAATGCCCCTTGGGGGTGAGTAAGTCACGCAAATAGCGTATAAAACAAATAACCTGCATACTTAAACAGTTACGCTTTTATTTTTTCTGGGAGAGGCTTCATGCTCGGTGGAATCAGTATCTGGCAGTTGTTGATTGTCCTGGTCATCATCATCCTGCTGTTCGGAACGAAAAAGCTCCGTAACATTGGCGGTGACCTGGGAGGCGCATTGAAGAGCTTCAAGAAAGCCGTCAATGAAGACGAAGCAGAGTCCAAGTCGGATGAGCAGAAAAAGATTTCATCTGAAGATGATGCTCAGTTTCGTGATAGTGATACCACGGCAACCAAATCTGACACCAAGTCTGATAAGTAAGCCGTCTTCCGATGTTTGATATCGGTTTCTTTGAGCTGCTGGTCGTTGGGGTGGTTGCACTGCTTGTGCTGGGCCCCGAGCGACTCCCTGCGGCCGCCCGCACCTGTGGCCTCTGGCTGGGGCGTGTGCGCCGTTCCCTGTCATCCATCCAGTCCGAGATTCGAGAAGAACTCAGAGTGGAAGAGCTGAAACGCACCAGCGCCATTCAGAAAGAGCAGCTCGATAAAGAGCTGGATGAAATGCGCCAGCCGTTTGAGCAGCCCTTTGCTACGCGCGAAGAGCCCAAGGCCGACCCGTCTTCCGAGTCCAGCTCGTCCGATAATGCAGAAAAAGATCCACAGGACGGTAAGTCTCGATGAGTGAATACCAGGACCATGAACAGCCCTTGATTGCTCACCTGGTCGAGCTGCGTCAGAGGCTGCTGTACAGTGTGCTGGCGATACTGATTATCTTCCTGTGCCTGTTCTACTTTGCCAACGACCTTTACACCTGGTTGTCGGCGCCGTTGACCGCACTGCTGCCGGAAGGCACCAGTATGATCGCGACCGATGTCACCTCACCTTTCTTCGCGCCCTTTAAGCTGACCCTGGTCGTATCCGCATTTGCTGCTATGCCTTTCCTGCTGCACCAGGCATGGAGCTTTATCGCACCTGGTCTGTATAAGCATGAAAAACGGTTGGCCATTCCGTTGCTGGTCTCCAGCATTCTGCTGTTCTATCTGGGCGTGGCCTTTGCGTACTTTGTCGTCTTCCCGCTGATATTCAGTTTCTTCACCAGTGTGGGGCCAGAGAACATTGCGGTGATGACAGATATCAGCAGCTACCTGAACTTTGTGCTCAAGCTCTTCTTTGCCTTTGGGGTGGTGTTTGAGATTCCGGTTGCGACGCTGCTGCTGCTCTGGTCAGGAGCGGTGAGTGTAGAAGGCCTTAAATCCAAGCGTGCCTATGTCATCGTGGGGTGCTTTGTACTGGGCATGCTGCTGACACCGCCCGACATTATCTCCCAGAGCCTGTTGGCCGTTCCCATGTGGCTGCTGTTCGAACTCGGTATCCTGCTGGGGCGTGTGCTGATCAAACCGCATCAGGATGAGGCGCTTGATGATGAGCTGGATGAAGCCATTAATGAAGAGCAGGAAAACAGGCACTAAAACTGTCATGTTGTAAGCATGAAAAAGGGCACCCTGAACGGGTGCCTTTTTTATGTGTAAGGCGGCCATTTAATGACTTTGTAACTTTTTTACCAAAAAGCGTTGACACCCCGGCTGGGGTCTGTAGAATTCGCGTCCTCGCTTGGGGCGACAGGGTTCACGGAACACTGAGCAGCACCAGCGAGCAAGTGATAACCCATTGAAGAAGCGATGCTTTTTATGTCAGGGTGTCACTTGAGTGACAACCGGTTCGTTCGATGCGCTGCTCGCAGCGAGATCGAAAAAGACGAAAAAAACGGTTGACACTGA
>NZ_JACVEW010000019.1 GCF_017776525.1 Marinobacterium alkalitolerans
TTGGTGGAGCCTAGCGGGATCGAACCGCTGACCTCAACACTGCCAGTGTTGCGCTCTCCCAGCTGAGCTAAGGCCCCTCGTCACAGGACGGGGCGTATATTAATCGCCCCACCCTGAGGTGTCAAACACTTTTTTACCAAAAAGTGACACCAAATATTCAGTCTAATCATGCGCTTAGCGCACGATACTCCTTCTCGAGCCGCTTGGTTGCCTTCTTGGAAGGCGCCCCTGCGATTTCCAGTGCATGGCGAAGGCGCGCACGTGTCATATCCGGTCCCAGGATCGACATGGCATCTACAACCGATACACTCTGCGAGGTGCCGGCAATGGCGACAAACAGCGGGAACAGGAAATCACGTATCTTCAGCTCCATGCCGTCTGCCAGTCCTTTCAGCTCGGCAAACAGGGTGTCACGGTCCCAGTGACGCTGCTGGTCCAGGTGCCAGACACTGAATTGCAGAATGCGCTGCACCTGCTCGGAATCCAGCTTCTTGTGTTCGAAGTCCGCCGCACTGATCGGCAGCATCCCGCTCAGGAAGAACCCGGCCAGAGGCGCGACATCGGAGAACTTCTCCACTCGAGGCTGAATCAGCGGGATAATCTGCATCAGGTACTCAGGGTTCAGCGCCCACTTCTGCATCTGTTCGGCAAACTGCTCGGTTGTCAGTTCTTCACGGATCCACAGGCCGTTCAACCAGCTCAGCTTTTCCTGATCGAATACCGGCCCCCCCAGGGACACGCGCTGAATATCAAAGCTGGCAAACATCTCATCCCGATTGAACTTCTCTCGCTCATCCGGCATGGACCAACCCATACGGCCCAGATAGTTCAGCAGCGCTTCCGGCAGATACCCCATACGCTGGTAGTAGAGAATGCTGGTCGGGTTCTTGCGCTTGGACAGCTTTGACTTGTCCGGGTTGCGCAGCAGCGGCATGTGGCACAGCTGCGGCATGTCCCAGCCGAAGTATTGGTACAGCAACTTGTGTTTGGGTGCCGAGTTGATCCACTCCTCACCACGGATCACGTGCGTGATCTTCATCAGGTGGTCGTCTACCACATTGGCCAGGTGATAGGTCGGCATGCCGTCGGATTTGAGCAGGATTTGAGCATCCACCTGCCCCCAGTCAAGCTCGATCGGGCCGCGCAGCATGTCGTCGATGACGCAGACGCCCTCTTCCGGCACCTTCATGCGCACGACGTAGGGCATGCCCTCGGCCATGCGACGCTCCACTTCTGCCTGCGGCAGCTCAAGGTCGCTTTGTTTCAGCGCGGTATGCTTGCCTTCGGCCTTGCGGCTTTCACGCAGCTCATCCAGCTCTTCCGCAGTACGGAAGCACAAAAAGGCAGTACCCTCTTCCACCAGGCGCATGGCAAAGTCCTTGTACATGTCCTTGCGCTCACTCTGGCGGTAGGGTCCATATTCGCCACCGACATCAGGCCCCTCATCCCACTCAAGGCCCAGCCAGCGCAGCGAGTCCAGAATCGCCTGTTCAGACTCATCGGTACTGCGTGTCTGGTCGGTATCCTCGATACGGAGAATGAATTGACCGCCGTGCTGGCGGGCAAAGGCGAGGTTGAACAGTGCGATATAGGCGGTGCCGACATGCGGATCGCCGGTAGGAGACGGCGCTACACGGGTGCGAACAGTCATATTTCCTGTACTCGGTCCTGTTGTGGTTGAGTAAAATGGTGAATTATAGCCTCTTGACCGGGTCAGCGACTATGCCAACCCCGCCAATTCAGGCTGCAATGAGATTATCGAAGATTACGCCGCCCCAGATGACCGCTACGATCAACAGGGAGAAGAGCACGGCTGCGGACCCCAGGTCCTTGGCCAGGCCGGCCAGCGTATTGAACTCGGTGCCTGCACGGTCCACCACGGCTTCTACGGCCGTGTTAATCAGCTCCATGGTCAACACCAGCAGCAATGAACTGACCAGCAAACCCAGCTGTAGACCGGACTCTGCCAGCCAAAAGGCGACCGGCAACAGGGCCAGAGCGACCCAGGCTTCATAACGAAAAGCGGGCTCGGATCGGTACGCTGCCTTCAGGCCTTTCCATGAATAGCGGGTGGCATGATAAAAGCGCGCAAGTCCTGTCGCTTTGGTCACTATCACTTAAGACTCCGTCGATTGTGATATGAATTCAGTTTGTCCTCATCGAGATAACATGCACTCAACATTTTTCAGAGCCATGTAAGCCAACCCCTTATATCACTCTATTCCTTGCTGTAGACATGTTAGAATACTGAGCTTGCTTTATATCACCTCATATTAACTTCATGAGAGCAGCACGACAGCTTCTTCACCTCCAGAAGCGAAGTGCCAAGCTTACTCATGCAGTATGACATGACTTGTCCAAGGTGGCAGCCGGGGACAAATCGCGGGACAACTGAGCCGGAAAAATAGCACAAAACGGGCAAAAATGAACGAAAACGCAACAGTAAAAAGTGCTGCAGAATCAGGCTCAAAGCCACACACCACGCGGGATACAGTGAATCGACGCTTCAGCGTAGCGCCGATGATGGACTGGACTACTTCTGATTGCAGGGTATTCCACCGCCTCATGTCACGTCACACGCTTCTCTATACCGAGATGGTGACCACTGGCGCGCTGATTCACGGCGATGCCGCACGGCACCTGGACTACGATGCCAGTGAACATCCGGTTGCGCTCCAGCTCGGCGGCAGTAACCCCAAAGAACTGGCTACCTGCGCCCGCATGGCACAGGAGTGGGGCTATGACGAAGTGAACCTTAACGTTGGCTGCCCCAGTGATCGTGTCCAAAACAACATGATCGGCGCCTGCCTGATGGAGTTTCCGGAGCGGGTTGCCGAGTGCCTGGCAGAGATGCAGGCCGCCGTGCATATCCCGGTAACGGTCAAGCATCGTTTGGGCATTGATGACCTGGACAGCTTTGAGCACCTGCACCGTTTTGTCGAGACGGTGAAACAGAGCGGGTGTACAAGTTTTACCATTCACGCCCGCAAAGCCATTCTGGATGGTTTGAGCCCCAAGGAAAACCGCGACATTCCACCTTTGATGTATGACCGCGTGTATCGCATCAAGCAGCTGTTCCCTGAGCTGGAGGTGGTGATCAACGGCGGCATCAAAACACTTGAAGAGTGTGACACACACCTGCAACAGGTTGATGGTGTCATGATTGGCCGCGAGGCCTACCAGAACCCCTGGCCCCTGCTGAGCCAAGTCGACAGCCGTTACTTTGGGGACGACCACGCAATACCCAGCCGACTGGAAACAGCCGAAGCCTTTATACCCCATTTGGAGCGCCGACTGGCTCAAGGCGCGCCTCTATACGCTGTCGTGAAACACCTGCTGGGGCTTTTCCATGGCCAGCGAGGCGGCAAGCAATTCAGGCGCTACCTGAGCGAAAACGGCCACAAACGGGATGCCGCCGTAGACACCTTTCGTGCGGCACTGGCTCTGGTACAGGGTTAAGCCGACCATTTCGATTACAACAGGACTTTCACTGATGGATCAACTGCAACAACTGAAACAGATGACAACCGTGGTTGCCGACACCGGCGATATCGATGCGATTCGCACCTACCAACCGGTTGACGCAACCACAAACCCGTCGCTTCTGTTGAAAGCTGCGCAGGACAGCAAGTATTCAGAGCTGCTGCAGGAGGCGCGCAGCTTTGCCACAGAGAGCACCTGCTCAGTTGAACAGATGACAGAGCGCTTCGGTGTATTGATCGGTCGCGAAGTCTGCGGTCTGATCCCCGGACGCATCTCGACTGAAGTAGACGCTCGCCTCTCCTTTGACACCCGGGCAACGATCGCAAAGGCCCACTCGATCATTAATCAGTATGAAGCGCTGGGCATTCCCAAAGAACGCGTGCTGATCAAGATTGCCTCAACCTGGGAAGGCATTGAAGCTGGCCGCCAACTGGAGCGTGAGGGCATTAACTGCAACCTGACACTGCTGTTCAGCTTTGCACAGGCACAGGCCTGTGCCGATGCGGGCATCTACCTGATCTCACCCTTTGTGGGACGCATTCTGGACTGGCATAAACAGCGCCAGCCGGAAGCGGATTTCAGCTTTGAGCGCGACCCCGGCGTGCAGTCCGTCAGCCGCATCTATCGCTACTACAAAACCCACGCCTACGACACTGTCGTGATGGGGGCCAGTTTCAGAAATACGGGCGAGATCCAGGCGCTGGCAGGCTGTGATCGACTCACGATCAGCCCGGCACTGATGCAGGCACTGGCCGAGGATGACAGCCCGCTGCCCCAGCGACTGAAACCCGGTACGAGCAGCGACGATGCCAAGACACAGCTGACAGAAAGCCAGTTCCGCTGGCAGATGAATGAAGATGTCATGGCTCAGGAAAAATTGGCGGAAGGGATTCGTAATTTTGCTGCTGACCAGATCAAGCTGGAACAGCTGCTGAAAGAGGCTTAAGACTGAAGCACGCTTGAGAGCTGTTAATGACAGTTCTCAAGCGTTGCCACCAGATCCTTGAAGGCTTCACGGTTACTGTCGTTGAGTTCGCTCAGCACCTTGTGCGCATCCAGAATCCGCGCGCGCACTTCCTCTTCAGATTCCTGAACGAAGGGCACCTGTTTCAACTCACACCGATCGGAAGGCAGTTCAGGCACCAGCACGAACACTTGATCAAACCCCATACTGAGCAGCACACGCGTGATATCTTCACTGGTCGAGACCAGTGTTGGCTTGGGCATACCCTTTTTCTCGGCCTTGATCGCCAGTTTCGCGATCAATCCAAGCGAGGTGCTGTCAATATTGTCGGTCTCGGTCAGATCGACCAAGCTGTCGGTAATATTGTCACGCTCCAGCACCGAGTCCAGATGACGCTCAATGGTCGAGCAGAGCGTCAAACGCACATCACCGAAGAACTTCAATACATAGTGCCCGTCACGACACGCATAGTAAATCGCGCCATCACTCATAAAGCGTCTCTACGCACTCTTAGAATCGCAACATCATCCGGGCTTTCATCCCGATCATCGTCGGGCATCATACTCTGCAAAAACTGCTCTGGCGAGTCCCATTCCTGCTCGCACAAACCGAGCAGCAGCGCTTCTTTTTCTGCCAGAGAGTCAGCCTCAATGACTTCAAGGATACCATCGGAGAAGACGCTGATCTCAAACGCGTCTGACAGCTCACATGAAAACGCCTCAAAAACCGGCTGCTCAAACAGCCCCAGCGGCATCCCCTTCCCTTCAAGATAGCGCACTTCGCCTTTTTGTCGCAGAACAGGCAGCGGGTGATGACCGCCTACCGCATATTCCAGTCGCTGCTCATGGTGATGATAAAGGCCCACAAACATGGTCAAGTGCTTGCCCAGCGAGGTCAGAAGCATCTCACGATTGATGCGCTCAAGCGTTGAAACAGGCGACAGGATGTCAAAACTGGAATGGCGCCGATAGTTGCGCAGCAACCTGTGAGTCATGTTTTTCAACAACACCGTCACCAGTGCCGAAGACGCGCCATGGCCGGATACATCAGCCAAATAAAACAGTGTCAAGTCATCACTGATCGGGAAGGCATCTACAAAATCGCCGCTCAGCAACAGGGAGGGTTTGAGCACATAGTCGAAGGACAGGCCATTAATGCGCTGTGAGGCCGGGGGCAGCAGATTAAGCTGCACCTGCTGCGCTGCATGCTGGTCATCGCGCAACTCATCCAGACTGCGCTCCAGACTGTCGCGCAGTCCATTCACCTCTTCAATATAGCGCGCCCGTTTAAGCTGCCGCTCAATGGAGCGGATAAACAGATCAGGGTGCAGATCCAGTTCACCCACTACATAGACATCATCGGCACCGTTACGCAGTGCTGCCACAAGGTGCTCGGCGGTGCCTTCAGCAATCAAGGCCACAACCGGCTTGGGGCTCAAGCGCTGAGCAAAGGCATCCATGGTGATGCTGGAGCCGACAGACGCCAGATCAAAGATCAACAGAGAGATGGGAAAGTGTTCAAGCTGCTGTTCGACCTCATCCACATCAACGCAGTGGACCAGCGTCAGACGCTGATGGTCGCAGGATTCACAGAGCTCGAAGATTCTGCCGGTGGTCGCTGCATTAGCAGACAACAGTAAAACACGCTGGTCGTGGAGGCCCATTAATCAGCCATGATCTCAAAAACTGACATATGAACCTCCACAGTAGTCGCAAGACATGTGGCTTGCAAGCTAATCAGGATCTACAGGCGTTAGAAGTCCTGATCGTACTGGACCTCAACCGTTCCATCATTGATCAGGAACTCACGGCGCTGCATGTAAGCATCACGGACGAAGCTGTATTTGTCGCCCGTAATGATCTGCTCTGCCTGCAGCAGCCGGCTGCGGGTATCAAGCAGACGCAGGCCATACAGACTGTTGCGCGTACGTACGTGATCAACATCGCCGACCGGATCGATACTGGCATCCACAAACAGAGAAACGCCATCACGCACATTGCTCGGGCCAAAGAACGGCAGCACCAGGTACGGGCCACTTTCAACACCCCAATACCCAAGGGTCTGGCCGAAGTCTTCTGGATGCTCTTTTACGCCAGCATAGGAAGCGAAATCAATCAGCCCACCAATTCCAAAGGTGGTGTTAAATGCCAAGCGTGCAGCAGTCTGACCAGCCGCTTCAAACTTAAACTGCAAGAGGTTATTTACGAGACTACCAACATCACCGATATTATCGAAAAAATTGCTGACAGCCGTCTCTGCGATATCAGGCGTGATATATCGGTAGCTTTTGGCCAGCGGCTTTACAGCATACCGATCAAGCTTCTCGTTAAACGCATATATTGAACGATTGAAGCCTTCCAAAGGATCATACTCCCCTGCTCCAACACTCAAAGGAAGCACACCGGCAACCACGACACCGGATACAAGAAAACTTCTACGCAAATAAGTCAGCATCTTTTTTCCTTAACTGGCTGAAGCATCATTCATCCCTAAATCTACCATACAACAAGCAAGCAGGCACACACGCCACACTATTCACAGACACAAAAAAGGCTCCCTGGGGAGCCTTTTTTAGATCAACTTCTTCTATAAATAATATTAGAAGTCTACGCGGTAGCCCAGCTCAACACCGTTACCGATGCTGTCATCACCGTGGTCAACGTAAGCTGCGAAGACGCGAGCCTGTTTACCCAGCTTCTGCTGAGCTTCAACAGACCATTTCTCGTCGTCGTTAGCGTCGTCGTCAGTGTAGTTAGCCAGCAGTTTGGTGTTGCCCATGGTGTAAGAACCAGCAACTTCCCAAGCATCCTGGTCGTCGCCAGCAACCATATCACGGTTTTCGTAACGAGCACCCAGGTACAGAGCGTCCATGCTGTAGGACAGACCTACAGATGTTACGTCGTCGTATGTGCTGCCACCGAACTTGGAAGCATCATCATCATAGCCGAGGTAAGACACAGCACCAGTGAAACCGCCCATCGCGTACTTGGCAGCAACGTGAGCAACGTCAACGGAAGCGTTGTTAGCAACTTCATCGTCCTGAGTAGCGTCAGTATCAGTAGTCAGAACAGCAGCCGCTACCTGGAAACCACCCATGTCAGGCGAAATGTAAGCCAGGGTTTCCGGAGTACGGTGCGCACCGATTACGTAACCAGTGTTACCGCTGGTACCGTTATCAACGATATCAGTAGTGAACACAGTCCACAGTGCGTACGGAGTCCACATGCGACCTACCTGAGCAGTACCGAAGTCGCCGGTAGCACCGATGTAGGACAGACGACCACCGCTCCAAGCACCAGCTTCAGAGTTAACAGCCTGCTCGAACTGGTAAATAGCCTTGGCACCAGAGAACAGCTCAGAAGAGCCCTTGATACCAATACGAGAAGAGTTGTCAGCGATATCCATGTCAACAGTATCGGTGTCAACCATCTTCACGCGCAGAGAGCCGTACAGAGTCGCGTCAGCCTGAGCGACCATCGGAGCAGTCATGGCACCAGCAACAGCCAGAGCAATCAGTGACTTTTTCATCAACATTTCCCCTTCATTCAACATACTAGTAGTGAATTCTAGTTTTTCTCAGCACTAATAGCGCTACAAGAAAAATACTATAAATCCAGTTTATTGCAAACCAGTGAATGTAAAAACATGAGTTTTTTCAACACGAAAGTCTGCGATGCTGCCTGGTAATTGCCATCCTTTGCGAGATTTGAGGCCCGCGTCGACTGAGCAACCACCTAAATTGGGGGCATTACACCACACCCCCTGACGCTTAACAACCCCTTACAGCCCTCTAAATACGGGGATTTGGTGAATAATCTTGATACCCATCAAGTCCCCGCATCCAGCAGGACTGGACTACTGTTCAAAGTGTCTGCAGCAGTTGACGCAACCGCTTGTTTGAAACGGTTTCTCGCGTCCCCAATTGTTGGGCAAACAGCGAGACGCGATATTCTTCCAGCATCCAGCGCATTTTAATGAGCCTTTCCGGTCGCTCATGTCGGCTGTCGTACTCTTTAACCTTTTTCAGATACTTCACGCGCCATTCGGCCAGCTCCTCCGACCATAAAACCTGCTGCCGCAGATCACGGGCATATTTTTCCAGGCGCAGTTCAATCGCCTCAAGATAGCGCGGCAGTTCATCCAGCCACTCCAGATCGGTCTCGACCAGATAATGCGGCACCATTAGCTCAGCCAACTGCTGTTTAATGTCATTCAGTACCGGCACAGCCTGCAAGTTCAGATTGCGCCGGTTCAGCTGCTTATTAATAGTATGTACGGCTCGGTGACAGCGATGAATAAATTGCCCGATGGACTGCAACTGGTCACTCATTTCTGACCGCATCCGCTTTAGGCACGCCTGAAACTGCTCGGCATCACGCGGCAGGCTTTCCCGTGAAAGCCCCGCCGCCCGAATCGCCGCCAGCAGCAGCGCGTCGTCTTCCAGGCTGCGGCGGTCAAACAGCTTGCCGGTCAGAATCACGCTTTCGTTCAGCTTCGGCAGCTCACGGCGCAGGTATTTCAACTGCTGAGCCGGCATGGCCAGCAATAAAAGACGCGCCACGCCTTTTACGCTTTCGCGCTTTGCCATATCGGTCGAGGGCAATACTTTTAATTGCACACTGGCGCCCTGATCAATCAACGCAGGCCAGGCATCGACCTCAATACCGCCTGCCTGCTTCAGCGAGACGACACTCGGCAGCTCCCCGAACGTCCAGGCGGTCAGGTCATCCTGCCCCCAGTGTTCAGAAGGCCCTGCCTGCAAGGCGGCTTCCGCACGGTCCCCAAAGCGCTGGTTCAACTTATCCCAGTCACGCCCCATGCCCAGGGTTTTACCCTGCTCATCCAGCAGACGAATATTGAAGCGCAGATGCGGCTCCAGCTCGACCTGACGCAAGGTATCTGCCTCAACCCGGGTACCGGTCATGCGCAGCAACTGCAAGGACAACGCCTCATAAAAGCTTCCTTCGCCAAAGGCGGCCGCTTCACAGAAGGCTGAGGCGTAATTGGGTACAGGCACAAAATGCTTGCGCAGCTGTTTGGGCAGCCCTTTCAGGACCGCAACAGTTTTCTCTTCCAGCAGCCCCGGCACCAGCCACTCCATTCTCTGCAACGGCGCCACCCTCAACAGCGCCAGCGGGATGTTCAGTGTAACGCCATCGTCGTCCGCACCCGGCTCGAACCGGTAGCTCAGCGCAAGCTCGACCCCATCCAGCATCAACGATGACGGATAGAGGTTATCCGACACATGGTCGCTGTCACGCTGAAGCACATCCTTTTCCTGCATGAACAGGGCATTGGGGTCCTGTTGTTCAACCTGCTTGCGCCAGTGCTCAAACCCCTTGCCATTGACCACATGGGTACCGTTCAGCTCGGTGAAACGTTCGGCGTAAAACTGATACAGCTGCTCCTCATCCACCAGCAGGTCACGGCGACGGGACTTGTCCTCAAGCAATTCAACACTGGCGAGCAGCTCCCGGTTATGCTGAAAAAACGGTGCGCGCGTGCTGTACTCCCCTTCCACCAGTGCACTGCGTATGAAGATCTCGTGGGATGTTTCGGGGTCGATGGCACCATAATTGACCTTCCGCTTGGGCACGATGATCACACCAAAGAGGCTCACCTGTTCATTGGCTATCACCTGTGCCCGCTTCTTCTCCCAGCGCGGCTCCGACCAGTTGCGCTTGACCAGGTGTTTGGCCAGCGGCTCAATCCATTCCGGTTCGATACGCGCCACCTGATGGGCAAAAAGCTGACTGGTTTCCAGCAGCTCGGCTGCAACTATCCACTTGGGGGCTTTCTTGAACACACCGGAGCCCGGAAAGATCTTGAAGCGACGATTGCGCGCACCCAGATATTCCCCCCTCTCCTGTTTGAAACCGATATGGCTCAGCAGGCCGGCCAGCAAGGATGTATGAATATCGCGGTACTCGGCTGGCTCATCGTTTTCACGCAGGTTCAGCTCACGGATACTGATATGTAACTGACGGTGAACGTCGCGCCACTCACGCAAGCGCATGAACGAGAGAAAACGCTTCTGACACCAGCGACGCAACTGGTTCTGGCTTAATTCGTCACGCTGCTCATGCCAAAGCTGCCACAGATTCAACAGCGTCATGAAGTCGGATTCTTCGTCGGCGTACTCGGCATGCTTCTGATCTGCCGCCTGACGCTTGTCATGTGGACGTTCACGCGGATCCTGTACGCTCAAGGCACTGGCAATGACCAACACCTCCTTCAGTGCGCCACGATGAGCGGCTTCAATCACCATACGCGCGATGCGCGGATCAACCGGCAGCCTTGCCAACTGGCGGCCGATTTTGGTCATTTTCCGCTTGGCATCGACCGCACCCAGCTCCTCCAGCAGTTTGAAGCCATCATTGATCAGCCGGGTATCCGGCGGGTCTACAAAGGGAAAGTCGCGAATATCTCCCAGCCGAAGCTGGAGCATCTGCAAGATGACCGCCGCCAGATTGGTGCGACGAATCTCGGCATCGGTAAACGCGGGGCGGGACTGAAAATCCTCCTCCGAGTAGAGGCGAATACAGACGCCCGGCGCCACACGGCCACAGCGCCCCGCGCGCTGATTGGCACTGGCCTGAGACACCGCCTCAACCGGCAGGCGCTGCACCTTTGAACGCACGCTGTAGCGTGAGATACGTGCCTGACCAGGATCGATCACGTAGCGGATGCCCGGCACCGTCAGCGAGGTTTCAGCCACGTTGGTCGACAGCACAATACGCCGACCGGCCTTGCGCTGCTCATGAAACACGCGATTCTGTTCGGCCAGCGAGAGCCGGGCATAGAGCGGTATCACCTCGGTATCCCGCAGATTCGCCTTGCGCAGCGTATCAGCGGTTTCACGAATTTCACGCTCGCCGGGCAGGAACACCAGAATATCCCCGGGGCCACCACTGCGCTTTTCCAGATCAATGGCGATCAGCTCATCGACGGCAGCCAGAATCCCCTGCTGCAGATCGACCGCCTTCTCATCGTCTGCTTCCATTTCATGCAGCGGGCGGTACAACACGTCAACCGGGTAGGTACGCCCGGATACTTCGATCACCGGGGCGTTATCGAAATGTTTGGAGAAACGCTCAAGATCGATTGTGGCCGAGGTAATGATGACCTTGAGATCAGGTCGACGTGGCAGTATGCGCTTGATATAGCCCAGCAAGAAATCGATATTGAGGCTGCGTTCATGCGCCTCATCGATGATCAGGACTTCGTACTGTTCAAGAAAGCGGTCATGCTGGGTTTCCGCCAACAGGATACCATCGGTCATCAACTTGACCTGTGTACTGTCCGACACCTGATCGTGAAAGCGCACCTGATAGCCTACGCGCTCACCCAGCGGGGTTTTCAACTCTTCCGCTATGCGCGAGGCCACCGTGCGCGCAGCGAGCCTGCGCGGCTGAGTATGGCCAATCATGCCGTAACACCCCAGCCCCAGCTCGAGGCACAACTTGGGGATCTGAGTGGTTTTGCCCGATCCGGTCTCGCCCGCAATCACCACCACCTGGTTGTCACGTATGGCATCGAGCAGCTCTTCACGGCGAGCGGATACCGGGAGGTCAGGGTACTCAGGTACAGTACCGGTCTGCTTGAGCGTTTCGACTCGCTCTATCGACGCCTCGACCCGGGCCTCCAGCTGCGCCAGCTGGTTTTCATTCGGCTGCGACTGTTCGCGCAAGGTGCGCAGACGGCGCCGGATAGGAAAGCGGTCGGCAATACGACAGTGTTGAAGCTGTTGTTCGAGAGTGCTGATTCGCTGAGACAAACTGGCCTGCCCTGTTACTGATCATGAAAGGGTGCCATTATCCATATACCACTGCTTATTTCTAATGCAGCGTACGCGCCACGCTTGCCCGTTCCCGCAGGCGGCGCCGACATACCTTGCCAATGGCCGTGCGCGGCAGACTGCGACAGAACTCGACGGACTTGGGCACCTTGTAGGCCGTCAGCCGCTCGCGGCAATAGTCACGCACCTGCTTGATGGTTAACTGATTGGTAGCAGGCACCACGTAGAGCTTGATCTGCTCTCCGGTAGCACTGTCCGGCAGCCCGATGGCGGCACACTCCAGAATATCCGGATGGCAGGCGATCACGTCTTCCAGTTCACTGGGATACACCTTGAATCCCGACACATTGATGATTTCCTTGCGCCGATCAATGATTTTGAGGTGACCTGCCGCATCAATCAGCCCTATATCCCCCGTATCCAAAAAACCGGACTGCATGACGGCCCGCGTTTCTTCGGCCTGTCGCCAATAGCCCTGCATCAGCTGGGGCCCCCGCACCAGGATACGGCCGGTTTCCCCCCTGGGCAGTTCACGCCCCTGCTCATCGGTAATCATGACAGCGGTATCCGGCAAAGGCTCGCCGACCGACCCGAGCCTGACTTTGTCAGGACGGTTAACGCTGACCACCGGAGAGCATTCGGTCAGCCCGTAGCCTTCGCAGATCTGATGACCCGTGACCTGATACCAGCGCTCTGCCACTGAACGGGTCAATGCCATTCCACCGGATATGGTTAACTTCAGACTGGCAAAGTCCAGGCGCTGAAACTCGGGCTGCTGGCAGAGATGAATAAACAGCGGATTGATGCCCGCGAGTACGGTCGGCTGCAGCCGGTCCCAGGTTTTGACCAACGCTCGCATACGACGCGGATCAGGCACCAGCTCCACATAAGCACCACGGCTCAGCAGCACCAGGGTCAGCATGAAGGCATAGATATGATAAAGCGGAAGCGGTTGCAGCAGACGCTCCTGCCCTTCGGAACAGAAGGGGTCAATGCGTGAGCGCAACTGCCCGAGGTTTGCCAACAGCGCCTGCTCGGTCAACATGGCGCCTTTGGAAGGCCCCGTTGTGCCACCCGTATATTGCAACAGGGCCAGAGGGTTGGCCGTTTCTACATCGGGCGGTTGCCATATCAAGCGTGAGCCGCGCTGCATCACGGCTTCAAAGCGCCAGTGCAGCACCTGCGGGCTTCTCCATTTTTGCGGCATCAATGCCCTGAAGCCTTGCAGCCTGACTCGCAGTGCAAGGTTGATCGCCCAGCGCCCCGGAGCCGGATGCAGGTCTGCAATCTGAGTCGTCACGAGGTACTCTACCGGGGTGTGTTCAAGGCGACGACGTGTCTCGCGGGCAAGGTAGTTCGTGGTCACGAGCATACGTGCTTCACTGTCACGCAACTGCCTGATCAACTCGTCATCACAACTCAATGGGCTGGTATTCACCACCACCAGCCCGGCCCGTCGCGCCCCAAAAAGCACAACCGGGTACTGCATGATGTTGGGAAGCTGAATCGCGATACGGTCCCCCGGCTTCAGGTCCGTATCATGCTGAACCCAGGCTGCAAAACGGCGCGAGAGTCGCTCAAGATCGGCAAAGCTGATCGAGGCACCCAGGTGGCCGCACGCAGGTTTTTCATCGTAGCTGCGCGCCAGATCATTCAGTAAACCCGACAGCGACAAGTACTCACTCGGCGGCTGCGCCATATTCTAGCTCCTGTGCCGGCCCACGACCTCACCATCCACGAATACGATCATCTCACCGGTATCCAGTTTTTCCCAGCGTTCGTTATCCGTCAGCGGCTCCGTGGTAATCACCGTAACCACATCGTCCGGGGTCGTTTCGGCTCCAAAGTCGACACTGACCTCGCAGTCTTTCAGGCGCGCTTCTCCAAACGGCGAACGACGGGTAATCCAGGCCAGCTTGGTGCTGCAATAGCAGAACAGGTGGGTCGACTCGCTCAGCAACATGTTGAAGACGCCCAAGCCCCGCAGCCGCTCACAACAGCCATGGATAAACGTCTGCAGTGCTTCCAAATCGTCAGGAGGCTCCGGGTAACGTTCACGAATCTGGTCCAGCAGCCAGCAGAAGGCATACTCGCTGTCGGTGGTCCCGACCGGCCGATAATAGTGCAGAGGCCTGTCAAACAGTGACGGATCAAGCTGACCGTTGTGCGCATAGGTCCAGGTGTAACCCCAGAGTTCACGACTGAACGGGTGCGTATTCTCCAGACAGACCGACCCCACATTGGCCTGTCGAATATGGCTGATCACCACTCGGCTTTTAATGGAATAGTCGGCCACCAGGCTGGCGATACGGGAATCGGCACTGGGTTCAGGATCATGAAAGCAGCGCAGCCCCTTACCCTCGTAGAAGGCGATACCCCAACCGTCACGGTGCGGACCGGTGCGTCCGCCACGCTGCATTAGGCCGGTAAAGCTGAAACAGATATCGGTCGGAACATTGGCGCTCATGCCCAGAAGTTCACACATCAGTCATCCTCTCCCCTGCTGAGGGTAATGCGGTCAGGCAGCGTATCAATCAACTGGTAATCAAGCCCTTCCAGACAATCGTCATCCGCTTCAGTGTCACTCCCCGGGGGCAACTCCGCCCGCTGCTGCATTCTGCGCTCACCGACAAAGGAGGCCTGAGGATCAACAATCAGTTCATCGCTGTATACCCGAGCACTCACACGCCCTCCCTTTTCAATATGCAGGGAGTCACAATGAAGCTCGCCCTCGAGCGTACCGTTAACCGTTACCTGGCGCGCACGCACTGTCCCTCTTACGACCCCCTGACGGCCCACCGCCAAGTCGTCCGACGAGTCAACATAACCTTCCAGTACTCCGTCAACATGCAGCCTGCCGGTCACCTGCAGCTCACCCTGAAGCCGGTTGCCTCTGGCCACGATCGTTACTGCGGACCGGCCTGATTGAGCGGATACATTGCGCTTAAGGATTCCCAAGGTATGTCCTCGACATCGGTAAACAAAAGATCAAAGTTTTCCAGTCCCCACTGCATAAAGGGTTTCGGGTTCAACGGCCGGTACAGGTGGCGTACCTCGTAGTGAAGGTGAGCACCGGTGGAGCGCCCGCTGTTACCGCTCAGAGCAATTTTCTGCCCCTTACTCACGAAGGTTCCACTCTTGACCAACACCTTCTGCAGGTGAGCATAGTAAGTCTTGAAGCCGAAATTATGCTGCAAAACCACCAGGTTGCCAAAGCCGCTCCCCTTGCGATAGCCGGCATATTCCACCACACCGTCGGCCGTCGCATAGACCGGCGTCCCCCGGTCGGCCTTGAAGTCCATTCCGTTATGCATCTTGCGACGTTTCAGGATGGGGTGCATGCGCATGCCATAGCTGTCATTGATCTGCTCAGCTTCAATGGGCACGCCGTTGGGGATGCTGTGCAGCATGAACAGGCGCTGCCGCGCTGCCACTTGCGCCAGTTCGATACGCTGCTCGAGCGTCTGAGCACTGCCCCGGTCGGAAAGCCCCAGGCGCGACTCAAGATCACTCAGGCTGGACCCCATGAGCGCGTTCTCTTCTTTCAGCTTGGCATATTCGCTGCTGAGGCTGTTGAGGGACTCACCCAGGTCGCCAAGTTCGGAAATGTATAACCGCTGAGTGCCCAGCAAAAGCTGATACTGCTCGTTCAAGGCCTCGTGGTTTCGCTCAAGGCTCACAAGGTCGTCCTGAGTCTTGACCAGCAGCCAGTTGGACACGAAGAAGCTGGCTGCAGACAGCAGCAGGAAAATCAGCAGCAGCCAGGCCAGCAGCTGGTGCAGGAATATCTGTCGGGACCCCCGCGTCGTCGTGAGGGTAAGAACCAGTTTACGTCGCAACTACGATACTCTTCGAACAAAGCGCGTATCATACCTGCTGACGCGGTGCAGCACCAAGGCCCGGGGCTTACCCGCCGGGCCTGTGCCGTTCAGGATGCCAGCTCGAAGCAGGGCTCGTATTCCTCATGGTTGATCTTCATTCGGCGCTGATTAACAAACGCCTGCAGCAGCTTGTCCAGTTCCTTGATCACTTCAGACTCGCCGTGCAACTGGAAGGGGCCATGCTCCTCGATCGCACGGATACCGGGCTCTTTCACATTCCCTGCCACAATGCCCGACAGGGCACAGCGTAACTGAGCCGCCAGTGCGTGCTCGGACTGCTGCCGAGACAGCAACAGCTGTCGCATCGCGTCATGGGTTGGCTCAAATGTCTGCTGCAGCGCATAGGGAATTTTAAGCTGCCAGTTGAAGTGGTAGGCCTCCCCTGTTGTCTTGCGGAAATCGGTTACGGTCTCCAGCCCCGCGCGCATGCGCTCGGCCACCTCGTGCGGATCATCGATTACCACCTCATACAGGCTCGCCGCTCGCTCGCCAAGCGTAGCCCGGATAAAGCTGTCGACGGTATCGAAGTAGGCTTCGCTGCCAGCCGGTCCGGTAAAAATCAGCGGGAACGGGTGCTCACGGTTTTCATCCTGCAGCAGAATGCCAAGGATATACAGGATCTCCTCAGCCGTACCCACACCTCCCGGAAATACCACAAACCCGTGCCCCAGCCGCACAAAGGCCTCCAGACGACGCTCAATGTCCGGCATGATGATGAGTTCGTTGACAATCGGGTTGGGTGACTCGGCCGCGATGATGCCCGGCTCGGAAATCCCCACATAGCGCCCATTGGCAATACGCTGCTTGGCATGGGCGATGGTGGCACCTTTCATCGGCCCCTTCATGGCACCGGGGCCACAGCCGGTACAGATATTCAGGCCGCGCAGGCCCAACTCATACCCCACCCGCTTGGTGTATTCATATTCCTCGTGCTGTATGGAATGCCCGCCCCAGCACACGACAAGATTGGGTTTTACGTGCGGGCGCAGCGCATCCGCGTGACGCAACATGTTGAACACCTGATTGGTGATCATCGCCGAGGGATCCAGCCCTTCACAGCAGCTTTCGACCTTGTCCGCCACATACAGCAGATCCCGCACCACCGCGAACAGGTGCTCATTAATCCCCTGTATCAGTTCACCGTCTACAAATGCCGTTGCAGGCGCGTTGATCAAGTCCAGCTGAACGCCTCGGTGTTTCTGGCTGATCTGGACATCAAATTCACGGAAGCGGTTCAGCACCTGACGCGTACTGTCGAGCTCGCTGCCGCAGTTCAATACCGCCAGTGCGCACTGACGAAAAAGCGAGTAAAGGCCACCCTGGCTCTTGTCCTGCAGTCGTGCCACCTCAAAAGGCGAGAGAACATCCAGGTTATCCAGCGGTGTCACACTGGAGGAGATGAAATGCTCGGTCATCATACTGACCTCCTTGTTCCTGTCGAACCTGTCTCACACGCACCAGAGTGGTTCGTGCCATTTAACTATGAACCCTGATACGCAGATTTACTACTGTTTGATGAACAAGGGGTTACAGGAACCAGCTGCGGAAATAACGGGGTGTTTGGATTGTATTTGCGCGGGGCTTGAATTAGTTTGAACCTGAAGCCAGTCGTACAAGGAAGCCTTCCGATGTCTGCATCCAAACTCTACATCCTCGACACCAACGTTCTGCTTCACGATCCCAAATGCCTGTTCCAGTTCAAGGAGCAGGACATCACCATACCGATGACCGTGCTTGAGGAGATGGACTCCATCAAGGACCGCAAACAGAGTGTTGCCCAGGAAGCGCGTCATGCCATCCGGGTAATTGATGACATCCTCTCCACGGCTACCAATGCAGGCCAGATTACCAAGGGGGTGCGCATCCAGCTTGCGGGCAAGGACCGTGAACAGAAGCTCGGCAAGCTGTCCATCTTCCCGGATCATGAGCTGACCAATCGGCAGGGCTTCCTGCCGGACATGAGCAACAAGGATAACCGAATCATCAACTGCGCCCTGCATCTGCAGGCGACCTTCCCGCACCGCCAGATCATCCTCGTCACCAAGGATATCAACATGCGCCTCAAGGCCATGGGTGCGGGGCTACAGCGCGTTGAGGACTATCGTACCGACCAGCTGGTCAGTGATGTGGAGATGCTTCCGGCCGGCCACCACCACCTGGACAGCCCGTTTTGGGAGCGCGTCGAGAAGGTCGACAGCTTCCAGAAAGACGGCCGCACCTACCACAAGGTGGACCGCAGCCTGCTGCCCGACACCTACCCGAACGAGTACATTTTTGACGACAGCAAGGACTTTGCCGCCCGCACCGAGTCCGTGGACGAAACCAGTGTTACCCTGCTGGACTTGGGTTATGAGCGCCTGATGGATCAGGTGTGTTGGGGGATTCAGCCAATCAACCTGCAGCAGGCCTTCGCCATGCAGTCGCTGATGGACCCGGAAGTGGACCTCAGCATCCTGCTGGGCGCCGCCGGCTCCGGCAAAACCCTGATCGCGCTGGCCTGTGCACTGGAGATGGTGATTGAGGAGCAGCGCTTCAACAAGATTATCGTGACGCGCTCCACGCCCCCGGTCGCTGAAGATATCGGCTTCCTGCCCGGCACCGAAGAAGAAAAAATGACGCCCTGGATGAGTTCAATCAACGACAACCTGGAAGCGATGCACGAGCAGGACGAACGCCCCCAGAGCAGCGTCAAGTACGCTATCGAGAAGGCCAATATCCAGTTCAAGTCGCTGAACTTCATCCGCGGTCGCAGCATCCAGAATGCCATCGTGCTGATCGATGAGGCCCAGAACCTGACGCCTCAGCAGCTGAAAACCATTCTGACCCGCTGTGGCAAGGGCACCAAGATGGTCTGCCTGGGCAACCTGGCGCAGATCGACTCCAACTATCTGACCCCACTCACCTCGGGCCTGACCTATATCGTGGAGCGTTTCCGTAACTTTGAAGGCGCCGCCAGCGTGCACTTCGAAGGCATCTTCCGCTCACGCTTGGCCGAATACGCCGAAGAACACCTCTGATAATGATCAAAATGCGGCGGGCACTTTGCCCGCTGCAACTCTCTGTTTCCATTCTGACAGACCAAAGTCTAAAAATGACCCTCAGCGCCACAGTGGCGCGGGTTACAGCCTGATGACAGCCGACCGGACAGCAGACCGGAAAGCCCTCTGTGTTTTCTTCTGTCGACAGTTGAATATAATGCACCGCACCAAAGTACTAAGCGTAAATGATCAAGCAATCTGCTCAGCGCATCACCCAATCGGAGGATAGCCGGAGCAGTGAGACGCAAAAGTCCTCAGTGAACACACCTGACTGGACGCGCCAAAAGCCACCTTTTGCGGTCTCTCAATCCCATTGTTTACGACCAAATGGCGAACTCTTATGACCACTAAAACTGTAGATGTACTGCTCGTCGGCGCCGGCGCAATGAGTACCACCCTCGGGATGATACTCAAACAGCTGGACCCGGCCCTGAAGATTGGCATGGTCGAACGGCTCGACCATGTTGCCCATGAAAGTACTGATGGCTGGAACAATGCCGGTACCGGTCACGCTGCCTACTGCGAGCTGAACTACACTCCGCAGCAGCCTGACGGCAGTATCAATACGACCAAGGCGTTCGCAATCAACACAGCGTTTGAAGTCAGCCTGCAGTTCTGGTCCTACCTGGTGGAGCAAGGCAAACTGCCCTCCCCGAAAGAGTTCATCAACCCGACACCTCACTGCAGCTTCGTCTGGGGCGAAAAAAACGTCGAGTTCCTGCGCAAGCGCCATGCGGCACTGGTCCAGCACCACTGCTTCCGCGACATGGAGTACACCGAAGACCATGACACTCTGCGCGAGTGGATGCCGCTGATCATGAAGGATCGCCAGCCGGACGAAAAGCTTGCGGCGACCCGCGTGCGCTACGGCTCCGATGTCAACTTCGGCCAGCTGGCACGCAACATGGTGACACACCTGGAGCAGCAGGATAATTTTGAACTGATGCTCGGCCGTGTGGTTGAAGATCTGGACAAACAGCCTGACGGCAGCTGGAACGTCACCCTGAAAAGTACCCAGGGTGGCCAGAAGGAAGTGATCAACAGCCGCTTTGTGTTCCTCGGTGCCGGCGGTGGCGCTCTGCCGCTGCTGCAAAAATCGGGCATTCCGGAAGGCAAGGGGTACGGCGGCTTCCCCGTAAGCGGCATGTGGCTGGTCTGCAAGCGTCCTGAAATCATCGAACAGCACCTGGCCAAGGTATACGGTATGGCGCCCATCGGTGCGCCTCCCATGTCGGTTCCGCACCTGGATACCCGTGTGATTGATGGCAAGAAAGCCCTGCTGTTTGGTCCCTTTGCCGGTTTCACCACCAAGTTCCTCAAGCAGGGTTCCTTTATGGATCTGCCCTGCAGCATCCGCATGAGCAACCTGAAGCCGATGCTGTCCGTGGCCAAGAACAACATGGACCTGACCCGTTACCTGATCAGCGAAGTGATGCAGTCACACACCTCCCGCGTTGACTCACTGCGCAACTTCTTCCCCGAAGCCAAAGACGGTGACTGGGAACTGTCGTACGCCGGGCAGCGTGTCCAGATCATCAAGCCGGGTACCGATACTGCCGGCAAACTGGAGTTCGGAACCGAGGTCATTACCTCCGCAGACGGCAGTCTGGCTGCCCTGCTGGGTGCCTCGCCGGGCGCTTCCACCGCCGTCAGCGCCATGCTGAGCATTGTGGAGCGCTGCTATGCTGACCGTATGCAGGAAGCTGGCTGGCAGGACAAGATCCGCGAGCTGGTTCCCTCCTATGGTCAGAGCCTGACGGACGATGCCGAACTGCTGGAAAAAGTTCGCGCCCGTACACTGTCCGTGCTGGAGCTCGACAGCTAGAGCTGACCTGTAGCAGGGAGCCAAACGGCTCCCTGCTTTCATTGCACTGGAGACTGGCCCCCCGACAGTCGAACGTCTATGATCAGAGATCATGCTGACGAGGTGCCCATGTCACTGATCCAAACCCTGTTGTCCCATCTGCTGATCGGGCTCGTACGCCTGTATCAACTTCTGATCAGCCCCGTCATGGGCAGCAACTGCCGTTTTTACCCTACCTGCTCCAGCTACATGATCGAAGCCATCCGGGTACACGGCGCTCTCAAGGGACTTTGGCTGGGTACACGGCGCCTGCTGCGTTGCCACCCGTATTCAGATGGCGGGCTGGACCCGGTGCCAGAGCCGAAAGGTTGTGGCGCCAATTGCGGACACAAGCCTTCAAAGACCGACTAGACTGTACTTATGAGACTTTGCTGCCCTGAGGAGCCTGGATGTTTTCGCCACTAAGCGTAATTCTGGTCATTGTTGCCTATATCGGTATCCTCTTCGGGCTGGCGCAATGGGGTGAGCACCGGACGCGCAACGGCCGCCCGATCAACTCGGCGACCATTTACGCGCTGTCTCTCTGCGTTTACTTCACCAGCTGGACCTTCTATGGCAGTGTCGGCTTCGCTACCGAATCCGGTCTACTCTATCTGGGCATCTACGCCGGTTCACTCCTGTCACTGTTTTTCTGGAAGCTGACCCTGCGCCGCATGATCGCGGTCAAGGAGACGTTCCGTATCACCAGCGTGGCCGACTTCATATCGACACGTTATCGGCGCTCCCAACGTATTGCCGCACTGGTGACAATCACTGTTCTGCTGGGGCTGCTGCCGTATATCAGCCTGCAGCTTGAAGCGGTCGTCCGTTCCTTCCGTATCATCACCCATGAAAGCGCAAGCGGTATCCACTGGGGCTCATCCGCCCTGCTCATCACCTTCCTGATGACGGTCTTTACCATCATTTTTGGTGTGCGGCGGCTGGACCCGACCGAGCGCCATCAGGGGATGATGCTTGCACTGGTCGCCGACTGCCTGGTCAAGATCATCGCCATGCTGGTAATCGGGGTGTTCGTGACCTATCAGTTCTTTGATGGCCCCGCTGATGTCATCCTGCAAATCAGCGACCTCAACCTTGATCACCTGCTGAGCATGGGTGGCGAAGGCAGCGGCATTCACTGGATTACCCTGATCATCCTCAGCTTTGTCGGCGTTCAACTGTTGCCACGCCAGTTCCATGTCGGCGTGGTTGAAAACGTCTCTCCACGCCACCTGAGCCGGGCCCTTTGGGTGTTTCCGATATATACCCTGCTGGCCACCCTGTTTGTGATTCCGGTCGCTGCCGCCGGCCTGATTCTGGGCCTGCCACGGGCTTCCGCCGACTTTTATATGCTGATGGTGCCTCAGTTCCTGGACCAGCCGGTCATCACCCTGCTGACCTTTGTGGGCGGTTTCGCGGCAGCCAGCGGGATGGTCATCATTACCACCATGACCCTGGCCACCATGGTTTCAAACCACCTCCTGCTGCCCATATGCGAGCGTTTTACCAACCTGGCCTGGATGCGAACCTGGCTGCTGCAGATTCGCTGGATACTGGTGGCCATCATTCTGTTTGGCAGCCTGCTGCTCGCTCGACTGCTGACCGATACCAACATGCTGGTTGCCGTGGGCATGATTTCCTTTGTGGCCACCCTTCAGCTCGCACCTGCCGCCCTGGTCGGCCTGTTCTGGAACCGTGGCAACAGCATGGGTGCCATGCTCGGGCTGGCAGCGGGCTTTGGCGTCTGGGGCTGGACGCTGATCATCCCGGCTTGGGTGGATGAAGGCTGGCTGCCGGTACAGATTCTGACGCAGGGCCCCTTTGGCATCGAATGGCTGCGCCCGGGCGGCCTGTTCGGGGTTGAACTGCCGCATATTCCTCATGCCACCTTCTGGTCACTGGGCTTGAACACGGCGCTGTATGTGCTCGGATCACTGCTGTATAAGCCGCAAAAACAGGAACGCACCCTCACAACCGAGTTCCTCTATACCGCACGTACTTTGCGCACCCAGGAGAAAGCCCGCCCAACCGGGCTGAACGCCTACATTGAACTGGCCCCCAAGCTGGTCGAAGCGGAGCACCTGCTCAAACGCTACCTGGGCGAGGACAAGGCTCAGCATAATGTGAATCGTATCGCGGAAGACCTGCAGGTCTACGACAAGAGCCACATTTCCGTCGTGGAGCTGATGGAGTTCCACCGGATGCTTGAGCAGGTTCTGGCCGGCTCCATCGGTGCCGCCAGTGCGCATACCGCCATCGAAGAAAATATCCGCTACACCGACCGTGAGCGTTCGGACCTGACGGCCCTGTACAGTCATATCGTCAATGAACTTCAGGGCTCCTACCGCTTTCACCCTGACAAGGCGCAAGACCCCAACAGTCGCGGCTTTGAGATGCTGGATGACCTGCAGAACCAGCTGGAACATCTGCAGCTCAAGATCGATCAACAGCAGGGCGAAATCGAGCAACTGGAATCCAAGCTGGAATCCCAGTACCAGCAGGTGTTCGATTACAGGATAGAAGCGCAGAAGTTGCGGCAGGAAAATGAGGGGCTGCGCCAGCAGTTACTGAAAGAGGGGCCTGCCGACCCCTCTATCGTGACGCGAAGCTGATGAATCAGTCTGCCTTCTGCTCTGAATGCAGGTGTACATCCATCTGCGGGAAGGGAATGCTGATACCCTGGCGGTCGAATTCCATCTTCACCTTTTCCGTGGTATCCCAGAGCACGGGCCAGTAATCAGCTGTCTTGACCCAGGGGCGGACATTGAAGTTCACACTGCTGTCCGCCAGCGCCGCTACATTCACAACCGGTGCCGGGTCCTTCAGAACACGTTCATCCTGCTCCAGAATCTCCTGCAGGATACGCTTGGCCTTCTGAAGGTCATCGCCATAGCCGATGCCGAACACCATATCCACGCGGCGTGTATCCCGCTTGGAGTAGTTCACAATGCTGTCGTTGTAGATCTTGCCGTTGGGCAGAATGATCTCTCGGTTGTCACCGGTACGGAAGACCGAGTTGAAAATAGTAATATGTTCTACGATGCCGCTCACGCCACCCGCTTCTACAAAGTCACCTTCTCGGAACGGGCGAAACACAATCAGCATAACCCCTGCCGCAAAGTTCTTCAGCGAATCCTGCAGAGACAGGCCAATCGCCAAACCGGCCGCACCAATCAAGGCGATCAGAGAGGTCGTATCCACCCCAAGTTCACCCAGGGCTGCAACAACCACAAACAACAGCAGTAGCGCATGTGCTATTGACGTAACAAAATTGACCAGCATCTGGTCCATTTTCGTCTTGCGCAGTACGCGGGCCAGTATATTGATCAGCAGCTTCGCCGCCCAGCGACCAATAACGAAAATGGCAAGCGCCATACCGATATTAATCGCCCAAGGCAGAATATAGTCTTGAGAGAAGGATTCCATGATAACTCCCTTTGATCCTCGAAATGGAAGCGTTAAATTCGACTGTCGTTCATATGCAGGACAGCTCCTAAACGATAAAGTGTTTGTCGTGTAAAATCATTCTTTTGTTAGTTTGCTGCTGGACACACCATGAAAAAAATTTTGTTGCTTACAACGCTGCTGGGGCTTTCCGCACCGGCCTGGGCTGAACAAGGGCATATCGCCGATGATGTTTATGTGTTTTTCCACGGCGGTCCCAGTAACGAATACCGTATTACCGGTCGTATCAACAGTGGTGAACCCGTTGAAATTCTGGGGCAGAATGGCTCCACCGGTTATATTCAGATCAAAACCGAAAGCGGCCGCACCGGCTGGCTGCCTGAACAGTTTGTTGCGGAGGGTAAAAGCAAACTGTTCAAGCTGCCAGAGCTGGAGCAGGCACTGGCTGACAGCCGCACGACCATTGCCGAGCAGGCTGAAACCATTGAGCAGCTGAATACTCAACTCGCCCGCCTCAAGGAAGCCAGTAGCGGCTATACGGGACAAATCCGTGACCTGCAGATTGAAATTCGTGATCTGCAGTCCACAATTAACAATATGGACCAGAGTAACCTGATGCGCTGGCTGACCTATGGCGGGCTGATCGCCTTTGGCGGGGTCGTGCTGGGCCTGATCGTGCCCTACCTTCCGCGCAGGCGGAAGCGCCGTGATGACTGGTTCTGATATTCGCTGAACCTTTTGCCGTCAAACCGCGTATAGAAGGGAACACTGAAAGACAGTGGCTGTCGAATGTTGAGCTGAACAGGAGAACCACGACATGCTGATGACCATCACCGTGATGACAGCGTTAATCGCACTGGGAGTAGCCATGGCTGCTGCCGTGAAGCATTCCGCTCGCCCGCAGCCACTGCGTGTTCGGGTCGAGGACGAGTCCAGAGGCGCACAGCGCCGGCAGCGCATTCGCTAACGCAAACGGGCCACCCTGAGGTGGCCCGTTTTCAATCCGGCACTGGCAAGTCTGGTTTGACAGGGTCCAGTTCATCAAACCCTTCCTCAGGGGTCCAGTAACGACGCCCCTGCTCTACGCGCACCACACCCTTGAATCGGTTTTGCAGATAGACGACTGCATCTTCCAGCGTGTCGATATCGCACAGAATCACGCCGCCTCTGTCATTGTCGGTGGCAAAGATGTAACTTTTCACGGTGTATCCTGCTCCTCTTTCAAAGCCGAAGCGATATCAGCAACCATCGCGCTCAATCCACTCTCGCATGAGTTCACCCGACATCGGGCGGGCAATATAATACCCCTGTGCCTGGTCACATCCCAGCTCCTTGAGGATTTCCAGATCTTCCGACTGCTCAATCCCTTCCGCGACTACTGCCAGGCCCATGGCGTGGCTCATGTCGATCATCGCCTTGACAAGGTTGCGATCCGTTTCGGAGTGCGGGATGGGCTGAATAAAACTTCGGTCGATCTTGAGCAGATCCAGCGACATTTCGCGGATATAGCTCAGGCTGGAGTACCCCGTACCGAAGTCATCGATGGCGACTCTGACCCCTTTCTCACGCAGCCGCACCAGCTCACGCTCGGTTGCACTGGCACTGTGCATGAAACTGGTTTCGGTCAGCTCCACCACCAACTGTTCCGGTGCCACCGCATGATGCTCCAGTGCAGCCAGCACCTGATCGGCAACTTCCGAACGTTGAAATTGCCGTGCCGATACATTCACCGACATTTTGAGCGTGTGACCCATCCGGTTCCAGCGGGCAAGCTCACTCACGGCTTCATCCAGCACCCAGGCACCGATCTCATCAATCATGCCGGTATCTTCGGCCACCGGTATAAACCGGTCAGGCGTGACTTTACCGAGCGTACTGCTGTCCCAGCGCAGCAAGGCCTCCGCCCCGACCAGCTGGCCATCTTTCAAACTGACCTGCGGCTGATAGACCAGGCTGAACTCCTCCTGCTCGATCGCCTGATGCAGCACGGAGGCAATCCTGTAGCGGCTCTGACGGTCATCCAGATGCCGCGGCTGATAGAAGGCGATGCTGTTGCGCCCCATCTCCTTGGCAAAGTGCAATGCCGACTCAGCCGCCAGAATGAGGCCATCCGGTTGATTGGCATCATCGGGGTACAGCGCGATCCCAATACTGGTTCGAACCTTGACTTCCTGCTCTTCCAGCCAGAACGGCTGCGTCAGCGCCTTGCTCAAACGATTCAGATATTGGTTCACATCTTCATACTGACGGACCTCGGTCAGCAGTATGTAAAACTCATCGCCGGAGGGGCGTGCTGCCGTCCCCTGCTCTTCAAGGGTGGACTCGATGCGTTCGGCTACCATTCTCAGCAATTGATCACCGGCCTGATGGCCAAAGCGGTCGTTGAACTGCTTGAACAAGTCCAGATCCAGAGCCAGAAGCGCCCCGCAAGAAGCGTGTTCCGCACTGTAGTTGAGTGCAATCTGTAAACGATCATTGAACAGGCGACGGTTCGCAAGACCTGTTACCGAATCAAACCAGGAAAGACGCTTGACGCGCGCCTCAGACTTTTTGCTTTCGGTCAGATCATGGAAAATGGCGGCATATTGGCAGACATCACCCGCATCGTTCTCAATGGCCGTTATGCTCAGCCATTCAGGGTATACGCTTCCGTCCTTGCGGCGATTCCAGATCTCACCCTGCCAGTTGCCGTTCTCGGCCAGTGCCGCCCACAAGTGCTGATAAAAGACTTTGTCATGTCGCCCGGAACTCAGCATGCTCGGGTTTTGCCCTAGGGCTTCCCAGGCTTCATATCCGGTGATGGCCGTAAATGCCGGGTTCACACTCTGAATTCGCCCGTTGGCATCCGTAATGACAATGCCTTCGTGCGAGGCGTTAATAACGCGCTCGATCAGTTGCAGATTATGTTCGGATTGACGCAAGGCCCGGCTTTTGTCATCCAGCAGCTCGCGCAGGCGGTAGATGTAATCCAGCTCGACACTGCGCAGGATGTCTGAATAGGAGGCCAGACCGACAATACTGCCGTGACTGTCACGCACGCCAATATGCCTGAATCCGTTTTCCTTGAAATAGCGGCGCGCATTGAACAGGCTAACGGCACCATCAACCGCCATCAGCTCCGGCAGTCCCAGCTTATACAGCGGCGTATGCAGGGGCGTGCGGCCTGACAGGTGCCGAATGACATCGGTTTCCGTCATGATCTGCCAGCCTTCATCCTCACTGCCCACCAGAACAGCGGTGTACTGCATGCTGCGCATGCGCTCGATGGCATCTCGAAGACAGCAACTGCCCCTGAAGCGCAGGACATTGAAATTGGTGACCTCCTCCAGTGACCTGAGGAAAAGGTCATGCTCCAGACCGTGATGATTGACCACATCACTTTGACTGACGATGCCCAGGTGATGTCCGTTGATATCCATCACGATTGCGTGACTGATGTCCTGACTGATCAGCTCAAGACCAAGCTCATCGACGCTGAGTGACGCATCGACCTGCAGCACCCGGTCGAGCATCGCCCGGGTGACCACTTCCGCAGCCGGTTCTTTCAGGCTCTCTTCCATGGTCTTGCGGCGTGTCAGCAGCCCGCATACCTCACGTCCATGAGTGACAAGGACTGAACCGATGTGCCGCTCGGCCATCAAACTGATCGCACGGGACAACGGCTGGTGCAGCTCGACTGACACAATGTCCGACTGACAGATGGCAGAGACTTTGAGTGCCTGAGAATGTGATGGCATCTGATTCATGTACAAAGAGTAACACAAGCGTCCGAAGTGAGTGACACCCCTTCCCTTTCTTTGCAGCAGGATTGCCCTGAACTCAGGAGTGTGCAAGCATCAGATTGACTCGTACCCCCTGATGAGAATTATTCATGCAGCAACCCTCACTCAAGGCCCTGACCGCAATTGTCGATGAAATTGCCCGCTCCGGTAACCCCGAAGCCATGATGAGCCGAATCGTGCAACAGTTGCGCGCGCTCTTGAGTGTGGACGTGTGCAGCCTTTACCTCTGCACACCCGACCAGCAACACCTGATACTGGCAGCAACCGAAGGACTGGCGAGCGAAGCGGTTGGACATGCCCGCCTCCAACTGGACGAAGGGCTGGTGGGCCATATCGCGTCAAGTCTCAGCACCCTGAATCTTGGTGATGCCCCCACCGATGATCGATTTGTCTTCATCCCCGAAACCCATGAAATGCCCTACCACCGTTTCCTGGGTGTGCCGCTGTTGCACCTGCGCAAGCTGGTGGGCGTTCTGGTGATTCAGGGACGTGAGCGCGTTCCCTTCTCGCAGGAGACTGAGGCCTTCATGATCACGGTTGCCTCGCAGTTGGCGGGCACTCTTTCAAGCCTGCAAAGCCGTGGCGACTGGTATGAGCGCAAACACGCCAGCACCGGGTATCGCCGCTTGAAAGGTCAGAAAGGGGCGCCGGGCATCGGAATGGGCACGCTGTGGCCAGTCCGACCGCATGTATCGCTCGATCAGATTGTCGAAGGGACCTGCTCCGACCCGGCCAGTGAGTCCCAGGCGCTTGAGGATGCCATTCAGGCGGTGGCGGACGATCTGGAATCCAGCTCCAGTCATCTGGATCAGCACCTGCCTGCCGATGTGCATGCCCTGTTCAATGTATACCAGATGATGTTGCACAGCCCTGAGTTGCACACTGAATGCTGTGAACACATTAACCGGGGTGATTCCGCCGCCTGGTCTCTGCGGCAGACCGTTGACCGAATGGCCGAGCAGTTCCAGAGCTCTGAAGACCCCTATTTGAAGGCGCGCGGCGAGGATATCCGCAACATTGGCCAGCGTATTCTCAACCAGCTGCTGTCCCGGGACAGTATTTCCCGCACACCACCCGATACAGACCTGATTCTGGCTGGTGAACTGATCAGCATCGCGGATCTGGCCGAATTTCCGCTGCAGAACATTCACGGCATTGTATGCACCCGTGGCTCGACCCTTTCCCATACAGCCATAGTTGCCAATGCACTGGGGGTTCCGGCCGTGATGGGGCTTGAGAACTTCGAGCCCGAGCAGCACACCCACGCCCAGATGATTGTCGATGGCCACCGTGGCGAATGCGTACTGAACCCGCCGGCTCCCCTGCTGCACGAATATCGCCGCATGATCAATGAAGAGCAGCGGTTCATGCAGGACCTGGAGCGGCTGAGGGACGAGCCCGCCGTATCCCGTGACGGCTTCAGGGTCTGCCTGCTGACCAACACGGGCCTGTTGGCGGATGCAACACCCGGCTTGCAGCGCGGCGCTGAAGGGGTTGGCCTGTACCGGTCGGAGATCCCTTTCATGATTCATGACGGCTTTCCGACCGAGCAGGAACAGTACAGCCTGTATGCCAAGGTCCTGCAGGCGTACGCTCCTCACCCCGTCAGCATGCGCACCCTGGATATCGGCGGTGACAAGCAGCTGCCCTATTTCGATATCAGTGAAACCAACCCCTACCTGGGCTGGCGCGGTATTCGTTTTTCGCTGGATAACGCCCAGTTATTGATCACCCAGATCCGGGCCATGCTGAGAGCCAACGCCGAGTATGGCAACCTCAAGCTGCTGGTGCCCATGGTCAGTCGCATTGATGAAATCCAGGGCTTTCGCCGGCACGTCGAAAAGGCCCTGAGCACTCTGGAGCGGGAAGGTGTCCGCGTTGGCATGCCGCCGATCGGCATGATGATTGAAGTGCCGTCTGCCATGCTGCTGCTGCCCCGGTTGGCACCCTATATCGACTTCGTTTCCATTGGCTCCAACGACCTGACCCAGTATCTGTTGGCGGTCGACCGGAACAATCCGCGTGTTGCCAGCCTGTTCGATCACCTGCACCCTGCCGTGCTGGTTGCACTGGAGCAGATCCATGATCAGTGTGAGGCACTGGGGCTGCCCGCCTCACTGTGCGGCGAGATGGCCTCCGACCCGGCGGCTGTACTGCTGTTACTGGCGATGGGATATGACTGCCTGAGCCTCAGTGCCTACAACATCCCGCGCATCAAGCACCTGATCCGGTCTGTAAACCGAAGTGAGTTGAAGCCGCTGCTGGAAAGTACACGCCTGTGCCAAAGCGAAACGGATGTACGCGCACTGGTTCAGCCCCTGCTGGAAGCGGCCGCCAGACGCCAGGCAACATGAATTAACTGCACTATACTCCCCATTAATGATGAGAAATATGATGTTTCAGGGGAGTAATAAAGATTGTCAAATCAGTGCTCCTGGCGTCCAATGCAAATCCCTTGTCCCGAGGTGCCCGCTCGAGTGTAGGTGCATCCGGCTCCCCATACGCCGGAACCAGACCTGGCCCGACACAGACATCACTCTGATCAGGATGGAAGCGCTGAACGGCATTAACCACAAGGACGTTACTCTGAAGATCAAACAGCATAACCCCGTTCGCCTGCAGCGCCAGGCTGTCGATTCCGTTGCTACCATGCACGAGGCCCGTACGATGGTGGACCCACACAACTGTAACTTCCGGAAGGTGGTGCAAGATGCGCAAGCTGTCTGAAGCACGGCTGTTAAGCCTGATCGCTGATCGGCAACCGATCCACTGTCAGGTACGTGGCAGTGACCTGGAAGTACGCATCAGCGAGTACACCCCACTGGTCTGCACCAGTCTGCGTGCAGGCACGCACCTGCCTGACGAGCAGGTCGACAGGCTTGCCATTGACGAGCCGACGCGGCTTGAGCTTGAGCATCGGCAGGTTGACCGTCTGGCAGACCTGCTGCCCATAACACTGGTCGCACGCGAGTCCCGCCTCGGCTGCAGTCTGCATTCACAGCCTGCCAACTGTCTGCGACAACGTCTTGAAGGCGTAGCGCTCTGGCGACTGCCGCCGACCAAGGCGATGCGCAGCCGGGCACTGCGTTTACATCGGCAGTTCTATACGGTTCTGGATGCGCTGCTCAGTGTTCTGGAAGAAGGCTTCGGTCACTGTCTGCTGGTAGACCTGAACCGCTTTCAGGCCAAGCCCCCGCCGGTTTTCCAGTTGCTGAGCCATACCCCTGATCAGGGTGACATCATCGACCGCACCCGGGAAACGCTGGAGGGGGTTGAACTGCCGCACCTTGAAAGCCAGTGCGAGACCGGCAAGGCGCCCGACAGTGGTAATCAGCTGCACCGGCATATCAAACAGCATCACCGTGCCACACGCATGCTGACGCTCAACGTGGCACCTGTTTTCACCGACCCCAACCAGGCACTCTACCCGATCATGACAGACGCTCTCTGCCACGGTCTGCATGACAGCTTGTATGAAGGGGCGGCGGCCCTGGCCACGGATGCAGGTCCACGACCGGTATCCGGCCTTGACCTGATGCCGCGCCAGCTGCCTCAGGAGGTGTTAAAGGTTGATCATGCACTGAAGAAGCTCGCACGCGGGCTGGAAACCCTGCTGTATATCAACCCGACCAACCTGGCACGGGAAGAGCGCCGCTTCATGCGCAAGCCGGGACAGTACCAGCCTCAGTTTCATTACCGTCAGCTCAAGATCGACCCTTACCTGCACCGTGAGCGGCTCTACCGGCTGTCCGTGGATGAAATCAGAGATCCCTCGCTGCGCCAGCTCTATCGGGATGTGATCGATACGCTCGCGGAACGTATCGACCTGCTGGTCAGCATCGGTACCGATCGATTCCTCTACAACTCACTGCGCTACTACGGTGAGCCCACGGCAGAAGACCTCGCCAACGCCCGCTTTCTGCTGCATGCGGCTGAACGCTCATCGGAACAGGGCGTCGAAATGTTCAACGCTCAGGAAATGAAGCCTTTTTTTGAGAAGCTGGCACAGGACTGGGGCCTTGACTGCAAGGTTGAGCTGTCTGACCGCATTCTCGCCCAGGCCATGGTCAGCAGTGGCCGCAAGACCCTGATGGTCAAGCGGGACACCCGTGCGACCCAGTCGGAGATGCATGCATTGGCGCATCACGAACTGGGCGTGCACATGGTGACCTCTCTGAATGCCGCCGCTCAGCCACTCAAGGTTTTCAGCCTGGGGATGCCGGGCAATACGCATGCTCAGGAAGGGCTGGCGATCTTGAGTGAATACCTGTGCGGCCATCTGACGCTTAAACGCCTCAAGACGCTGGCACTGCGTGTCGTGGCCGTGGATCAGATGCTGCGCCATGGCGACTTCTGCCGCACCTGGCGCTTGCTGGTCGAGGATCACGGCTGCAGCCACACGGAAGCCTTCAAAATTACCGCGCGGGTTCACCGCGGAGGCGGGTTTACCAAGGACCACCTTTACCTGAGCGGTTTTCGTCAGGCACTGCGGTTATGGCGCGAAGGTGACATCAGCGCACTGTATATCGGCAAAACCGGGTTCAATTATTTATCGCTGCTGCAGGACCTGCTGGCACGCGGACTGATTGAACCGCCCCGTTTCCTGCCGGAAAGTTTCAAGAAGCCCATCACCAGCCATCCTGAGATGGCATATCTGGTTGAATGTATCCGCTAGGGAGTAACGCTGTATGTGGGAGACTCAGCTTGGATTAAGTCTGGTGGCCATCATGGCGCTGTTCGCCGCCCGCTGGTTGAGCCACAGAATACTGGACCGCATAGGGTTGCAGAAACAGGTCGCAACCCGTCGACTACTGGTTGTTAAACGTTTCTTCAGCATGCTTCAGGTCGTCGTCACGACCATGCTGATCTGTATCATCTGGGGCGTGGACTATGCCGAGTTGATGATCCTGTTTTCATCCGCATTTGCCGTTATCGGTGTTGCCCTGTTTGCCCAGTGGTCCATTCTGAGCAACATAACGGGCAGCATCATCATATTCTTCGCCTTCCCCTATCGTATTGGGGATCGCATCAAGGTGCTGGACAAGGATGATGATATAACGGGCGTTATCTCCGAGATCAGCCTGTTCCATATCCATATTCAGATGGATAACGGTGAGGCCATTCACTACCCCAACAACCTCATCCTGCAGAAAGCCGTGCGCAAGCTGAACAGCACGGCCGTGACAGCTCAGGAGGTACCTCAGTCACCCAGCAGTGACTGAGCTTCATGCCAGAGCGTCAAACGCGCACAGCGTTCAAGCAACTGCCCGCGCCGGAACATCAGCACCTCCCCTTCCGGCAGCGGGACCCAGTCACGCTGGTCGAGAGGAACACTGGCAATCAGCGTGGTGTTGACCGGGCCATGCGCCTCCAGCTCCAGGCCTTCAACCCCGGAGGCGTCTCCACAGGCATCCTCAAGCCAATAAAGGCCCGGTGCAGAGACCTCACCGTCCGCCTGCCGGCGCCGGTCGCTGTGCACAAACAACAGCTCGCCATCTGAATAGATGAAGTTGGCAGGCCCCAACTGTCTGAGGCGCGCCGCAAAGTCTGCGACCACGGCAAGGCGCACATCCGGGTCGGGACGACCGTCCTGCCACACGGCAGCGATGCGGGCCATCAACACGCAGAAGGCATGCTCCGAGTCTGTCTCCCCCACCGGGGTATACGCCCCTTTCGGAAAGCGTTTGGTGTTGAAGATAAACCGGTTCAGGTCTCCATTATGGGCAAACAGGTGGTTGGCACCTCCCGCCTCACGCTGAAACGGTTGAGTATTGCGCAAGGCCACCTCACCCTGGGTTGCGTGACGAATATGCCCCATAAACAGACTGGATGGCCGGTGGCGACCTGCCAGCCAATGGGCCATATCGCTCTGAGCACAGGCCGCCGCTTCACGAATAAGCTGACAGTCTCCCTGTTCATACCAGGCCAGGCCCCAGCCATGCCCATGCGGCCCCTCCTCGCCCCCGTGGCGGGCAAAACGCGCCAGTGAGATCGAGAGGTGCACGGGATCTGCGGTTGATATTGCCAACAGCTCACACATGTCTACACCTGCACAGAAGACGTTTTTTCAGCCTCCGCCTGCTTGCGAAGCGGCTCGAGCAACAGCAGTGCCAGCAAGGCCACCACAACGACGGGTATCATCATCACGTTCATGCTGGCCCAGCCCAGCGTCGCTTCCATCCAGCCTGCCGCCAGCGCCGACATCGTCACGGTACCAAAAACCAGAAATTCATTTGCGGCCTGAGCCCTCGGTTTCTCTTCAGGCCGGTATGCCCCGGTCAGGTAGGAGGTGGCACAGATAAACATCCAGTTCCAGCCAAGACCCAGCAGGAAGAGCGCAGTCCAGAAATGCCATTCTGTCTGACCATGCAGGTTCACCGCAATGCACACCAGCATCAGGATGCTCCCCGCCAGCATCAGGGCGCGTTCGCCAAAGCGACGAATCAGGTGCCCGGTAAAAAAGGATGGCAGATACATGCCCAGAACATGCCACTCAATCACATTTGCGGCACTGGCAAAGCTGTAGCCACAACGTGCCATCGCCAGTGGCGTTGCGGTCATCAGCAGATTCATCACGGCATAACTGATCATGCCCGTCAGCACGGCCATCAGAAAGCGGGGTTGCAGTATGATGGTCATGACCGGCCGGGCAGCTTTGCCCGACTCTGATTGAGTCATCGGCGGAATCCGGACGCGCGTCAACAGGACCAGAGCACATAGATACAAGCCGGCCAGCACGGCAAAGGCTCCACTGAACATGGCGCCCACTTCCAGTTCACGCGAGTGCACGGCCAGGTTGGGGCCCAGCACGGCCGCAATGATACCGCCGACCATGACCATGGAAATGGCTCGGCTTTCATACCCCGGCTGACACACCTCAACCGCTGCAAAGCGATACAGCATGCCAAAGCCGATACCGACCCCGATCAGGCCTGTTCCCAGGCAGAAGAGCGCGAACGCTTTTTCCTGCAACGCCAGCAGACACAGGATCGCCCCTGACAGGCCGATCAGATTTCCGAGGACGAACCCCTTGCGCCGCCCAATACGTGCCATAATCAGTGAGGCCGGAATGGTTGCCAGCATCAGGCCAATGAACTGACAGGCCACCGGCAGCGTAATGAGAGTGGCTGAAGGCGCCAGTTGCTGCCCGATCAACCCGTTAACGGCGACCAACAGTACATTGCCGGTATTCAAAAGTGCCTGACACAAGGCCAGAAGCCATACATCCCTATTCATGCCTTGCCTCAATTCTCAAAAGGGGTTTATTAAAAATGACTAATGCAGAGGGATGCAAGCAAATGCCGGGGTTTTCCAACAGGAAAATTACCGTTACGTATTTAAGACACTTTGCACAGAGGCTAAGATATCGCAATATGACATCAGGGCGGCATCGACACGCGTACCCGAATGGACGCTCCCCCTTAGCCTACAACCCGCATGGTGAAATGCTGGTCAGAACGGATTGAGTAACTATGAATTTAGATGACCTCGTGGTACTGGTAATCGAGCCATCAAAAGTGCAACGGCATATTATCGTGGACCAGTTGCGTGCACTGGGGCTTGAAGATATCGAAGAGTTCGATGAGGCAAAGCCTGCGCTGGACAGAATGCAGCATGTCACCCCTGACATCGTGGTATCGTCGATGCATCTGCCGGATATGACCGGCACCGAACTGGTCACCCAGATGCGCAAGGTACCCGAACTGATGGATGTGACCTTCCTGCTGATCTCCTCGGAAACCCATTACCGCTACCTTGAGCCCATCCGTCAGGCAGGGGCTATTGCCATTCTTCCCAAGCCCTTCACACGTGAAGCGCTGTCCACGGCTCTGCGCAACACCATGCATTATATCCAGGATACTCAAGAGACCGAGCCACTGGATAATGACGAGCTTGACTACATGCATGTGCTGGTTGTCGACGACAGTCAGCTGTCACGCAAGTTTGTCCGCAAGAGCATGAATGCGATCGGCATCGAGTACGTGATCGAAGCAAAGGACGGTGCCGAAGCACTCCAGATCATGAAACAGGAGCGCTTTGACCTGGTCATTTCCGACTACAACATGCCCAACATTGACGGGCTTGAGCTGGTTGAGCACATTCGCCACTACAGTGACCAGCCGTCCGTACCCGTGATGATGATCACTTCCGAGCAGAATCAGGGACGCCTGGCAGCCGTACAGAGCGCCGGTGTTTCGGCGATCTGCAACAAGCCGCTCAACTACGACATGCTCAAGCAGCTCGTGCGTCAATTGGTCACGGGTGCCGAAATCTAGCCATAGGTTTTCAGTAAACAACCTGAACCAAAAAGCCCCGGTTTAGCCGGGGCTTTTTGGTTCTTTGGTACTGGCTAGTCCTGTTCGCCCCCCTGAAGCAGCTGCTCAGGGTTGAAGCCCATGATCAAGGCCCCCCAATGTTGCCCGTTGATATAGAGCGGGATGGAAAGGTCATTGAGGACCTCCCCCGTATCACGGACAAATGTCTGCAACAGGAAGGGGGACGTATGCGATGCCCGGCGCTTCTCCGCCCGGTTACCCGCAAAGATGCGTCGATGACGGCTCTGCAGGTTGTCGACTGAAAAGTCGCCTGTCAGGGGTTTAGACACCTTGGCATGGTGTGCCGGCGCATAGCCGTTTTTATCGACGGCGATCGCATAAATGAACTCAGGACGCTCGCTGATAAAGCTGTCGAACAGCGGCTGCAGCTTGCGTTCAAAGCGATCGGTATAACCGCAGTCATACTTTTCGGGCTTCTGGCCGTCATTGGTACGTCGATAGTTGTGATCAAACAGGTTCACGCCCTCAGACTGAAGCTGTTCCATCTGCTCGCACGTTTTCTGTGCCCACTGCTTGCCGGTCTGAATCATGCGCTCAAAGCCACCGTAGCCGATGATAAAGCGAGACAGCAGCTCTTGCGTTTCTTCCGTCGAGATTTCCAACTCTTCCGAGTATCGACGCGACTCGGCCATCTCGTCCCGAATACCTGCAGACAGCTGCGTGATCTCCTGCACATGCCCGTGCGACTCACGGTTGGTATGTGACAGCTCATCGATCGCCGCACTGATGCCGGTCAGCTGGGAATTGACCTCCTCAAAGTCCGACACCATACGTTCAAACTGCTGATTGGTCTCGGCAATAAAGCGATCCGTATCGCCGACATACTCGAGAATGTTATGGGCACTTTCGCGCGTATTCTCGACCAGGGCCGACATTTCACTGATATTGGAATCAATTTCCTGCGTTGCAGTACTTACCTTCTGAGACAGGTTACGCACCTCATCAGCCACCACGGCAAAGCCGCGCCCCGCCTCTCCGGCCCTGGCCGCTTCAATGGAGGCATTCAAGGCCAGCAGGTTGGTCTGATCAGAAAAGTCCTTCACCATGGAAAGGATTTTGGTGATATTACCCGAGTTCTCGCTGAGCTTATCAACCGTCTCCTGAAAGCTTTCAGCCAGACTGCATACGGCACGCACCTGCTCACGCACACGCTGCAACTCGGTGTTGGAGTTGTGCACTTCCCCCATGTTGGAGTTGTTCTGCTCACTGATGGTCAGAGTGCTGGCGGCGATTTCGTCTATCGCCTGAGTGGATTCCTGACTGGACTGGAACACCATCTGCGCCTGCTCTTCCTGACGCTCGGCTGAGCCGTGCGACTGAATCACCACTTTCTGCAGGCGTGTCGCACACAGGGCAACACTGACCGAGCGTCGCTGACTCTCGGCAATCATCTTCTTGAGCCGGCCAGAGAAGTCGTTGTACGCCTCCGCCATATCGGAGATTTCGTCATAGGTGTAGACCGGCAGGGTGCCGGAAATATCGCCATCCTTGTCACGAATCGCCCTGAGCACGTCGGTAATTTCCCGAATGGGCCGCAAAAACAGGTGGCGCATGAAAAAGATAGTGAAGATCCCGCCCAACAGGGCAATGGCGATGGTTACCAGGATACTGTTGAAGAGCGCACTGAGGCTTTCATTCACCAGGGCCAATTGCGCCGGTGTCAGATCAAGCCCTGCGAGCAGCTCCCGGATGTTACTGGAATAATGAAACCCGAGGCCGATCAAAACCACATGCGGCAGCAGCAGGAACACCACATTGCCTGTAATTTTCTTGGTCAGGGTATTGAAGAACGTGCGTTCAATGGATGTATAGAGACTCATGACCATCCTTTTTATCGTTATAAACGGTCTCTCCGCCGGCCCTTATCAAGCAGAGTGTCACAAATTATGAACACAATGCCGCCCTGCCAGCTATTCTCCTAAGGTATCAACTACCACTCCAACCATGCACTATAAACAGTCATCTGTTTGGCCAATTGACGGTGATCAGGAAAATGGCGCGCCATCAAACGATGAAAGCCCTTTCCATGGTTCATGTGCCGGAGATGGCAGAGTTCGTGTACGATGACATAGTCCTGCAGCCTCAGTGGCAACTGGATGAGGCGCCAGTTAAGCCCCACTTCACCGGTGCTGGAGCATTGACCCCAGCGCCCGCGCCAGTGGCCAATATAGCTGCGTGCCGGGGCAAGCCCTGTCTCGGCCACACAGGCCTCCAGCCGCTGTGTCAGCTCGGTTTCTGCCTGCTCACGGAACCACCGATACAGCTGCTCCCGCACAACCTCAAGCTCAGGCCGGCGGATACGGCGTGACAGACGCACCTGAAGTGCCTGCTCCGCGTCGACTCTTTCAACTTCAGTGGAGGCACCCGAGTACCAATTGAGCCTGAGCCACTGCCCGGCCAATGGGACTCTGCCCTGCTGGCAAATTCTGACCTCGTACTGCTCACGCACCTGCTGCTGTTCCGACAGGTGACGCTCAATCCAGCTCCGTCGGCTGCGCACAAAGGCTTCTACCTGCCGTTCTGACACACCGACCGGCGCGCGAACGATCACCTCGCCGCGCTTCACCTGGAGCCCCAGTGTCTTGCGGCGGGGACTGTAGGCCAGCGAATATTTCATACGACTCTTGTCCGTCTGGGCAGCTGCTTTGCCAGGCGTCTGGTCAGTGCCAGAATTGCCTGATCCTGATCGTCTTGCGCACCGTACCGATAACGGCGTGCATTATCCAGCTCTGCCAGCTGCATCAGTTCATCGGCTGCTTCAGGCCAATGCGGCACCAGGTCCGAATGAATCCACGCCGACAGGCTTTGCTGGGGCTGACGCCTTGAAAAGCAGGCCCCGGCTCGCTGCTGGAAACCTATCAATGCTGCTTCTACCGGATCACCCCTGCGCAGGGTTCGCGCCATCCACTGCCGCATGGACAGGCCGACCAGAACCAGTCCTCCGGGCAGCAACAGGAACGCCGCCACCCGCCAGTAATCCAGACCACCCAGCCAGTCCCTCAGCAGGTGTTCCTGCTCGCCTTCGTAGTTCAACACCCAACGCTGCCACGCAAAGTTAAAGGCGTCATAGCGCTGCCGCAGTCCCAGCAACCAGCCCGTTTGCAGGGCACGGGATGCAACCTGGCCGGAATCCACACTGCGCAGAAACACATCGGCCGAAGACTCTATCCGCTCGGGTGCAACGGCTGCAGTGGGATCAATACGCACCCAGCCACGCCCCTCCTGCCAGGCTTCGACCCAGGCATGAGCATCATATTGACGGACTTGCAGATAGGATTGGTGGGGGTTCCACTCGCCGCCCTGATAGCCTGTCACCACGCGCGCCGGAATGCCGACCGAGCGCAGCATGAACGCCGACGCCGATGCAAAGTGCTCACAATACCCCTGCTGACTTTCCATCAGGAAGCGGTCTATCCGGTCGCCGAGGAGCCTGCCCGGGCTGAGCGTATAGGTAAAACTCTGGTTGTAATAATTCAGCATCAGGGCGATAAAGGCGGCGGAGTCACCACCGGCCTGTGCCAGCCACTGCCGAGCCAATGCCCGCGCTTCACCGTTGCCCCGCTCAGGCAGTTGCAGGTAATGAGCACGCTCCTGTTGCGTCAGCATCGGCTGAAGGCGATAGCGGCGATGCGAGACCAGCGTATAACGTACACGCCTTTCAACAGGTTCACGCGCCTCCAGTGTCCGACCGGGTTTCACAGCTGCCCAGTCCGGCACGGCCAAGGGCTGATCCAGCGCAACAAGCCAGGGGCGTTGAGAGGGTTCCAACACCACCTCGTAGCGCACCTCTCCTCCCAGGGGCTCCAACTTTTCCTGCCGCAGCCGCTCCCTCTGTGGTGAACGGGACCACTGGCGACCATCGAAACGATCCAGTACCAGCACCCGCCAATAGCGCTCAGCCGGCACTGGCGGCTCTGCGTCGAAGGTGACCCGGAACGCAAGTTCATCCGATTGCGCCAGCTGGCTCACATCCCCCGGCGAGAGGGTATCCGACAGGCCTGTGGTTGCCCCGCCTGAATCCAGCGTCACGGACCAAAGCGGCTCCAGTCGTGGAAAAACAAGGAACAGCAGCACCATCAGTGGCAATGCCGGCGCCGCCAGCAGGAGGACGCGGCGTAAGGTCTGAAGCGCCGAGACACCATCTCGCTGGTGGATACTGAGCAGTGCCGCCAACACAACGACCAAAGCGGCCAACGCATAGAGCGCGGTCCAGACACTGCTGGAAAACAGGAAGGCCGTGCCGAGCACAAAAAACGCCACATAGATCAGCACCAGCGCATCACGCCGGCGATATATTTCGATCAGTTTGAGCGCCATGGACACGACCAGCAGGGCAACCATGGTTTCAGGGCCGGCCTGCTGACCAAAGCTGAAGATCAGCCCCAACGTGGCGGCGACCACCAGCACCAGTTTCAGAGTCCGTGAAGGCAAGGACCAGCGCCCAAGGTGCATCATCACGCGAGCACCCAGTGTCAGCATCAGCAGCACGGGGATCCAGGCCGGCAGCCAGCTCAGGTGTGGCAGCGAGACCAGCACACACGCCAGCAGCTGCCACATCACGGCTGAACGAGAGATCTGCTGCCCTTTCATTCAGCCGTTCCCTCCAGCCCATAGAGCGCCAGCGCTTTCAGCACCCGGTAGCGATGCTGTTCACCCCGGTCAGGTTCCAGCACGGTCGCCCCCAGCCTGAGGCCATAGCGGCGGTCCTCTTTGGACAACTGCTCCACCCAGCCCGTGATACGGGAGAGTCGGCGTTCAAGCGGCTCCCCGCCCATGCTGTGCAGATCCAGCCAAAGGTCAGGGCTGCTGTAGTCAGTAAACTGCTTGGCATACAGCCCTCGGCCCCGCGCCAGACTTTTCCAGTCGATCTGACGTGGCGACATGCCCGGCCTGAACCGCTCCAGCCCGGTAAAGTCCTCGGTGCCGTCACGGCCTTCATTCTGTTCAATGCCTTCCCAGGTGGATTCGCTCTGTTCCGGCAGAGGGCTGTCCAGGGGCGCCGGATATACCAGCGCTTTCATCTCCAGCCGCGCCCAGGTCCAGGCACGAAACAGCCCCAGGGGATACAGCGTTTCCAAACGCACCCATGAGGGCTTGAGCCAGCCACGTTCAAGCGCCGGGCACCCCAGCTCCAGCCAGTGTATCGGCTCAACCAGATCCACCGTCACCGGGCTCCCTCCCGGCAGAAGCAGACGAATGCGATCGCGTACGCCCTGCTGATCAAGACGCAACTGAAAGTAGGCCGTTTCCCCGGCATGGCAATGATTGCCCCGCACAGCCGTCAGCTGGATGCCTGCCAGGTTATGGTAGGTGTGCAGGATCGTCACCAGGAACAGGCTGCCAAGCAGAAATGTCAGGGCATAGATCAGGTTGTTTTCATAGTTGATCGCCATCAGCAACAGCAGCATCAGGAGCACCAGAAACAGCGTCCCCGAAGCCGTTGGCAGGATGTAGATTCTTTTCTGGGTCAGTCTGATGCTGGTTTCAGGAGACTGGCGTGACAACGACCAGCGACGGATGCGCCCCATCAGCTCAAACCGCGGGCGGCTAGCCCAGGACATCCACTTCCTCCAGCAGCCGGGCGGTCAGACGATCCCCCTCGCGCGAGGCAACGTCATCGGCTGCCCGCACACGGTGGGTTACAACAGCGGCCAGCACCGCTTGCACATCCTCGGGTACCACATGGTCGCGTCCGCTGAGCCAGGCCCAGCAACGTGCGCACCTGAGCAGGGCCAGCCCGCCGCGCGGTGACATTCCGTAACTGAACTCGGCATGATCACGCGTGAACTGCAGCAACCGCTGAACATAATCGATCAGGCTGTCTGACGCATGTACCTGCTCACATGCCTGCTGGGCCGATACCAGCTCTTCCGGCGTCAGACAACGCGGCAGGTCCTCGATTCGATGGCGGGTACCACCACTTTTAAGCAGTTCACGCTCAACTGAGGCGGCGGGATACCCGAGCGTAATCCGCATCAGAAAGCGGTCAAGCTGAGACTCGGGCAATGGAAAGGTGCCATATTGGCTGGAGGGGTTCTGCGTCGCAATCACGAAAAATGGCGTGGGGAGGGCATGACGCTCACCATCCACGCTGACCTGACCCTCCTCCATCGCTTCCAGCAGAGCAGACTGTGTTTTGGGTGTCGTCCGGTTGATTTCGTCCGCCAGCAGCAGCTGTGTAAAGACCGGCCCCGGGTGGAAGCGGAAACGGCTGTCAGACGGCTCAAAAATCGAAACGCCCAGAATGTCGGCCGGCAGCATGTCACTGGTGAACTGGACCCGGGTATCACTAAGCCCAGTCACATGAGCCAGCGCATGGGCCAGGGTTGTTTTGCCCATCCCGGGCAGGTCTTCTATCAACAGGTGGCCCCTGGCAAGCAGGCAGGTCAAGGCCAGTCTCAGCGGCTCTTCCTTGCCCAGCAGCACGGTTTGCAGTGCGTCCAGCACGCCATTCAACTGCTCTCTAAGCAACATGATGACTCCCCTGTCGATACTCTTTGCTTCAGTCTAACGGCCGCGGCAGTCTGCGGCCAGTCATGACCAGTGGCTCAGCACCCTGCGGGCACTGTCAATGGCAGCTTCGATGCCGCTCCCCCCCGCTTCTGTCCAGTCACCGCACACCTGAACACTGTCAGACGGTGGAACAGGCATCGCTGAAGGATCAGCTCCGGCATACAACCAGCGATGTGCCCGCATGGCTGCAACGTTGACCGTCTCACCACAGAGTGCATTGAACGCTGCCATCAACTCCTGCGCCATCGCCTCGGCTGACGCCTCTACCCGGGCAGCACTCCATTCTCGCGATGCCTGCAGCACCCACTGCCCGGGATCCCGACCGGGCTTGGCGCCATTGCGGATGACCCGTGACAGCACAGGATGAGCACCCTCCAGCCAGTCCATGCCATCAAGGCCTGGCAGGGGCTGCTCGGTTGTCAATATCAGTACCCATTGGGGGAACATGGGGTGAGCTGCTGCCCATGCCGACAGCTCCGGCAAGGCGCGCAAGAGCGGTACGGCTTGAGGTGCCGGGGTGGCAATGACGACCTTCTCGAAGGTTCCCAGCGCCCGCCCCTGATCATCTTCCAGTGACCAGCCGCCCTGGCCTGCCGGCTGCATTGCGCCCACGCGCACCGCGGTATGCAAGGGAACCCCGTCCAGCAAACCACGCGTGAGTGCACTGGAGCGAGCACCGGGCACGTGGAGGGTTTCAACCCGATCACTTCGCTGCCCGTCCAGCTGCCCCAACTGGACATCCCAGGCCTGCAGCAGCCCTTCCGCTTCGGGTGCCAGTGCCAGCAGGTGCTGGCGCTGGAGTTCCGTCAACGCGGCTGCGCCCAGATCAATCGCCCCCTCACCCAGACGCGCGCTGGCCAAACGGCCACCACTCCCCCGGCTCTTTTCAAACACCTCGACCTGCCAGCCCTGTTCGTGCAACCCCCGGGCGACCAACACACCTGACAGACCCGCGCCGACAACGGCGACACGCTCCTTATTGCTGTGCATACACGCTCCTGATGATGAAAAATTTTTATATTACGCCCATATTCCGCCCAGAGATCACATCTGCGCCCCGATTCGGGTTGCGCTGCCCTGATACGCTCGTTAGCATGAGCGCCAAACTAACCGGGAGCCCTGCCAAGCTGCCTGTTACCGTGCGGAGTGTTCGTTGTCTGTCTGGCAGGGAAACTCATCAGGGTAATGCGGCAACCCGGCAGCTCCTTGCAACCGGGAGATCCCTGATGCAGATCGCTGATAAATCCGTCGTATCCATTCACTACACCCTGACCAATGCCGAAGGCAATGTGCTGGACAGCTCAAACGGCCAGGATCCCCTGGCGTATCTGCACGGTGCCAGCAACATCATTCCGGGCCTTGAAAACGCACTGGTCGGCAAGGCCGTTGGCGACAGCCTCAAGGTAACCGTTGAACCGGAAGAAGGCTATGGCCCTGTTCGTGACGAGCTGGTTCAGGACGTTGACCGCAGTGCATTCAGCGGCATCGATGATGTTCAGGTTGGCATGCAGTTCATGGCACAGACTCCCTGGGGTGAGCAGCCGGTAACCGTTATCAAGGTTGAGGGGGACAGCATCACCCTGGATGGCAACCACCCGCTGGCTGGCCAGACCCTGACGTTTGACGTGGAAGTGGTTGAAGTACGCGACGCGACCGAAGAAGAGCTTGAGCACGGTCACGCTCACGGTGCTGGTGGCCACGAGCACTGATGCTCAGATTGGGTGCGACTGGCGTCAGTCGCACCCACGCCTCGGGTGATCAGCGATCGTCCGAGGTTGCTTCGATACGGTGAATAGTCAAATCCGCACCGTTGTACTCTTCCTCTTCATTCAGGCGCAGCCCAACCAGCGATTTCAGGGCACCGTACACGATCACGCCACCCACCAGCGCAATGGCAACCCCCAGCGCACTGCCAATCACCTGAGAAACCAGGCTCACACCACCGAGACCACCCAGCGTCTCTGAACCGAAAATGCCGGCTGCAATACCGCCCCACACACCGCAGAGACCGTGCAGCGGCCACACACCCAGAACATCATCGATTTTCCAGCGATTCTGTACCAGCGTAAAGGTCCACACAAAAAGTGCACCTGCAACGCCACCCACAACCAGTGAGCCCAGAGGGTGCATCACATCGGAACCGGCACAGACAGCCACCAGGCCAGCCAACGGACCGTTATGGATAAAGCCCGGGTCATTACGACCGAAGATCAGTGCGGTGATGATACCGCCAACCATGGCCATCAGGCTGTTGAAGGCCACCAGACCGGAAATGCCATCCAGTGTCTGCGCTGACATCACGTTGAAACCGAACCAGCCGATACACAGGATCCAGGCACCCAGCGCCAAAAACGGAATATTGGACGGCGGGAAGGCAACCAGACGGCCATTCTTGTAACGGCCATTGCGAATACCCAGCATGACTACAGCAACCAGCGCCAGCCAGCCACCCACGCCGTGCACCACAACGGAGCCGGCAAAATCATGGAAAGGCGCACCAAATTGGGTCTCAAGCCAGCTCTGGAATCCCCAGTTTCCGTTCCAGATGATGCCTTCAAACAGTGGGTACACCAGACCCACCACCAGTGCAGAAGCTGCCAGAAACGGCCAGAAGCGTCCGCGCTCGGCGATGCCGCCTGAGATAATGGCAGGGATCGCAGCCGCAAACGTCATCAGGAAGAAGAACTTAACCAGCTCATAGCCGTTGTTCTCGGACAAGACGGCCGCACTGTCGTAGAAAGTCACGCCATACGCGATCCAGTAGCCTACGAACAGGTAAGCCAGAGCTGAAAAGCCGAAATCGCTCATGATCTTGGCCAGCGCGTTCACCTGGTTCTTGCGGCGTACGGTGCCGACTTCCAGAAACGCAAAGCCTGCGTGCATCGCAAACACCAGAATCGCACCCAGCAGAATAAACTGGGTGTTGGCACTTTGAGAGAGCACCGAAATGGCGCTACTGATCGATTCCACGGAATCCCCTCCATTGTTGTTGTACACGGCGTGCCACATTTGGGGGCATATGCACCATAAAATGGCACAAAATTCATGTAGCCTTTGGTTAGATCAACGGCTGCACCGCAAAGTAGCGGGCTTTGCCCTGCGTGCACTCTGAATGGGCAGCCAAGTGGCCCGATACAATGCAGGATTTATGCCAATAAAAAAGGCAACCGGTTTGACGCGGTTGCCTTCTCATCAACAGAAACAGGTCTAATCAGTTTTTGTGACGGATCTCAAAGCAGCAATGGATTTTGGGATTCCGCTTGAAGTCAGGGTCCAGTGTTCGGGCCGTCACATCCTCAACCTGAAACTCATCCCTGAGTGCATCATCAAGCTTGAAACGGCGGTAGTTGTTGGAAAAGATCAGTGTGCCCTCCGGTCGCAAGCGCTGCATGGCCTGACGTACCAGCCAGCCGTGATCACGCTGAACATCCAGCACATCATCCATCCGCTTTGAGTTGGAAAAGGTTGGAGGATCCATGAAGATCAGATCAAATGTACGGCCTGCAGGCGCCGCCAGCCATTTCATACAGTCGGCCTGCACCAGCTCATGCGCCCTGGCATCAAGCCCGTTCAACTCCAGATTCTGCCGTGCCCAATCGAGATAGGTCGCCGACATATCGATACTCAGAGTAGAGCGTGCCCCACCGACTCCCGCATGCGCCGTCGCGGAGGCCGTGTAGCAGAACAGGTTCAGTACATCCTTGCCTGATGCCAGCGCCTGCAGCTGCCGCCGTGCCGGGCGGTGATCGAGAAACAGCCCCGTATCCAGATAGTCCCAGAGGTTAACCTTCAGCCGCACCCCATGCTCGAGCACCTCCAGAAAATGCCCTTCTGCATCCTGGCGCTCATACTGCTGATGTCCCTGCTGACGCTTGCGCTGTTTTAAAATGATGCTGTCCCGTGGCAGCTCCAGCACCTCTGCCGTCGCCTGGAGCGCATCCTGCAGCCGCTCAAAGGCTTTTACTCGGTCAACCTTGGCCGGCGGAGCATACTCCTGCACGACCGCATGGCCGGGGTAGATATCAACGGCAACGGCATACTCCGGCATATCGGCATCGTAGGCGCGGTAGCAGCTGATGTCCTCGCGCTTGACCCAGCGTGCAAGCTGTTTCAGGTTCTTCCTGAGCCGGTTGGCGAACATCTGTCCCTGCTCGGACAGGCCCGCACCGGACACTTCCATAGCCGATGGCTCATCACCGGGGGCACGCTCGTGTACCGTGAACAGCAGCAGTTTGCTGTCCAGCGCACCATTGAACATGCGGTACTGCTTCTCCGCCCTGAGCTTCATCACCTTGCACAGGTCAGGATTGGCCGTGAACACACCGGCTTGCCAGCCACCAAAGGCACTTTTGAGCTTGCTGCCCAACTGACGGTACAGATGCATGAGTTGCGACATTTCACCCAGCCGCTCGCCATACGGTGGATTGGTCAGCAGCAACCCGCGATCCAGCTCGGTTTCATTGGCAAGATCTTCCAGCGCCTGGTGCTGGAAGCTGATCAGGCGCTCGACACCGGCGCGGCGCGCATTCTGGCTTGCACGGTTCAGCACCTCAGCATCACTGTCATAGCCCAGCAGCTGCGCATTCACGCTCGCCTGTCCCTGATATTGACGCTCGCGTGCTTCCTCCTGCAGCCGGTTCCAAAGCTGCGCGTCATGCCCCAGCCAACGGCTGAAACCGAACCGTTGACGCATCAGCCCCGGGGCCGAGTCGGTTGCCATCAGGGCCGCTTCGATCAATAAGGTGCCGGAGCCACACATGGGGTCAACCATAACGGGGAAAGCTTCGGCATCAGGCCAGCCTGCCCGGATCAGGACGGCGGCTGCGAGGTTCTCTTTCATCGGGGCTGCGCCTGCTTTCAGGCGATATCCCCGCCGATGCAGGCTTTCGCCGGAAAGGTCCAGTGCCAGTGTTGCCTGACCACGATTCAAGTGCACATTGACACGCAGGTCCGGGTTGGCGCGATCAACACCTGGTCGCTGGCCTGTTGCCGCACGGATCTGATCGACTATGGCATCCTTTACCTTCAACGCACCAAAATGCGTATTGTTGATGCCCTTGGAACGGCCATTGAAGTCCACTGTCAGTGTGCCCGAGGGGCGCAAATGATCCAGCCAGTCAACACTCCCGACCAGTGCATACAGCTGTTCAGCCGTTTCCGCCTCGGCGGTCACCAGCGGCATCAGAACCCGGTTGCCCAGACGCGACCAGAGGCAGATGCGATACGCCAGCTCCAGGTCCCCTTCGCAAGCCACGCCGGCCAGAGTTTGCTTGGTCTCCTGTGCCCCCAGCGCCGTCAACTCCTCTTGCAACAACAGCTCCAGCCCTTTGGGGCAGGTGATAAACAGCTTCATGAAACGCAAACTCCAAACCTTGAACATAGTGGCTGTCGGCAACCGCTGACAGCCACTTCAAATTGAAAAAAATTCATTAAATGACCATTAAGATGCAGCTTTTACATAACCATCTGATTTCAGACTTATTGCTGCAAGTGCGCTGTGGTCCGCTCTATTACAGAACCATAACAAAATAGTTAATTTTAATCGCTTTATGGGCCGTTTTCAGATATCAATAGGGGTGTGACGTCACGGAACAAAAGCGCATTACCCGATCGTTTGGCACTTTCGGGCTAGTATAATCAGAATATGTGAGGCGCAATATGAAGAAACAGAAACGAGATCGTACCTCTACTCTGTTCAACCGTGGTTTTGTGGCTGGCTTAAACGGTAAAACCCGTGATTCCTGCCCCGTCCAGGCGGTCGAGCTGCGAAGTCACTGGATGAGTGGCTGGCGTGAAGGGCGTGAAGCCCACTGGGGCGGAATGTCCGGCGTTTCTGCAATTCAGTCAAATCCATCTTTACACTGATCACAGGTTGAAGGCGGGGTGGGTTGCTTCAACCCACTCTCGCCTGAGGGATATGCCTGCCTAGCGACCTCTCAATTCGGCAATCGCATTCACCGAATCCTTCACCAGCTCAGGCCCTCGGTAGATAAACCCTGTATAGATCTGAACAAGGCTGGCCCCTGCTTCAATTTTCTCGGCCGCATCAAAACCTTCGGTAATACCGCCTACTCCAATAATCGGCAGCGCGCCCTCAAGGTACTCAGATAGCTTGCGAATGACGGTAGTGGAACGATTGCGCACCGGCGCTCCACTCAAGCCTCCAGCCTCATCTGCAATCGGGCTGTCTTCGACCCCCTCGCGTGACAGGGTCGTGTTGGTGGCAATCACACCATCAATCTCATAGGTCTTGAGTGCTGATGCCACCATGGCAAGCTCTTCATCATCCATGTCGGGCGCGATCTTGACCGCGATCGGGACATAGCGCCCGTGCAGTCGGGCCTGGCGGGCCTGCTCAGTCTTGAGCGCGTCCAGCAGGCTGTTCAGCGAGTCACCGAACTGAAGCGTGCGCAATCCCGGCGTATTGGGCGAAGAAACATTCACCGTGATGTAGCTCGCATGCGGATACACCTTGCGCATGCAAAGCAGATAATCCTCATGCGCCTTATCGTTCGGTGTATCCTTGTTTTTGCCGATGTTGATCCCGAGTACACCGTTGTAGTGGCTGCGCGAAAGGTTTTTGAGCAGCTGATCGACACCATCGTTGTTGAACCCCATGCGGTTCACAATGGCACTGTGCTCAGGGATGCGAAACAGCCTGGGTTTAGGGTTGCCCGGCTGCGGGCGCGGCGTCACGGTGCCGACCTCTACGAACCCGAACCCCATGGCCGCCAGACCATCCACCGCTGTTCCGTTTTTATCCAGCCCTGCGGCCAGGCCGACCGGGTTGGGAAACTTGATACCCATCACTCGAGTTGGCAGCGATTGCTGACCCGCTCCCATCAATCGAGGCAATCCCAGCGACGCGGCCAGGTTCATACTGCTCAAGGCCAGTTCATGCGAGGTTTCAGCATCCAGTCTGAACATGAGAGTACGTGCGAGATCATATAGCATGGTGATTCACTGCCGATTGAGAACGGATGCCGCATTATAGGGGAGGAACGCCTGGATGAACACAGCTCAGCCCAGGCGCTGAATGTCCTGCAGTTTACCTGCATCATTGAAACGGATACGAAAACAGCCCCGAATGCCGTCTCGGGTCACCCAAGGCTGTAGAATTCTGGCAGGAAAGCGAACCCGGCGTCCATCCCGGGCTCGCACTGAAACAAACCGGGCAACTCCCTGGTACAGTTTCAGATATTCATCACTGCTGATCCTCAGATCAACAATAATTTCGTTCATCGCACCTCATGCTTCCAGCTGCGTACTGCATCGGGCCATATCGGCCAATTCTCTAACCGCTACAGTATACATGGCATAGTCTTCACTGGACGCATTTTTGAGCTCGTTGAGCATATTCAGCCAGCGATCAATGTGCTGCTGATTATGCTCCAGCCAGTCGGCCATCCGTTCAGGTGCTGCCTGATTGTCACTCTTGGCAGACTTGAGCACGGATGCGGTCAGGGCTCGGTGCTGGGTATCCAGATCGTCCCTGAACGTATCGCGTGCCAGCGCCTGCCAATAACTGTGAATACCCAGATCGTTCAACTGGGAACTAAACCACTGCAACTGCAGCCGCTCGCCCAGTCCGAAGAACACCTGAGCCGCCGCCTCCACGGAGATGGACTCCTCACTGGCAACCTCAATGATGCTAAGTGCCGAATACAGTGCTTTGGAGCCTGCAATGATCTGTGCCAGACGCGCCGGCACACCTTCATCACAGTAACGGCTGTAGGCCTTGTGCCAGGTTTCGTAAGGCTCACCGCACAGCAGGTCCCCCAGGTTACGCATGATCGCCTCAAGCTGAGGCGCAAAGTTACCCGCTTCCTGTGCACATTCGAGCCGTGCCGGTCGGTTGCGCACAAACCAGCGGGTTGCACGCTTGATCAGATTCTGCAGGCTGTACATCAGTTCTGCCTGAATCTCGGCCGACACCTTGTAGTCCAGCTCTTCGACCGCTTCCCATAGCGGTATGAGACCGAAAATATCACGTGCCAGTACATAGGCCCTGACGACCTGCTCTATTTCCGCGCCGGTCGAAGTCAGCAGTCGGTCGGCGAAGTTGATCCCCATCAGATTCACCATCTGGTTGGCGATCTGGGTCGATATGATCTCCTTGCGCAGGCGATGCTGTTCCAGCGCAGAACCGAACTCTTCATGAATCCGCGCCGGGAAGGCCGTCTGCAGTTCACGCGCCAGATAGGGGTCATCCGCCACATCAGATGCCAGCAGCTTTTCTTTCAGGTCGGATTTGCTGTACGACACCAGCACGGACAGTTCCGGCCGCGTGAGACCCTGCTCTGCGTTCTGACGATCCGCCAGCACATCATCCGAAGGCAGGTTTTCCAGCTCTCGGCTCAGCTTGTCCGCGCTTTCAAGTGCATTGATAAAGCGCCGGTATTCCGCCATGGAGCCCAGCGAACGTGATTCGGCCAGTGAAATCGCCTGTACCTGGCGGTAATTGTTTTCCAGCACCAGTTCAGCCACGGTTTCGGTCATGTCGCTCAGGAGACGGTTACGCTGCTTGGAGGTCATGTCATCGTTGCTGACCATTTCATTGAGGAGAATCTTGATATTCACCTCGTGGTCGGAGCAATCGACACCGCCGGCGTTATCTATAAAGTCCGTATTCAGACGACAGCCTTTTTCAGCCAGCGCCATACGTGCACGCTGAGTCAGCCCCAGGTTACCCCCTTCGCCAATCACACGCGCACGCACTTTCTGAGCGTCCACTCGCAGGCCATCGTTGGCCTTGTCACCCACATCGGCATGGGTTTCCTCGGCAGCCTTGATATAGGTACCGATGCCACCATTCCAGATCAGGTCAACCTTGGCACACAACAGAGCCGAGATGAGCTCATTGGGCGTAATGCGGCTGCCTGTCAGCCCGGTAAGTTTCTTGATTTCGGGCGTCAACGTGATCGATTTGGACGCACGGCTGAATACACCGCCACCTTTGGAGATCAGCTCCGTGTTGTACTCACCCCAACCACCGCGCTCTTCAAACAGACGCTGGCGCTCCTTGAAGCTTGCGGCCGGATCCGGGTCCGGGTCGATAAAGATATGCAGATGGTTGAATGCAGCCTGCAGGCGGATCTTGTCGGAACAGAGCATGCCGTTGCCGAACACATCGCCTGACATGTCACCGATTGCCAGCACGCTGAACGGGTCCTCGGCGGTATTGATCCCCATCTCGCGGAAGTGACGCTCCACGGATACCCAGGCACCTCGAGCCGTGATACCCATCTTCTTGTGGTCATACCCCTGACTGCCGCCTGATGCGAAGGCATCTCCCAGCCAAAAGCCATATTCTGCCGCGATTTCGTTGGCAATGTCGGAGAAGGTTGCGGTGCCCTTGTCTGCCGCCACAACCAGATAGGTATCATCCTCATCATGCCGCACGACCTGTTTCGGCGGCACGACTTCGCCGTTCACCAGGTTATCTGTCACATCCAGCAGTGCGCGAATAAAGGTGCGATAGCACTCTACCCCTTCTCGCTGCCACTCTTCACGCGACATGCCTTCATGGGTACCGCGAGCAACAAAGCCCCCTTTGGCACCGACCGGCACAATGACCGCGTTTTTCACCTGTTGCGCTTTTACCAGACCGAGAACCTCGGTGCGGAAGTCTTCATGACGGTCCGACCAGCGCAGCCCCCCACGGGCCACCTTGCCACCGCGCAGGTGAACACCTTCCACCCGCGGTGAATGCACATAGATCTCGAACATCGGCTTGGGCTCAGGCACCAGCGGAATTTCGCGAGGCGACAGCTTGAACGATACATAGGGCTTGGGCTTGCCGTTTTCCTGCTGATAGAAGTTGGTTCTCAAGGTTGCCTTGATCAGCGAGAGGTACTGGCGAATCGCCTGGTCCTCATTCAGGCTGCTGACATTTTCCAGCCCCTGAAGTATCGCTTCTTCCTGTGCCTGCTGTTCCTGTTCCGAAGCCGCATCCGGATCAAAGCGCGCAGCAAAGAAGGCAAGCAGCTGACGCGCCAGATCGGAATGGTGACGCAATGCCAGGCTAATCGCTTCCTGACTGATCGGGAAACGCATCTGTTTCATATACCCGGCATAGGCCCGCAGCAGAGTGACCTGACGCCAATCCAGTTCCGCACCCAACACCAGCTTGTTGAAATCATCATTGCCGGCAAGGCCGTACCAGATATTCAGGAAGGCATCTTCAAATACCGCCTGCATGGTATCGGCCGTCACCTGCTGACGCCCCGTGTAACGCAGGTTAAAGTCATGCACCCAGACACAGTAGTCATCGACCTCGACCTGATAGGGGTGCTCATCAATCACCCTCAGCCCGAGGTTTTCCAGAATCGGCAGCACATCAGACAACGGCAGTGCTTCGCCGCGGTGGTAAAGCTTGAAATTGAGCTCTTCCGGCTCACGCTCCAGGGCTTCGTAAAAGCTCAACGCCATCGGCTCCGCTTCGGTCAAACGGGACATGTGCTGAATGTCCACGACCGCCGCCCGCGGGGTAAAGTCCGCCCGATAGCCAGCCGAGAAACCGCCATGGTAGTGGTTGTAGGCCTTGATTCCTTTCTCTTCGCCCAGCATTTCAATCAAGGCGTCATACAGCTCTTCCTGCCAGCTGCTGGCTGCATGTGATACCTGCCGCTCCAGCTCACGCTCGTCATAGTGATCCGTGACTGACCGGCGATCCGAACGGCGCAGCAGGAATTGAGTACGTGCCAGCACAGACTCGGAGAAATAGGTGGTGAACTCCGCCCCATCACAATCCAGCGCTGCCTGCAGAATTTTCTGCACCCGCAGACGGAAGTCGGTGCTGTAGATTTCCCTGGGCACGTAGACCAGCGCAGAAAAGAACTGACCATAGTAATCACGGCGCAGAAACAGGCGGATCTGGCGGCGCTCGTGAATCTGAAGAATCCCCATGGCGATGCGGTACAGTTCATCCAGGCTGGATTGAAACAGGTCATCGCGCGGGTAGATTTCAAGAATCTGTTGTAGCTCTTTCCAGTCATGTCCTCCCTCGGGCAGACCCGAGCGCTGCATGACTGCTTTCACTTTGTGGCGCACAACAGGAATATCGGTTGAGCCGTGCAGATACACCGCCGAGGTGTACAGACCAAGGAAGCGTGACTCACCCACCAGCTTGCCCTGCTTGTCGAAACGCTTGATGCTGATGTAGTCAGGATAAGCCGGGCGGTGCACCCGGGACTTGCGTGACGACTTGGTGAAAGACAGCAATTCGGGCACCAGCGTAAACGCACCTACGTCACGCTCCTCACTGAACAGAGGCCCCTGATCAAAGCCTTCCCGGTCATCCCGCAGCAGGCCAAGGCCACTGTTGGCCACCGGCTCAAGCTGCTGTTTGTCGCCCTCGCCTGTCAGGACAAACTCATCGTAACCAAGGAAGGTAAAGTGCTCCTTGAGCCAGCGAATGAAGTCGCGTGTTTCCTGCACGTCATCCGCGTCCATCTGATTGGGCGCCTTGTCGTAAATTGCCAGCAGGTCATCCGTCTTGGCCAGCATGTGATCAAAGTCCTGCACGGTCGCTTCGACTTCGGACAGAACTTCCAGCAGTCCATGCTGCAGGGCTTTCAGCTGTTCCGGATCGGTATGGCGGTCCACCTCGATTGCCACGACCGATTCACAGATACAGGACTTGTCGTTGCTGCAGTCGGTTTTGCACAGCTGCTTCAGGTTCCCGTTTTCATCCCGCTCAACGTGCAACAGCGTGTTGAGAATGGCATGAATAGACAGGCCTCGACGGTTCAGCTCCATCCGAAGGGAATCAACGATGAAGGGCATATCCTCCTGCACAACCTCAATCACGGTATGCGTCGACTGCCAACCATGACGCTCATAATCCGGATTGAATACTCGCACCTTGGTTTCACCATCGGCACGTTCCTGGATGAACTGCCAGGCATTCAAGGTTGCGCCATACAGGTCATCAATGCGCCACTTGAACAGATCCGTTTCTGCCATATGAGCAAAATACTGGTCCGCGAATTCACTCATGGGAAGCGACCGCTTCTGCGGGAGTCGATCACAAATCATCTCTTTGAGCTGGTGCAGAAAATCAGCTTTGCTCTCGGTAGTCTGAGAGGACATACCTACCCTCCTATGGCAAATGGAATTGGCTTTTGCAGCAGTATAGTTAAACAATAGATTAAGTCATGTTTAAAGGCCTGATCTTACGGTTTAAAAAGACAGGTCGATTAAAATTGATATGTACTAGCCCATAGCTGATAATAAACCGAGTTCACAAATTCATTTACGAGCGTTTGGACGTAATGATGCGTGCATTTTTCGCACTGCTTTTGGTTATTTTTTCGCCGCACCTGATGGCTCAGGTTTTGGCGACGCTGGATCGGTATTCCATTACGGCTTCTGACACCCTGAATTTGACCCTTGAGGCGGCTGACCAGATTCAGCAGCGTCCAGATCTCAGTGCGCTGCAGCAGGATTTTCGAATTCTTGGCAGCCAGCGCATCGTTGTGTCCAGCCATTCATCCGCATCACGTGATGTCAGCACACGCTGGCACCTCCAGCTGCGCCCGCTCAAAACCGGCAACCTGACAATTCCCCCGGTACGGCTGGGTGACGGGATCAGCGCGCCGATCGATGTAACGGTTACAGGTGCCCTGCAGCAGCGCACAAAACCCGACAACCTGTTTCTGGACAGTCTGGTCAGTCAGGACCGGGTCTACAGTCATGCCCAGCTGTTGTATACGGCACGACTCTTTCTTCGCACCGCCCCACCGGCTTCCATGGAATTTCTCCCCCCCAGCATGCCTGGCGCACTGGTGGTAAAACTGACCGACCCGCGCACCTACAAAACAGACCGGGGTGGTGAAAACTGGTTTATTCGTGAACAAACCTTTGCTTTATTCCCGTCCGAAACCGGTCTACATACCCTGATAGGCGCAGAAGTCAGGTCTGATGACCTTAACTTTTCTACTCCTTTGCCTGAACGTTTTGAAATTGAGGTTTTACCCCCGGCACATCAAAATAGCCGTGGTTATTGGTTACCTGCTGAACAAATTTCACTGTCTGAAAACTGGGACAGCAGCATTAATGTTCAGCCGGGAGAAAGCTTTGTACGGGAAATCACCCTCACCGCAAAAGGGCTTCCGGCTGATGCGCTGCCGACCTTGTTCACCCAGCGCAACGATGATTATTTTGCGCAAAAGGAAGATGTGAGCCTGACCGAGACTCAAACCCCTCAGGGGCTGGTCAGCACCCGCACCGAGCGCATTCGAATTGAGCCACTGGCGCCGGGCGACCTCAGCCTGCCCGCCATCGACCTGAACTGGTGGCACACCCTGAATGAAAAAGCGGAAACCGCGACTCTGCCGGCACGCGAGGTCAAGGTGGTACAGCCCGTCATCGCGGCACCAACACCCTCGACTCAAGTCACCCGGTCAGTCAATGAGCCATTGGATGTCTGGTTGTGGGTCTCGGTCGGACTCGGACTGTTATGCACGGCGACGACAGGCGGGTGGATTCACAGCCTGCATCAATTGAAACAGGCCCGCCAGCAGCATCAGGTGGATGACCAGCTGGAAGAACAGCGACGTGCACAGAAGCTGCTGCTCTCCCACCAGCGCGCCGAACGTAACACCTTCCAGGCCCTGGCAATTGCCTGTCAGCAGAATGATGCGGAAATCGCGCGTACGCGCCTGATTGAGTGGGGCCAGAATTTCTGGCCCGAGCATAATATCGATTCACTGGAAGGGTTGTGTGAAGCGGCACACAGCCAGACCGTTGATTATCTTGTGCTGGACCTTGACCAGCACCTGCACCAGTCTCCCTTTGAATGGCAGGGAGATCTGCTGCTGGAAGCGGTCGAGAAATTGCGCCAGAAACGGCTGCGTCAGGCAGACCCGGGCAATGAGGACGCCGACTTCATGGTGCCACTGGCGTCCTGAGCAGACTATTGGATTGATGCCTTGAGGGCAGCTTCCAGCGAAGTGTACTTGAAGGTATAACCCGCCGAGTTCAGGTGCTTCGGCACCACCCGCTGTCCCTCAACCAGCAGTTCGCTGGCCTCACCCAGCATCAACTGCATCACAAAAGCCGGCATTCTGAAAACAGCGGGCCGCTTCACGACCTGCCCGAGCGTTTTACTGAACACTTCATTGGTCACAGGCTCAGGTGCCGTTAAATTGAACGGTCCTCTGAGTGAGGGGTTGTCGAGCAGATACAGAATCGCACCCACCTCATCATCCAGATGTATCCATGACATCCACTGCTGGCCGTCACCGATAGGACCTCCCAGCCCCAGCTTGAACGGGGGAAGCATCTTGCTCAAGGCTCCCCCCCCTGGCCCCAGAACCACGCCGGTCCTCACAAGACAGACGCGAGTGGTACTGCTTTCAGCCGCCATCGCGGCCTGTTCCCAGGTGCGGCATAACTCATGGGGAAAACCCGCCGAGGGGTCGGCGGACTCGTCCAGCACTTCATCCTGATGGGAGCCATAGTAGCCGATGGCTGAACCGCTGATCAGCGTATGGGGCGGGGTGTCGAGCGACGACACCCATTCCACCAGCTGACGTGTCAGGTCTATCCGGCTGGAGCGCAGCAGCTGCTTGCGCGCATCAGTCCATCGCTTGTCCACGATTGGGGCACCGGCCAGATTGACTACGGCATCCAGGCGCCCCTTGACGGCCGAAAGTCTGTCAACCACCAGCAGCCCCTTCCGGGCGGGCACCCGCGCCGGAGTTCGGCTCAGTATCACGACCTGGTCCCCGCGTTCCGTCAAGGCCTTTGTCAGCGCCTGCCCTATAAAGCCACTCCCACCGGTTACCAGTATTCGCATCTTGCCTACTCCCTGAAGATTTCAGGTAACATTACGCCAGTCGCTCGATCATGGATCCCTAATCAAGAGGTTAGCACAGTATGTTTACAGGCATCGTTCAAGGAATAGCGCGGGTCTCCGCTCTCACTCGCAAGCAGGGCCTGGTGCAGCTGCAGATAGAACTGCCAAATGAACACTGTGATCAGCTTGAGCTCGGTGCCAGTATCGCGCTCAACGGTACCTGCCTGACCATCACGGAACATGCAGCCCCGTTCGTCAGTTTTGATGTCATCGACACCACACTTGAGCTGACCAACCTGGGCAGCCTTGAAGTCGGTTCAAGTGTCAATTTCGAGCGGGCGGCGCGTATCGGTGACGAGATTGGTGGCCATCTGATGTCAGGTCATATTCTCTGCTGCGCGGAAGTCATGGCAGTAGAATATCCTGACGCAAATAATTGCCACATTCGTTTCAAGACACCCGAGGTTGCAGCACGCTACCTGCTGCCTAAAGGGTTTGCCGGTCTGAACGGCTGCAGCCTGACATTGGCTGACGCCGATGCACAAAGCTTCAGCGTTTCTCTGATACCAGAAACCCTGTCCAGAACTACATTTTCAGACTTGCAGCCCGGTGACAGAGTCAACCTGGAGGTTGACCCCCAAACCCAGGCCATTGTGGATACAGTGGAACGCTATATGCAGCAGCGAGGCTGACATCAGCGTTAATGGGTGTTCATGTCTTCGAGCAGTGCCCGATACAGGTCGCGGTACTGCTCTGCCTGATGCTCGCCAAACAAGGGATCGGCCGGGGGCGGAATCCGCTTGGCCAGCTCTACCCAGTCTTCCTCTGACGCCAGAGCATCCAGTTTGGGAAAGATTTTCGACTCTTCGAAATCCAGATGACGCTTTTCGGTCTGTACGAAGGTTTCGAGCTGATCGGTAAACCGATCCATCGGCATCACCGCATCGCCCAAAACAGCATCGATTGAATCTGACAGTTGACTGGAGAGCTTCTTCAGCGCTTTATGCTCCTGCTCACAGGCATCAAAACGCTGATCCAGTTCAGGGTCCCGCCCCCTGAAATAGGCGTACATCTGGTCTTCATGCGGGTGGTGATGCTTGTCTGCATACCCGCCCACATAACTGACCACATCAGCCATCAGGGAAAAATCAGGGTGGACCCCTTCACGCAGTCGCGCCACCTTGCGCTCAAGAATGTCCAGCAGTCGTGTCAAATTAATGTGGTCTTGATGCAGCTCTGACAGTGTATTCATCTTGGCACGCTCCTGATATGAGTAACTCACCTCACTATAGCTGACCACAACAAAGCCTTCTTGATTCCCGTCAAGCGCGGACCAGTCAGTGGCTGCCATTGTTATCACTGTCGAGCAGGTCAAGCAGCATGCCGAGCTTGTGCTCAATGTCCTGCAGCAGGTGCTGCCCCTGGTCATTGATCACGGGGGCGATGCTGTTTTCAAGCTGAACGATTCCTGCCTGGCTCTGGCGCAAGGCCTGCATCAGGTTGCGTGAGCGTTTCTTGTTACTGTCCGTGAGTTGCTCGATGCGCGAAAGCGTGCGCTGCAGCTGCTGGTCCAGCTCAAACAGGCGCTCACTGACGCCCAGCATCCCTTCACTGAGCGCATGGCTGACCGTGCCCAACTGGTGCTCCAGTTGATGCACCGCCTTGCGAAAGCGTGACAGAAACAGCTCCCCTTCCCGCTCCATGAAAATGGCCAGCAGCTCTTCAGGCAACATGGCGCGGTTGCGCCCGTCCGTACGGATCGCATATTCGCCGCGCTGGGTACAATAGGGTTTATGAGGACCGCTGGCGATCTCGACCCGCAGGATCGGTTTGGAAACGGCCAGGTTTTCGGTGAAGATGCGAAGTTCGATGTTGGGAATACACCCGGTCGACTTGTTGACCAGTGTCAACCGAGCCTTGTCGTCTACCTCGCAGCCGACAACGCGCCCCCGCTGGACACCATCCCTCGTGGTAAACTCGTCGATGCCAATCAGCAGGGTGCCGCCGAAGGGTGAGTTGGCAAATGCGACGAGGTCAGAACTGCGCACAGCCTGAACCTCGCGCTTGAAGTCAACATTGACGCCTTCGGGCAGCGACAGCAGGTGCCGGGTACGCTGGCTAAGTCGTTTATACTCGCGCTGCACCCCTGTCACCCCAATCAGGCATAGAGCGATTCATCGAAGGGATCCAGCGGTGTTTCCAGCTGTTCATCGCTGCGGCGATAGAGGATACGCCCTTCGAACTTCAGACCCTTGCTGGCAAACCAGCGTTCAGCCATTTCCTTGCCCTCTTCCGCCTGAGTGACCCGGTACCAGGCCGCAACGATTCGATAGAAGTACAGCCCGAACAGGCCTGCAGCCGCCCCCAGGAAAAACTCGGATGCCAGTGCAAACACCATCAACACGACGCCCGCCACCCAGACACGGCTTCCGCGTGCATCTTTCAGAATTTCGTTCGCGGCCAGGCACTGATCATGAAACTTGAGATAACGACGATAATTCTGTTGCAGGTCGAATTTATCACTTGAATCAAAATAGGCTTCCATCGGTATATCCTTAACCAGTGTGTTTATCAGGGGCACAAGGCCCCCTGTATTACATCATTTACACAAGACTCTTGCTGACTACTTCGTATACATCAGCAGACAGCTCAGGGGTATCCATCATTCGTTGTAACTGCTTCTGCATCAAGGCACTGCGTGCCGCATCGTAGCGTTTCCAACGCGTCAGCGGTGTCAGCAGGCGCGAGGCCACCTGAGGGTTCTGTCGATCCAGATGCAGGATCCAGTCAGCCAGCCATGCATACCCCTCTCCACTTTCATTATGGAAGTGAATCGGGTTTTGCCCACAAAAACCACCAATCAATGCACGCAGCTTGTTGGGATTCCATGCATCAAAGACAGGGTGCTCACTGAGCTGCTTGACACGCTCAAGGGCCCCTTCGGCCGGGTCAGACGCCTGTACCGAAAGCCACTGATTCATGACGAGCGGTTCGTGCTGCCATTGCAGATAGAAATTCTGCAACAGCTCGTCGGCACTTTCGCGATGAGGTGAATGCACCACCAGCGTCAGGGCAGACAACTGATCGGTCATGTTATCGCTCTGCTCGTACTGCTGTCGCGCCAGCTCCAGCCAGGGCTCACGACCGGTCGACATCAGATATCCCAGTGCAAGGTTTTTCAGACTCCGACGCCCGATGGACTCTGCATCCGGCGAGTAGGCCACATCCTTCAGATCACAGCGCTGATAGGCTGCAAGCCATTGTTGCTCAAGCGCCTCAGCAATCACCTTGCGCATGCCCTTACGCACTTCATGGATAGCCACCACATCAATGGTGTCTGCCAGCTCAGCCAGCTGAGCTTCCGAAGGCAGTTTCAGGCACTGCGCCAGCATGGCCGGATCCAACTGCTCATCCAGGAGCAGTTCCGACCAGGCATTGAGCAACGCATCAGGCACACTGGGCTCGGCACCGGGCCGGTAGGCATCGATCTGCTCCTGCATCAACCGGATACACAGGCGCTGCCCCGCATCCCACCGATTGAACCCGTCCGTATCATGCCGCAACAGCATCAGCAGTTGCGCATCGGAGTAGTCATACTCCAGCTTGACCGGTGCAGAGAAGCCACGCAACAGCGAGGGAACAGGACGCTCGTTCAAACCGGTAAAGCGGAAGCTCTCTTCCTCGGCGGTCACTTCGAGGACACCGGAACGCAGCTCAGTACCATCCATGCCCAACAGGCCAAACGCCAACGGCAGATGGTAAGGCTGCTTGTGTTCCTGTCCCGGAGATGGAGGGCAGCTCTGGCTGATATGCAGCTGATATTCTCCACTGGCCTCGTCATAGCTGTCGGTTACGTTCAGGCGCGGTGTCCCGGCCTGGGAATACCAGCGACGGAACTGAGTCAGGTCGCGTCCGGAGGCGTCTTCCATCGCTTTTACGAAGTCATCGGTCGTAACCGCCTCTCCGTCATGACGCTCGAAATAGAGATCACTGCCCTTTCTGAACAGCTCCGGCCCCAGCAAGGCGTGCACCATTCGCACCACCTCTGCGCCCTTTTCATACACCGTCAGCGTGTAGAAGTTGGAAATTTCAATATAGGATTCGGGCCGTACCGGATGTGCCATGGGGCCGGCATCTTCAGCAAACTGGGCCGTTCTCAGCAGGGACACATCCTCGATGCGTTTCACCGTCCTCGAGTTCATGTCAGCGGAGAACTCCGCATCTCTGAACACGGTAAAGCCTTCCTTGAGGCTGAGCTGGAACCAGTCGCGGCAGGTGACACGGTTACCCGACCAGTTGTGAAAATATTCGTGCGCCACCACGCCTTCAACGCGCTGAAAGCCCGCATCAGTCGTGGTTTTGGGGTGGGCCAGCACACAGGAGGTGTTAAAGATATTGAGCCCCTTGTTCTCCATGGCCCCCATGTTGAAGAAGTCCACCGCAACGATCATGTAAATATCCAGATCGTATTCGCGCCCGTACACTTCTTCATCCCAGCGCATCGCCTTTTTCAGCGATTCCATTGCATATTCGAGTTTGTCCAGGTCCTTGCGCTCAGCGAAGATCTGCAGCCGAACCTCGCGTCCTGAGGCTGTCAGGTAGCGATCCTCAAGCACTTCCAGATCCCCTGCTACCAGTGCGAAGAGGTAGGCCGGCTTTGGCCAGGGGTCTTCCCAGGTCACCCAGTGACGGCCGTCTGACTCCTCTCCGCTGGCAACAGGATTACCATTGGACAGCAAAATCGGATAGCGCGATTTTTCGGCAGTCAGAGTCGTCTTGAAAATCGACATGACGTCCGGACGGTCCGGGAAAAACGTAATGCGTCGGAACCCCTCCGCCTCACACTGGGTGCAGAACATGCCATCAGACTTGTACAAGCCTTCCAGGGCCGTATTTTCGTGCGGCAGCAAGCGTGTCACACACTCCAGCACAAATTGATCGGGCACATTGGCGATTGTCAGCAGCTCACCTTCACGACGGTAGTCACCCGAATCGAGCACCTGGCTGTCGATACTCAGGCGCAGCAGCTCCATATCTTCATGGCCATTCAGCACCAACGGCTGTCGCTTGCCACCAGACTCCGGGTTGCTCTTGATACTGAGCCGGGCACGTACCAGCGTTTGCTCCTCTTCAAGCTCAAAATCAAGCTCTGTGTGGGTCACCAGCCACGCCGGGGCTTGATAGTCTTCCAGATAAATCGCTTGAGGCTGCTGTGCAGTCATGAAAACTCCAGACTCAGTAACTTAATTCAACATTATAGGCGGCAAACTTGCGGATATTGATCACCCCGGTATCCAGAATCAGGTATTGCCCCTTCACCCCCTGAAGCACACCTTCAACGACCGGCTGCTTGTCAAAGTTATGGGTTCCCACCTTGGCCGGATACTGCTCAACCGGATATTCGATGCTGACCACGTCACGGTCGAGCGCACGAATAGCATCAGCGCCGTATGACTGACGCAGATCATCCAGTTGCAGCGCACAAAGATCCAGCAGCCTGTCCCGCTCCGCCTTGAGGTCCAGCGGTTCAACTTGCCCCTTGAGCATGGTGCGCCAGTTGGTTTTATCGCTCACATGGGAGGCGATGATCTGTTCAATCAGGCCGGAGTGAAGCCGGTTATCCACTTCCAGAATGGGCAGTGCCTGAATCGCGCCCTGATCAATCCAGCGCGTGGGCACCTGCTCTCCACGGGTAATCCCGACCTTGAGACCGGACGAGTTGGCCAGATACACCACGTGGGGCTGAAAGCAGTGACGCTCCCCCCAGGCGGGGTCACGGCAAGTCCCCTCGTGATAATGACACTTCTCGGGCTTTACGATGCAGGAGTCACATTGTGGCAGGCGGGTAAAGCAGGGGTAGCAGAACCCCTGATTGAAACTTTTGCGTGTTTTGCGGCCACAGTGCAAACAATGAATATCGCCGGAAAAGGTCAACCTGATGGGCTGGCCAATCAGCGGATTCAATTCAACCAGTTCGTCATCCAGGGGCAGACGGTACTCGACCGGCTCCCCCAGATGCGTAATCATTTTGCGCAGGTGCCCGCTGATGCGCGGCTCAAGATCAGCCATCACTCAATATCTTCAATGTCTGAGGCTGAAGCGGATCAACACCGTGCTGCTGACCATCCGGCCGCGTGCGGTCGATGTATCCCACGCGCTCATTCTCCGCGACCTTGTGCGTATGCTCATACGCAATCACGGCTCGCAAGCTGGTTTCGCGTTGCTCCTGACTCAGGCGCTCGCCATTTGGCCATTTGCCCAGCTCAACTGCACGCCGAAGGGACTGGTAGACCTCCGGCGTCATGGATTCGATCATCTTTTCAAATGTCATCGTCTGCCTCCAGAATACCTGACAATAGTATCACACCGACGTTCCCTTGCCCCGGCACAGCCAACGCCCGACAGGCAGCCAGGCAAGTCCACACACCAGCCCAACCAGATGGGCCGTATTGGCAATCGCTCCCAGTCCAACCCCTTCCAGCACACCGGTAAACCCGAGCACCAGCCAGAACATCAGCAACCCCATCAAGGCGGGAGGCAGACCAAAGCGAGGTGAGCTGACCTGCCGATCCCAGATCCAGCTATAGGCAATCAGCGCAAACACGACACCCGACATGCCACCAAACATCGGCCCCGAGACCCAGAACTGGGCAAGATTGGACATCAGACCACTGAACAACACCAGCCCAAGCAGTGAACGCGTTCCCTGAGTGGCTTCCATTTTACCGCCCACTATCCAGACCCAGAGCAGGTTAAACAAAATGTGGATGACACTGAAATGCATGAAAATGGGGGTCCAAAGTCGCCACAACTGGCCGGACAACAACACCTGCTCAAGGGCAGCGTATTGCAGCGTGTTACCGGAGACGGAGAAAGGCGAGAACGAGAACAGCCCCATCACATCAAGCTGCTGGCCAAAGCCGATCAAGAGGGAAATGGCGACACTGGCCGCGGCCAGCGTCAACGTCAGAGGGACTCTTCGCAGCGGCGGTGCGGCGGGCAGTCTTCGCTGGTTGACGGGCTCAAGCACTACCTGCTCAAGCGGCTCACCGCTTTGCCACAAGGTAAAAAGCTGTTGTACCCGTGATGCATCAGCCGGGTTTTCTACCCAGATAACCTGACACTGTTCCGACTCGGTCACCCGGTGCGTCACCCCGCTGCGCCAGAGGCAGGCGGCAAACTCGCTCAGATCAAGCTGCAGCGGAACTTCTATGACAGGAATCACGAAGCGCCCACCTCGGGATCAACCAGATGTACCTCCCTGGCCACATCGACCCAGACAAACTTGTCCGGCTGTATACGGGTTTCATCATCCAGACGGTACGCCACCAGCTTGCCGAATTTAACCGCGCTGTAATCAAGACAGGCGATATTTGAGGTAACCGGAGCGGGCTTGCCTTCACGCCAGTAATGACCAATAAACAGCAGTTTTTCATCCGGGCCGTAATACAGCAGATCCCGCTTTTGCGATGCGGTAATGGGCAGTCGAGACAAGTGGGCAGGCAAGGGGTCGGGCTGAAATACCACGTCTACCAGATACTGAGGGTCAGGCATCCAGAACTTGGTGCGGAAAAAGTGACGACGAAAACCGTCCTTGCTCACCATCACCTCGTTGTTCGGGAGCCGCAGGTGCGTCCCTCTCAGCAACCGGTCCATCACCTCCCACTCGAAGCTGCCATCCACGGCCGAACGCTCAAGGAAGGTTCGGTCGATACGGTTACCGCCCATCCTCGCCTTGAACTGCTCGATCAGCCCTTCATGCCAGCAGGCGTGAACCACCCTGAAATGGTCGAACTCCAGAAACAGAGGCAGCTGCAGAAACCAGTCCATAAAGTCCTGCTGCTCATCCTTGTAGGGTGAAAGCTGTTCCAGCGTTTGCTGGAGGATGCGCTTGTGCCTCGGCGTATGCTGACGCAGGTATTCTCCCGGTCGGTTCGGGTCTGGCGTCATGTAACACATGAAATTGTATTCGTGATTTCCCATCACGATTTCGGCATGTCCGGCTTCCACCATGTCTCGAACGATGTGGAGAGCTTCACGGATATGCGGCCCGCGATCGATGATATCCCCCAAGAACACCACTTTTCGACTGTGGTGCTGATAGACACCATTGACCTGTCGGTAGCCCATGCGGGCCAGCAGCATGCGCAGACTGAGTGCGCAGCCGTGAATATCTCCGATCAGATCATATCCCTGTATCGCCACAGGCTACTCCTGCTCTCCAAACTTGGTGCCCCACCCCAGCTTTTCCCGGCAGGTACGATAGAAGTCATAGTCACGCGGATGCAGCAATTTAAGCTTGTGTGACTTCTTGCGGATGGTGATGCTATCCCCCGGCGCCAGGCTCTGGTTCAGCTGCCCGTCACAGGAAATGGACGGGTATGCCTTGTTGTCCTCCGTGATCACCAGCTTCAGCTCGCTGTTGCCATCCACCACAATGGGGCGGCTGGACAGCGTGTGGGGAAACATGGGCACCAGCACCAGCGCATCCAGCTTGGGATGCATGATGGGGCCTCCCCCGGAAAGGGCGTAAGCCGTAGACCCGGTAGGCGTGGACACGATCAGGCCATCCGATTTCTGGGTGTATACGAACTGCCCTTCGATATAGAGCTCAAACTGAATCATGCGCGTCGCTTTACCCGGGTGAACAACGCAGTCATTCAGGGCTGTCATCTCACCAATGGGCTCACCATTGCGTTTGATCTCGACATCCAGCAGGAAGCGCGTGTCGACCATGTAGTGGCCACTCAACACCTGTACCAGCTTGTCCTCAAAATCCTGGGGGGGAATATCGGTCAAAAAGCCGAGGTTGCCACGATTAATGCCTAGCACCGGGATTTTGCTCTGTGCCAGCGAGCGGGCAGCGCCCAAAAGGCTGCCATCCCCACCCACCACAATGGCCAGGTCGCAGATCTCGCCCATCATTTTCTGTTTGCACACCTGCTGACCATGACCGGGCATCACGTCAGCAATCGTTTGATCAAGAATGACATTCAGGCCGCGATCATCCAGAAAGCGGATCAGCTCCTTCAGCGTATCAATAACCGACTTGCTGCCAAGGCGTCCGATCAAGCCAATATTTCGAAAGTTATCCATGCCTGCCCGCATTCTCCAGATTGGTGATTGTTTCTGTCATTATAAAGCCAAGGGGCCTACAAATTCAGGCGCACCAGGACCCAGCTGATCCTTGAACCCCCTTTTCCCCTGCAGCCCACCGGTGTGCAGCACCAGAATACGACTATGCGGTTTTATGCGGCGTTGCACAATGCTTCTTTGGAGTGCCATCAGGGCCTTGACCGTATAGACCGGGTCCAACTCCAGCCCGCAGGCCGATTCAACCCGCTTCAGCCCAGCGGCCAACTCCCCTGGCAAACGTGCATAGCCACCACCATGGCCTTCCTGCATGAGCGACCAGCGGCATACCGGCTGAACACCCGCTTCTGCCAACAGCATTTCTATGTCAGTTTCCAGCCAGCCGTCCTGTTTTAATACCGACACACCCAAAACATGCACACCCCTTGATGCACCTGCAATCACGCCGGCCATCGTTCCACCTGTACCAACCGGTAATACAACCTGGTCGTAGCGGGACGACTTGAGGTGCGGGTGTTGCCACAAGGAAGCAACCGAATGCACCGCACTGACCTGACTTCCTCCTTCCGGAACCAGCACCACAGGACCAAAGCGCGCTTCCAGCTGCTGCTGGAAATCCGGATCTTTTCGGCGCCGGTAGGTTGTGCGATCAACAAAGTGCAATTCCATTCCCCACTTTCGCGCATCACTCAACGTAGGGTTATCGGCATAGGCACTTTCCCCGCGAATCACACCAATGGTCGGAATACCCAGCTTGAACCCGGCAAATGCCAGCGCATGAATATGGTTTGACCAGGCACCACCGAAACTCAGCAGTGGCAGCCCCGCCCGTGCAGCCTGTTCAACCGCCGGCTTCAGCTTGAACCACTTGTTGCCGCTGATCTGTGCATGAACCTTGTCCAAACGCATGACCTCAACCCGCACTTCGGCCTGACGCGTCAGGGCTGTTTCAAAAGCGTGCACAGGAATGGACACAAGCCGTCCTTCGAATATTTGTTCGTATGGAGTAGACATATCAAAAAGTCAGAAATGACAGAGGTTTCAAGCCGGCATTCTACAGCATATCGGCCACCACACTTCGGGCTGCCAAAAGACAAGAAAACCCAAGGCACGGTTTTCAAATCAGCCGAGCAGCCAATCTGGACCAAAAAACCGCACAGAATTTTCGGGTGAGAAAAAGGAACCAAAGCGAGTATGAAACTGAAGCAAGTACCCAAACTGAAGTCTTGGGTCAACTTAAGGAAGGCTTATGGGGATTAAGTAAAGAAAGGAAAAGGTGGCGGAATGCAAGGGACTAGCGACCCTGATCATGCCAATGAGAGCTGAAAGGCATTCCAACCGTTCAACCTCAAAATCAGCGGAACGGACGGGACTGGCGACCCTGATCATTCCAGCGAGAGCTGACAGGCAGGTATTCTAACCCTTCAACCTCAAAGTGGCGGAATGGACGGGACTCGAACCCGCGACCCCCTGCGTGACAGGCAGGTATTCTAACCAACTGAACTACCACTCCGCGTCTTGGTGGGCGAAGAGGGGTTCGAACCCCCGACCCTCTGCTTGTAAGGCAGATGCTCTCCCAACTGAGCTATTCGCCC
>NZ_JACVEW010000001.1 GCF_017776525.1 Marinobacterium alkalitolerans
CGAACTCAGCAGTGAAACGCGTCATCGCCGATGGTAGTGTGGGGCTTCCCCATGTGAGAGTAGGTCATCGCCAAGCATTTAATTAAGTGAAAACCCCGGTCTCGTTGAGGCCGGGGTTTTTGCGTTATGGGCGGGTGAAACTGAATCGGAAGGAATCAGCGGTCGCTGGCCAAGGGGGAAGCAAGGGGGGAAGCGCCTGCTCACCCCGCTGCGACGGACAAAGATCAGTTAAGGGAGTCGATCAGGGATTCCCTGATGCTGAGATAGTCGTAATCGGTAAGGGCCAGGAACGCCAAGGCCTTGTTAACGCGGGGAGCAAGGTCATTCGGCTGGATACGCCAGTAATAGCGGAACTCGGCGCTGACATCCTGCGCGAGAGTAAGAATGGCAAGCAGTTCGCGCGTACGCTCATCCACCTGAACCCTGTCATTGAGCACATCTTCAAGCTGGGGCTGATAGCGGATGCTATCCGCCAAATGCTGCGGCAGGAACCAGCGCTCTGCCATCCGGCTGCCAACCTGATAATGACTGAACCCGTAGTGCTGCTTCTGCAGGGCTTCAAGCTCGGCGCTGTTATAGCAGGACGAAGCGCGCAGGGTGTCACGGAAGTCGGGATAGGCCTGAATCATCAGGGGGAGCCCGCAATCGTGCAGCATGCCCAGGGCATGCATGTCATCACGGTCCAGTTTGAGTTTCAGTCTGCTCAACAGCCTCAGTGACAGGTCCGATACATCCTTGGCGGTATCCCAGAAGCGTTCCATGCGGCCGGTCTTTTTCAGGGTGTTGCGCATGATGGTAAGCCGAACCAGATTGAACACCTGTCCCGTTCCCAGCAGGTTGATTGCATGCTCAACGGAGATCACCGGCGCTCTCAGCCCGTAGAAAGGGCTGTTAATGGTTTTGAGTACCACTGAGTAAAGTGCCACGTCCTGCTTGATAAGGGCACTGATCTGTTTCAGGTCAGGATTATCCTGTTTGAACAGCTTGGCCAGTTTAAGGAGGATCTCCGGCTGTGGCGGGATCAGAGAACGAAAGTCATGAGGCTGTGTCATCGCGAAGGTCTGCCAGAAGTCTAAGGGCCTTGTTTGGCTACAGACCCGCCAGTATAGTGCCGCTTTTGTTTACTTGCAGCAGGTTTGACCGTGAGAATTGAAAACCCACCTCGCAAGCCATTTCTGGCCCGTGGTTCAGGCGTCAAACGATGCCCTGACTGTCGGCTGCCTGCAGAGGTCTGTATTTGCGAGTGGCGGACTCAGGTGGGGGCGCGGTGTCATTTCTGGCTGCTGACCCATCGATACGAGCTGTACAAGCCGACCAACACCGGCCGCCTCATCGATGACTGTATCGCACAGACACGCATCTTTGAGTGGTCCCGCACTGAGCCGGGCCAGGATCTGCTGGATGCATTAAATGACCCTGCCTATGCTCCCTGTCTGGTGTTCCCGGCGGGTGACGACTATCAACACCGCATGCTGGATGCAGAAGCGGTGGCCGAGGGTGATACACGCATCCCGGTATTCATCATACTGGACGGGACCTGGCGACAGGCGCGGCGCATGTTTCGTCATAGTCGGTATCTTCAGCACCTGCCGGTTGTGGAGCCGCAAACGGATCGACTGACACGCTATAAGCTGCGCCGTTCAAAGGTGGACCATCACCTGTGTACGGCAGAGGTGGCGATTGCGCTGCTGGAGCAGATAGGCGATGAAATGGCGGCGGGCCATCTGGAGGGATACTTCGAACGCTTTAATGCGAACTATATTGCGACACGCCGGCGATGGGCGAAACGGGAGCCCGAGTAGACTCCCGTACCTGAATCAGTGCTTCTCTTCGCTGCCTTCCTGCTCGGCACGCTGCTGCATCTGCTGCGCGTACAGGGCATCGAAGTTGACCGGTGCCAGCATCAGCGGAGGGAAGCTGGCCTTGGTCACGAAGTTGTCGACGGCTTCACGCGCGTAGGGGAACAGCAGGTTGGGGCAGAAGGCACCCAGGGTGTGGTGCAGCTCTGCACCTTCAATACCGGCCACGAGGAAGATACCGGCCTGCTGAACCTCAACCAGAAACGCGGTTTCATCAGCGTTTTTGGCCGTGACGGTCAGCGTCAGTACCACTTCGTGATGATGCTCATCCAGTGAGTTGGTGCGCGTGTTCATTTCCAGATTCACTTCAGGCTGCCATGGCTGGGTAAATGCCTTGGCGCCCGCCGGTGTTTCCAGAGATGCGTCCTTCACATAGACACGCTGGAGGGCGAACTGTGGCTGAGTAGCTTGCTGGTTGGAAGTTTCGGTATCAGACATCGGTATATCCTTGCGGTTTATTGTTCTTTCAGGCGTTGAGCAGTGCGTCGAGCTTGCCCTCGCGCTCCAGCGCAAACAGCTCGTCGCAGCCACCGACGTGGGTCTCGCCAATGAAAATCTGAGGGACAGTGCGGCGCTGGCTTCGGGTCATCATTTCCTGACGCAGCTCAGGGGCAGCATCAACGTCAATGGCCTCATACTCGACCTGCTTGCTGTCCAGCAGAGCGAGTGCACGAGTACAGAAAGGGCACCAGCGCGTGAGGTAGATGGTCGTTTTGGCCATGGCAGTCACTTAACGATAGGCATGTTCTGGTTTTTCCATTCGGTCATACCGCCAGACAGGCGAACAACCTGCTCGTAACCGGCTGCCTTGAGCTTTTTGGTAGCCGTTCCGGCTGCCTGTCCGAGGTTGCACACCACAATCACCGGCTTGTTCTTGAACTTGTCGAGCTCGTTCAGACGACGGTCAAGGTCCGCAAGCGGGATGTGGTGGGCGCCGGTGATGTGTCCGGTATCCCACTCCTTGCGCGTGCGGATATCCAGCACGGCACCGGACTCCTTGTTGATGAGTCGGGTCGCCTCGGCCGGGGTGACGGATTTGCCGGACTTGCGTTTCTCTGCCGCCAGCAGGAGAACCAGGGTCAGGACCCAGGCGCCTACCAGGTAGTAATGCTGTATTGCGAATTCGATCAGGCGTTCCATAGTTGTTCCGATCAGATGCACGGATAGTGAAGACAGCAAGTATACATGCCCACCGAGACAGCGATAAGGGCAGCGCGGCAAATCCTGAGGGTGAGCGTTAGCTAATCCGCGCCCGGAGCGTTAAAATGGCTGCCTGTTTTTTAACCGACCGGACAGATAAGCACACCATGACTGACGCACGCGCAACCAAGGCACTGATTATTCTTGATGGCTTCGGCGTGGAGGTCACGCCCTCCTCGGCGGTCGAAGCAGCCCATACCCCCACCTGGGACCGGCTGCTGGCAGATAACCCCAATTCCCGCATCGAAACCTCCGGCATGGCGGTAGGCCTGCCGGATGGACAGATGGGCAATTCCGAAGTGGGGCACATGAATATCGGGGCAGGCCGCACCGTGTATCAGAACTTTACCCGCATCTCCAAGTCGATTGCCGACGGCGACTTTTTTGACAACGCTGCCCTGTGTGAGGCGATGGACAAGGCGATCGAAGCCGGACGCGCCGTGCATGTGATGGGGCTGTTGTCTCCGGGTGGTGTGCACAGCCATGAAGAGCACATTTTTGCGCTGCTGGAAATGGCCGTAAAGCGCGGTGCCAAGTCGGTGTATCTGCATGCGATTCTGGACGGGCGTGATATGCCGCCGCGCTCGGCTGAGCCCTCACTCAAGGCTGCGCAGGCAACCTTTGAGCGCCTGGGTACCGGCGCCATCGCAACCGTGGTCGGACGCTATTACGCCATGGACCGCGACAACCGCTGGGAGCGGGTGGAGCAGGCCTATGATGCCATGACGCGGGGTCAGGCCGAGGTCACCGCGGAAAGTGCACTGCAGGCGCTGGAAGCCGCCTATGCGCGCGATGAAAACGATGAGTTTGTAAAAGCAACGGTCATCACCGGCGCAGACGGGCAGCCGGTTGCAACTGTTGAAGCGGGCGATGCACTGATCTGTGCCAACTTCCGTCCGGACCGTGCGCGCGAAATTACCCGCTGCTTTGTGGAGCCCGAGTTTGACGGCTTCGCCCGGAAGGCGCATCCGGCGCTGAGCGGCTATGTCATGATGACCGAGTATGCGGCGGACATTCCGGCGCCGGTGGCTTTCCCGCCGGAACAGATCCATAACGATCTGGGGGAATATCTGGCGGCGCAGGGCAAAACACAGCTGCGCATTGCCGAAACCGAGAAGTACGCTCACGTCACCTTCTTCTTCAATGGTGGCCAGGAAGCGGTCTATCCCGGTGAAGACCGTATTCTGGTGCCCTCACCCCAGGTCGCGACCTATGACCTTCAGCCCGAAATGAGTGCACCTGAAGTCACCGAAAAGTTGTGTGAGGCGATCCGCAGCGGCAAATACGACCTGATCGTCTGCAACTACGCCAACGGTGACATGGTTGGCCATACCGGCAACTTTGATGCGGCCGTGAAAGCGGTCGAAACCGTGGATCAGAGCCTGACTCAGGTGCTCGCTGCTCTGGCGGACGTGGGCGGCGAAGCGCTGATTACGGCGGACCACGGCAACGTCGAGATGATGCAGGACCCCAATACCGGACAGCCCCATACGGCACACACGAACTGGCCTGTTGCATTGATCTACGCAGGCCCCCGTGCCGAACGGGTGACACTGTCCGACGGTGCACTCTGTGACCTGGCCCCCACGCTGCTGGACCTGATGGAACTGTCGGCGCCAACCGAAATGACAGGCCGTAGCCTGGTCAGCCTGGCCTGACATTGAATATGCGGGCCTACGGCCTCCTGCTCTCACTGCTGTTGTCAGTGGGAGCCGTGCAGGCTGCCCCCGATCCTGCCACCACCGAGCGTGAGCTCAAGGCGGTCAAGCAGCAGATCAGCCAGTTGCAGAAGACGCTGGCCAAGCGTCAGCAGCGTCTGGAGGCTGCCGAGCGTGAGCTGAAGCAGCATGACAAGCGTATCGGTGAAGTGAAGGCTCGCCTGCAGGCACTGGGCGAAGAGCAACAGACCCTGCAGAGCCGCCGCAGTGAACTGGGCAAGAATGAGGATCAGCTGCTTGCCGTTCTGCAGGCACGGGAAAGTCAGATTCGTGAGCTGCTGCGTGAGCAGTACCGCCTGGGACGTCAACCGGCTCTCAAGCTGCTGCTGTCACAGGAGGACCCTCAGTCGGTATCACGCATGTTGCGGTATTACGATCACCTGACCGATGCGCTGAATGCCGAGCTCAAGGGGTATCGTCAGGCGCTGGCAGAGCTGACCGAAACCCAGTCTTCGATTGCCGAAACGGACTCCAGCCTGCTCAGCACCCGGGAGCAGCTTGAAGCCCGGCGGCAGGAGCTGGCCGATGCGCGCGCTGCTCAGGCCAAGACACTGGCTCGCTTGCGTCAGCAGCAGTCCAGTGATCGTGGGCGGCTGGGACAGCTGGAGCAGGATCAGGTTGAGCTGGCGGCGGTACTGAAAGAGATCCGGCGCTCGCTGGAAGAAGTCCGGCTGCAGCAGGATGGTCTCAAGTTCCATCAGCGCAAGGGCAAGCTGAGCTGGCCGGTGAAGGGGCGGATCAAGCGTGCCTTTGGTGCCCAGGTGGAAAATGTGGCCTATGAAGGGTTGCTGATCGACGCCAGCGCCGGTACCGAGGTCAAGGCGGTCCACCATGGCCGTGTCGTCTTTGCGGACTGGCTGCGGGGCTACGGCCTGGTATTGATTCTTGATCATGGAGGTGGTTACCTGAGCCTCTATGGCCACAATGACAGCCTGTTGCGAGAGCCGGGTGAGTGGGTTGGTACGGGTGAAACCCTGGCGTTGGCAGGCAGCAGTGGCGGCAGTACCGAGCCGGGCCTTTACTTTGCCATTCGCTACAAGGGGCGCTCAACGGACCCGATTGTCTGGCTGGAACGGCGTTAACATACCAAGCAGGGAAATCGATGATGAAGCTTTTCAAGCGTAATCCGCTCATGGCTGCCGTACTGGGCTGTACCCTGTGCCTGTCGGTACCGGCTCAGGCGCAGGACGAAGGCACGGACGGCCAGAATACGCTACCGCTGACCGAGTTGCGCATGTTCGCGGACGTGTTCGATCGCATCAAGCAGGCCTACGTGGAGCCGGTGGATGACCGTGACCTGCTGGAAGACGCCATTCGTGGCATGCTGACCGGGCTGGACCCTCACTCTGCCTATCTTGAACCGGAGGCCTTTGAAAGCCTTCAGATTCACACCAGTGGTGAGTTTGGCGGTTTGGGGATTGAAGTGGGTCTGGAAGACGGCTTCATCAAGGTGATCGCGCCGATCGACGATACCCCGGCTCAGCGTGCCGGCGTGCGTGCCGGCGACATGATCATTCGCCTTGATGACACCCCGGTGCAGGGCATGGACCTGAACGAGGCGATTGACCTGATGCGGGGCGAGGTGGGAACGCCCATTCGCCTCACCATCATGCGTGAAGGGCGTGACCAGCCGCTGGAAATCAAGATCGTGCGTGACGTGATCAAGGTGAAGAGCGTGCGTCATGAGTTGCTGGAGCCGGGATACGGTTATCTGCGCATCTCCCAGTTCCAGTCCCACACTGGAGAGGACACGGTCGCGGCTATCCGCTCACTGGCCGAGGAGGCGCCGCTGAAGGGGCTGGTGCTGGATCTGCGTAACAACCCGGGCGGGGTACTGCAGGCGGCGGTAGCGGTGAGTGATGCGTTTCTGACGGAGGGCACCATCGTGTACACCGAAGGGCGCCTGCCCAACTCCGAACTGCGTTTCAATGCCAGCAGCGAGACGGTGGCACCGGACACCCCGCTTGTGGTGCTGATTAACGGTGGCAGTGCGTCTGCCTCTGAGATCGTGGCCGGCGCGCTGCAGGACCATGAACGTGCGCTGATCATGGGCACGGACAGCTTCGGTAAGGGGTCGGTACAAACGGTGTTGCCGCTGGGGCAGGAGCGTGCGATCAAGCTGACCACGGCACGTTACTTCACGCCGGGCGGACGCTCCATTCAGGCTCAGGGCATCAAGCCGGACCTGAGAGTGGATGAGGCGCGTTTGACCTTGCTGGAAGAGGAAGGTCGCGTCAAGGAGCGCGATCTGGCCGGACATCTGGAAAATGCCAACGGGGAATCAACCGAGCAGGCGTCTGCGTCAGAAGGGCTTCTGTCACGGGATTTCCAGCTGTTTGAAGCGCTCAACCTGCTGAAGGCGATGCAGATCCTGCAGCGCAACCCGGCGGGCTGAAGTCGAACGTTGCTGGAAGGGGCCAGAGCCCCTTCCGGATAGCCTGCCGCTTTAGCCTGTGGCCCTGAACAGACCACTGCCCAAACGGGCCCACTGCTCGGGCCAGAACTCCGTGGGCCGGCGCTTGAACTCGGAGCGGACGAACTGGCGAATGCGCCCTTCGGCGGCGGCAATGGCCAGGTTGGCGGCGGATCCGGCCGGGATCTCGGTACGCAGCCCTTCCTTCAGTTCCGCTTCTCGCATCACCTGTTTCAGCTGTGTCTCCAGTCGCTCAAACAGCTGATTCACCCGCACCCTGAGGCGGTCGGTCTCGCCCGACAGCGCATCACCGGTCAGGATACGTGCCATGCCCGGGTTCTTCTCCACAAACGCCAGCAGCAGGGTCAGAATCTGCTCGCACTGGCGAGTGGCCGGAATATCCGACTGGATGATCCGCTTGATGCGCGAGAACAGCGTTTCTTCGATAAACCCGATCAGACCCTCGAACATGCGCGCCTTGCTGGGGAAGTGGCGATAGAGTGCCGCTTCGGATACACCCACTTCGCGGGCCAGTGCCGCCGTGGTAATGCGCTGGCCCGGGTTGGTTTCCAGCATGCGGGCCAGTGCCTGCAGGATCTGCTCCCGACGTGAAATCTTCTGTGCCTTGTCGCTCATGCGGACGCGCTCACTCCGATGTCGTCATTGGTGATCAGGGTACCCACACCTTCATCCGTGAAGATCTCCAGCATGCAGGCGTGCTCGACGCGGCCGTCAATGATATGGGCACTGCGGACGCCGCTCTTGACCGCACTCAGGGCACAATCAATCTTGGGCAGCATGCCGCCATAGATGGTGCCGTCTTCGATCAGTGCGTCCACCTGAGCCGTATTCAGGCCGGTGAGGACCTTGCCTTCCTTGTCCAGAAGGCCCGCGATGTTGGTCAGCAGCATCAGCTTTTCGGCCTTGAGCACTTCCGACACCTTGCCGGCCACCAGATCGGCGTTGATGTTGTAGGAGTGGCCGTCTTCGCCAACGCCGATGGGCGCGATCACCGGAATAAAGTCCGAGTTCACCAGCATGTCGAGCACACGGGTGTTGACGCTGTCGACTTCACCCACATGGCCGATGTCGATGATCTCGGGCGCTTCCATCTCCGGGGTCTTGTGCTTCACTTTCAGCTTGCGGGCACGCAGCAGTTCGCCATCCTTGCCGGTCAGACCAATCGCCTTGCCACCGGCGGCGTTGATCAGGCCAACGATCTCCTTGTTCACCATGCCGCCGAGTACCATCTCGACCACGTCCATGGTCTTGGAGTCGGTCACTCGCATGCCGTTGATAAAGTGGGACTCGATCTTGAGCTGCTCCAGCAGGTTACCGATCTGCGGGCCACCGCCATGCACCACGATCGGGTTCAGGCCGATCAGTTTCATCATGACCACATCGCGGGCAAAGCTGGCTTTCAGCTTTTCGTCGATCATGGCGTTGCCGCCATACTTGATCACGATGGTCTTGCCGACGAAGCGCTGAATATAGGGCATCGCCTCGGACAGAACCTGGGCGGTGGACATGGCTTGAGAACGTGACAAAGGCATGATGTCTCCTTGTAAGCTTCCTTGAGGTTCAGGCGTCAGGGATCAGCAGGCTGCTGTCGATGGCGCTCAGGCGGGCCTGAAACTCGTTCTTGATTCGGTTGAGGGCGGTACGGCTTTCGGCTTCAAAACGCAGCACCAGCACCGGCGTAGTGTTGGAGGCGCGCATCAGGCCCCAGCCATCAGCATAGTCGACCCGCACACCGTCGATATGGCTGACCTGCCCGTCCGGAAATTCGGCCTGCTGCAGCGCCTCGACCAGCGCGAACTTGTTGTCTTCACGCACTTCGATATTGATCTCCGGCGTGCTGATGTCTTCCGGGTAGGCGGTAAAAATGGCATCGGCATCCTGATCGCGGCCGGACAGAATTTCCAGCAGGCGAGCCGCGCTGTAGAGCCCATCGTCAAAGCCGTACCAGCGTTCCTTGAAGAAGATGTGGCCGCTCATCTCGCCTGCCAGCAGCGCACCCGACGCCTTCATCTGGCGCTTGATCAGCGAATGACCGGTTTTCCACATGGTGGCCTTGCCGCCGGCCTGTTCGATCACCTGCGGCAGCAGACGGGAGCATTTGACGTCGAAGAGGATCTCGGCGCCCGGGTTGCGGCTCAGCACATCCTCGGCGAACAGCATCATCACCCGGTCCGGGTAGATGACGTGGCCGCTGGGCGTGATCACACCGACGCGGTCGCCATCGCCGTCGAAGGCCAGTCCCAGATCCGCCCGGTGCTCGGCCACGGCCGCAATGGCGTCCTGCAGGTTCTTCAGCTTGCCCGGGTCCGGGTGATGGTTGGGAAAGGTGCCATCCACCTCGCAGTAGAGCGGGATCACCTCGCAGCCAAGCTGCTCGATCAGTGCCGGGGCCAGCTTGCCGGGGATGCCGTTACCGCAGTCGACCACGACCTTCATGCCGCGCTTGAGCCGGATGTCGTCCAGAATGCGCTGCAGGTAAGAGTGCTCAACTGCCAGCGAACGGGCCGACCCCGTGCCCTCGACGTAATCGCGGGCCTCGATGCGGTCCGCCAGCGCCTGGATCTGATCCCCCGACAGGGTTTCACCCCCCAGCATCATCTTGAAGCCGTTGTAGTCGGAGGGGTTGTGGCTGCCGGTGATCATGATGCCGGTCTGATCGGCCTGCTGGTGAGCGGCAAAATAGAGGGTAGGCGTCGGCACGTACCCCACATCCAGTACCTGACAGCCGCTGTCGGTCAGCCCCTGAATCAGGATCGTTTTCAAGTGCGGGCCGGACAGGCGGCCATCCGCGCCCACAACGACCTCAGAGATCTGGCGCGCAGCGGCCTCGGCCGCAAAGGCACGGCCGATATGGTAGACGCAGGTATCGGTCAACGACTGGTCGACGATGCCGCGAATGTCGTAGGCACGAAAGATATCGCGATCAAAGTGCTCAAGCGGGTAAGGCATGAACGGGCAGTCCTCTGGTCAGTCAGTACTCACTTGCTTAATGGCGGCCGGATGAACCGAAGCCGCCCGCGCCACGGTCCGAGTCGCTGAACTCGTCGACGATCTCGAACTCGGCCTGTACAACCGGCACCAGTACCATCTGGGCAATACGCTCGCCCGGCTCGACGGTGAACGTAGTCTGGCCGCGGTTCCAGCAGGAGACGAACAGCTGACCCTGGTAGTCGGAATCGATCAGACCGACCAGGTTGCCTAATACGATGCCGTGCTTGTGGCCCAGTCCCGAGCGCGGCAGGATCATGGCGCAGAGGCTGGGGTCTTCAATATGGATCGCCAGCCCGGTGGGAATCAGCTCCGTCTGGCCCGGCTCCAGGGTGAGGGCTTCATCGAGACAGGCGCGCAGATCCAGGCCTGCAGAGCCTTCGGTTGCATAGGCGGGCAGCGGAATGTCGCGACCGATACGGTCGTTCAGGATTTTGACTTGCAGTGCTTTCATGAGGTGCTCTTCAGGTAGTGCTGTGCAATCTGTTCAATCAGCTGGCGTGCCAGCTGGCGTTTGGACGTTTGAGGCAGCCCCGTCTCGCCCTCGGCGCTGACCAGCGTGACGGCGTTGTCGTCGCTGTTGAAACCGATCTCCGGGTTGGACACGTCATTGGCTACGATCAGGTCCAGCCGTTTGCGGGCCAGCTTGCTGCGGGCATAGTCGATCACGTCACGGGTCTCGGCGGCGAAGCCCACGGTGAACGGGCGCCCTGTTTCAAGTCCGGCGACGGTGGCGACAATATCCGGATTCTTGACCAGGCGCAGCTCCATGATCTCTTCGCTGCCTTTCTTGATCTTGTGCTCGGCGATGGCGACCGGGCGGTAGTCGGCGACCGCCGCTGCCGCGATAAACAGGTCACACGCTTCGATGCCGTCCAGCGTGGCGGCCAGCATCTCTTCGGCCGTTTCCACCTGAACGCATTCGACCCGAGGGGGGACGGGCAGCATGACGGGGCCGCTGACCAGCTTGACGCTGGCGCCGGCGTCTGCGGCGGCTTCGGCCAGTGCGTAGCCCATCTTGCCGGAGCTGTGGTTGGAGATGTAACGCACCGGATCCAGCGGTTCCCGGGTCGGGCCGGCCGTAATTACGACGCGCTTGCCGGACAGAACCGTATGTTCAAACTGTTCGGCAGCCAGTTCGGCCAGCTCCTCGGGCTCCAGCATTCGGCCCGGGCCCGTATCGCCACAGGCCTGAGCGCCCACACCCGGTCCCAGCAGCGTCACCCCCTGTGACGTCAGCTTGTGGGCATTCGCTTGGGTGCGCGGGTCCCGCCACATCGCCTGGTTCATGGCTGGTGCCAGGCAGATGGGTGCGTCCGACGCCAGGCAGAGGGTGGTCAGCAGGTCGTCGCCCATGCCGGCACTGAAGCGGGCGATGAAATCGGCACTGGCGGGTGCGACCAGAATCAGGTCGGCCCACTTGGCCAGTTCGATATGGCCCATGCCGGCTTCCGCTTCCGGGTCCAGCAGCTGCAGATGAACCGGGTGGCCCGACAGCGCCTGCAGGGTGAGGGGGGTGATGAACTCGGTCGCGGCGGGGGTCATCACGATGCGAACATCGGCACCGGCGCCCTTGAGCAGCCGTGTCAGTTCGGCACTTTTGTACGCGGCGATACCACCTGTAATGCCGAGTAGAATGCGCCGGTTAGTAAGTCTCTGCATACCCTGAATATCCGGTTGTTTCTCATCTTGGGACAGGGCGCTAAGATACCACTTTGGCTGAACAAAGCGTAGGGAGGTTCAGCTTCCATACAGAACTCACAGGGAGGTGGGTATGACAATCAGGGACTGGCCGGCGTCCGAACGGCCACGGGAAAAGCTGCTTGCACGCGGCGCAACGGCACTGTCCGATGCGGAGCTGCTGGCGATCTTTCTGCGCACCGGTGTACAGGGACGCAGTGCCGTTGATCTGGCGCGGCAACTGCTGGCGCACTTTGGTGGTCTGCGGGCGTTACTGGAATGTGACCAGCAGGCATTTTGCAGTGCTCACGGCCTGGGGCCGGCCAAGTTTGTTCAGTTACAGGCCGTGCTGGAAATGTCACGGCGTCATCTTGCGGCGCAGCTGGAACGCGCCTCGGCGCTGGAAAGCCCTGCCATGGTGCGGCGCTATCTGGCCACCCGGCTGCGGCATGAGCCACGTGAGGTGTTTGCCTGCCTGCTGCTCGACAACCGACATCGGGTGATCCGCTATGAAGCTCTGTTCTACGGCACCATCAATGCCGCCAGCGTACATCCGCGCGAGGTGGTGAAGCTGGCGCTGGCCCATAATGCGGCCGCGTTGATTCTGGCGCACAACCACCCCTCCGGCGTTGCCGAACCCTCGCAGGCGGATCGCCAGATTACGGATCGGCTGGTGCAGGCTCTGGGGCTGGTGGAGATACGGGTGCTGGACCATATCGTGATCGGCGATGGAGAGGCGGTGTCCTTCGCCGAGCGTGGCCTGCTCTAGCGCCTGGTGAAAAAATCAACAATTCACTGGCGCTCGTGGCAGATGCTCTATATAATACGCCGCCTTCTGTCCCTTAATGGTACGGTATTTTGTCCGGGTACGTTTGGACGCTCCGCCTGAGGCTGCGCCGGTTGTGCAGCCAATAAACATCGGACAGAAGTTACTTAACTCTGGTAAGAAAGGTTTACCGATATGTCTCGAGTTTGCATGGTAACGGGCAAGGGCCCGGTCACCGGGAACAATGTATCCCACTCAAACCGTAAAACGCGTCGTCGCTTCCTGCCGAACCTGCACTGGCACCGTTTCTGGGTAGAAAGCGAAAACCGTTTCGTTCGTCTGCGTGTTTCCTCCAAGGGCATGCGTATCATCGACAAGAAGGGCATCGATGTAGTTCTGGCTGAACTGCGTGCCCGCGGCGAGAAAGTCTGAGGAGATTGAATCATGGCTGCTAAAGGCGCACGCGAGAAGATCCGCCTGGTATCCTCTGCTGGTACCGGTCACTTCTACACTACTGACAAAAACAAGCGTAACACTCCGGACAAGTTCGAATTCAAGAAATACGACCCGGTTGTTCGCAAGCACGTGATCTACAAGGAAGCCAAGATCAAGTAATTGATTCTGGACTGGAGATCCCGGAACCCCGCACTGCCTTGCGCACTGCGGGGTTTTTTTATGCTGGCCGTTACCCGCCCGGGTCGTTTAGGATAATGATCATTACACTTGCAGGAGGCTCCAAATGACGTCGTTCCCCCCGGGCGTGATTCGCTTTGTTCCGCTGATATTTGTGCTGCTGTGGAGTACCGGTTTTATCGGTGCCCGGTTTGGCCTGCCCTACATTGAACCCTTTTACCTGCTGTTGATTCGCAACCTGCTGACGCTGGGCGTTTTTCTGGGGCTGATACTGCTCTTCCGGGCACGCTGGCTGTCACCGCGACAGGCGCTGCATCAGATGGTCACGGGGGCGCTGGTACACGGCTGCTATCTGGGCGGTGTGTTTGCGGCCATCAAGTGGCAGCTGCCGGCGGGGGTGACGTCCATTCTGGTCGGCCTGCAGCCCGTGCTGACAGCGGTGCTGGCCTGGGCCATGCTGGGCCAGGCACTGCAGAAGCGCCAGTGGCTCGGACTGATGCTGGGCCTGGTGGGCGTGGTGCTGGTGTTGGGCACCGGCCTGCAGCCGGGGCAGTTCGAGTTGCGCTACGAAGCCGTGCTGGCCGCGATGCTGGCGCTGGTGGGGATCTCGGTGGGCACGCTCTACCAGAAGCGCTTCGGTGCCGGAACGGACCTGCTGACCGGCTCCTTCTATCAATACCTGTCCACGGCACTGATGATGGCGGTGCTGACCTTTGCATTCGAGCAGCAGCATGTCGAGTGGCATCCGCAGCTCATCGGAGCCCTTCTGTGGCTGGTGTTTGGCCTTTCGGTCAGTGCCATTCTGTTGCTGATGCTGATGATCCGGGAAGGGGAGGTATCGCGCGTGGCCAGCTACTTCTATCTGGTACCGCCGGTGACAGCGCTGGAAGCCTGGCTGCTGTTTGATGAGCAGCTGTCCGCCATTGCGCTGGGGGGCATGGTGCTGGCCGTGCTGGGCGTCTATCTGGTGCTCCGTACCAGGCCGGCTGCGTAAGCAGAACCTGATATACTGGCCTGAGTGAATAACGAGGAGTTTGCATGCCGGAGTTGCCTGAAGTTGAAACGACCCGGCGCGGTATCGCCCCCCATATTGAACAGCGCCGCGTAAAAGCCCTGCGGGTACGTCAGCCCAAACTGCGCTGGCCGGTACCTGCCCAGCTGCCGCAGTGGATCGAAGGGGACTGCATCCAGTCGGTCGAACGGCGGGCCAAGTACCTGTTGCTGCGCTTCAGTCGCGGCACCCTGATCCTGCATCTGGGCATGTCCGGCAGTTTGCGCATTCAGCCCTGCAACACTGAACCCGGCAAGCACGACCATGTGGACCTTGAGCTGGATTCTGGCCAGTTGCTGCGCCTGACAGACCCCCGCCGTTTCGGCGCGGTCCTGTGGCAGGAGAACGGCACGGTCCATCCGCTGCTGGCTTCTCTGGGACCGGAACCGCTGGACGAGGCCTTTGATGCCGCCTATCTGCAGCGCTGCTGCAAGGGGCGTCGCACCGCCATCAAGGCACTGATCATGAATGCCGAGATTGTCGTGGGGGTTGGCAATATCTACGCCAACGAAGCCCTGTTCCGTGCCGGGATTGACCCGCGCCGTGCGGCCGGCCGCATCGCGGCGGCACGTTTGGAAAAGCTGGTGGCTGCGATCAAATCGGTACTGGCCGCGGCGATTGAGCAGGGAGGCACCACCCTGAAGGATTTTGTGGGCGGTGACGGCAAGCCGGGGTATTTCAAACAGGCGCTGGATGTCTACGGTCGCGGCGGTGAGCCCTGTCACCAGTGTGGTGAGCCGTTGTCTGAAATTCGATTGGGGCAGCGCAGTACCGTGTTCTGTCGCCAGTGCCAGCGTTAGGAGCTGCCATGACTGATCTTGCCGTGTCCCCCCGTATGGACAGTGCCTTCAAGCAGCATCGCACGCTGCTGCGCCGCAAGCTGGACATCAACCAGCAGCTCAAGCGTCGGCGCTGTGTGTCCATCGGTGACCTGCCGATTCATACCGAGTTCTATGCCAGCCACGAAGAGGCGCCGCTGCTGCTCTTTGTGCCGGGGATCGGCACCTACAGCGAGCTCTATGCGCAACTGCTTAGCCAGTTGTGCGACCACGGCTTCAATGTGGTGGGGGTGGATCTGCGCGGGCATGGCTACTCCGGTGGTCCTCGGGGTCAGTACCGGGTTGAAGACGTCATTCAGGATTTGCAGCAAGTGATTGATCACTATCAGCAAAGCCCTGATCAACCGGTTTATCTCTATGGCTACTCGATCGGGGCCCTGCTCTCGGTGGCGGCGGCCGAGGCGGACCCGCGTATTCAGGCGGTTGCCTGTGGCACCTTGCTGGTGCCTTCGCTGGCACCGGATATGCTGCACCAGGTGGGCTGGTCCTGGATCTGGGGCAGTGCAATGTTGATGCCGGGCATCGCGCTGCCGATGCAGAGCTTTATTGATTACGAGCAGCTCCTGGCCGGACATCCTGCCGGCGAAGAGATCAACGCGGACCCGCTGGTGGTATTCGATTATCCGCTGGGGACGCTGTCGAGCCTGTTTACCTGGCGGCTGGGCTGCCTGCAGCAGCGTTATCCGTTCCAGGGGCTGATCATCCACGGGGACCGCGACGAGGTACTGCCGCTGAGTTACTCCGAGCGGGTGCAGGCCACGCTGGCCCATCCGTTTGAACTGCAGAAAGTGGCGGGGGAGGGGCACATGCTGCCCTGGGACCGGCCCGGCCTGCTGGCGCGCATGATCAGTGACTGGCTCAAGGGCACTGTCACGAAAGCGTAAGCATGCGTTCATCGGCGTGTCACGCCGGACTGGCCACAATGCCAACCTGTAGCACAAGACAGGGTGGCTGCCATGAACCGTCTGCAGAAGCTGAATGCCTTCGATACCCGAGCGTTTTACTGGTTCAACGGATATGGACGCTCGACCCCCGTACTCACCAGCAGTCGCTGGATCTCCCGTATGGGAGACGGCAGCCTCTACCTGCTGCTGGGGCTGGCGCTTGCACTCTGGGAGGCGGAAGACGGCCGTGCCTTCCTGCAGGCCGGGCTGATTGCCTATGCGATCGAGTTGCCGCTCTATCTGGTCCTCAAGAACACCATTCGACGCGATCGCCCCTGCCATCGGTACGCTGGCTTTCAGGCGGCGATTGAGCCGTCCGACAAGTTCAGTTTTCCGTCGGGCCACGCCGCTGCCGCCTTCGTGTTTGCCACCCTGCTGGCCGAGTTCTACCCTTCGATTGCACCGCTGGGTTTTGCGCTGGCCACGCTGGTGGGCGGTTCCCGCGTAATGCTGGGGGTACATTACCCCACGGATATTCTGGCCGGTGCGCTGCTGGGGATGCTTACGGCGGGCCTGGGTATCGGGCTCTGGGAGGTGCTCTGATGCGGATCCTCTATGGTGTTCAGGCGACCGGCAATGGCCATATCACACGTGCACGGGTGCTGCTGCCTGCGCTGCAGGCCGCCGGAGCCGAGGTGGATGTGCTGTTCAGTGGCCGCCCCCGTGAGCGGCTGTTCAATATGGAGCCCTTTGGCCGCTATACCCACCGCCGGGGGCTGACCTTCATCACTGAGGCGGGACGGGTAAAGTGGTGGCAAACACTGCTGCAAAACCGGCCGGTGGAGCTGATGCGTGATATACGGGCACTGGATGTGCGCGGCTATGACCTGGTGCTCAGTGACTTTGAACCGGTGACAGCCTGGGCGGCGCGCCGAGCAGCTGTCCCTTCGCTTGGCATCGCACACCAGTATGCCTTCCTGTACCCCATCCCGGGGACCGGCTTTTCCCCCTGGCTCAAGCCGTCGATCCGGCTCTTTGCCCCCGTAGACGAAGCCGTAGGCCTGCACTGGAGCGCCTTTAACGCACCTATCCTTCCCCCCATGATCGAACCTCTGACAGGCCAGCCGAGCCGCGAAGCGGACAAGGTACTGGTATATCTGCCGTTCGAGGCGCGCGACGAGGTGGTGTACTGGCTATCCGGGTTGCCCAAGGTACGCTTTCGTGTGTATTGCAATGTGGATCAGCCGCGCACAGTCGATAACGTGGAGCTGCTGCCGTTCAGCCGCAGCGGCTTTCAGCAGGACCTGTACACCTGCCGAGGCGTGATCGCCAATGCAGGTTTTGGCCTGTGCAGCGAAGCGATCCAGGCAGGCAAGAATCTGTTGGTGAAACCCTTGAGCGGTCAGCTGGAGCAGGTGTCCAACGCGGTCGTGCTGGAGCAGATGGGGCTGGCGCAGGTGATGCCGCGGCTGGGACTTGACCCCATTCGGCATTGGCTGGAGCAGCCGGCGGCCAACCCTGTGCCCTGGCCCAATGTGGCCTCCACACTGGCGCGCTGGATTCTGACTGGGCGTCAGGTGCCGCTGGAACAGTTGTCTCGAGAGCTCTGGCAGGATACCCGCGTGCCTGTGATCACACCGGCCTGAGCAACTGCTGCCTGTACAAATTATTGCGTATGCTGCTGAACGATAATGGCATTTCGGATGCGTGCAGGCGCGTGCTGCTGGAGAGTGCGTGGTGAAGGTGGCCCTGGCGGCCAGGATCGGATAGGAAATGTGGGGGCCTGAGCGAAAGGGGTGTAATGGTCCGTTACCACACCCCTTCCTCTGGCTTCCTATCCGTGCGGTTAAGCGGCGTCCTGCCGTGTCGTCCCTCGGTCCTGTACCGCTGCAGGGCCATCCTTGCATTCGTTCCCTGAACAGGAGATCCACGGTTCTAATTATGCGGATCAGGGAATTTCTGGATATAGGAATTTTTCCTAATTTTCACTTCAGGCCATCTGAAGGACTTTATCCACCAGCTTATTGATACCGGCCCCGGCTTCTGAAATGGAGCCGGCCAGCATGTATGCAGGCGTGGTGACGACCTTGTTCTCGCTGTCGACCACAATCTGGTCTACGGCACAGGTCTGGTGCTGGCCGCCCATGGTCTCAATGGCACCGGAGACGCCTTCGTCGTTACCGATGGTGCACTGGATGCCGGTGCCCAGCAGCTTGGGAGTCAGCGCAGGTGTGATACAGATCAGGCCGACCGGCTTGCCGGCTTCATGGATGGCGCGGGCAAAACGAACCAGGTCAGCATTCAGGCTGCAGTCGGCCCCCTTGACCGCGAAATCACTCAGGTTCTTGGCGGCACCGAAGCCTCCCGGGATGATCAGAGCATCGAACTCGTTCGGGTCAGCCGTGGCCAGGTCCTGGATCTCCCCGCGTGCCAGTCGGGCCGCTTCCACCAGCACATTGCGGGTTTCACCTTCAGCGACTTCGCCGGTCAGATGGTTGATGACATGCATCTGGTCGATATTGGGGGCAAAGCACTGGTACTTCACGCCGTGGTGCTCAAGGCGGAGAAACGTCAGAACGGACTCGTAGATCTCGGAGCCGTCAAACACACCACTTCCGGACAGAATCACTGCAACTTTATTCATGCTCTGCTTGCTCCTTGAAAAATGGAACTCAAAAGTGTCGGAACGTGTTGATACGTACCATGTCGAAGTTGTTCAAGATTACGTTAAGATGGAAAGCATTACCAAATGCATGGTGGCGTGTGACAGCTGTCGTTGTCATCCCACTGTCATCTTGTTGTCGTCAAATGCACCCAGATAAAGGATACCGCCGTGGCTTTTACCAACAGTCAGCGTTACTACCCTGAAACCCGGATGCGCCGCATGCGCGCTGATGAATTCTCCCGTCGTCTGATGCGAGAAAGCAGCCTGAGCACCGATGACCTGATCTATCCGGTCTTTGTGCTGGAGGGTGAGGGGCAGGTAGAGGCGGTGCCCTCGATGCCGGGTGTGAAACGCTACAGCATCGACCTGCTGCTTGAGAAAGCGCGCGAGTGGCATGCGCTGGGCATTCCGGCACTGGCACTTTTCCCGGTCACGCCCGCCAGCGTCAAGAGCGAGCTGGCAGAGGAGGCGTTCAACCCTCAGGGGCTGGTGCAGCGTGCCGTGCGGGCGCTCAAGGCGGCGCTGCCGGAGCTGGGCATCATGACTGATGTGGCGCTGGACCCGTTCACGACCCATGGTCAGGACGGCATCATCGATGAAAACGGCTATGTTTTGAATGACCGCACTGTGGATACGCTGGTGCGTCAGGCCGTGTCACATGCAGAAGCCGGTGCCGACATCGTGGCGCCCAGCGACATGATGGATGGCCGTATCGGGGTGATCCGTGACGAGTTGGAAAGTCATGGCTTTGTGAATACGCGCATCATGGCGTACTCGGCCAAGTATGCAAGTGCTTACTATGGTCCTTTCCGCGACGCTGTGGGTTCCGCCGGCAATCTGGGCAAGGGCAACAAGTCCAGCTACCAGATGGATCCGGCCAACACGGACGAGGCTCTGCATGAAGTCGCACTGGACCTGGCAGAAGGGGCCGACATGGTGATGGTCAAACCCGGCATGCCCTATCTGGATATCGTGCGCCGCGTCAAAAACGAGCTGAAAGCGCCGACGTTCGCCTACCAGGTCAGCGGTGAGTATGCGATGCACATGGCCGCGTTTCAGAACGGCTGGCTGGATGAAGAGGCCGTCATCATGGAGAGCCTGCTCAGCTTCAAGCGGGCAGGTGCCGATGGCATTTTGACCTATTTTGCCGTCAGGGCGGCCGAAATACTTAACCGCTGATAGAAGTGGATGCAGATGGACGACAGCTTGAATCCAGGAGGCGATACGATGAACGACAACATACAGGAACCGGCCTTTCAGCCGGAGCAGCAGGAAGCCACCGCCGCGCTGGTGGAGAGCCGCGAGATTCTGCCAACGATCGACCCGATTGAAGAAGTACCGGTCGATCTCAAGGCACCTGAGCTGTATATCAACCGTGAGCTGAGCCATCTGCAGTTTAACGTGCGCGTACTGGAGCAGGCGCTGGACGAAAGCTATCCCCTGCTTGAGCGGCTGATGTTCCTGCTGATTTTTTCCAGCAACCTGGACGAGTTTTTCGAAATTCGGGTGGCGGAGCAGTTGCGTCAGCTCAAGTACGGGCGTGAAGCCGTGGGGCCGGATGCGATGCATCCGCAGAAGGTGCTCGACAAGATCAGCGAGATCTGCGCCGTCAACGTGGACCGTCAGTACAAGATTCTGAACGAGATCATGTTCCCGGCGCTGGAAGCGGAAGATATCAAGTTCCTGCGCCGTGCCGACTGGACCGATGCCCAGCGGGAGTGGGTCAAGGAGTATTTTGAAGACCAGTTGCTGCCGGTGATCAGCCCCATCGGGCTGGATCCGTCGCATCCCTTCCCGCGGCTGGTCAACAAGAGTCTGAACTTCATCGTCGAGCTGGACGGCAAGGATGCGTTCGGCCGTGAAACCGGCATGGCGATCATCCCGGCGCCGCGCTCCCTGCCGCGCCTGATTCGGCTGCCGGACGAGCTGTGCGATGGCGGTGACAACCTGATCTTCCTGTCGTCCATCATCCACGAATTTGCCGAAGAGCTGTTCCCCGGCATGAAGGTGGACGGCTGCTTCCAGTTCCGTATTACCCGTAACGCGGACCTGAGCTTTGATTTTGAAGAGATCGAAGACCTGGCCCGCGCCCTGCGGGGCGAGCTGCATTCGCGCAAGTTCGGTGATGCCGTCCGCCTTGAGGTGGACAGCCGGACCCCGGCGGAGCTGATCAGTTTCCTGCAGGCGGAGTTCAATCTGCCGGACAGCCATGTGTATCGCGTTAACGGCCCGGTCAACCTGACCCGTCTGATGGCCGTGCGTGATCTGGTCGAGCGGCCGGACCTGCGCTGGAAGCCCTTTACGCCGGGCATGCCCAACAAGCTGAAAAACACCGAGGATATCTTTGCGGTCCTGCGCAAGAACGACCAGCTGCTGCAGCACCCCTTCCAGTCGTTTACGCCGGTCGTCGATCTGCTGCGTCAGGCGGCCAAGGATCCTCAGGTGGTGGCGATCAAGCAGACGCTGTACCGCACCGGCGTCAAGTCCGATATCGTCAACGCGCTGGTGGAAGCGGCGCGCAACGGCAAGGAAGTCACCGTGGTGATCGAGCTGCGGGCCCGTTTTGACGAAGAGAGCAACCTGCAGCTGGCCAGCCGCCTGCAGGAAGCAGGCTGCCTCGTGGTATATGGCGTGGTGGGCTACAAGACCCATGCCAAGATGATGCTGGTGGTACGCCGGGAGGGCGCAGATCTGGTGCGCTACAGTCACCTGGGCACCGGGAACTACCACTCGGGCACGGCGCGCCTGTACACGGACTACAGCTACATGACCGCCGATGATGAAGTCGGGGAAGATGTACACAAGATCTTCCAGCAGCTCACCGGCATGGGCAAAATCCAGAAACTGCAAAAACTCTACAACGCGCCCTTTACCCTGCATGCCAAGATGCTGGACCTGATCCAGAACGAAATTCGCAATGTGAAGGCGGGCAAAAAGGGTCACATCATCATCAAGGTGAATGGGCTGACCGAACCCAAGCTGATTCGGGCGCTGTATGAAGCCTCCCAGGCCGGTGTTCAAATCGATCTGATTATCCGAGGCATGTGTCGCCTGCGCCCGGGGCTGGAAGGCATCTCCGACAATATCCGCGTGCGCTCCATTATCGGCCGTTTCCTGGAGCACACCCGCATCTACTGGTTCGCCAACGAAGGCGGCAAGCCGGTCGTGATCGGGTCCAGTGCCGACTGGATGGAGCGCAACATGCTCAACCGTGTCGAAACCGGCTTTGAACTGTTCGGCAAGCATGCCGAGCGCATTCGTAATGAGCTGGAATACTACCTGCGAGATAACGTCCAGGCCTGGGAGCTGCACTCCGATGGCAGCTACAGCCTGGTGCAGCCGGCCGAAAGTGAAGAGCGGGTCAGCGCCCAGCAGAAGCTGCTGGACGATCTGGCCCTGTTCTGATCAGCGCAGCAGCGCCCGGAAGCCGCTGCGGTAGTCCGGGTACTGAAAGCGGTATCCGCTGGCCCTGAGCCGGCGGTTGCTGCAGCGCTTGCTGCCACCCCGGCGTACCTCTTCGCGCCGGGTAATATCGACCCCCAGCTGCTCGGCCAGCCACTCCATCACTTCGTGAATGGGCGTCGGTGCATCATCGCTGGCCAGATACAGCGGCTTGAGTGCCTTGCCATCTTCCAGCAGTTGCAGCAGGTGGTGGAGTACCCCCACACAGTCGTCCCGGTGAATACGGTTACTGAAGTGAATCGGCTCTGACGGGGCTGCGATGCCGGCCATCACCTTGCGCAGCAGGTGGTCACGCCCGGGGCCGTAGATGCCGCTGAAGCGGACCACGGTGGCCGGAATGCCGCTGTTCAGCGCCAACTGCTCACTGGCCAGCAACGCCTTGCCGCTTTCGGTGGTGGGTTGCACCGGCGACTGCTCATCGACCCAATCATGCTCGTGTTGATGGTAGACACCCGTGCTGCCGGTCAGAAACAGGTGGCGTGGCGGGACCGGCAAGGCGGCCAGCAGGTTGCGCAGGCTGTCCACGTAGGTGTGCTGGTAGGCTCCCGGCTCACGGCTTTTGGGTGCCGCGGTAAAGAACAGATGGTCACACTCCGGCAGCTCGGTCAGAGTTTCGGGCCGGGTCATATCTGCGGCAATGCCGTGGATGCCTTGGGGCAGCTGGTTTATAGTACGCCGAAGGCCAAACACCTGTGCCCCCTCGGCGGCCAGTTTGAGCCCAAGGCGGGTTCCAATGTCGCCACAGCCGGCGATGAGCACGCGTTGTTCCTGCATGTTGCCCCCTATTGAAAGTCGAGTTGTCCATCCTAACAGAGGTACGTCCCCATGACGTTGACAGAGCTGCGATACATAGTGACCCTGGCCCGGGAGCAGCATTTTGGTCATGCTGCCGAGCGCTGCTATGTCAGCCAGCCCACCCTGTCGATCGCGGTAAAAAAGCTTGAAGAAGAGCTGGGCGTCGCTCTGTTCGAGCGCAGCAAGAATGCCGTACGCGTGACCCCGGTTGGTGAAAAGGTCGTCCGTCAGGCCCAAACCGTGCTGGAGCAGGCGGAAGCGATCAAGGAGCTGGCGCGGGAAGGCAAGGACCAGCTGGCCAGCCCGCTGCGGATTGGTGCGATCTACACCATCGGGCCTTACCTGTTTCCGCAGCTGATTCCCCAGATTCAGCGTCTGGCACCGGATATGCCGCTCTATATCGAAGAGAATTTCACTGACAACCTGCGCACCAAGATTCGCAACGGGGAGCTGGATGCGATCATCATCGCGCTGCCATTCCATGAGGCGGATGTGCTGACACGCCCGTTGTATGACGAGCCCTTCCTGATGGCCATGCCCAAGGGGCATGAACTGGCCAGCCAGAGCGAGATTGATACCCGCCAGATGAACGAGATCCGCATGCTGCTGCTGGGTGAAGGGCACTGCTTCCGCGATCAGGTACTGGAAGCCTGCCCGACCCTGAACCAGTCGTTCCATGACCAGCATACGGTGACAGAAGGCAGTTCGCTGGAGACGATTCGGATGATGGTGGCGTCGGGGCTGGGCACCAGTGTCTTGCCTCTCTCGGCCGTTGAAAACCATCCGACCAGTGACCTGATCGAAATACGCCCGTTCAAGCAGCCCCAGCCGATGCGTACCGTCGCCGTGGCCTGGCGGGCCAGTTTTCCGCGACCCAAGGCGATCGATGTGCTGGTCGAAGCGATCAACCACTGTCAGGTGAAGGCCGCGAGTGATGACTCCACCTGACAACGGCGTGTCCGTTACTACCCTCAAGGGCGTAGGGACGGCACTTTCGCTCAAGCTTGAGCGGTTGGGTATTCATACGGTGCAGGATCTGCTGCTGCACCTGCCGCTGCGCTATCAGGATCGCACCCGTGTTGTTCCTGTGGGCAGCCTGCGCTCAGGGGACGAAGCCCTGATAGAAGGCACGGTGCGCGCGGCCGATATCGCGCAGGGGCGCAGGCGCAGCCTGATGTGCAGGATTCAGGATGGCAGTGGTTCCCTGACGTTACGCTTTTTTCACTTCCGAGCCGCGCAGAAGAACAGCTTCCAGCCGAGCACGCGTCTGCTCTGCTTTGGCGAGGCCCGTCCGGGGCCGGGTGGCCTTGAAATGGTTCACCCCGAGTACAAGTTGCTGAAAGGCGATGGGCCGGCGGTCATGTCCGAGCAGCTGACGCCGGTGTATCCGCTGACGGAAGGGCTGACACAGGGGCGTATCCGCAGCCTGATTACATTGGCACTGGAATGGATGCGGGATCAGGGCTTGAAAGACCTGCTGCCGGATACATTGCTTCAGCAATGGAAACTGCCGAGCCTGCCTGATTCCCTGGAATACCTGCACAACCCGCCGGTCGATGCGGACCAGTCGCTGCTGCTGGACGGAAAGCATCCGGCGCAGCGCCGGTTGGCGATGGAGGAGCTGCTGGCGCACCACTTGTCGCTGCAGAAGGCGCGGGAGCGGGTACAGCAGCAGGGGGCACCTGCTCTCAAGGCGACCGGTGCGTTCAGCCGTCCCTTTCTGGCCGGGCTGCCGTTCGAGCTGACCGGCGCGCAGCTGCGAGTGGCGCGAGAAGTGGCCCGAGACCTGCAGCAGCCGCTGCCCATGCTGCGGCTGGTGCAGGGGGATGTCGGGTCAGGCAAAACCGTAGTGGCGGCGCTGGCGGCATTGCAGGCGGTTGAAAACGGCTTGCAGGCGGCGGTCATGGCGCCGACCGAGATACTGGCCGAGCAGCACCATATCAACTTCAGTCACTGGCTGGAGCCGCTCGGTATTCGGGTGGCCTGGCTGGCCGGCAAGGTCAAGGGCAAGGCGCGTGAGGCCCAGCTGGAGGCGATTCGCAGCGGCGAGGCCCAGATTGTGGTCGGCACCCATGCCCTGTTTCAGGAAGAGGTCCGGTTTGCGGATCTGGGGGTCGTGGTGATCGATGAGCAGCACCGCTTCGGGGTGCACCAGCGCCTGAGCCTGAAAGAAAAGGGACGCAACGGTGAGCGCAGCCCGCATCAGCTGATCATGACGGCAACCCCCATCCCCCGCACGCTGACCATGAGTGCCTATGCAGATCTGGACTGCTCGATCATCGATGAGTTGCCACCGGGCCGAACGCCGGTACAAACGGTCGTGGTGGCTGATTCCCGCCGTGACCAGGTGGTGGAGCGGGTACGTCAGGCCTGTGACGAAGGGCGCCAGGCCTATTGGGTCTGCACCCTGATTGAAGAATCCGAGGCCCTTCAGTGTGAAGCAGCCGAGGTGACAGCCGAGCGTCTCAAGGAGGCGCTGCCGCAGCTGCGGATCGGCCTGGTCCATGGACGCATGAAGCCGGCGGAAAAGGCGGATATCATGGCGCGCTTCAAGGCGGCCGAGCTGGACCTGCTGGTTGCGACCACGGTGATTGAAGTCGGTGTGGACGTGCCTAACGCAAGTCTGATGATTATCGAGAACCCGGAGCGGCTCGGGCTGGCCCAGCTGCACCAGCTGCGTGGACGGGTCGGGCGCGGCAGTGTCGAAAGCTACTGTGTGCTGATGTACCATGCGCCGCTTTCCAAACAGGGGCGTGAACGTCTGGGTGTCATGCGCGAGACGACGGACGGTTTCCGCATTGCCGAAAAGGATCTGGAGCTGCGGGGGCCCGGTGAAGTGCTGGGCACACGGCAGACCGGCATGATGCAGTTTCGTATTGCCGATCTGCAGCGTGACGCGGACCTCTTGCCCCGTATCCATCAGGTGGCCCTCGAACTGAAAACAGAGCCCGCACTGAATGATGCTTTGATCCGGCGCTGGCTGGGAACAGGAGATATGTATGCACAGGTTTAATACCCACCGGCAGCCGCCTACGGACGCGCAGCTGGCGCTGATTGAGCAGCAGATCGGGCGTGAGCCACGCGGGATCGAGGCCGTGGCCTGTGCCACGGATACCGGACTGCCGCTGGTGTTGCAGATGCGTACGCTGGTCGCGGACCAGCCGTTCCCCACACTGTATTGGCTGTGTGGTCGTGACCTGTGTCGTGCCATCGGGCGCATCGAGGACAGTGGTTGGGTGAAGCAGATTGAGCAGGCGTTACAGGATGACGAGGACCTGCGCGAGACCTATCTGGCGCAGCAGCAGCGCTATGTGGAGCGACGCTGGGCGCTGATGCGGGAAGAGGACCGACAGCGCATTGAACAGCTGGGATTTACCGAGCTGTTTGACCGCTATGGCATTGGCGGGATCGCCCAGTGGGACAAGGTGCGGTGCCTGCACATGCAGTATGCCCACTGGCTGGCGGAGGGGGATAACATCATCGGGGAACGCCTGGAGCAGGCCTTTTCGCCCAGCACGCTGGACATGAAACTCTGAAAACACAAACGGCGACCCGAGGTCGCCGTTTGTTGAATACCGTTGCGGGCCGCTTACTTGCCGGTCAGCTTGTGGTACTTGTCCATCAGCATATCTTCGGTCTCAACGTGATCCGGATCTTTCGGGATACAGTCGACCGGGCACACTTCCACACATTGTGGCGTGTCGTAGTGACCTACACACTCGGTACATTTGTTCGGGTCGATTTCATAAATCTCGTCCCCCGGAGAGATCGCCTCATTCGGGCATTCCGGCTCACATACATCACAGTTGATGCATTCATCAGTAATCATCAATGCCATGACTGGCTACCTCACTCAATCTGACAGGTTCTTTATTGCTGGCTCAGGTGCTGCTCAAGTGCTTGGGCAACGGCCGGGTGCACAAACTGGCTCACATCTCCGCCCAGTGACGCGATTTCGCGAATCAGGGTGGAGGAGATGAACGACAGGTGCTCGGCCGGTGTCAGGAACAGACTTTCGGCCTGAGGCGCCAGCTTGCGGTTCATGTTGGCCAGTTGAAATTCGAACTCGAAGTCCGAGACGGCACGCAGGCCGCGCAGAATAATGTTGGCCTTCTGGTCCTGGACCAGTGTTGCCAACAGACAGTCAAATCCGATGACCTCGACGTTTGGCAGATGTTCGAGGGCGGTCTTGGCCAGCTCCACGCGCTGTTCCAGCGGCAGCATGGGGCGCTTCTTGGGGCTTGCAGCCACCGCGACCACAACCCGGTCGAACAGACGCGCTGCGCGTCCCACCAGGTCGGAATGGCCATTGGTGATCGGATCAAAAGTACCGGGATAGATTGCCGTATTCATAGCGGTTCAGCTGACCTTCTGGTGGCTAATGGGCAACACTGTTGAGCGGGATGTTAGCCGAATTGTCACAGGGGCACAAATAGATTAGAGGAATGATAAGTATGCTTAAAGTTATTAAAAAATAATCTTTTATTTTTAAAGGTTATATTTGAGGGCGCCTTGAATATGACAGTTTGATGAAGCTCAGGCCGGGAGGCTTGTGCCCTTGCAGCGGCCACACTAGTGTCTATGCTCTTCATATACCTGTAGCAATGTAAATAAGGATATCCCGCCATGGCTCGACGGACTCGGGAAGAGGCCGAACAGACTCGCCAGACCCTTCTGACCACAGCACTGACGCTGTTCAGTGAGCAGGGGATTGGCACCACCACCCTGAAACAGATTGCGCGTGAGGCCGGCGTGACGCACGGTGCGGTATATTGGCATTTTCGCAATCGACCGGACCTGCTGGAACAGATTCACCATGCGTACATGCTGCCGTTTGAAGCGCAGTACCTGGAGCAGCGTCAAGGTGTGCAGCAGGATGCACTGGCGGCACTGGACCACTATTTTCTGGGCGTGCTCAGGGCCTTCAGTCAGGATGAGCAGGCGCAGCAGCTCTACCGCGTTTTCTATATGCCGGCCAGCCCGGTGGCCGACCTTGCCGGGCTCGAACAGCGGCTGGCGGATAATCGCCAGCTGTGGCAGGAGCAGCTGCGGTACTTCCTCAAGCAGGCCCGCAAACAGAAGCAGCTGCGCAAGAAAGCCTCACCTGCCGCACTGGCGCAGACGCTTCAGCTGATGCTGGATGGGCTGCTGTGCCAGTGGCTGCGCAGCGGTCAGGCGTTTGATCTGGTCGAACAGGGGCGCAGTCTGCTGGCGTTACTGCGCGACGGGCTGCCGGAGAAATAGCCGATAGGCCACCTGCCCCGCCTGCTTTTCCCGGTGCAGCTGCCAGTTGTCGGGCAGGCCCTCCAGCGCCAGCTCGGCTTCGGTTTCCAGGTAAATCAGGGCATGGGCCTGCAGCAGGTTACGTTCTTCCAATAATGTGCAGATCGGCAGGGCCATGTCCTGACGGAAAGGCGGGTCCAGAAAAACCAGATCATACCGCACCTCTTCATCCGCCTTTTGCTGGGCCAGCCAGTCCTGTGCTGAGGCCGCAATAATCTCGGCGTTCTGCGCCTTGAGCAGATTGAGGTTGGTGCGCAACTGGCTGATGACGGCCGGTGCCCGGTCGACGAAAGTGACGCTGCCGGCGCCGCGTGAGAGTGCCTCCAGCCCCAGTGCTCCGCTGCCGCTGAACAGATCCAGACACTGCGCACCCGGCAGGTCGGCCTGGACCCAGTTGAACAGCGTCTCGCGAACCCGGTCCGGCGTTGGCCGCAGGCCCTCAACGGCGGGAAAGTCCAGCTTGCGTCCGCGCCACTGGCCGCCAATGATGCGCAGGCTGGATCGAACGGCATCCACGCCATTTTTGGGGCGGGGCGGGCGGTGGTTATTGCGACGGGGCATAGCGGTCCTCGGTGGCACTGGGAAAGATCAGGCGACGATAACTATCAGAGGCGGGCCCCTGCTGCAAGCGCTGGTTGAGTGACGCGCGTTCGATCTGGGACAGTTTCGATGTGACGTCCGAGAACGGAGTGGGCGAGAGCCCGTATCGAGCCAGTTGCAGCAGCCAGCTTTGTGGCTGGCGCTCGGTCAGCGCTGTCCAGCCTGTGCGCCATTCCTGTTTGAGAGCCTCAAAGCGAGCGCCCTGGGGGCATTGCAGCAACTCGGTCAGCTCCAGTTGGCTGGGGGAGGGTATAAACAGGCTCAGTTGCCCGCCGGAGTGCCAGGCGCGCCAGCGCATGCGGATATCCGCGTGCCGAATGGCTGAGGTCTGATGGCGCAGACACTGGAGTGCCAGTTGCTGCTCCAGCCATTCATCCGCACTGGAAGGGGCCGGCCAGCGCCACTGATGTACTGTGCCGGCCGGTGCGCTACCGGGATGAGGCAGCAGCTGCATGAATAGACTGCTCTCGGGGGTTGGCTCAGCGGCTCTGGCTTGAGGGGCCACAAGGGGCTGCTGCTCTGGTGTCAGCAGGCTCAGGCGCCAGTGCTGCGGTGCCGTATACTGGCTGACGAGTTGAGCCGGGCGAGTATGCCAGCCCGAGGGCAGCGGCCCATCCAGCAGTTCGGGGAACGGCTGAGTGCCTTCGGATTGCTGCGCCAGATAATGCGCGGCACTCAGCTGCTCCAGCCGGGCACTCCAGTTGACTGTCGCAAAGTCGCCCAGCAAGTCGAGCAGCTCTTCGATGGCTGCGGGGGTAGGTGGTTGCTGGCTGAGCAGGCTGAGTCGCCACTCGGTTGGGTCCGATGCGTGCTGCAGCCCTTGCCAGCCCTTGCTGCGCAGCCACTGCTGCAGATCGGGCGATGTCAGGCGTGTCGACAGGAGTGAGGGAATCAGCCGGGCAGCCAGCCATTGATCCGCCGTCTCGGGGGGCGGCAGCGGCAGCTGTAACGCCAGCCGGTAGTTGTTGCGCGGCTGCGGTTGCTGGAACACGCGCCGCTCCGGATCCGCCAGTATCTGCGGCTCGCCGGGCATGGGGCCGAGCAGGGTGAGCAGCAAAATGATGCCGGGCAGCAGGATGATCAAGAGCCATAGCTGGCGTCGGCTCAGAAACGGTCGGTTCATAGGTGGCCCTGAATTGACTGGCGCCGGGTTGGTCGTGGGGGGCTCTGTGCTAAGATAGCGCCCCATTAGGTTTTGAACTCGCAGGCCTGTTTCCAGGCCCCTCTACCGCGGATATTACAGACTATGGAAGCGCTCTACACCTGGATGACCGAGCAGGGCATCGATCCTGCCATTTTGCCCTATCTGGCCGGTGCATTGGCCATTGTATTCTTGCTGATCGTTGTGCGTGTCATGCGCAAGCCGTCTGTGACGGATACGCAGCTGAACGCGCGTACCTCAACCGATGAAATCGCACCCAAGGCGGACGTTGCCGAGGCCGCGCGCCAGGTGGCCGAAGAGGCGGAGCAGCGCGCGAGCGAGGAAGCCGAGCGCAAGGCGGCCGAGGACGAGACTGCCCGTCAGGCGGCCGAGGCAGAAGCAGCACGTCAGGCGCGTGAAGAAGCCGAGCGCAAGGCGGCAGAAGAAGAGGCAGCCCGTCAGGCGGCCGAGGCAGAAGCGGAACGTCAGGCCCGTGAAGAAGCCGAGCGCAAGGCGGCAGAAGAAGAGGCGGCACATCAGGCGGCCGAGGCGGAAGCAGAACGTCAGGCCCGTGAAGAGGCCGGGCGCAAGGCTGCCGAGGAAGAGGCAGCCCGTCAGGCGGCTGAGGCGGAAGCGGAACGTCAGGCCCGTGAAGAAGCCGAGCGCAAGGCGGCAGAAGAAGAGGCGGCACGTCAGGCGGCCGAGGCGGAAGCAGAACGTCAGGCCCGCGAAGAGGCCGAGCGCAAGGCGGCAGAAGAAGAGGCGGCTCGTAAGGCGGCCGAGGCAGAAGCGGAACGTCAGGCCCGCGAAGAGGCAGAGCGTAAGGCTGCTGAAGAAGAGGCTGCTCGCAAGGCCGCAGAAGAGGAGGCAGCGCGCAAGGCCGCCGAGGAAAGCCCGGAGCAGAAAAAGGCCGGCTTTTTCTCACGCATTAAAACCGGCCTGAGTCGCACCAAGGCCAACCTGACCGAACAGCTCAGCGATCTCTTTCTGGGCGCGAAGGAGATTGATGATGATCTGCTGGAGGAGATCGAAACCACCCTGCTGATGGCGGATATCGGGGTAGAGGCGACCACGGAGATTATCGAACGCCTCACCGACCGGGTAGAACGCAACCAGCTCAAGGATGCAGAAGCGCTGAAACAGGCGCTCAAGGAGGAGCTGGGCGACCTGCTGGGCGGTGTTGAGCACCCGCTCAACCTGCCGGCAAAGAAACCGGCCGTGATCCTGATGGTCGGCGTCAACGGTGTGGGCAAGACGACCACCATTGGCAAGCTGGCCAAGCGGTTCCAGAACGAAGGCAAGTCCGTCATGCTGGCGGCGGGTGATACCTTCCGTGCCGCTGCCGTTGAGCAGCTTCAGGTGTGGGGCGAGCGCAACAGCGTACCGGTGGTGGCTCAGCACACCGGTGCAGACTCGGCATCCGTGATCTTTGATGCCCTGCAATCGGCCCAGTCGCGAGAAATCGATGTATTGATCGCCGATACCGCGGGTCGTCTTCAGAACAAGGACAACCTGATGCAGGAGCTGGAAAAGGTCGTGCGCGTGATGAAAAAGCTCGACCCCGACGCCCCGCATGAGGTGATGCTGGTGCTGGATGCCGGCACGGGCCAGAACGCCATCAGCCAGGCCAAACAGTTCAAGGAGTCGGTGGGCGTGACCGGTATTACCCTGACCAAGCTGGACGGTACCGCCAAGGGCGGCATTATTTTTGCCATTGCCAAGCAGTTTGGCCTGCCCATCCGCTTTATCGGGGTGGGTGAGCAGGTAGATGATCTGCGTCCGTTTGAAGCGGACGAGTTCGTACAGGCATTGTTCGAGGACTGACCGGGAGCCTGTTATGGCCGCCATTCGCTTCAGTAATGTATTCAAGCGCTACGCCAGCGGGCAGGATGCCCTGCTGGGCGTGAACTTCGAGCTGGCATCCGGTGAGATGTGCTTTCTCACCGGCCACTCGGGGGCGGGCAAAAGTACCCTGCTGAAGCTGATCATGCTGATGGAGCGGCCCAGTCGCGGCCAGGTCTGGGTGGGTCAGCAGGACCTGTCCAAACTGCACCGTGCCCAGATTCCGCTGCTGCGCCGTCAGGTCGGCGTGGTGTTTCAGAACCACCAGCTCCTGTTTGATCGCAGCGTGTTCGACAATGTCGCCCTGCCACTGCAGATCAGCGGGTATGATCCGGCCGATGCCGCGCGCCGGGTCAGGGCCGCGCTCGATAAGGTCGGACTGCTGGATCGTGAGCGGCATAACCCGGTGACGCTGTCCACGGGTGAACAGCAGCGGGTGGGGATTGCCCGTGCCATCGTCCACAAGCCGCGCCTGCTGCTGGCGGATGAGCCGACCGGGAACCTGGACCCGGAACTGTCGGAAGACATCATGCGCCTGTTCGGGCAGTTCAATCAGATCGGCACCACCGTGCTGATTGCCAGCCACGACCACTCATTGATCAACCGGATGCACCACCGAGTGCTGACGCTTAGAAATGGACGCCTGATCGCCGATGACTAAACGCACTGCGCCTGATACGCCCCCTCGCCGCGGTGCACGTCAGCACCGGGTAGATTCTTCCGACCGTCGTCGCAGCTGGCGTCGTCACCACGCCAGCGTGGCGCGAGGGGCGTTGCTGCGTCTGCGTCAGACACCGGTCGCATCCACCATGACACTGGCCGTACTGGCCATCGCGCTGGCCCTGCCGGGCTTTTTGCTGACAGTTCTGACCAACCTGCAGGCACTGACCGCAGGCTGGGACACCCAGCCGCGCATCGCTCTTTATATGCAGACAGAGCTGAGCGACGCGGCCATTGACCGTTTCAGTCGAGAGTTGCTGTTGCGGGACGACCTGAGTGGCGTTGAGCTGATCAGCCGGCAGAAGGGGCTGGAGGAGTTCAGCGAATACTCCGCTTTTTCCGACCTGCTGGAGCAACTGGAGGCCAATCCGTTGCCGGCGGTGATTATGGTCACGCCCCTGTCGGATGATCCGGTCAAGCTGCCGCTGCTGAAAACGGAGCTGGCGGGGCTGTCGCAGGTGTCCGAGGCGGTGCTGGACATGGAGTGGGTACAGCGGCTGGAAGCCGTGCTGGCGCTGGCGCAGCGCGGCAGCTATGTACTGGGCGGGTTGCTGGCACTGGCGGTATTGCTGGTGGTGGGCAACACCGTTCGGATGACCATCGAAAGCCGGCGTGACGAAATTCTGGTCAGCAAGCTGGTCGGGGCAACCGATGCCTGGGTACGTCGCCCGTTTCTGTACAGCGGTTTCTGGTTTGGTCTGCTGGGCGGTGTGCTGGCCTGGCTGCTGGTGCAACTGGCTCTGTTGATGCTGGAGGCTCCGGCGCGCGCACTGGCCGAGCTGTACCTGAATCGGTTTGAGCTGCAGGGGCTGGGGCTTGAGGGCTCGGTGCTGATGCTGGGAGCCTCGGTGCTGCTGGGCTGGGTCGGGTCCTGGCTGGCGGTGGCCCGTCACCTGCGTGAAATCGAACCGGGTGAAGTGTAAGTCGGTTGCAATACTTGCGCTGTATCCTGAATCGCGTTAGATTTTTCTGTCCTTTGCCAGTTTGACGGCGCTGAAGTGGAACTTTCGCCGCTGAATAGCGTCACAAACGTGAATATAGTGAATACTGCGAGGTCATTCCTGAATGGGCACAAGCTTGCAAGTTGTTGAACATCTGTCACCGGGCCGCAATGTCGATGCCTATGTTCAGACTGTGAGTGCCATTCCGATTCTCTCCGCCGAGGAGGAACGGGATCTGGCAGAGCGCCTGCATTACCAGAGCGATCTTGAAGCGGCACGACAGCTGGTCATGTCGCACCTGCGTTTCGTGGTTCACATTGCCCGCAGCTACTCCGGCTACGGTCTGCCGCTGGGCGATCTGATCCAGGAAGGCAATGTCGGCCTGATGAAGGCCGTTAAGCGTTTTGATCCCACCATGGGTGTGCGTCTGGTGTCCTTTGCCGTGCACTGGATCAAGGCGGAGATGCATGAATTTATCCTGCGTAACTGGCGCATCGTGAAGATCGCCACCACCAAGGCTCAGCGCAAGCTGTTCTTCAACCTGCGCTCGCAGAAGAAGAAACTGAACTGGATGACCAACGAGGAAGTCCAGGCGGTGGCTGAGGATCTGGGCGTCGATGCCAAGGTGGTGCGTCAGATGGAAGGCCGCATGGCGTCCACGGATACCGCCTTCGATGCACCTGCCAGCGAAGACGAAGAGAGCACCTACCTGTCGCCGTCTGCCTATCTGGAAGACCAGTCGGCTGATCCGGCTGTTCAGCTGGAAGAGGCCAACTGGGAAGAAGATGCCCAGCGTCGTCTGCTCAGTGCGATGGAAAATCTGGACGATCGCAGCCGCAGCATTCTGGCGCGCCGCTGGCTGGCAGAAGACAAGGCGACGCTGCATGAGCTGGCTGCGGAATACCAGGTTTCGGCCGAGCGCATCCGCCAGCTGGAAAAGAACGCCATGAAGAAAATACGCGGTGCGATGCTGACGGCCTGAGCCGGGCATTCACCAGAACACAAGCCGCCCCGTGCGGCTTTTTTCATTTCGGGCCCGTGCCTGAGCCATTATAATGCCATCGCGAGAAATCAAATGTCGGCACGCACTGTCCTGATGCTGGCTGCCCTGCTGGGTGCACTGGCGGTCATGCTGGGGGCCTTTGCCGCCCACGGCCTGCGTGAGCAGCTGAGTCCGCGCCTGTTGGAGGTCTTTCGGACCGGAGTCGATTACCAGTTCTGGCATGTGCTGGCGTTGCTGGCGGTGGGGCTACTGCAGCAACGCGAGGCACGTTTCGGTTTCAGTCTGAGTGCCGGTGCGTTTCTGGTCGGTATTCTGCTGTTCAGTGGCAGCTTTTACGTGCTGGCATTGAGCGGTACCCACTGGCTGGGCATGATCACCCCGGTGGGGGGCGTTGCGTTCATTGTTGGCTGGCTTAGCCTGGCCGTTACATTGCTTATACAAGGTAAACAGAATGCAGATTCAGGTGAACGGTGAGGCGCTGGAGGTGCAGGAAAGTACCACTCTGGCGGACCTGACCGAGCAGCTTCAGTTGACGGGAAAACGGATTGCGATCGAGCTCAATCTTGAGATCATTCCGCGCAGCGAACATGCCGCAACCCGCCTTTCGAGCGGCGACCGCGTGGAAATAGTCCATGCCATTGGCGGCGGTTAACAGCCGAACCTGCCTGCTCGACGTGCTCACTTAATTCCATATTCAGGGTATAGAAGATGTCAGAACTGGAACACAACGATCCGCTGGTGATTGCGGGACAGACCTTTCGTTCGCGCCTGCTGGTAGGCACCGGAAAATACAAGGATATGGCGGAAACGGGCGCCGCGATTGAAGCCAGTGGTGCTGAAATCGTCACCATGGCGGTGCGTCGGACCAATCTGGGCCAGAATCCGGACGAGCCCAACCTGCTGGATGTCATTAGCCCTGAGCGCTATACCCTGCTGCCCAACACGGCAGGCTGCTATACCGCCGACGATGCCGTGCGCACCTGTCGTCTGGCCCGTGAGCTGCTGGACGGCCACGACCTGGTGAAGCTGGAAGTGCTGGGGGATCAGAAAACCCTGTACCCGAATATCGTGGAAACCGTCAAGGCGGCGGAAACGCTGGTCAAGGATGGCTTCAAGGTGATGGTGTACACCAACGATGACCCGATTGTCGCCAAGCGACTGGAAGAGATCGGCTGTGTGGCCGTGATGCCGCTGGGCTCGCTGATCGGCTCCGGTCTGGGCATCCAGAACCCGCACAACATCCGCCTGATTCTGGAAGAGGCGCAGGTGCCGATTCTGGTGGATGCAGGCATAGGTACACCCTCTGAAGCCGCCATGGCGATGGAAATGGGCTGTGCCGGCGTGCTGGTCAACTCGGCCATTGCCGGTGCGCAGAATCCGGTGTTGATGGCACAAGCGATGCAGAAGGCAGTGCAGGCCGGCCGTGAAGCGCATCTGGCTGTACGCATGCCGCGCAAGGCCTATGCCAGCGCATCTTCGCCGCTGGAAGGCGTGATCAACAACTGAACGTAACGAGACAGGGCGCGCTGGCGCCCTGAATGTGAACAACGACATGACAGACGAACAGAAACCGATCCGTCGCGTACGCAGCTTTGTGGTGCGTGCCGGCCGCATGACCGAAGGCCAGCAGCGCGCGCTGGATGAGAACTGGCCACGCTACGGCCTTGAACTCGGCGACGGTCGTATTGACTATGCCGAGGTGTTTGGCCGCGAGGCGCCGGTGGTGCTCGAGATCGGCTTCGGCATGGGTGATTCCCTGATCGAAATGGCCAGGCATGCGCCCGAGAAGGATTTTATTGGCATCGAAGTGCATCCGCCGGGTGTCGGCCGCCTGCTGGCCCGTGTTGCCGAGGAAGGGCTGACCAATATTCGCGTGTACTGTGATGATGCGGTTGAGGTGTTGGCACAGTGTATTCCGGATGACAGTCTGGATACGCTGCAGCTGTTTTTCCCGGACCCCTGGCCGAAGAAGCGCCACCACAAGCGCCGTATCGTTCAGCCGGCCTTTGCCCAGAGCATCCGCAAGAAACTGCGAGTGGGCGGCTGCTTCCACATGGCGACGGACTGGGAAAACTACGCCGAGCACATGATGGAGGTGATGTCCGCCGCCGAGGGCTATCGTAACCGGGCCGGTGAGGGACAATACTCGCCTCAGCCCGAATGGCGTCCGGTCACCAAGTTTCAGCAGCGCGGCGAGCGCCTGGGGCACGGTGTCTGGGATCTGATGTTTGAACGCACCGAATAAGCTGCACAAGGAGCCTGCCATGACCACGTCATTGACTGTATCACACACCTCGCTGGACTACCGTGCTGCTCTGGCAGCCGTGACCGCCGCGGCGGAAGAGGCCGAGCGCCAGGGGGTGAGAGTGAGCATTGCCGTGGTCGGGCGCGCCGGACAGCCGCTGGCGCAGCTGAGCATGAATGATGCCCCGCCGCAGACCTCTCAGTTGTCATTGCGCAAGGCGCGGACCTCGGCGGGTTTCAAGGTGCCCAGCAACTTCTTTCGCGACAGGAACGCCGAGGATGTGCACCTGCTGGCCGCACTGGATACCCATCCGGATCTGCTGATGCTGGGCGGTGGCCTGCCGGTGATGCTGAATGATGAGTGTGTGGGGGCCGTCGGTGTATCAGGCGCCTCGCAGCAGCAGGATATCGCCTGTGCGCAGGCCGCGCTTGCGGTGCTGGGAATTGAGCAGGGAGGCTGACCACCCGATGCCAACACAGACACAACAGGGGGCTGGTTCAGCCCCCTTTTTATTGATGGCGGTCGTGTCCGCTGTCCTGATGGGGACCATCGGTGTGATCTCCCGTTACGCGGGCCTGAGTGCCGAAACCCTCACATTCTACCGCCTGGGGCTGGGGGCCGTGCTGATGCTGGCCTACCTGTTGCTGGTCGGGCAGGCGCGGCTGCTCTGGCACTGGCCGGGCTGGCGTGTCCTGATCAATGGCGGTCTGCTGTCGACGTTTATTGTCTGTTACGTGCAGGCGATGCTCTACACCAGCATGGCCAATGCGATCATGATGGTCTATCTGTCGCCGGTGACGGCCTCCATCGTGGCCCATTTCTGCATGGGTGAGCGCCTGAGCCCTGCGGGAATCGGCCTGATACTGCTGGCACTGTTCGGGTTTGCCATGATGATGGAGTTTCAGCTCAGCTTCGATAACCCGGAGGATGCGACCGGCATGCTGTTCGCACTGCTGGCGATGCTGGCTTATGCCGGCTTTATCCTGATGAACCGGATCATGCCCGCCCGCGTGCATACCTATACCCGGTGCTGGTATCAGCTGCTGGCGGGTGCCCTGTGCATGTTGCCGTTGATGCTGCAGCAGGGGGAGAGTATCTCGACGGCCCAGTGGGGCTGGCTCTTCATGGCCGGTCTGCTGCCGGGCTTTCTGGCGATCCTGTTTGCGGTGGTGGCACTGCGGGAGCTGCCGGCGGCCACCTTCGGCACCCTGGCCTACATGGAGCCGATCGCGGTGGTCACCTTTGGCTGGGTTCTGTTTGACCAGTCCCTGAACCTGATGCAGCTGTCCGGCTGTGGTCTGATTCTGGGCTCGGGGATCGCCCAGGCGCTGCTGAGCCAGCGCCAGGAGCGAAAGTTGCGGGCCCGTCTGGCGGCCGAAGCCTGATTTACCAGCGATCACCCGCACCCTAATGCCCGTGGCCATGTCCCCGGTGTGCCGCCTTGCGGGCCTGGAGTTCGGCCATTTTCTGCTCCTGCTCCGGGGTCAGAATGGCATAGAGTGATGCCTGAAAACTGGCTCTGGCCTGTATCCGCTCGGCCAGTTGCTGCTGCATCTCGGTGATCAGTGCCTGCACCTGCTGCTGATAGTCCGCCGCGTTGGGGTCCAGTGCCTGCAGTCCGTGCATCCGCTTGCCCTGCCCCGGGTGGTCAGCCCGCTGGGCAGCCTGATCGTTGAACAGCGCCTTCAGCGATGCCGTCTGTGCCGGGTCCAGGTCCAGCCGCTCCGCCAGCCGGTCGGCATGACGCTCGGCGCGCTGCATTCCCTTGTCACAGCCCTCTTTCTGCCCGGCATAGGCCAGAGCACTGCTGCCGGCGACCAGTGACAAGGCCAGTGTTGTTACCACCCATTTGCGTGTTTTCATGGGAAATGCCTCCTGTGTTGATGTAGGGGCAGTATGCGGAAGACGTGCGCAAAGTTGTGTGCCGACGGGGTAAAGTTAGGTAAAGGTCGTTCGGAAGCAGGCATCCGCGCCCTAGAATGATGGCAGGAGGAAAGTATATGCAACATCAGACTCAAGCCCGGCTGCTGCTGGTGGATGATGATCCGGAACTCTGTGCCATGCTGTCGGAATACCTGTCGCACGAGGGCTATCAGGTTGCCTCGGTGCATTCGGCACAGGCCGCACTGGACGTGCTGCAGGCGTCGCCGCCGGATCTGATCGTGCTGGATATCATGATGCCGGGCATGAGCGGGCTGGAGCTGCTGCAACAACTGCGCCCCCGTCTGGACGTGCCCGTGCTGATGCTGACGGGCCGGGGCGAGGCCATCGATCGGATTCTGGGTCTGGAGATGGGCGCCGATGATTATCTGTCCAAGCCCTGCCATCCGCGAGAGCTGTCGGCACGGATCAAGGCCATTCTCCGGCGCTGTGCCGGGGGCAATGGCGAGCGCACCGAGGAAGCCGGCGCCTTTCCTCGGCGTGTTCTGCAAGCGGACAATCTGGTGCTGGATCCGGGCCAGCGGGAAGCAACTTATGACCATGAACCGCTGCACCTGACCAGCGCCGAGTTCAACGTGCTGGCCTACCTGATGCAGCATGCCGGACAGGTGCTGAGCAAGGAGGACCTGACCCGCTGGGTCCTGCACCGGGAGCTGACCGCCTATGACCGGGCCATTGATGTACACGTGAGCCGGCTGCGTCAAAAGCTGGCGGCCGTTGCAGCGGATGGTGCCGAACGGATCAAGACCGTGCGCGGGCAGGGCTATCAGTTTGTCAGGAGTCTGGCATGAAGTGGTACCAGCGTCTGTTCTGGAAGATGTTTCTGGTGATCTGGCTGGTCAGTCTGGTGGGCATGGGCGGGACCTTTCTGCTGTTAAGCAGCCGTTACGATCAGGACCAGCGCCTTGCACTGCTGGAGGCGCGTGCCCGTGGTCAGGCCATGCTGATGCTGGAGCGCTATGAAGCGGGCGTGAAGGACTGGTATCGCCTGCCGGGCCGGCATCGCTCGGTGCCTGTCTGGTTGTACGACACCGAGCGTGAGCAGCCCCTGCTGCCGCAGCTCGAGCGCCCGTCACATCGATCCCTCAAGCTTTCCTTGACCACGGACAGCGGGCACGAATACCGCGCCTGGGTGGCATTGCCTCGCGAGGCGTTCATGGTGGAACGGCTGCTGGGACGCCTGTTTTCGGTGCAGATGGTACTGATTCTGGTGGTGTCCGGCTTGTCGGGCCTGCTGCTGGGGGCTCTGGTGGTACGGCCGATTCGGCGCCTGCGGGATCATGTGCGTGACCTGCATCAGGCTCAGGACCTGACCCTCAGGGCCGATGCCGGGCTCAGTCAACGGCAGGACGAGATCGGTGAGCTGACCCGTGAGTTTGACTGCATGGTCGAATCGGTAGAGCAGACGCTGCTGGCACGTCAGCGCCTGCTGCAGGATGTGTCACATGAACTGAGGGCACCGCTGGCCCGGCTGCAGGCGGCCGCCGGTTTGATCGAGCAGCGCCTCACGGCGGATGACCCGATGATGGCGCGCATCAACCGTGAATGCGAGCGTCTGGATGCGCTGATCGGCGATATTCTCAGTTTCAGTCGGGAGCAGGCGTCAAAGGCTCCCGAGCGATTTTCACTGTCGGCCCTGTGCCGGTCGCTGGCAGAAGACGTGCAGCTGAGGCAGCCCCAGCGTCCCTTCAGGCTGACGCTGCCCGACCGGGAGGTGTTCTGGCTCGGTCGACGTGAACTGCTGCTGCAGGCACTGCAGAACGGTATCGAAAACCTGCTGCGTCACACGCCTGCGGACAGCGCAGCATGCCTGCTGCTGGAGCAGAGGGCGGATGGCCGACTGGACCTGCGCTTGCAGGATACCGGCCCCGGTGTCGATCCCGAGGTGTTGCCGCGCCTGTTTGAGCCGTTCGTCCGTGGCGATCAGGGGGATGGCTTCGGGCTGGGCATGAGCATTGCCCGCCGTGCCGTGGATCAGCAGGGTGGCACGCTCAGTGCGTGCAATCGCCCGGAGGGCGGTTTTGAATTCAGGATCCAGCTGCCGCCGGCAGGCTGACCAGCCGCACCTGATCACCCGCACTCACGTCCAGACAAGCGGCCACCTCCGGCAGCAGATGCACCCGTTTCAGGTTCGGTTGCACCCGGGCCTGGGTGCAGCGAAAGTGCTCGCATTGGGTATTGCTGATCAGGAATGGACGTGCGCTGGCGGGCGGCGGTGTCGAGTCGATGACCACCTCCACACAGCGGCTGCGGGCGATGGCATGAATCTCCTCCGGCCGCGCCGCCAGCGTGGGGCCCGCGTCAAAGATATCCACATAGTTTTCATACCGGAAGCCCTGTGACTTGAGCAGCTGGCAGGCGGGACGGGTGTTCGGATGTACTTCGCCAATCACCGCCTGGGCAGCCTCCGGCAGCAGGTGAATGTAGATCGGATGCCGGGGCATCAGCTCGGCAATGACCACCTTGTTGCCCGAGCCGGTCAGGAAGTCGGCCTTGCGATAGTGCATGGAGAAGAAGTGTTGCCCCAGCCCTTCCCAGAACGGGTTGCTGTCGTCATGGTCGGTAAAACCGCGCATTTCGGCAATAACCCGATCGGCAAAGCGCTCCGGGTGCTGTGCCATGAACAGGAAGCGGGCACGGGAGAGCAGACCGCCCCCGCCGCTGCCACGGCTGTCCGGGCGCAGAAACAGGGAGCAGAGCTCCGAGCTGCCGGTGTAGTCGTTACAGAGGTACAGGGTGCGGAACTCGTTGTAAATGCCCAGTTCATGTGAGGCATGTACGATGGTGCCGATGTGGTAGTGATACCAGGGCGCGTCCAGGCCCACTGCAGCGGTGACGCCGCTGGTACCCATTACCTCGCCGGTCTCCGTGTCTTCCAGCACGAACAGGTAGGTCACCGGTGCCGGCTCGTGGGTGCGCTCAAAGGCGTCGATCGACTGCCTCAACTTGGTGTTGAGCAGTTCCGGGTTGTCCGGCAGTGAGGTGAAACCGGGGCCGGCCTCACGCGAAATCTGCTGCAGCAGGCCTGCATCGCCTGCTCTGATCGGTCGTACTCTCAGCATCCTGGCCTCCTGCGTCACCGGGTCCGTTTTCAGTATAGAATAGAGGCGTACAGCCGAAATGCCATCCCGGATCGGCTGACCGTATGATCAAGTCGCGTCACATGATGAGGGTTCACCATGCAGAAAAAACTGTTCAGTTTGATGGCCAGTCTGGGGCTGCTGCTGGCGTTTGGTCTTCAGGCCGGATGCAGCACCATTGAAGGGGCTGGGAAGGATTTGTCCAAGGCGGGCGAAGCGATTCGTGAAGCCGCGCAGGATGCGCAGAACTGATAGACGGGTTCATCAAGAGCAGGCCGGCCCTGAAGGCCGGCCGGCCAATCAGAGGGCGTCCGGGCCAGTCTCGCCGGTACGGATACGCACCACCTGCTCCAGCGGCATGACGAAGATCTTGCCATCGCCAATCTTGCCGGTGTTGGCAGTCTTGCTGATCGCCTCAATCACCTGATCGAGCATATCGTCGTCGATGGCGACCTCAATTTTGACCTTGGGCAGGAAGTCGACCACGTACTCTGCACCACGGTAGAGTTCCGTGTGGCCTTTCTGGCGGCCGAAGCCTTTTACCTCGGTCACGGTTACGCCCTGAATGCCGATATCGGACAGGGCCTCGCGAACGTCATCCAGCTTGAACGGTTTAATCACCGCTGTGACGAGTTTCATCATTCAAGTCCTCGCAATGTTGGGGCAGTCCCAGTGTACCCACCGTCGTTCGGTGGAGACTCCTTGGGCGCCAGTATACCCATAATCAAAAGGCTGCGCATAATCTGCGCAGCCTGAAGGGAGTATCCGGTAGCGGGTTTACTTCTTGCCGCCGGTAAATTCCGGGTAGGCTTCCATACCACACTCGGCCAGGTCGACCCCTTCGTACTCTTCTTCTTCGCTGACACGGACACCCATGACCGCTTTCAGAATCATCCAGACCACCAGGCTGGCAATGAAGACCCAGCCGAAGATGGAGACGATACCCAGCAGCTGAGCGCCGAAGGTTGCATCACCGTTGTTCATCGGTACGGCCAGCAGGCCCCAGATACCGACTACACCGTGCACGGAGATGGCACCGACCGGGTCATCGATACGCAGCTTGTCCAGCGCCACGATGGAGACAACCACCAGAGCACCACCGATCGCACCGATCAGGGTAGAGGCCAGCGCGCTCGGAGACAGCGGATCAGCCGTGATGGCGACCAGACCGGCCAGAGCACCGTTCAGCGCCATAGTCAGGTCCGCCTTGCGGAACCACAGGCGAGCAACGATCAGGGCAGCGATCACACCACCGGCAGCGGCAGCGTTGGTGTTGACGAAGATTTCGGCAACGGCGTTGGCTTCACCCACATCAGACAGTTTCAGCTCGGAACCACCGTTGAAGCCGAACCAGCCCATCCACAGGATGAAGGTACCCAGAGTAGCCAGCGGCAGGTTGGCACCCGGAATGGCGTTGATTTCACCATTCTTGCCGTATTTGCCCTTACGAGCACCCAGGACCAGAACACCGGCCAGAGCAGCAGAAGCACCTGCCATGTGGACGATACCGGAACCGGCGAAGTCAGAGAAACCGGCTTCGCTCAGGAAACCACCGCCCCAGGTCCAGTAACCGGAAGTCGGGTAGATAAAGCCGGTCATGACGACGGCAAAGGCCAGGAACGCCCACAGCTTCATACGCTCGGCGACGGCACCGGATACGATGGACATGGCGGTTGCCACGAACACGACCTGGAAGAAGAAGTCGGAACGCATGGAGTAGTAAGGTGCGTCATCGCCGCCGGCCAGAACGGCATCGACCGCGTTTTCATCACCGATCAGTGCACCCAGGCTCGGCAGCACGCCACCGGCATCTGAGCTGTACATGATGTAGTAGCCACACAGCAGGTACATGGTACAGGCGATGGCGTAGAGGGCGATGTTCTTGGTCAGAATCTCGGTGGTGTTCTTGGCACGCACCAGACCCGCCTCGAGCATGGCAAAACCGGCCGCCATCCACATCACCAATGCACCACACATCAGGAAGTAGAAGGTATCGACCGCGTACTTCAGCTGGGTCACATCCCCGGCTGTTGAGTTCAGCAGTTCTTCCATTGTTATATCCTCCAGAGATAAACGGAATCTTGGTCAAGTGGACTTATAGCGCGTCGTGGCCGGATTCACCGGTTCGGATGCGAACCACCTGCTCCAGCGGTGTCACGAAAATCTTGCCGTCACCGATCTTGCCGGTGTGCGATGCCTTGCTGATCGCTTCCAGCACCTGATCGACAATGTCGTCTGCTACGGCCGCATCGATACGAACCTTGGGCAGAAAGTCGACAATGTATTCGGCGCCACGGTACAGCTCGGTGTGGCCTTTCTGGCGCCCGAACCCCTTGACTTCGGTAACGGTAATCCCCTGAACGCCGATGTCGGACAGGGCCTCACGTACATCATCCAGCTTGAACGGTTTGATGATCGCTGAGATCAGTTTCATCGTTGTGTCCTCTAGGCTATGCGTTGATCCGGACATCCCGACATTCAGGATGCTGGCGCTATGCCCGGTATAAGCGAAGGTTGTGCCAAGTAGTTTTTTTTGCTGTTTAAACAGGTGGTTACGATGAAATATGCTTAACAGAGGCGGGCGGGCTTCAGATTGGAGCAGAAAATATTGCACCAAACTGGTGCGTGTGCTCTTTTGGTGCGCGATGGCCGGTCTGACCTGAGCCCCAATCTGGTTTATAGTGGGCGCATCAGCTGACCACTTTGATGGAGAGACCCATGATTCACCAGAAACTGATCGACAGCCTGTCCGGTCAATTCAATCAACTCCTGGCGGGGCGCCCTGACATTCCGGGCCAGCAGGAGCTGCAGGAGCAGATGCGCAGCCTGCTGCAGGGCACCTTTGCACGCCTGGATCTGGTGACGCGGGAAGAGTTTGATGCCCAGCAGGCGGTGCTGATGCGGACCCGTGAGCGTCTGGAACAGCTGGAGCAGCGTCTCCAGGCACTGGAAGCGCCCGCCGCCGCCACAGACGACGCGCCGACGGAAGGCTAACCCCAGGCGTCACCCGAAATACGCGACACAAGGATGGTGTCATGTCACTTGCCGTTGTTCAGACCCGGGCACAGCTCGGGATCAGTGCGCCACCGGTTTCGGTGGAAGTACATCTCTCGGGGGGCCTGCCCTCCATGTCCATTGTGGGCCTGCCCGAAACGGGCGTGAAAGAAAGCCGTGAGCGGGTCCGCAGTGCCCTGATTACGGCGGGGTTCGACTTCCCGCAACGCCGCATCACAATCAATCTGGCACCCGCCGACCTGCCCAAGGAAGGCGGACGCTATGATCTGGCCATTGCCATCGGCATCCTGTCCGCCTCCGGACAGCTCAAGGGCTGGAAGCCGACCCCCGACCTGGAAGTGTTGGGCGAACTCTCCCTGTCGGGCGAGATTCGCTCGGTTCGCGGGGTGCTGCCGGCGGCGGTGGCAGCCGGCCGCCTTAAACGCACTCTTGTGGTGCCTCGCGACAATGCCGAGGAAGCGGCAATGGCAGAAGAGGTGGAGGTGCTGGCACCGGTACACCTGATTGAGCTGGTCGAACACCTGCTGCGGCGTCGGCCGCTGGCGCCGGTGGTGGTGTCCGAATCGGATGTTGGCCTGGTCGACATGCCGGATCTGGCCGAGGTCAAGGGCCAGCTGCAGGCGCGCCGCGCACTGGAGGTGGCGGCCAGCGGCGGCCATAATCTGCTTTTTTCAGGACCGCCGGGGAGCGGCAAGAGCATGCTGGCCGCGCGACTGCCCGGGCTGCTGCCGGATCTGGCGGCTCGCGAGCGGATGGAAGTCGCGGCAATCGCCTCCATCTCGGGGCGCGATGTCCGCCCGGCCTGTGACGGTGTCCGACCCTTTCGGGCCCCTCACCATACCGCCTCGGCGGTGGCACTGGTGGGTGGCGGCAGCCATCCGCGGCCGGGTGAAATTTCGCTGGCGCATCAGGGTGTACTGTTTCTGGACGAGTTGCCGGAATTTCCGCGTCGGGTGCTGGAAGTGCTGCGTGAGCCCATGGAAACCGGTGAGATCCTGATTTCGCGCGCCATGCGCCAGACGCTTTACCCGGCCCGGTTCCAGCTGGTCGCAGCCATGAACCCCTGTCCCTGTGGCTATCACGGCGATGGTACGGATCGCTGCCTGTGCACGCCGGACCAGATACGGCGTTACCAGCAGAAAATTTCCGGTCCGCTGCTGGACCGTATCGACCTGCAACTGCATGTGCCGGCGCTGCCGCCTGACGCTCTGCTGGCACCGACTCAGCCCGGTGAAAGCAGCGCCGAAGTACGCCAGCGCGTGGTGCGGGCCCATGAACGTCAGCTGGTGCGTCAGGGCTGTATGAACCGGGATCTGGGCGGCACCGTTTTGGAGCAGGTCTGCGGTCTGGACGCGGATGGACGGGTGCTTTTAACCCGTGTCATGGAGCGCTATCAGCTGTCGGCACGCAGTTGTCATCGCATTTTGAAGGTCGCACGCACACTGGCCGATCTGGCGGGGCAGTCGAGGGTAGAGGCCGCGCAGCTGCTGGAAGCGCTGGCGTTCAGAGGGTGTGTTGATGACGCTGACGCCGGCTGAGCAGCGTCAGAAACTGATCCAGCGGGACAGGGCGGCTGAAGAAGTATCCCTGTACCTGATCACAGTCGTGTCGAATCAGGAATTCGAGTTGGGCGCGCGTTTCCACCCCTTCCGCAATCACCTGTTTTTTCAGGTTGTGGGCCAGGTTGATGATGGCGCGTACAATCTCTTCATCGTCCGGGTTGCCGGGAATCCCGTCCACGAAGGACTTGTCGATCTTGAGGGTGGTGATCGGCAGCTTTTGCAGCAGGCTGAAGGAAGAATAGCCGGTACCGAAGTCGTCCAGTGAGAACTCCACACCGCGCTGGCTGAGCTGCTCAATGGTGCTGCGGACATGCTCTTCATCATTGCAGAGCGCCGTTTCCGTCAGCTCGAACTCCAGTGCATGGCTCGGCATCTTGTGTTCATCCAGCAGTCGCTCGATGGTGGAGGCCAGGTAGCTGTCCTGGAACTGACGGAATGAAAGGTTGATGCCGATGCGACCGGCAAGACCGGCTTCATGCATGGCCGGCAGGGCCTGTCCGGCCGCCTGAATGATCCAGTAGCCCAGCGGTACGATCAGGCCCGAGGTTTCGCAGCTGGGGATAAAGGTGTCCGGTGGCAGCAGGCCGCGCTCCGGGTGCTGCCAGCGGATCAGGGCTTCGGCTCCGCAGATCTCGCCCTGGCGCAGGTCGATACGCGGCTGGTAGAACAGTTCGAACTCTTCGCGCTGCAACGCTCGCCAGAGCTCAGGGTCATAGCCCTCCAACGACAGGTCGGGCTTGGGCGGAAGCTTGGGCGTTTCCGCATGTCGCTGCTGCAGGGTGCAGTAGCGCAGAATGCGTCGGATCGTGTCCGGGTTGCTGCTGGGCAGGTGCAGGTAGTCATTCAGCGGATCGTCGAGCAGGGCCCCCCAGAGTTCCATATCCGGGGCCTGCTGGAGCAGCAATACGGCCGGTACACTGGGATGCACATGGCGAGCTTGATCCAGAGCATCATTGGCCTGTTCGGGATCGGCTACATCCAGCAGCAGAATGGGTTGGTGAAGGTGTTGCAGAACAGAAACGGTTGGCTTGATGGAGTCGAAGTAGTGGAGCTGACCGCCCCACCAGGGTGTCAGCCAATCCTGCCAGCAGGCCTCCAGATTGCGGGAGGCACTGACCAGCACCAGAGTGGGCGTCGAGGCGCCCGAACGGGTCTGTGCGAATTCTGCCTGCATGGTACTTCCTCCCCCCTGCACCTTGGCGCATGGGGAACTGAGTTTATCAGGGGGCCATGTCATAATAGGCGACTACTTTGATCGCCGGACGAGGTTAGCACGCTTTGCCAGCAGGCTGAACTCCCGGGCCGTCGATCCCGTTTTCCAAGCAGCAGCTGAAAGGTTATCGGCCGCTATGGGGCCGGGTTGAGTTTTTTTGAGGTGTCATGAGCAAATTAAATCCACGTCAGCGCGAAGCGGTGCACTACATTGGCGGCCCTCTGCTGGTGCTGGCGGGGGCCGGCTCCGGCAAAACCAGCGTGATTACCCGCAAGATCGCCTGGATGGTCCGGGAGGCAGGGTTTGAGGCACGCCGTATCGCGGCCGTGACCTTCACCAACAAGGCGGCACGGGAAATGAAGGAACGTGTGGGCCAGTTGCTGCAGGGCGGTGAGTCACGCGGGCTGACTGTATCAACCTTTCACAACCTGGGCTTGTCGATCATCCGCCGGGAGCGCAAGCATCTGGGGCTCAAGTCCGGCTTTTCGCTGTTTGACGATCAGGACAGCAAGGCATTGCTGCGTGACCTGCTGCTGCAGAATGATGAAGATACCGACCAGCTGAACGAGATTCAGCATCGTATTTCCAACTGGAAAAACGACATGGTCACGCCGGATCAGGTATTGGCGGCGGCAGAAGGCCCCGCCGATATTCTGGCCGGACACGCCTACGAAGCCTATGAACGCCACCTGCGGGCCTACAACGCGGTCGACTTTGATGACCTGATCCTGTTGCCGGTACAGCTGTTCAGTGATCATCCCGAGGTGCTGGAGCGCTGGCAGCGCCGCATACAGTACCTGCTGGTGGACGAATATCAGGATACCAACCTGTCCCAGTACCGGCTGGTGCGCCAGCTGGTCGGCCATCGCGGTGGGCTTACCGTCGTGGGCGATGACGATCAGTCGATCTATGCCTGGCGAGGGGCGCGACCGGAAAACCTGGCGCAGCTGCAGGTGGATTTTCCCAGTTTGAAAGTAGTGAAACTGGAGCAGAACTACCGCTCGACCAGCCGCATTCTGAAAGCGGCCAACACACTGATCGCCAACAACCCTCACGTGTTCGAGAAAACGCTCTGGAGCGAAATGGGGTATGGCGAGCCCATCCGTGTCCTGCACACCCGTAACGACGATGCGGAAGCCGAGCGTATTGCCACCGAAATTCTGGATCGGCATCTGCGTCAGCGGATTGCGTTTCGCGACTTTGCCGTGCTCTATCGCGGCAACCATCAGTCGCGCCTGATCGAGATGAAGCTGCAGAATTATCAGATTCCCTACAAGCTCAACGGGGGCACCTCGTTTTTTGCCCGCGCTGAAATCAAGGATCTGATGAGCTACCTGAAGGTGCTGATCAACCGGGATGATGACAACGCATTTCTGCGCATCATCAACCTGCCCCGGCGTGAAATCGGGCCCAGCACGCTGCACAAGCTGGGTGAATATGCCTCGGCACGGGAGATCAGCCTGTTTTCGGCCTGCGGCGAGTTGGGGCTGGAGCAGCAGTTGCAGCCTCAGGCGGTCGAACGACTGCGCCGTTTCTGCGCACTGATGGACGAGCTGTATACCCGCTGCCAGCAGGGCGACCCGATCGAGGCGATCCATGCCCTGATCGATCAGATCGATTATGCCGGCTGGATTCGCCAGAACGCCTCCAGTGAGGTGGTGGCGGAGAAGCGGATGCAGAACGTCTATTTTCTGGTGGAATCGCTGGGCAGTACGCTGGAGCGGCTGCAGGAGGATGACCCCGAGGCCGGCATTGAAGAAGCGATCGCGCGGCTGGTGCTGCTGGACATGCTGAACCAGCAGGATGAGGAGGACGACACCGACAAGGTGCAGCTGATGACGCTGCACGCCTCCAAGGGGCTGGAGTTTCCGCACGTGTTTCTGCTGGGCATGGAAGAGGAGCTGCTGCCCCATCGCAACAGCATCGAAATGGATACCATCGAAGAGGAGCGGCGGCTGGCGTACGTGGGTATTACCCGCGCACGGGAAACCCTCACCATGACGCTGGCCAAACAGCGGCGCCAGTTTGGCGAGTGGCAGGAGTGCATGCCCAGCCGTTTTCTGGACGAGCTGCCGACCGATGATCTGGAACACGAGGGGCGGGGCGATGACCGCCCGGAACAGAATCGGGCCAAGGGACGGGCGACACTGAACAGCCTCAAGGGGATGTTTGACGACCTGTGAAACGCAGGGGCAGTCGCAGCCTGAACCGGGTGCCTTTGCCCGGTGCGCTGTCCAGCTGTATGGAGCCTTTCAGCAGTTGCGTGACCCATTGATGTACCAGATGCAGCCCCAGCCCGGTGTGCCCTTCACTGCGGCCGCTGGTCACAAAGGGATCGAACAGTCGGGAGTGCTCTTCAGCGGGGATGCCACGGCCGTTGTCACTGATACTCAATTCCAGCTGATCGCCTGACAGCAGCCGTCCTTCGATCCGAATATGGCCAGCCTCACCCGGTTGGAAGGCATGCTCAAGGGCGTTCTCAACCAGATTCTGCAGTACCTGCGACAGCAGTCCCGGGTGGCTGAACAGCTCGCACTCGGGTATGTCCAGTGTCAATTTCACCTGGCCGTGCTTGAGCCTTGGCTTCAGGCTGTTGGCCAGATCGTTCGTACAGTCGCGCAGCCGGAAGGTCACGGGCTCATCCAGACTGCGATCCACGGCCAGCCGCTTGAAACTGCGCACAAGGCCTGCAGCGCGCTCCAGATTGCGGTGTGCCAGGCGGAAACCTTCGTCCGCATGTTTCAGGTAGGCATGCATCTGGTCTTCGGTCAGTTCACCCTGATCAACCGCCTGCTCCAGCTTGTGCAGAGAGTCCTCCAGCGATGTGAGGGTGACCAGAGTGCTGCCCGTGGGGGTGTTCAATTCATGTGCCACGCCCGCGACCATCATGCCCAGAGAAGAAAGCTTGCGGGTTTCCACCAGCTCATTCTGCAACTGTTGCTGACGTTCCAGCGACAGTTTCAGCTCCTGATTGGCCTGTCGCAGTTCGGATTGCTCCTGCCTCAGATCCTTCAGCAGTTGAAGACGGCTGTCTTCCCCCTTGGCGACCCGCCACAGAAAACCGCCGCCGGTGAGCAGCACCAGTGCACTGATGGCCGCCGTGGGCAGGGCGATACTGCGTCGAATCTGAGCCAGGGTATCCGGTGAACCGGACAGAATAAGGTGCCAGTAGCGCTCCTCTGATGGCAGCGGCTGGATTCGGCTATGGCTCCAGATATGTCCGCCCGAGCGCTCTCCGCGGTGGTTGGCCTGCTGACGGATTTGTTGCCAGAGTGCCGGCGCCGCCTGCGCCAGCGACAGGTAGGGCTGGTCATACAGAAACCCCCATTCACGCCAGGGTGCAGGATGGACCAGCCAATAGCCTTGTGCGTTCAGCAATTCAATTTTCCGGTCGGGCTGCTGCAGTTCGCGCAGCTCCTTGAACAGTTCGGTCAGCGAGAAGTTGATCACCAGTACGCCGGGTTTCAGGCCGTCTACCGGGGTCGTGCGCATGGCCGCGCGCACCGTCGGGACCGGCGGCATGGCCAGCACCTCCTGCTCGACATTCAGGTCCAGTGGCGACAGGTAGATCTCACCGGGTGCCAGTCGCAGCGCCTCCCGAAAATAGTAGCGGCTACGCTTGTTCTGTAGCTGTGTATCAGAAACAGGCTGTGCGCCCTGTGGCGACAGGTTGACGCGAACCCGCTCCTGGCCCTGATGATCGAGCCAGCGGATCTGGGAGATCAGCGCCGAGGCCTCGCCAAAGCGGCTGAAATGCCGACTCATTAGAGTGATATCGAGTGGGCTGTCCAGTTGCAGAGAATCTCTGAAAGCAACGCTTTGTTGAAGGATGCGGGTCAGCTGGGCCAGATAGCCCAGTTCCCGATTGAGGCGAGCGCTGAGCCGGTCAATGAGCGTTGTCTGGGTACTGATCACCGGCTGCAGCTTGAGCCGGTACAGTTCGCTGTAGGTCACCCCGGCGGTGATGCCGGTGACCAGCAACAGTGGCATAAACAGGGCCAGCCAGATCAAGAACCGCCGGCGCTTGCGCTGTATTACGGCGATGAGGAGTCCTCCCGGCTTGCCTCGCTGCCATAATGCTCCCGCGCGTACTTGAGTGCCTCTTCAAGCGGCAGTGGGCGGGCAAAGAGAAAGCCCTGGCCGGTGGTGCAGCCGCGGGATGTCAGGACCTGCTGCTGATACTCGGTTTCAATGCCCTCTGCCACCACTTCAAAGCCGAAGCGCTCGCTGAGTCGCAGAATCATTTCGACCACATGCAAGGCATCCTCGGATTCACCCAAGCGGCTGACGAACGCGCGGTCAATTTTCAGCGTACTGGCAGGCAGGTCCGTGATATGCGAAAGGGAGGAATATCCGGTCCCGAAATCGTCAATGCTGATACCCACCCCGATCTGACGCAGTTTGTGCAGCTGCTGTGCCGTCTGTTCGTACTCTTCCATCACCTGTGTCTCGGTGATCTCCATATCCAGCAGCTCGGGGGAGCCGGAAGCCTCGATACGGGTCAGCAGGTGTTCGAAATACTCCGGGCTGAGCAGGTCCAGCGTCGAGGTGTTGAAAGCCACGGGTACGGGGGTACTCTGCTCCTTCAGTCTTTGCACGAATGCCTGTGTCATCTCGAACACCTGGAAATCCAGTTCGTTGATCAGCCCTGCCGTTTCGGCCAACGGGATGAAGACGCCGGGTGAAATCGGTGTGCCGTCATGGTCGGTCCAGCGGGCCAGTGCTTCAAAACCTTTCAGAGTACCGCTCTGCAGGCAGACCTTGGGCTGAAAGGCCAGGGTAAAGGACTTCTGGTCCAGCGCCTGACGCAGCTTGTCCAGCAGGAGCTGGCGCTCGCGCATCTGCTGTTCATGGCTGGGGTCATAGGTCACAAAACGCTTGCCGTCACGCAGCGCCCCTTCGACCGCCAGCTCACCCAGCCGAAGGACCTGCTCGGCAGGGCTGTCGATGCAGTCTTTCAGCTGGACCACGGAAGTGATGGATTGAATATGATGGGTGGCACCGTCAATACAGAAGGTGGATTGCAGCGCTTGTTGAATATCGGGATGGATCTCGGCTGCAGGTGCCAGCAGGGCGCAGTCGTAGCGATCCAGCCGTGCTACCAGTGCAGGGCCTTCGCAAAGTGACTTCAGCCGTTCAATCAGGGCGCGTAGCACATCATCGCAAAAGTCCTCACCGAAGATCAGCGCCGCGTCATTGAGTTCGTGCAGCCGTACCGTGATAAACAGGTGCTGCTCACTTTCGGGGGTGGTCATCTGCCTGAGTGCACGCTTGAGGTAGTTGCGATTGGGCACTTCCAGCAGGGTGTCCTGATAGGCCAGCCGGTTCAGGCGGTTATAGAGTGCGATGTTACGAAAACCGGTGCTGATGTTCTCGCAGAACACCTCCAGCAGGTTGATTTCTGCCTGCTCCAGCGCTCGATCCGTTTGCACCACTACAAGATAGCGATTGTCACCCTGCTCGGCTTCGACAAAGTTCAGGACGGTATAGCTCGGCATGTAAATATGCTGCCTGCTGCCCAGTGCCTCCTCAATTGTGCCGAGCATTTCCCGGTCTGCGATATGCTGCAGGGAGTGGTTTTGAAGGCCTGCGAATTTGCCACTGGCGGCCATGACATCAGATTCATCCAGCCCCGCATCCTGAGGCTGAAGTGCACAGACAATTCCGCCGGCCTGAACATCCAGCAATGAACCCAGGTGCGACAGCACGGACTGGGTGTATTGCTGCAGGTCGCGCTGCTGGCTGAGTGACTGGGAGGCATCGACGATGATCTGCAGGCCCTGCCGTGCGCGCTCGAGCTGGCGGGTGCGGTCCCAGGTGCGGATGTTGCCGTTCATCACCGACAGCAGATGGTCGTGAGTCAGGTCCGACTTGCACCAGTAATCGTCGATATCGTAGTGCCGCATGATATCGGTGCGGGGGGCCATGCCGGGCTGGCCGGTCAGCAGTACGATGCGCACCAGCTGGTTGCCGATGAACTCCCGGATCGTGCTGACCAGCTTGAGGCCGGCATCATCCTCTTCCATGACCACATCCAGCAGGATCACGCTGATATCAGGGTGTTCCGGAATAATCCGTGCCGCTTCCAGTGCCGAGCGGGCGGTCATTAATTCGATGGGACGCTCATCCACCTGCAGGGAAGCACAGGCATGCTTGAGAGAGGCCTGGTAGTCCGGGTCATCCTCGACACTCAGAACCTTCCAGGGGGGCAGTGATGCGCTCGAGCGTGCCTTGGCAACGTCAGGCGACTTGAATTGAAACAGCTGACTCCTTGGCATGGGGGGGGCACCATTCGCATTAAGGCTGTTAAGTCCGATATGGGAAAGTGTGGACCCGTCAGCGCGAAATGCAAGAAGTCAGCTGTTATTTTATTGCGACACTTATCCGTACACTGCGGTTGGCAGCCAGGTCGCCAGCCCGGTTTGCCAGGCCAGCAGCGCCAGCATGGCCAGCTGGATCAGGATAAAGGGCACCACGCCTTTGTAGATCTGGCCTGTGGACACATGCTCGGGCGCGACCCCCCTGAGATAAAAGAGCGCGAACCCGAACGGCGGTGTCAGGAACGAGGTTTGCAGGTTCAGTGCCAGCATGACGCCCAGCCACACCGGATCCAGCCCCATGCTCAATAGAATCGGTGCCACGATCGGGACCACCACGAAGGTGATCTCGATGAAATCGAGGAAGAAGCCGAGCAGGAAGACGATCAGCATGACGATGGCCATGGCGCCGAAAACGCCGCCGGGCAGGTCATGCAGGAAGTCGCGCACCAGATCGTCACCGCCATAGCCGCGGAACACCAGCGAGAAGATGGACGCGCCGACCAGGATGATAAACACCATGGAGCTGACCTGGGTGGTGGAGCGCATCACTTCATTCAGGGTTTTCAGGTTGAAGGCGCGGCGCATGACGGCCAGCCCCATGGCTCCCACTGCCCCCACGGAGGCGGCCTCGGTCGGGGTTGCGAACCCGCCCAGAATGGAGCCCAGTACCAGCCCGATCAGGACCACCGGTGGTACCAGTGCCTTCAGCGCCCGCAGCCAGAGGTTGGTGATCTGGTTCAGCTCTTCCTCCGGAATGGCCGGAACCGCACGCGGGCGGGTGATTGCGACAAACACCATGTAGCCGATATACGCGACTACCAGCAGCAGGCCCGGAATCAGTGCGCCCAGGAACAGGTCGCCCACGGTCACGGTTTCCGGTGAAAAGATGCCCTGGTCGATCTGTGACTGCTGATAGGCAGAGGAGATCACATCGCCCAGCAGGACCAGTACGATGGAGGGCGGGATAATCTGGCCCAGTGTGCCCGAGGCGCAGATGGTGCCGGTGGCAACGGCGGGGTCATAGCCGCGCTTGAGCATGGTCGGCAGTGACAGCAGGCCCATGGTGACCACGGTGGCACCCACGATACCGGTGCTGGCCGCCAGCAGCATGCCCACCAGCGTCACCGAGATACCCAAGCCGCCGCGCAGGGTGCCAAACAGGGCTGCCATGGTATCGAGCAGTTCTTCGGCAATGCGGGATTTCTCCAGCATCACGCCCATGAATACGAACAGGGGAACGGCGATCAGGACCTCATTGTTCATCACTCCGAACACGCGGTTGGGGACGGCTTCCAGAAAAACCGCATCAAAGTGCCCGGTCAGGGTGCCGATGGCGGCAAACAGCAGGCCGGTACCCGCCAGAGAGAAGGCGACGGAGTACCCCATAAGCAGCACGACAATGGCGCCTGCAAACAGCAGCAGTGGCAGTAGTTCGGTCACAGGGCATGCTCCTCTTCAGCCGGTGGCAGGTGAGCCTTGCCGGTGAGCACCAGCAGGCTGCGCAGCAGTTCCGCGATGCCCTGCAGCACCATCATGGCCGGCATGGCCAACAGGGCTGACTTGAGCACATAGCGATAGGCGATGCCGCCCGCCTCCTGAGAGCCTTCTTTCAGTGACCACGAGGTGGCCACATACTCCCAGGAGATCCAGAACAGGAAAATACAGACCGGCAGCAGCAGGAACAGGGTGCCGATCAGATTGATGATGGCTTTGCCTTTCTCGCCCAGGGGGCGGTAGATGATATCGACGCGTACATGACCGTCATGCTTGAGGGTGTAGGCAGCGCCGAGCAGGAATACGAAACTGTGCATGTACACCACGGATTCCTGCAGGGCGATGTTGCCCTGTTCAAACACATAGCGCATGACCACAACGACAAACGTCGCGACAACCATGAACAGCGTCAGCCAACTGATCAGGCGACCGGTCCATTCACTGAACCCGTCCAGCAGCCGGATCAGGGCAGCAGCAGGGTGGGGGTGATTCATTGCTCTTGTTCTCGTTATTAGTGGGTAAACGGGCTCGAGTATATCAGGTAATTCCGTGGGGGGAGCAGCCCCCGCCCCTACTGCTCGGGCCTGCAAAGCCGTACAATAGTCCGACCGTCACCAAGTGGAGAAACCCCATGACCGAACTGCTCAATCTTGAGCCTGAGCTGGAGACTTTCGAGCCCTGGCAGCTGACCGCCTTTTCGGCTGCAATGACCGAACGCATGTTTCCCAACTTTGCGCTCTTCGCACGTTTGGTTGAGTTCGGCGATGCGGCCAAGCTGCGCCAGATTCTGGATGGTGTCTGGGACAGCCTGACCGGTCGTGCCGGGAAGATGAACTTCGAGGTCCAGCAGGAAGCCGTTGAGGCCAATATGCCGGACCTGGAAGAGTACGACATGTACGGTGCTCTGCCGGCGCTGGACGCGGTTGTCGCCCTGAATGCGACCCTGAGCTGCATTCTGGAGAAGGACGTCAGCGCGGCGGCCAGTATCGGGCAGCTGTCACGTGAATGTGTCGCCACCTTTCTGGAAGTGACCGAAGGGGATGACCAGCTGTCTGATGAAGAGCTGGTCAAGCTGATCAACACCCATGACCTGATGCTGGCTGAAGATGACTTCCGCGAAGAGGTGATCGAGCGCGTGCGTGGTCAAAAACACCCCAATGCCGAATGGGTTGCCTCCCTGCGTGAACTGGCACGCAACGAGGGTGTCAGTAACATCGGCATCAGCGACGACGACTGATGCTGCTGCGCTTGGGATTGATCTTGCTGGTGGTGCCGGCCCTGCTGCTGATGGGAGGCTACCTCTATGACCTGTCGCTGGCCGATGCCTGCCTGGATCAGGGCGGCAGCTGGGACTATACCGCGGCGCAGTGTGACAGTGCCGATGCGAACCATCCGTTCGTGCCCTTCATGGTGCGCCACCCGTTGTGGGTGAACGGCGGCATGCTGCTGTCGGTGCTGGGTCTTTTCTTGTGTATTGCCGGGTTGTATCGACGCCGCATGTAAAGGGAGCAGGTTGGATGGTGAAAAAAATCATAGCGGCGCTGGTATTGATACCGGCTCTGATCGGGGTACTCCTGTGGCAGGTCCAGCCGGACTGGTGGCAGGCGGCGAAGGCTGCCTGGCTGGAGGAGTTCAACGCTGAGCGAGCCCAGCAGGCGGCGGCCTGGCGCAACGACGGTCTGGCGTTCGGGCGTGCCAACAGCCAGTCGGACTGCCTGGACAAGGCGCTGACGGAGTTTGACGGCTGTACCGGCTTTGAGTGCACCGTGAACCATGGCCGCTTCCTGAACGCCTGTCTGGAAACGGCGGCCGCCAGTGACGGGTTCTGTGAAGGGGTGCCCGAATTCCGCGAAGAACCCACGGAAGACGATAAGAGCTGGGCCAAGTATGCCTGCTGGGACCGCAACATTCGGGGTGAAGGTTGCCGCCTGTTGATGCGCCAGCAGGCGCTGTTTTGCTCGGGCGGCAATGTGCCGGGCGCCGCGGATTCAGGCAGCGCCCAATAGATCAGCGGATGGTCAGGACCAGTTTGCCACGGGTATGGCCCTGAGCGCTGAGACGGTGTGCCTCGGCGGCCTGCTCCAGCGGCAGGCTGTCGGCCAGTGTCAGCATCACCTTGCCGCTGGAAGCCAGCATGGCCAGTTCGTGCAACTGGGCCGCATCCGGGCGGGCACGAATACCACAGACTTTCACGCCTTTGGCTTCACCGGCGGCGATCACCTCGGCAGCGGTAACCGACGGCAGCGTCACCATGCGGCCGTGCGGGTTCAGACAGTCCAGCGCCTTGATGGCGGCCTCGCCTCCCACGCCGTCGATGATCAGATCGGCATCGTGAATCAGGTTCTCCACATGCTGGCGGGTGTAATCAATGATGTCATCACATCCCAGGCTTTGCAGGAACGCCTTGTTGGTGCCTGAGGCGGTCCCGATCACGTAAGCCCCCTTGCACTTGGCCAACTGTGCGGCCAGATGGCCCACGCCGCCGGCCGCGGCCAGCACCAGTACGGATTGGCCGGACTTGAATTCGCCGGCTTCAAACAGGGCTTGCCAGGCGGTCAGGCCCGCAAGGCCAAGCCCGGCGGCCGAGACGGGGTCCAGCGCAGCGGGACGCAGGCAGATCTGGTCTGCCGGGGCCACCAGATATTCGGCATAACAGCCGGCCGCATGGGGGAAATTGGTGAAGCCCAACACTTCATCACCCGGGCGGAACTGGTCGACCCCCTCACCCAGTGATTCCACGGTACCGGCGAACTCCCAGCCCGGGCAAAAGGGCATAGACTCAATAAAGCTGCTGGCGCCTCCGCCGGAGCAGGTTTTCCAGTCAATCGGGTTTACCCCTGCCGCTCGATTGTGCACCAACACCTCGCCGGGGCCGGGAACTGGGCAGTCGATTTCCTCCAGGCGGAGCTGCTCAGGGCCGCCAAAGTCATGGATGCGAATGGCTTTCATGTTAATCTCTCCGGTTTATTGGCCCGCGGTCGGCATGGCCGTTTATGCGGGTAGCATAGTTCAAGAGTAAATGGATCCGGCCTGATCTGGCAATCTTTGCAGCGAGGAGGAGTGATGAAAGGCAATCCCGTCCATGGGGCCAGTTATCTGTTGCGGGGCGCGGCCATGCTGCCTCAGCCCGGCTTGAGACGCTTCGTATTGGTGCCGTTGTTGGTGAACGTGCTGCTGTTTGTAGGAGCGATCTGGCTGCTGATCGAGCAGTTCAGTGTCTGGGTCGATTACTGGCTGAGCTTTGTGCCGGACTGGCTCGACTTTCTGTACTGGCTGTTCTGGCCGCTGTTTGCGCTGGTCGTGATGGTGGGCGTGTATTACGGCTTTTCCATCGTGGCGAATTTGATCGCGGCGCCGTTCAACGGCTTTCTGTCGGAAAAGGTGGAGCGGCAACTGCGGGGCGATCCGATCACGGATGAAGGCTGGATGGCCGTGCTGGCGATGATTCCGCGTGCCCTGCAGCGTGAGCTGCACAAGCTGGCGTATTACCTGCCGCGCTTTCTGGTGATACTGGTGCTGACATTCATCCCCTTCATTACGCCGCTGGCCCCTCTGCTCTGGTTCCTGTTCGGGGCCTGGATGATGTCGATTCAGTACTGTGACTATCCGATGGACAACAACAGGGTCAGCTTCAGGCAGATGAAGGAGCTGCTCAAGGCGCGCCGGGTGACCTCGGTCGGGTTTGGCGCTCTGGTGCAGCTTGGCATGCTGATCCCGGTCGTCAACCTCATCGTGATGCCGGCGGCCGTGATCGGCGCCACCCTCTACTGGGTGGAAGAATATGCGGGGGAGAGCCGCGAGCTTACTCCGCGCGTCTGACCGGGACCACCATGTCGGGCGGGAAGTGGCAGGTAAAGGTGCTGCCCTCGCCCGGCACACTTTCGATGCTCAGGTGGCCGTCGTGCCGCACCAGCACGTGCTTGACGATGGCCAGTCCCAGTCCGGTGCCGCCGCTGGCGGAGGAACGGCTCTCGTCGATACGGTAGAAACGTTCGGTCAGGCGCGGGATGTGCATGGGTTCAATGCCGATGCCGTCATCGGTGACGGAGAAGTGCCCCCCCTGAGTATCCGCCCACCAGCGCAGTGTAATGGTGCCGTTGTCCGGCGTGTAGCGCACGGCGTTGAACACCAGGTTGGAAAAGGCGCTTTGCAGCTCGTTTTCCTGCCCCAGCAGATCGTATTCCGGGTCGATATCCAGCACGAAACGGTGGCCACGTTCGGTCGCCAGCGCTTCGCCATCTTCGTGAATCTGCCGAATCAGGGCGTGAATCAGAATCGGGTGCTCGTCACTGATATGCTGGCTGGCTTCCAGTCGCGACAGCAGCAGGAGGTCGGTGACCAGGCTCTCCATGCGCCGAGCCTGCTGCTGCATCTGATTCAGGCCACGCATCAGCGGCCGTGGCAGTTCCTGATCGAGGAAGGTTTCCAGATAGCCTCGGATCACGGTCAGCGGGGTGCGCAACTCGTGTGAGGCGTTGGCCACGAAGTCCTGACGTGTCTGCTCCAGCCGGACCAGTCGCGTGATGTCACGTGCGACCAGCAGGCGGTCCTGATCACCGAAGGTGCTGATCTGGTACTGCAGGCGGATATCGCTGTTTACCGGTGAGGGCAGCTCCAGCGGTTCCTGGTAGTGCCCCTTGCGGTAATAGCGCACGAAGCGCGGGTCACGCAGCAGGTTCATCAGTGGCTTGCCGCGGTCGGAGGTGGCCCTCAGGCCCAGCAGGCGGTCTGCCGCCCGGTTCCACCATTCCAGGTTGTGCTGGTTGTCGACGATGACGATGGCATCGGTCAGGGCTGCCGAGGACTGCTGGAAGCGGGAGATGATGCCGCGCAGGTACTGCTCACGGGCACGGCCGCGTTTCTGCATCCGGGCCAGCTCGTCAAACAGCTCGCCCCAGGCGCCCCGGGCTTCCGGTGGCTCGGCACCATCCTCCCGCTGCAGCCACTCGCTGAGCTGATTGAAGCGGCGAATCTGGTAGGCGGCCCACACCAGCAGCCCGACACTGAACCCCGCCAGCGCGTGGCCGAGCAGGGCCCCTGTGGCCAGGCCAATCAGGCCGCACAGCACCAGTTTGATCAGCAGTGCATGCTGGGGTACATGCATGAAAGGACTCCATCCGGTGGACGTTCAATCAGGGTCTGCGGCTCAGGCGACCTGCGCCGAGAAGCGGTAGCCGGTGCCGCGTACGGTTTGTACCAGATAATCATGACGGTTGCCCAGTGCCTTGCGCAGGCGCCTGATGTGTACGTCGACCGTCCGTTCTTCGACATAAACGTTACCGCCCCAGACCATATCGAGCAACTGGCTGCGTGAGTAGGCGCGGTCAGGGTGGGTCATGAAAAACTGCAGCAGGCGAAACTCGGTCGGGCCCAGCTCCAGCGGCGCATTGTCAGCGGTGACCCGGTGTGAAACCGGATCCAGCGTCAGACCATCCACGGTGACCGGCTCCTCGACGCCCTTGGGGGTCGTCCGGCGCAGGACTGCCTTGAGTCGTGCCACCAGCTCGCGGGGTGAAAAGGGTTTGGTGATGTAGTCGTCGACACCACTGTCCAGTCCCTTGATCTTGTTATCCTCATCGGTCTTGGCGGTCAGCATGATGATGGGGATATCGGCGGTCACTTCATCCTTGCGCAGTCGGCGCGCGAACTCAACGCCGCTGGTGCCCGGCATCATCCAGTCCAGCAGGACCATATCAGGCGTGTGGTCGATAATCTGAGCGTGGGCGTCCTGTGCATTTTCGGCTTCGAAGCACTCGTAACCGGCCATTTCCAGAGCCACGGCAATCATTTCGCGGATCGGCGCTTCGTCGTCAACGATCAGTACGCGTTTTGATGCAGACATCGTTTTCTGCCTCGTTTACAGGGTTGTCGGAGGCTAATATTAGAAGACGTTTCGATTACAGTAATATGACAACCCCGGATTTTGTCCAGCTCGCGCTGATGCCGGTCAAGTCAGTGCGTAGTCCAGGATCAGCCCCAGCAGCACGGCCAGCTCGGCATAGTGGTTGTTGAGAAAGGCCCTGAAGCAGGGCATGCGCTCCCGGTCACGGATCAGCCACTGCTGGTAGACAAAGAAGCCCAGCGCCACCAGCAGGCTGAGGTGAAACGCCAGCCCCAGCTGTTCGATCCGGCCCACCCAGAGCAGCAGGCCCAGTGCCACCAGTTGCAGCAGACCGACGATCATTTTATCCAGGCGTCCGAAGAGTACCGCGGTGGATTTGACGCCGATTTTCAGGTCGTCGTCCCGGTCCACCATGGCGTACTGGGTGTCGTAGGCGACGGTCCAGAGCAGCTTCGCGGCGTACAGCAGCCAGGCGGTCAGCGGGATCTGCTCCTGAGCCGCCGTGAAGGCCATGGGGATGGCCCAGCCAAAGGCCGCGCCCAGTACCAGCTGCGGCAGGTGGGTATAGCGCTTCATGAAGGGGTAGACAAACGCCAGCGCCAGACCGACGAAGGACATCAGGATGGTCATCGTGTTGGTGAACAGGACCAGCACGAAAGCGGCCAGCATCAGTCCGATGAACAGACCGATCGCTTCACGCTCGGTCACCCGCCCGGTGGGCAAGGGGCGCTGGTTGGTTCGCTTTACATGGCCGTCAATGTGGCGGTCGGCAAAGTCGTTGATGACGCAGCCGGCGGAACGGGTGAGAAACACGCCCAGACAGAAAATGACCAGCAGGTCGAGCGGCGGCATCCCCTCGGCAGCGATCCAGACGGCCCAGAGCGTTGGCCAGAGCAGCAGATAGGTCCCGATCGGTCGATCGGCACGCATCAGATGCACGTAGGCCTGTAAGCGGTCTTTCAAGGGACGTTCGGCTGAGGTCTGCAACTGGGGTACTCCTGCTCAGAGGGTCAGAGCGGGTATTGTACGTGCTCCATGGCAGGGAGAAAAACCTCGCATACCAGCAGGGGCTTGGCGTGTAATCGGAACACGGAGCGCCTGGCCCAGTAACGCTGTCCGTGGTCATCGGTGAGGGCGGCCGCAAACAGCGGACTGCGGCTGAGGCTGGGGTCACTGAACATCAACGAACCCAGCGAGCGGCTGCCGATCAGGCGCAGGCGACGCTCGCGACCGGTCAGTGTGGTGGCCGGCAGTACCGAGCGGGCATAGACCCAGGGGGTGCCATCCTTGCCCAGCAGCTCCACTTCACGAATCAGGGCCACCTGACGGCTGCGCATCCCCAGTGCACGGGCTTCATCGGCGGTAGGGCGTGACCAGCGCTGGGACAACACACGCACGGCAAATTCGCCGTTGGCGGCGCGTGTCAGGCGTTGCGTCAGTGAACCCTCGTCCTTGAGCCAGGGACGCCAGTGCCGCGGGGCTTGCCCCGGACAGGCGGCAGGCTGCCAGTGGTGGGATCGAGCAGGATTGATCAGAGCTGTGCGAGCAGACACGTACACCGTTTCCGTCAGTTCGGGGGTGCGCAGTGTAGCATTTTCAGGCGCGTGCTGTCCGGGCCGACAGGCGGTGCCGACCCGGACCAGAGCGGATCAACCTTCGTCGTCAGACGAGTTGTCGGCTTCTTCGCGGACGGTCTGTTTGATCTGCTTGAGGCTCTGGTGGCGCACGTCGGTGCCGCTGACCTGATAGATCAGGTGCTCAGCCAGGTTGCGGGCGTGGTCACCGATACGTTCCAGGCTGCGCAGCGCCCAGATCACGTTCAGAACGTTGGAGATGGCGCGGGCATCTTCCATCATGTAGGTCACCAGCGAGCGCATGGCCGTACGGTATTCCTGGTCGACGCTGCGGTCCTGTTTGGCAACGCTGTAGGCCATCTCCAGGTCGTTACGTGCGAAGGCGGTCAGCACTTCCTTGACCATGTCGCGTACCAGGTTGCCGATGTGACGCACTTCCTGGAATCCGCGCTGGTTGGCGCCGTTATCGGCCAGCTCGATCGCCATCTTGCAGATGCGGGTCGCTTCGTCACCGATCCGCTCCAGGTCGGAGACGGCACGGCTGATGGACACGATCAGGCGCAGGTCGCTGGCAGCCGGCTGACGGCGAGCGATGGTGGTGGTGCACTGTTCGTCGATCAGCAGTTCCATTTCGTTGGTCTGCTGGTCGATGCGGCGCGACTGTTCGGCCAGCTCCACATCACCGTTGAGCAGAGCTTCCACGGCATCACTGACCTGACGCTCTACAATGCCACCCATGGTCAGCATCTGAGTGCGGATCTGTTCCAGCTCCTCGTTGAACTGCTGGGAAATATGGGTCGAATAGCTGTCTTTTTCGAGTTCCACGGTTGTTGTCTCCCTGGATATTAACCGTAACGGCCGGTGATGTAGTCTTCAGTCTGCTTCTTCTCGGGGTTGGTGAACAGCGCATCGGTGGCACCAAACTCGATCAGATCACCCATGTACATGAAGGCGGTGTAGTCGGACACACGGGCCGCCTGCTGCATGTTGTGGGTCACGATAACAATGGTGAAGTCTTTCTTGAGCTCGTGGATCAGTTCCTCGATCTTCAGCGTGGAGATCGGGTCCAGTGCCGAGGCCGGTTCGTCCAGCAGCAGCACTTCCGGTTTTACCGCCACGGTGCGGGCGATCACCAGACGCTGCTGCTGACCACCGGACATGCCCAGCGCACTTTCGTGCAGGCGGTCCTTCACTTCGTCCCAGAGGGCGGCGGAGCGCAGGGCCCATTCCACGGTTTCGTCGATGACACGCTTCTTGTTGATGCCCTGAATACGCAGGCCGTAGGCCACGTTTTCATAGATCGACTTGGGGAAGGGGTTCGGCTTCTGGAACACCATGCCCACGCGGCGGCGCAGGTCCGCCACGTTAACGGTACGGTCGTAGATGTTGTCGCCATCGAGCAGCAGCTCACCGCTGATGCTGCAGCCGTCCACCAGATCGTTCATGCGGTTGAAGCAGCGCAGCAGGGTGGATTTGCCGCAACCGGACGGACCGATAAAGGCGGTCACACGGTTCTTGGGGATATCCATGTCGATACCGTGCAGGGCTTCCTTGTCGCCATAGCTCAGGCGCAGGTCTTTTACCTGCAGGGTGATCTGCTCGTCATCCAGGTTCAGCTGACGGTCGTCACGCTGCATGGAAGAGATGTCGATAGCGTGGGTTTTGGCTTCGCTAGTCATGTTGGTCAACCTTCAAATCAGAATTCGTGAGCCTGGATTACATTTCAAGCGCTTTGTATTTTTCGCGCAGGTGGTTGCGGATCGCAATGGCCGAGAAGTTCAGCAGGGCGATCACGACGACCAGCAGGAATGCCGTAGCATAGACCAGCGGTCGGGCGGCTTCGACGTTCGGGCTCTGGAAACCGACATCATAGATGTGGAAGCCCAGGTGCATGAACTTCTGGTCCAGGTGCAGGAACGGATAGTTACCGTCCAGCGGCAGGCTCGGTGCCAGCTTCACAACACCTACCAGCATCAGCGGTGCCACTTCACCGGCCGCGCGGGCAATCGCCAGAATGACACCGGTCATCATCGCCGGGCTGGCCATCGGCAGAACCACCTTGACCAGGGTTTCAAATTTGGTAGCACCCAGCGCCAGTGAACCCTCACGCACGGAGCGTGGGATACGGGCCAGACCTTCTTCGGTGGCCACGATCACGACCGGCACGGTCAGCAGGGCCAGGGTGATGGACGCCCACATCAGGCCGCCGGTGCCGAAGGTCGGTGCCGGTTTGGCTTCCGGGAAGAACAGATCGTCGATGGTGCCGCCCAGGAAGTAGACGAAGAAACCGAGACCGAATACACCATAGACAATGGAGGGCACACCGGCCAGATTGTTCACCGCAATGCGGATCAGGCGGGTGATAAAGCCCTGCTTGGCGTATTCACGCAGGTATACCGCAGCGATCACACCGAACGGGGTGACCAGTACGGACATCAGGATCACCATCATCACGGTACCGAAGATGGCCGGGAAGATACCGCCTTCCGTGTTGGCCTCACGCGGTTCGTCCGACAGGAACTCCCAGAGTTTGGCTGCGTAGTGCATCAGCTTGTCGCCGGTGCCCATGTTGTTGGGCAGGAAGGCACGCACCACCTTGGCCACATCCACTTCCACTTCACGACCGTCCGCAATCTCAGCGGTGAAGCTGTCGCGGTTGATGCGGGTGTACAGGTCGATCAGGTCCTGTTGCAGTACTTCGTAATCGGCATCCAGCTCGGCACGGCGCGCTTCGATTTCGGCATAGGCGTCGGCGTCGGTGGACTGTTCCAGCTCCAGCGAACGCTCTTTCAGACGCAGGCGCTCAAGCTCGTAGTTGATGCTGCCGATCTTGTGCTTTTCGATCTCCAGAATCTGCTCACGGATCTCCAGTACGCGCTCGATGCGGCGCTGGAACTCCTGCCAGACATTCATGTAGTCGTCGTTTTTCTCGTAGCCCTCATGACGGGCAACGGTCTGGCCGTCTTCACGCACTTCACGCAGGTAACCGTAGAAGTTGCCCCACTCCAGACGCTCGGCGACCATGATCATTTCCGGATGGGTCCGGTCGGTGATCCGGCTGTCCATGGCCCAGACAAAGTCGGCCGGGAGATGGTCACGGTTACCGACCTTGAGCAGGTCACGGCGCATCGCTTCCACCCCTTCGGGAACCTGAATGCCGGCGCCGCGCAGCTGCTCGGCAGGCACCATTTCCTGCTGCACCAGCTCACCCATGATGCGACGGCTCTGGTCGCCCTGGGTGTAGGTGGCCTGCATTACATCGGCCGGCCAGAAGTGGGCCAGACCGCGCACGGCGATCAGGCCCAGCAGCCCCACCACCATGATCACGCTGATGGCGACCGCACCGGCATTAAGCCAGACCCACGGCGAGCCGGATTTGGTCCATTCACTGACTGAATAACGCATCTATCTAATCCTCACTCTCGGCGATCACAGGGATCCGTATTTCTTGCGCAGGTGCTGACGTATGAATTCCGCCAGAGTGTTCACGAAGAAGGTGAACAGGAACAGCACGAAGGCGGCCAGGAACAGGGTGCGGTAGTGGGTACTGCCGACCTCGGATTCCGGCATCTCAACCGCGATGTTGGCGGCCAGAGTGCGCATGCCTTCGAAGATGTTGATGTCCATGATCGGCGTGTTGCCGGTGGCCATCAGCACGATCATGGTTTCACCCACGGCACGGCCCATACCGATCATCAGGGCCGAGAAGATGCCCGGGCTGGCGGTCGGCAGGACCACGCGGGTCAGCGTCTGCCAGGTGGTGGCACCCAGTGCCAGTGAGCCGTAGCTCAGGTGCTTGGGCACGGCAAAGATCGCATCTTCGGTAATGGAGAAGATGGTCGGGATCACGGCAAAGCCCATGGCGATACCCACCACCATCGCGTTGCGCTGGTCGTAGGGGATACCCACTTCATTGCTCAGCCAGGTCGGCATGTGGCCACCGAAAAGTGCATCCTCAACCGGAACGGCGAGTCCCAGGCCCAGCCAGGTGGCCAGAATCACCACCGGCACCAGCAGGGCCGCATCCCAGCCCTCCGGAATCATGAAGCGGATCTTGTTGGGCATGTTGTTCCAGGTGAAACCGAACAGCACGATGGCGATCGGAATCACCAGCAGGCAGACGAAAATGCCGGCCAGATTGGCTTCCATGAACGGGGCCAGCCAGAGGCCTGCCAGGAAGCCGAGGATAACGGTCGGCAGCGCTTCCATCAGCTCGATAAACGGCTTCACCTTGCGGCGCATGCTCGGCACCATGAAGTAGGCGGTATAGATCGCACCGCAGATTGCCAGCGGGGTGGCCAGCAGCATGGCGTAGAAGGCCGCTTTCAGGGTACCGAAGGCCAGCGGCATCAGGCTGTACTTGGGTTCGAAGTCGTTGTTTGACGCAGAGGACTGCCAGATGAACTCGGGCTCCTCGTAGCCCTCGTACCAGACCTTCTCCCAATAAGCGCTCCAGGAGATCTCCGGGTGCTCGTTGTCCACATGCCAGAAGCTGAGCTGGCTGCCGTGCTGCACCAGCAGGGCATCGGCACGCGGTGCCAGTGCCATGGCATCAGCCTGACGATCAAACAGGGGCTCACGCAGTACGTTGCGGTTGGCGGTACTGTTGAAGATGTTGAGCGTGCCGTTTTCGGTCAGGGTCAGGATGCCCTTGCGGCGCTGTTCAGTGGTCAGGTTGGTAATGGCGTCTGGCGTGTGCTCGAAATCACGGATGTGGGTCAGGTGATATTCATTGTCTTCATCGCGCACGAAGAACCACTGAGACAGGCGGCCCTTGCTGTCACCGATGATCAGGGAGTTGCCGCCCAGCAGCAGCTCAAAGCTGGTGATTTCGCCCTTGGTGGCTTCGATCAGCTCAGAGACTTCCGGCTGGTTGCCCAGCGTCATCACGGCCACGCGGCCCAGCGGCAGACTGGCCAGCAGCCAGCGATGGTCCGGGGTCATCAGCAGCTTGTTCGGCGCCTGATTGAAGGCGGGCAGATCGCGACGGCTTTCTTCAATTTCGACTTCGCCGGTCAGGAAGTTTTCCGTCAGCGACAGGGTCAGCTCGGTCAACTGGCCGGCACTCAGGGCGATCAGAGCCCACTCGTCGGAGTCGCGGTTGATGGCCAGCTTCTGAATCGGACCGTTGGCGACCTGCAGCGGCGCTTCACCCAGCGGATACACCAGCTCCGGGATCAGTACGCGCTGACCGTTGGGGTAGGTCGCCTTGTAGTTGTGCTTGATCACCTTGATGGTGCCGTCGCTGAGACCAAAGGCAAAGGTCTGGCTCGCTTCGGACAGCAGGCTGAAGGTGGTCACGCTGACGTCCTCCGGCAGTGCCAGCTGTTCGGTCTTGCGCACCTGTCCGGTTACGGTGTCAAAAAAGATCATCTCGCCGGTGTCGGTGACCCGGAAGCCGATTTCGGCCTGCTCCTCGACCGCCAGATAAAGCGTAGAGCCACTGCCGGGCACCGGGTAGGTCACTTCCTCCTGGCCGCCCCAGGGCTCGATGTCCGCTGAACGGAACATGGGAGCCACTTCATACAGCAGGTAGAAGAAGATCATCACGACGGCAAGGATCACGCTGATACCGCCAATGGCGATGCTGCTGGCAGCCAGCTTGTCCTTCAGCATGCGTGCCTGTCGAAGGCGACGCTGAGCCGGGGTGTTAAAGTCCAGCTCCGGCACGGTGTTGGATTGCTCAATACTCATGGTCGAGGGTCCTGAGAAGTGTCGAACTTGGTATGGCGCGTACAATAAGTCAATAGTGTGACAGCTCTGTTACAGCTGTCATAAAACGCAAAAAGGGGAGTCAAACGACTCCCCGGTGATACAGGTAGGGCTGTGTTCCTTACAGACCCAGGTCCTGCATCTGCTTCTCAACAACCTTGGCCGGCAGCGGAATGTAGCCGTCTTTTACGACCACTTCCTGACCGATTTTGGACAGCACCAGTTTCAGGAACTCACGCTCCAGCGGCTGCAGGTCCTGGCCCGGCTTCTTGTTGATGTAAACGAACAGAGAGCGTGCCAGCGGGTATTTGCCAGTGATGGCGTTTTCCGGAGTCGGCTCAACGAAGTCGGTGCCTTTCTTGGACAGCGGCAGTGCGCGAACAGAGGCAGTCTTGTAGCCGATGCCGGAGTAGCCCAGTGCGTTAACAGAGGTAGACACAGACTGAACAACGGACGCAGAACCCGGCTGTTCGTTTACGCTGTTTTTGAAGTCACCTTTACACAGAGCGACTTTCTTGAAGTAACCGTAGGTGCCGGATACAGAGTTGCGGCCGAACAGCTGGATGCTCTGGTCTGCCAGAGAACCGCTGATGCCCAGATCGCTCCACTTGGTTGCGTCGGCAGCAGCGCCACACTTGCGAGTAGAGGAGAACACAGCGTCAACCTGGTCGATGCTCATGCCCTTGATCGGGTTGTCCTTGTGTGCGAATACGGCCAGCGCGTCGATGGCAACGGCAACCGGAGTCGGCTTGTAACCGTATTTCTTCTCGAAGGCTTCGATTTCCTTGTCCTTCATCTTGCGGCTCATCGGGCCGATGTTGGACGTGCCTTCGGTCAGAGCGGGCGGCGCAGTAGAAGAACCAGCAGCCTGAATCTGGATGTTGACGTTCGGGTAGTTGCGCTTGAACTCTTCAGCCCACAGCGTCATCAGGTTGGCCAGAGTGTCAGAACCCACGCTGGACAGGTTACCGGATACACCAGAAGCTTTCTGGTAAGTCGGCAGGTTCGGGTCCAGCAGGTCACTTGCCTGAGCGGTGAAGCAGGTGGCGGTCATGGCAACGGCCGCGAACAGCTTTTTCATCGGTTTCATCATCGGCTCCTGGTTAGGAATCGGGTTATTGATTTGACATGCAGGCACTATAGGGAAGGTTTGTGACGGAAACGTGACAACGGCACAAAGAATTGGAATCCGTGTCGAGATTCAGAGACGGCTGTGTTTGTGTACGACTTACGTATAATGTGCACAGCACACAGCAACGGTGGAGGCCACCGGCTGACAACCATAAGCGCAACGAGAGATCAGCGACAATGACAATAAACGATGATCAGGCCCTGCAACCGGAAGGGGAGTTAAGCCTTCAGCTGCCGGCCGGCCAGCAGGCGGTCAACATGTTTGGGGATGTATACGGTGGCTGGGTGGCCTCGCAACTGGTGCTGGCCAGTGAAATCCGGGCGGGCCAGGAAGCGCGGGGCCGTGTGGCAACGGTGTCGGTAGGACCGATGAGCTTCATGTCACCGGTACTGCAGGGTACGGTGTTGAGCTTTTACACCCGGGTGCTGGAGCGGGGGCACAGTTCCCTGCGTATTGGCGTTGAAGCCTGGGGCCAGTGTCCGGACGGACAGGAGCTGCGCAAGGTGACCCGTACCGAGTGTGTGCAGGTGGCCATCGATCCGCGCGGACATATTCGCGCGTTGCCCAAGGCCGACTAGGCCGGAGACCCGCTCGGGTTCCGGCCGCACAGGGTGAAATGGCCTAGAGCATGGCCCAGGCGCCACCGGCGATGATCAGGGTCATCATCACATTCAGCACTACCCCGGCGCGCATCATCTGACGCTGGGGCAGGTAGCCCGAACCGTACACAATGGCGTTGGGCGGCGTGGCCACCGGCAACATAAAGGCACAGGAAGCCGCCACGGCGATCACCACTGCCATGATATCAGCCGGCAGCCCCATGCTGCCGGCGATGCCAACGAAGATCGGGACCAGCAGGGCACTGCTGGCCGTATTGCTGGCGATTTCCGTCAGCATGACCACAAAGGCAGCCACGACCAGCAGGAACAGCGGGGCCGAGGCGCCGGCCATCAGATCACTCAGGCCACCGGCCAGGAAGGCGCTGGCGCCCGTTGCTTTCAGCATGGCGGACAGGGTCAGCCCCCCACCGAACAGCAGCAGCACGCCCCAGTCCGCCGACTCCTCAATCTTCTTCCAGTTCACCAGCTGCAGCATACACAGCAGCAGGATGGCGTTCAGGGCGATGATGGAGTCCAGCCCCTTGCTGATGCCGATCAGACCCGAGAGCGGCTTGCTCAACAGCCACATGGCCACGGTGAGCGCGAAAATGCCCAGCGTCATCCACTGCTGGCGATTCAGCGGCTCGTGACGATGTACGGCCTGGAAACGGTGGCTCATGTCCGGGCGGCAGAGGAAAAACAGCGCCAGAATCATCAGCGGCAGCGAAAGGATGACGGTGGGAATGCCGAACTTGAGCCAATCGGTAAAGCTCAGCCCTACCTCGGCGGCGGCAATGGCATTGGGCGGAGAGCCCACCAGTGTCCCGATGCCGCCAATGTTGGCGGAATAGGCGACCCCGAGCAGCACGAACCAGTAGGTGCGTTCATTATCCTCATAGGGCAGCTGGCGCAGCAGGCCCAGAGCCAGCGGCAACATCATGGCGGTGGTGGCAGTGTTGGAGATCCACATGGACAGCCCGGCTGCGGTGAGGAACAGCAGGATGGATGCGGTGCCCAGGCGGCCGCGAGCGAGCCGAATGACATGACCGGCAATGAACTTGTCCAGCCCCTGCGCATTGAGTGCAGCCGCCAGACCGAACCCGCCCAGAAACAGGAAAATGATCGGGTTGGCAAAATTCTTCAGTGCGTCCGCCACTGAAAATACGCCGGCCACAACGGTCAATACCGGTACCAGCAGTGCCGTGACGGTAATATTGAAGGTTTCGGTCATCCACAGAATGGCGATGACGGCCAGAATGGCCAGACCGGTGCGCAGCTCGGCTTCCAGCGGTGCCAGAAACCAGATGCCGGCAGCACTGAGTACCGCCAGCAGAAAGGTGATCCACTTGCCGGACATGCTTATCTCCCAGTACGCGTTTAAAGGAGCGCGAATTCTACACAGTTGGCCGGTATGGAGCTACTTTGGTCGTAGCCACACCGATTTGAAGTGTAGAGTGGCTTAGCCGAAAAACCAGTAGCCACAGAAGATGGCGGCGACGATGCCCGCCAGGTCGGCACTGAGGCCGCACCAGACGGCGTGACGGGTGTGGCGCACCCCAACGGCACCGAAGTAGACGGCCAGTACATAAAAGGTGGTTTCGGTGGAACCCTGGATAATGGAGGCCACCTGGGCGTTCAGATCAAGACCTGAGCCGCCAGCATGTGACTTCGGACAGGGTATGCTGGTATTTGCGACGGGTTTCGCGAATGACGAAGGGAATTTCCTCAGGTTCGCGAATGCGCTCAAAGTGCGTGTCCAGCACGGCATGCAACCCATCCAGTGTGGTCACGCTTTCCCCATCGCGCTTGAACCCGCCCAGCCAGGCCTCTTTCGGGGTATGGGCTTCCAGCCAGGTGTAGGGGGAGGCGAGCACCAGCAGGCCGTCCGGGTTCAGGCGGGTGTGGACCTGTTCCAGGAACTGGCGCGGGTCGTAGAGTCGGTCGATCAGGTTGGCGGCCAGAATCAGATCGTAGCCGGTAAGGATCGGCTTGAGATTGCAGGCATCGCCCTGAATGAAGTTGACCCGCTCGGCGCATTCGCTCAGGCCGAGTGAAGCCAGATCGCACTCATGGTAGCTCACCAGCTCACCTTCTTCAGGCAATGTATAGCGCAGGCGGCCCTGCTGCTGCAGCTGCACGCCCAGATTGATCAGGCGGGCAGAGAAGTCCACCCCGTCGACGTGGCGGAAATGATGGGCCAGCTCGAAACTGGCCCGGCCGGTTGCACAGCCCAGATCCAGCGCTTTGGTGTTGCGCTCGGGGCCTGCCAGCTCAATGGCCAGACGCGCCAGCGTACGCGGGAAATTGGCCACGCTGAAATGGGATTCACCGTAATGGAAGTCCGCGTACTGGGCAGCCAGCTCATCGGTTTCATAGCGGGACGTGACCGGCGCTTCGGGAGCGGGGCCGGACACGTAGCGGAAGCCGGCATGCTGGAAAAAGTGACGCCGGAAGGCATAGCGTGCGCTGCGCAGGCTCTCGTTGCCACAGGAGATCCAGCTGCCGCCCTTGATCAGGTTGTGCTGGTCGTCAAAGGTGGGGGTGGTGAAGTCGTCGTAGTACGGGTACACCGCAAAGCCTTCAAACGGATAGATCGGTGTCTGCGTCCACTGCCAGACATTGCCGCTGATATCGAAAAAGTCGCCCTGAGCAAAGCGGTACACCGGGCAGGAAGAGGCAAAGTGGTCCAGGTGCAGGTTGGCGTTGACGGTGTCACCGGGAGCGGGGGCTCCGACCTGAGCCAGGTCGTAGAGGCGGTACCACTCATCCTCGCTGGGCAGCCGAATCGGCTCACCGGTTTGATCGGCCTTCCAGCGGCAGAACGCCTCGGCCTCGTGGCAGTTGACTTCAACCGGCCAGTCCCAGGGCATCAGCACTTGCTCACACATCAAACGCAGTTCCCACGCCTGCTCAGTGTGGACCCAGAAGGTGGGGTGCTCGGCCTTGGCAAACTGGCACCATTGCCAGCCCTCCTCGCTCCACCAATTGGGTTCGGCATAGCCTCCGGCTTCCACAAAGGCGAGAAACTCCTGATTGGAGACCAGCATCTGTGCGGCCTTGAAGGCATTCAGCTCGGCCACATGTTCGCCGTACTCGTTATCCCAGCCGTAAAAGGCATCGTCGCGTGCCTTACCCAGTGTCACGCGGCCCGCCGGAATTTCGATCAGCTGGTTGGCCGGGGCCGGACCCGAGTCGCGACAGGCGGGCCAGGCCGGGTGGGACTGTACGTACTTGAGCGCATGCTGGCGGATCAGTACCGATGAGGTTTCCAGATGAATGCGCTCGTGTTCGATGCCCATCAGCAGTGTCCACCAGGGGTGGTCCCAGGTGACGGGCGTTGTCAGCGGTGCTTCCCGAATCACCCGATCGACCCGCTGACGCACCTGATGGCGATAGGCTCGCACCGCCTCGACGGTCGGCCAGTCATAGTGATCGTCATTCAGGTCGTCCCAGCTCATCTCGTCCACCCCAACGGCAAAAATGGACTCAAAGTGCGGGTTGATGCGCGTTTCTATCAGACCGCTCAACAGCAGCTTGTTAATAAAAAAGGTGGCAGTGTGGCCGTAATAGAAGATCAGCGGGTGGCGCAGCGGGATGGGTTTGACGGTATAGGCTTCGTCGCAGGTCAGCACTTCAAACAGCTGCTCGTAGCGGTCACAGGTGGTATGAAAGTAGTCCAGAATCTCGCGGCGCAGCGCATCCGTGTCCGGGTTATCCAGCCTAGGGGTACGGGTTAGGCGTTCCATGTGCAGTCCTGATCCGAGGGGTGAAAGGGTCAACTGAGTGTAGACGACCGGACAGGTGTGGCATGAGAGGCCGGCCGTGGGCTCGGATATGGATACTGCGATAAGGCGGGATTGGATCAGACCCCGGAGCCGGCAGGCGGCTCCGGGGGGAGGCTCAGTCGAGCTGGTCCAGGTCGCGGACCGCGCCCTTGTCAGCCGATGTGGCCAGTTTGGCGTAGGCTTTCAAGGCTGCGGAGACCTTGCGCGGACGCTCTTCCGCGGGCTTCCAGCCCAGCTTGTCCTGCTCGGCACGGCGCAGCGCCAGTTCCTCATCGGAGACCAGCACGTTGATGCTGCGGTTGGGGATGTCGATACGGATGCGATCGCCGTTCTTCACCAGACCGATGGCGCCGCCTGCAGCGGCTTCAGGCGAGGCGTGGCCGATTGACAGGCCGGAGGTGCCCCCGGAGAAACGACCGTCGGTCAGCAGCGCACACTCCTTGCCCAGTCCCTTGGACTTCAGGTAGGAGGTGGGGTACAGCATCTCCTGCATGCCGGGGCCGCCTTTCGGGCCTTCGTAGCGGATGATGACTACATCACCGGCCTTGACTTCATCGTTGAGGATTTTGCGTACCGCTTCGTCCTGAGACTCCATCACGTTGGCGCAGCCTTCGAAGACCAGAATGGAATCATCAACCCCTGCGGTTTTCACCACGCAGCCATCCAGTGCGATATTGCCGTACAGCACGGCCAGGCCACCTTCCTGTGAGAAGGCATGCTCGATGGAGCGGATACAGCCGTTGGCACGGTCACCATCCAGAGACGGCCAGCGGGTCGCCTGGCTGAAGGCTTCCTGCGTCGGAATGCCGGCCGGGCCCGCCTTGTAAAATTCAACGACTTCAGGCGTCGGGCTGCGCATGATGTCCCACTCGTCCAGCGCATCGGCCATGGTGGCCGAGTGCACCGTCGGCACGTCAGTATGCAGTTTGCCGGCACGGTCCAGCTCACCCAGAATCGCCATGATCCCGCCGGCGCGGTGCACATCTTCGATATGGTATTTCTGAGTGTTCGGCGCCACCTTGCACAGCTGAGGTACAACGCGGGAAAGGCGGTCGATATCCTTCATGGTGAAGTCGATCTCCGCTTCCTGAGCGATGGCCAGCAGGTGCAGGATGGTGTTGGTGGAGCCGCCCATGGCGATATCCAGCGTCATGGCGTTTTCAAACGCCTTCAGGCCCACGGCGCGGGGCAGGATGCGTTCGTCGTTGCCTTCATAGTACTTTTTGGCCAGGTCGACGATGGTGCGGCCGGCACGCAGGAACAGCTGCTTGCGGTCGGCGTGGGTCGCGACCACGGTACCGTTGCCCGGCAGTGCCAGACCCAGTGCTTCGGCCAGACAGTTCATGGAGTTGGCGGTGAACATGCCGGAGCAGGAACCACAGGTGGGGCAGGCAGAACGCTCAACGGCTTCCACCTGCTCATCCGATGCATTCGGGTCGGCGGCCAGCACCATGGCATCGACCAGGTCCAGCTTGTGGTCCGCCAGTTTGGTTTTACCGGCTTCCATGGGGCCGCCGGTGACAAAAATGACCGGGATGTTCAGGCGCATGGCGGCCATCAGCATCCCCGGGGTGATCTTGTCACAGTTGGAGATGCACACCAGCGCATCGGCACAGTGGGCGTTGACCATGTACTCCACGGAATCGGCGATGATGTCGCGGCTCGGCAGCGAGTAGAGCATGCCGTCGTGACCCATGGCGATGCCGTCATCCACGGCGATGGTGTTGAATTCCTTGGCGACGCCGCCTGCGGCTTCAATTTCGCGCGCGACCAGCTGCCCCATGTCCTTCAGGTGTACGTGCCCTGGCACGAACTGGGTAAAGGAGTTGGCAACGGCGATGATCGGCTTGTGGAAATCATCGTCCTTCATGCCGGTGGCGCGCCAGAGGGCGCGGGCACCTGCCATGTTGCGGCCGGCGGTAGAGGTCTTGGAACGATACTCTGGCATGGGGCTCCCCTCGGAATTCGGGTTCTTCAAATAAGCCCGAGTATATCAGATAAAACCGCAGCGCCGAGGTGCATGAACCTGCTTCAGCATCAACTACACTGACTGTTATCGAAGGCATTAAAAAGGAGTCTTGTCATGCGTGTCGGTATCCCCAAAGAGATCAAGAACCACGAATACCGCGTTGGCATGACCCCCATGGGCGTGCGAGAGCTGGTCGAGCAGGGCCATCAGGTTCAGGTCGAACAGAGCGCGGGTGTGGCCGCCGGCTTTAGCGACCGAGCCTACGAGCAGGCCGGTGCCGTGATGGTGGATGACCCTCGGGCCGTATTCTCCTGGGCAGACCTGATCGTCAAGGTCAAGGAACCCCAGTTGAACGAATGTGGCTGGCTCAGTGCGGATCAGGTGCTGTTCACCTACCTGCATCTGGCGGCCGACCGGCCGCAGACGGAAGCGTTGATCGCCAGCGGCTGCACCGCGATCGCCTATGAGACGGTCGAGGATGCGCACGGCGGTCTGCCACTGCTGGCCCCCATGAGTGAAGTGGCCGGCCGGATGGCCGTTCAGGCCGGTGCGCACTGCCTGGAAAAGGCACAGGGTGGCCGGGGCGTGCTGCTGGGTGGCGTACCGGGCGTGAGCCCGGGGCGAGTGCTCATCATCGGCGGGGGTGTCGTGGGTGAAAATGCGGCCCGGATTGCGGTGGGCATGGGCGCGCAGGTGTGTCTGCTGGACAAGTCGATACCGCGCCTGAAACAGCTGGATGAGCGCTTCGATGGCCGTGTGACCACACTTTATTCCACCCGTGAAAATATCGAACAGCAACTGGCCCAGTCTGATCTGGTGGTGGGTGCGGTCCTGTTGCCCGGCGCGGCGGCACCCAAACTGGTGACCCGTGCCATGCTCAAGCAGATGCAGCCCGGTGCCGTGCTGGTCGATGTGGCGATCGATCAGGGAGGCTGTTTTGAAACCAGCCACCCGACCACGCATGCCGATCCGGTATTTGAGGTCGATGGCATCGTGCACTACTGCGTGGCCAATATGCCGGGTGCCGTGGCGCGTACCTCAACGCTGGCGCTGACCAATGCCACCCTGCCCTACATCGAGCGCCTTGCTGATGATGGCTGGCGCCGGGCGCTGCAGGAGGTGCCGGGTTTTCTGCCCGGGCTCAATGTGCATTCAGGCCGTATTACCTGCGCAGGGGTGGCGCGCGCCTTTGATCTGCCGCATAGTGATCCGGAAAAAGAGCTGGGCGGTGCTTGATCGTGCATCGGGGCCGCTTCAGACTCGGGATTCATATAAGGAGATGCTGATGCAGCAGAACAATTCCATTCATGCGGACCCCTGGTTGAAACGCTGTATGAAACTGGGGATTCCACTGGCAATCCTGTGTGTGGCCAGCCTCTGGCTGGGCCAGGTATTGGGCAGCCCGGCACTGGGCTGGGTTTTTCTGCTGACCCTGCCACCGGTTCTGCTGCTGGGGCTGACATACAACCTGCGCTTTTTGCTGCTGTGGCAACGCTCACGGCGGCAATCGTCTCGCTAATTGTCGTGTAGAGAGGAGTGACCCTCATGGAACGCAATATTGGTATTCTGGATCAACTGGTCCGCGTATTGATCGGACTGGTGTTCATCATTCTGATCTTCTTTGGCCCGCAGACCTGGTGGGGGCTGATTGGGGTCCCGATCATTGCCATCGCGATTTCCGGTACCTGCCCGCTGTACAGCCTGCTGGGGCTTCGGACCTGCCGCCGCAGCGACTGAATTCAGACAGCATTCATCACCGGCGCTCTAAGCTCTGGCGCATGATTGCATGTGCCAGCAGGGACGCGTGCCAATAGACAGGGATGTTGTTCAAGAATGGAGATCAATCAGGTGGATACACGCCTGCCGGGACTCAAGTGCTATAGCCTGTGCCTGCTGCTGTCAGGGGCGGGCAGTCTGGCCGCTGAACCCTTGACGCTGGAGCCCTCCCGGGCAGACCCTGCGGGGGGCACCGGTGTGAACCTCGTGGAAGCTTCCGAAATCGCCCGTCAGCAGCTGGGGGGCGAGGTGATCAAGGCGGAGCTGGCGCACGTGGGCGGTGGCCGGGTGTACAAGGTTCGGCTGCTTGAGGACGGGCGTGTGCGTGATGTGATGATTGATGCTGCCAGTGGCACTCTATTGAAGCCTGAACTGCCGGAGCAAACTGAATGAAAGCGTTGATAGTGGAAGATGATGCTGACCTGAGGCGGCAGCTCACCCAGATGCTGACCCAGAAGGGTTATACCGTTGAAGAAACGGATAATGGCCGTGAGGCCAGCTATCTTGGCGAAGAGTACGAATACGATATCGCACTGGTGGATATCGGTCTGCCGGAAGTATCCGGTCTGGATGTGATCCGTCAGTGGCGCGAGCGGGGTGTGACCCTGCCGGTGCTCGTGCTGACGGCGCGTGGTGACTGGCAGGACAAGGTCGAAGGGCTGGAAGCGGGGGCCGATGACTATCTCGCCAAGCCCTTTCATGCCGAGGAGCTGGTGGCACGGTTGAATGCACTGGTGCGGCGCGCCTCCGGCCATGCCAGCCCGGTGCTGAAGTTTGGCCCACTTGAGCTCGATACCAGTGCCCGGGTGGTAACGCTGGAGGGAAGCGAAGTGCGCCTGACCAGCTATGAATATCGCACGCTGGAGTACCTGATGCTGAATGCGGGTAAAACCATCTCCAAGGCGGAGCTGACCGAGCATCTCTATCATCAGGACTATGACCGCGACAGCAATGTGCTTGAGGTGTTTATTCGCCGCCTGCGTCAGAAAATCGATCCGGAGCAGACCCTGCAGCCGATCAAAACGGTGCGCGGCCTCGGCTACCGGTTTGCCCTTGAGGGTGCTGCCTGAGCGTGTCTGACAGCACCCTGCCTCTCTCCCTTCGTGGCCGATTGCTGCGTGCGTCGGCCATCATTCTGCCGCTGGTGATCGTACTGGCCGGCCTGGCACTGTTGAAAGCGTTCAATTCCAGCCTTGAAAATGCGGAAGCCTCACAGGCGCGGCTGCAGGTCTACCTGCTGCTGGGGGCTATCGATGTGCAGGACGGACGTCTTGAGCTGCCGGATCATCTGCTTGATCCGGGCTTCAGTCGTCTGAACTCGGGGGTTTATGGCTTCATTCATGGCGAAGACGGTCGTCTGTTCTGGCGTTCCCGTTCCAGTCAGGCGCTGCCGGCCGAGCTGGTACAGCGCCTGCCCAGCCGGGCGCTGCAGCCGGGTCAGTCATTGTTCAGCCACCTGCCGGAGCAGAAGCTTTACCTGTTCCAGTATCCGGTCATCTGGGAGAGCGGTTCCGGTGAGGCGCGCTTCCTGATTTCGGTCCTGCGCAGTGATGAGCAGATTCGCAGCGAGATGAAAGAATTCAGCCGCCAGCTGCTGGGGTGGCTCAGTGCGATCTGTCTGGTCGCGCTGTTGGCACAGTACTTTATCATGCGCTGGGGCCTGCGCCCCCTCGACCTGCTGGCGCGCGACCTCCAGCGTATAGAGGCTGGCGAGACCGACAGTCTGGATGGGCGCTATCCGGTGGAAGTGCAGGGGGTGACCGACAGCCTGAACCGCCTGATCGAGACCGAACGTCGCCAACGCGAACGCTATCGCAATACGCTGGGGGATCTGGCACACAGCCTCAAGACACCGCTGGCCGTGATTCGCGGAGCCGGGGATGAAGGCCAGGATGCCGAGAGTTACCGGCGGCAGGTGGACGAGCAGGCGCTGCGCATGCAGCAGATCGTGCAGTACCAGCTGGCGCGAGCGGTGAAAAGTCAGGGGCAGGCGCTGGCCCGAGCCATCCCGGTACAGCCGGTGGTGGAGCGGTTGCTGGGCGTGATGAAAAAGGTTTATGCCGACACCCCGCGACAGGTGGAACTGTCACTGGAGCCCGGTGCCGGCTTTGCCGGAGATGAGCGGGACCTGATGGAGCTGCTGGGCAATCTGATCGACAACGCCTACAAGTACGGTGCCCGGCGGGTGGGAGTCGAGGTACAGCTTGAGGGCGATACCCTGCACCTGAGCGTCAGTGACGACGGACAGGGCATCGCACCGGAACAGCGTCAGGTGATTCTCGAGCGCGGTGCCCGGCTGGATACGCGTACCCCGGGGCAGGGCATCGGGCTGGCGGTGGCAGTGGATATTGTCAGCAGCTACGACGGTGCGCTGGAAGTGTCCGAGTCACGCTGGCAGGGCGCCTGCTTCCGCGTGACCCTGCCGGGTGCACCGGTCAGCCTAAAGTCTTGAAGAACACCTTGGAGTTGCGCTGCAGGTTATAGATCGCCTGCTTTTCATGCGGCAGTCGGTCCTTTTCAGCGGCGTGAAAGCCCCGTTCCAGAAACCAGTGAGCGGTACGTGTGGTCAACACGAACAGCTGCTCAAGCCCCATCTCCCGGGCGCTGGCTTCAATCGCTTCCAGCAGGCGGTCGCCCCGTTGTCCGCCGCGATAGTTGCCGTCAATGGCAACGCAGGCCAGCTCACCGATGCGGTCTTCGGCAAAGGGATACAGGGCGGCACAGCCGATAATGGCACCGTCGCGCTCGACCACCGTGAAGCGCTCGATTTCCGCTTCCAGCAGTTCACGTGAGCGCCGCACCAGTACGCCTTTCTCTTCCAGCGGCGCGATCAGTTCCAGAATGCCGCCCACGTCTTCGATCGTAGCCGAGCGCACCTGCTCATAGGAGTGACTGACCACCATGGTGCCCTGGCCGTCACGGGTGAACAGCTCGTTGAGCAGGGCGCCATCGTCGCGGTACCCGATCAGATGGCAGCGGGGAACGCCCTGCTCGCAGGCGGTCGCCGCACACTCGAGCAGATTGGCGGTTTCGCTGAAGGGCTGTTCGGGGTCGTCCAGATGCGCGTGATATTGATGCACCAGGCGTCGAGCGGTCTGTGCCAGCAGCTCGCTGCGCAGGTCGCCACGGCTGTCACGGATACCGCCATCGGCACCGAACAGAATCAGCTTGTCGGCCTTGAGTGCGATGGCCGCCTGAGTGGCCACCTCTTCGACCGCCAGGTTGAACACTTCGCCGGTCGGTGAAAAGCCCAGGTTGGAGAGCAGTACGATCTGGTTCAGGTCCAGCAGCTTGCGAATGCCGTCATGGTCGATGCGGCGCAGTTCGCCCGTGTGGCCCATGTCGACCCCATCCAATACCCCCACCGGGCGGGCGGTGACAAAGTTGCCGCTGCAGACACGGATGCGTGCCCCGTGCATGGGGGTGTTGGCCAGTCCCATGGAGAGGCGGGCCTCAATATCGGTGCGCAGGCAGCCGACCGCTTCGATCACGCACTCCAGAATTTCGGTGGACGTGATGCGCAGGTCATGGTGCAGGCGGGTGGACAGGCCGCGTGCCTCCAGGCGTCGCTCTGCCTGAGGGCGTGCGCCGTGCACGAGCACCAGTCGAACCCCGAGGCTGTTCAGCAGGGCGATGTCGTGGACGGTGTTGGCAAAGTTGTCGTCGGCTATGGCCTCGCCACTGAGCATCAGCACAAAGGTCTTGCCCCGGTGCATGTTGATGTAGGGTGAGGAGTGCCGAAACCAGTTGACGTAGTTGGTGGAGGAGTCGCTGCCGCTCAATGTCCGCTCCCGGTCAGGCTTGTTGAGCCTGTCATTGTGCAGCCTTTGGCGGCCGGGGTCCATGCCTGTGGACGGCCCGGGGTCCGGGCCGTCCGGCTGGATCAGGTGAACATGCCCTTGAGCATGAAGAAGAACATGATGGCCAGAATGGCACCGGCCGGCAGGGTCACGATCCAGGAGATGAAGATGGTGCCCACCACCCGGAGGTTGAGGGCCGCCAGTCCGCGGGCAATACCCACGCCCAGCACCGCACCCACCAGAGTGTGAGTGGTGGAGATGGGCAGACCGGTACCGGATGCAACAACCACAGTGGTCGCGGCTGCCAGTGTGGCCGCGAAGCCGCGGCTGGGGGTCAGCTCGGTGATGTTCTGACCCACGGTGGCGATTACCTTGTGGCCGTACATCACCAGGCCTGCAACGATACCGCCGCCGCCAAGCAGCAGAATCCAGGCCGGCATGGCGGTCTTCTGGGCCACTTCACCACCGGAACCTACGACACCGACGATAGCGGCCAGCGGGCCGACGGCGTTGGCCACATCGTTCGAGCCGTGTGCGAATGCCATGGCACAGGCGGTAAACAGCATCAGAACGCCAAATACCTTCTCCACGCTGGTGAAGTGGTATTCACGATCGGCGCTGGGGTCGATCTGAATCTTGCGCTGCATCATGATGCCGATGCCCATGGTGATCAGGCCGATGATGACCGAGATACCGGCGCTCTGGAACCAGCTCAGATGCAGGCCAATATGCTTGAGGCCCTTGGTGAAGGTCACCATGGCAATGATGAAGCCTACCAGGAAGATGTAGAAGGGCACATAACGCTTGGCGTTGGCGAAGGGCTGCTCGGTATCCAGAATCAGCTTCTGCACACTGCGGAACAGGAAGAAGGCGATCACCCCGGCCGTGACGGGCGAAACGACCCAGCTGGCGACGATGGTGCCGACCTTGGTCCAGTGAACGGCTTCCATGGAGATCCCCACGGCAGCAAAGCCCACGATCGCACCGACGATGGAATGGGTGGTGGAAACCGGCCAGCCGAAATGGGTGGCGATCAACAGCCAAATGCCGGCTGCCAACAGTGCTGCCATCATGCCGAACACCAGCAATTCCGGGTTGCCCGACAGCATGGAAGGCTCGATGATGCCTTTGCGGATGGTGGATGTGACAGCCCCGCCGGCCAGATAGGCACCGGCGAATTCAAACAGGATGGCGATCAGAATCGCCTGTTTCAGGGTCAGGGCGCGGGAACCGACAGAGGTACCCATTGCGTTTGCGACATCGTTTGCACCCACACCCCAGGCCATGAAGAAGCCGAAGATGCAGGCCATGATGACCATGATGTTGCCGTACTGAGCAATGATATCCATTGTGAAGCCTTGTCAGTCTTGTTTAACGTGCAAGTAACTGCTGCAGTCGGTTGCCGACCTGCTGAGACAGGTTCGCCAGGTCACCGACCCATTGAATGATCTGATACAGGAACATGACATCAATCGGGTAGAGGTCACGTTCAACGGCAAACAGTGAGGAACGCAGCGTGCGTTCATGTTCGTCAGCCTTGTGTTCGAGCTGATCCAGCTCGGTGATCAGACGCTCGACGATGTCGACTTCATGACCACGGAAACCGGCTGCCAGCAGTTCGTCCAACTCGTTCAGTGCCAGCACGGCCTGTTCGATCGCCTGGAGCGTGGTGCGCAGCAACTCCAGCAGTTCCTGCTGAATCGGCTCGGGGATAGCCATTTCGCGTCCCAGCATCAGGCCGGAGATATCCTTGGCCCGGTTGGCGATCTTGTCCTGCATGCGCAGCATGTCCAGCAGGTCGGTGCGTGGCACGGGCAGAAACAGGCTGGCGGGCAAGCGTTGACGAATATCACGCTTGAGATCGTCGGCCTCATGTTCCAGCTCGGTGATGCGTTGCTGTGAAGCAGTCGCCGCTTGCCAGTCGGATGCCATGACGGCTTCAAAGAAAGGGATCAGTTCAGCGGCGCTTGCCTGCGCCTTGACGATATGCTCCTGCATCGGCTTGAACGGGGAACGGGCAAACATTTGTAGAATAGGGCTGTTAACCATATGCGTTCCTGTTGCAGGTGGGTAAAAAAACTGGCGCAAGTATACGTGCTGATGTCATGGATCTGTAGTCATACTGTCATAAAAAATGCCGATTCCTGATGTTCGTCACCTCCTTTACTTGGGTAGACTGATACAAAGAGAGCAGGTGATGGAAACATGGCGACTGAAACCGAATTGAAACTGCAACTGGATGCGCAGGATGTGGCAATGCTGCGCACCCACCCGCTGCTGGCGGCAGCCGAACACCAGGCCCCGCAGACGTTGTTGAACACCTATTACGATACGCCGACGCTGGCGCTTGCGGATGCTCGGGTGGCGCTGCGCATTCGCCGTCAGGGCACGCGCTTTATCCAGACACTCAAAACCCGAGGGCAAAGTATCAACGGATTGCATCAGCGCGGTGAATGGGAATGGACGGTTGCGGGGGATGCACTGGAACCCGAGCACCTGGATGCCAGCGGCTGGCCGGACGCCCTGCCGGCGGCCGCGAACCTGACGCTGGTACCCGTGTTTACCACCGACTTTCAGCGCGAGCTGTGGATATTGGATCATGCGGGCGCACGGATTGAGGTGGCACTGGATCAGGGTGAAATACGTTGTCAGTACGGTGACCGGTCGCTGACTGACCCCCTGCTTGAACTTGAACTGGAGCTCAAGTCCGGTGACCCGGAAGCGTTGCACCGGCTGGCGGAGGCCCTGTCGAGCGAGATCAGGCTGAAGCCTTTTGATATCAGCAAGGCGCAGCGGGGCTATGCCCTGTTCCATCAGCTGGTTGGGTCGTAAACGAGGAATAAGGAATGAATCTGATGACGTCGGTTCTGGACCGAGTGCCAGAACACTTGAATGCGGTGCTTGAGCGGAATCTGGCCCGTATTGCACCGGCGCTTGAGGCGGTAACACTGTCGGAACAGCAGCAGTGGCATTTGGCCCAGACATTACTGGGCAGTGATTTTGTGGCCGCTCAGCTGGAAGCTCATCCGGAGTGGCTGGCTCAGCTGCTGGACTCGGGTGATCTTGACCGGGCCTATGATGCCTCGACCTGTGAGGAGCGTTTGCAGGCCTTGCTACAGCCGGTTGAGGATGAGAAGGCGCTGCAGCGTGTGCTCCGACAGTTCCGCCAGCGTGAGATGATCCGCTTTGTCTGGCGTGACCTGAACCGACTTACCGACATGCGCGGCACCACACAAGAGCTGTCCTGGTTTGCGGATGCCTGTATCGACCAGACCCTTGAATGGCTGTATCAGGACGCCTGTCGTCGCTGGGGCACTCCGCACTCGCGGCCGGATGCCAGCGGGCAGCGCCATCCGCAGCGGATGGTGGTGCTGGGCATGGGTAAACTCGGCGCCCACGAGTTGAACCTATCGTCCGATATCGACCTGATTTTCTGCTTCCCGGCCAATGGTGAAACGGACGGCGAACGCAAGAATCTGGATAACCAGGACTTCTTTATCCGGCTGGGCCAGAAGCTGGTGCAGGCGCTGGATAATCAAACCATCGACGGATTCGTGTTCCGTGTGGACATGCGCCTGCGCCCCTTCGGTACAGCCGGGCCTTTGGCCTGCAGTTTTGCCGCCATGGAGAGCTACTATCAGGACCAGGGGCGTGAGTGGGAACGCTACGCCATGATCAAGGCGCGAGTGGTTGCGGGTGACAAGGCGGCGGGCGACGAGCTGATTCAACTGCTGCGGCCCTTCGTGTACCGCAAATACATCGACTTCAGTGCCTTTGAGTCATTGCGCGACATGAAAGCGATGATCAACCGTGAAGTGCGCCGCAAGGGGCTGACACATAACGTCAAGCTGGGCGCCGGCGGGATCCGTGAGGTGGAGTTCATCGCACAGGCGTTTCAGTTGATCCGCGGTGGCCGTGACTCCGATCTGCAGCAACGTGAGCTGCTCAACATTCTGCCGCTGCTGCCGGACAAGGTCGGGATGCCGGAGGCGGCTGTTAACGAGCTGGTGGATGCCTATACGCTGCTGCGTAATCTGGAGCATGGCATTCAGGCGATTGCCGACAAGCAGACCCAGGAACTGCCGCAGGATGAAGAAGGACGCGCACGTCTGGCCTTTACTCAGGGGTTTGCCGGCTGGGATGAGCTGATGTCGACGCTTGAGGCGCAGCGCAGCAACGTCTCGCGCCACTTTGCGGATGTTATTGCACCTTCCGAAGAAGCCGATGAGCAGGATGACGACGTGCGGGCCGAGTGGCTGGCACTCTGGCATGGCCTGATGGAAGACGAGGATGCGTGTGGCTTCCTGACTGAGCAGGGCTACGAGGATGCCGTTGCCGCGCTGAAAGCACTGCAGGCGCTGAAGGCACAGCGAACCGTGCAGATGCTGCAGCAGGTTGCGACCGAGCGACTGGAGGCGGTGCTGCCTCAACTGTTGTCGGCGGCCGGGGAGTACGCCAACGCCAGCGTGACGCTGGAGCGGGTGCTGGTCCTGGTACAGGCCGTGCTGCGCCGCTCGGCCTACTTTGTGCTGTTGAGCGAGAACCCGGGCGCGCTGCAGCAGCTGGTGCGGCTATGTTCGGCCAGTGCCTGGTTTGCCGAGCAGCTGTCACGTCAGCCCGTACTGCTGGATGAGCTGATCGACCCACGCACGCTGTATGCGCCCCCCGACAAGGAGGTGCTACGGGCGGAGTTGCGGCAACAGCTGCTGCGCATCCCGGAAGACGACATTGAGCAGTTGATGGAGACGTTGCGTTACTTCAAGCATGCGCACATGTTGAAAGTGGCCGCTTCGGATATCACCGGTGTCCTGCCGCTGATGAAGGTCAGCGATTACCTGACCTGGCTGGCTGAAGCCGTGCTGGAAGCGGTGCTGGATATTGCCTGGCGCAACCTGACCGAGAAGCATGGTGCGCCTCAGCGTGCAGCGGGTGTCCCCTGTGATCCGGACTTTATCATTCTGGGCTATGGCAAGGTGGGCGGTATCGAGCTGTCATATGGTTCGGATCTGGATCTGGTGTTCCTGCATGACGCCGCGGCCAACCTGGAAACGGATGGTGGCAAGCCTATCGCCAATACCGTGTTCTTCAACCGGCTGGGCCAGCGCATCATTCACATTCTCAACACCTTTACCCCCTCGGGCATGTTGTACGAAGTGGACATGCGTTTGAGGCCATCCGGCAACTCAGGCTTGCTGGTCAGCTCGTTGAAGGCTTTCGAGGACTATCAGCGCAGCGAAGCCTGGACCTGGGAGCATCAGGCGCTGGTGCGGGCCCGTGTGGTGGCCGGCAGCCCGGAACTGGCCGATCGTTTCACTGCGCTGCGTGAGTCCATACTGGGGCAGCCGCGTGACGAGGCCAAGCTGCGCCAGGAAGTGCGGGAGATGCGTGAAAAAATGCGCCAGCATCTGGGCTCCAAACCCAGTGATGATGAGGAACAGCGCGTCTTCCACCTGAAGCAGGATCGGGGCGGGATCGTCGATATCGAGTTTCTGGTGCAGTATCTGGTGCTCAGACATGCCCCGGAAAAGCCTGATCTGCTGCGCTGGACTGATAACATCCGCATTCTGGACAGTGTTGAGGCGGCGGGCCTGTTGCCATCGGAGGATGCGGAGCTCCTGCGCGAAGCCTACAAGGCTTACCGGGCGGCCGGCCATCGCCTGACTCTGCAGAACCTGTCAGGGGTGCTGGGGGATGAGGAGATGACAGAGCATCGCCGAGGAGTGGCCGAGATCTGGCAGCGGATCATGGAGCACGGCTGAGGCGCAGACTGTAAAAAAGCCGGCCTGTTCAGGTCGGCTTTTTCAGAGCGGTCAGATGCTTTCCAGCCAGCCGTGAGTGTCTTCGGCCTTACCCCACTGGATATCGTTCAGCGCCTGGCGCAGCTTGACGGTAGTCTCGCCAATCCCCCCGTTACCCACCGGGTACTCCTTGCCGTTGTGGATCAGCGTGCCGACCGAGGTCAGTACGGCGGCTGTGCCCGACAGTGCGGCTTCACAGCCCGGGCGTGCACTGCGCTCCAGCAGTTCTTCGATGCTCAGCTGACGTTCCTGTACCTCCATGCCCATGTCGCGTGCCAGGGTCAGGATGGAGTCGCGCGTGACCCCGTGCAGGAAGGTCGAGTCCAGCGCCTTGGTGATGATCTCGTTGCCGTCGATCAGCAGGAAGTTCGCGGCGCCGGTTTCCTGCACATCACCGCCCGGGCAGAATAGCACCTGGTCGGCCTGGTATTCGGCACGTGCCTTCATGATCGGCTGCAGCGCGCCGGCGTAGTTACCCCCTGACTTGACCATGCCCATGTGCGGCGGGCAGCGCATGCCCTCATCATCCAGCAGCAGGCGCAGGGCCTTGTCGCCGCCGGTGAAGTAATCCCCGACCGGTGACAGCAGAATGTACAGGCAGGAGGTCAGCGAGGGGACCGCAGCCTTGCCGATTGCCGGCTCAGTGCCGATATGGGTCGGACGGATATACAGGGACCCCGGCGGCTCCGGCGCCTGATCGGCATACTTGGCCACCAGGTCACGGATCATCTGGCTCACCACTTCCTGATCGAACTGGGGCAGGGCCAGCAGCTCGGAGCTCTGCGCAAAGCGCTGCATGTTCATATCCATGCGGAAGATCCTGACCGAACCGTCTGCATGGCGAAACGCCTTGAGGCCTTCAAAACAGGTGCTCGAATAATGCAGCACATGGGCACCCGGATGCAGCTGCAGGCTGTCGCTGGGGACCACTTCCGGCTCGCTCCATTGAGAACCATCAAACCAGGTGATTGCCATCTCGGGCATGAAAACGGAACCAAAAGCAGACATATAACCTTCCTAACAAGCTGGATTGAGACAGGCCGGTAAAGCGTGAGAGCACGCATTGCGGAATGCATCCTAGATTGTATGCATTCGACGGAAAAATGGAATTGCCCAAAGGGTAAATAGTGTTGCGCACTTCGTTGCATCCGGCCCTGATGCTAACATACGCGCCTTTAGGACCAGTCGTCACCGGAGGCTGACAGCGCATGAACAAGACCCCAGCCGAAATCTGGATTGTGTCCGATGGCAAACCCGGGCATCTGAACCAGTCCCGTGGTCTGGCCGAAGCGCTGGCACGCAAGCGGGATCTGGTGATCAGCGAGCAGCCCCCGATGGGGAAACTGCAGGCGTTGCGCCTGTGGCTGAGCGGTGGACTGCCGCGACTGGAGGCCGCGCCTGCACTGATCATCGGCGCGGGCCATGCGACCCATCTGACGCTGCTGGCGCTGCGTCGGCTGTATCGAGTGCCGGTTGTGGTCATGATGAAGCCGTCTCTGCCGATGGGCCTGTTTGATCTGTGTCTGGTACCCGAACATGACCAGCCGCCCAGACGGCCCAATATCCTGCCAACGCAGGGGCCCCTGAACCGCATGCGGCAGGGTGACAAGGTGCCGGGCAGCGGCGTGGTGCTGATCGGTGGGCCATCCAGGCACTTTGACTGGGATGAAGCCCTGGTATTGAGCCAGGTACAGGCGCTGTTGGCCTCTGAACCGCGGCAGTGGCTGATCGGTTCATCGCGCCGAACCCCGCCGTCTACCGAGCAGGCCCTGGTTGAATTGGCGGGTGAACGTTTCATCCCGGCAGCCGAGACCGGTCCGGACTGGCTGCCCCGGCAACTGGCAAGGGCAGAGGCCTGCTGGGTCACGCAGGACAGCGCATCCATGGTGTATGAGGCGCTGACGGCCGGCTGCAAGGTGGGTGTGCTGATGCTGGATGCGCAGACGGAAAACCGTATCAGTCGTGGTGTTGAAACCCTTTGTCAGCAAGGGCGAGTCACAATGTCGCCGGACTGGCAGATGGATGAGGTGGCGATGACACAGCAGCCATTTAACGAAGCTGAGCGGTGTGCTGAGGAAATTTTAAAGAGAGGCTGGATATGTCAGTAATGACGCTTGAACAGGTACGGCTGGGCATAATAGGACTGGGCTACGTGGGTCTGCCATTAGCCGTAGAGTTTGGTAAAAAGCGCCCGGTCATCGGGTTTGATATCAATGCCTCACGTATCCAGGAACTCAAGCAGGGGAAGGACCAAACCCTTGAAGTCAGCTCAGAGGAGCTGAAAGAGGCTGGATACCTCAGCTTTACCGATGACTCTGCCGAGTTGGCCGCCTGTAACGTGTACATCGTGACGGTACCGACACCCATCAACGGACATAAGCAGCCAGATCTTACCCCTTTGATTCGGGCCTCGGAACTTTTGGGCAGCGTTGTGAAAAGAGGGGATGTGGTGATCTATGAATCGACTGTTTACCCCGGTGCCACCGAAGAGGACTGTGTCCCTGTAATTGAGCAGATCTCGGGGCTGGTTTTTAACCGTGACTTCTTCGCCGGTTACAGCCCGGAGCGCATCAATCCCGGTGACAAGGTGCACAGAGTGACCAGTATTAAAAAGGTTACGTCCGGCTCTACGCCCGAGGTGGCTGACCTTGTCGACAACCTGTACCGGGAAGTCATTCAAGCGGGAACTCACAAAGCGAGCAGTATCCGTGTCGCCGAGGCAGCAAAAGTTATCGAGAACACACAACGCGACCTGAACATTGCCCTGGTGAACGAGCTGGCGATTATTTTCAATCGTCTTGGTATCGATACTGAAGAAGTGCTGGAAGCGGCCGGGACCAAGTGGAATTTCTTGCCCTTCCGGCCCGGCCTGGTGGGCGGGCACTGTATCGGTGTCGATCCCTACTATTTGACCTACAAGGCGCAGGCTGTCGGGTATATTCCCGATGTGATTCTGGCGGGGCGGCGTATCAACAGCAATATGGGTGCCTACGTGGCGGACGAGATGGTCAAGGCCATGTTGCGCAAGCGGATTCACGTGGCTGGCAGCCGTATCCTTGTTATGGGGTTCACTTTCAAGGAAAACTGCCCTGACCTTCGCAACACGCGGGTGATCGACATCGTCAGAGTTCTGGAAGGCTATGGTGCCACGGTGGATGTGTACGATCCCTGGGCGGATCCGGAAGAAGCTTTGGAAGAGTATGGAGTGACGCTGGTCGAGTCTCCCGTTAATGGTGGCTACGAAGGTATTCTGGTAGCGGTCGCGCACCAGGCGTTCTATGACTTGGGAGTTGATCAGGTCAAGAGTTGGGGTAGGTCATCACATGTATTGTATGACTTGAAATATGTATTCTCTGCTGATCAAGTTGATTTAAGACTGTGATTAAATTAGTGCCTGCCCAGATAAACCTTAATTTTTTGGCTAACATAAGCGTTTATGTGGTGCTAGCTTATGTTTTTAGTTTTATTTTTTTCTTTCCGGTTGGGGATGGATTACTGAAAGAAATAATGCTGTTATCAAGCATTCTGTGCATTAGCTGGCGCTTTCAGAAAAGGTCTTGGAGCTTTGGAGAGACTAAATATATTGTTATTCCCATGGCAATATATATAACTGTGCTTATTGTTTCATACCTGCTGTATGATGGTTTCATGAGCACGATCAGCATGTTCCTATTCAGTATTCTGTTTCTTTATAGTGCATCACTTATTAAGCTAAGAATTTCTTTTGTTGCTGTTATCTGTTTGTTATCTGCTTTTCAAACGCTAGACATGGTCGTTGACCATTTATTACATGGTACTGATCGACTAGCTGGCACAAATAACCCTATATTCTTGGCCATGTTTACTTGCTTAATGTCAGTTTTATGTTTTTATCTATCATTATCTGTATCAGGAAAATTTCTTCGCTTCAGCCTTTGGGCTGGCACTTCTATTTTTCTGCTAGCAACGGTTCTGACAGAAACAAGAGGGGTTATTATTGCCTACATACCCTTACTGATATTGATGATTTATTTTGTTCTTAAAAAGGTCAAATTTAAACTGAATGTTAGAAGCGGAATGGCCTTTGTTTTGTTTTCAATAATTCTGATAGATCTGGCATTGCATTCAGATAGCTTGAAGGTTCCTTTTAAAACCATGAAACTGGAACTCCAGGAGATGCTTGACGAAAGCCCCAAAGATGAAATCTACATAACTTCTGTTGGTTTCAGGATATTAATGTGGGAGTTCTCGTGGGCAGTAGCCCAAGAGCACCCCTTATTGGGGGCAGGCCGGGAGGGGTTTTACCGCTACCGTCAGGAGTGGTCTGAAAATGGTCGCTTTCCGTCTGCACTAGGCCAACACTTGCCGGAGACGCATGCTCACAGTCAATACTTCCAAGAACTGGCCATGCGAGGGGCTGTGGGGTTGGTGGCTTTGCTAGGCTTGTTTGTTATGCCCGCAGCGCGTGGGATGAGACTTCTTAGGGCTGACGATAACCAGCGGCAATGTGCAGGCGCAATACTTCTAAGTGTGGTGATAGCTTTTGCCACCTTTGCCTTGACCGAGGTTTCTTTGAAGCATTCCGAAAAGATTGCTGTTTTCGTTGCTTTGTCTTTCGTTGCGTTGTCGCTTGGCCAACGAAGCCAGTCAACCTCACCCGTTATGGCCACAAAGGAATGAGAGCGTTGAAAGTTTTGCAGGCTTTGCCCTCTTTAGAAAGTGGGGGCGTTGAGAAAGGGGTGCTGGAAGTGGGCCGCTTCCTGGTTGAGCAAGGACATGAGTCTTTGGTTCTATCGGCCGGTGGTGGAATGGTGAGCCAGCTGGAACAAGAGGGAAGCCGACATATTCAGCTGGATATTGGTCGTAAATCTCCCTTTACCTTCCGGCATGTGTGGACTTTGCGCCGGCTGTTGCGTCGTGAGCGCCCGGATATTTTGCACCTGCGGTCACGTATGCCTGCATGGGTTTTCTGGGTCGCCTGGAAAGGCCTGCCTGCTGATATAAGGCCGCGATTGGTAACAACCGTGCATGGCCTTTATTCGGTGAGTGCTTATAGTGCCGTCATGTGCAAGGGGGAAAGAGTCATTGCAGTGTCTCGCACGGTGCAGAATTACATTCATTCGCATTACCCCGAAACCGATCCGGCAAAGGTACGGCTAATATATCGAGGTATAGAGCCTGAGGAATTTCCGCGTGGTTACCAGCCGGCACCTCAGTGGAAGCAGAGCTGGTTTGAACAGTTTCCCCAACTTGAAAGCGGGTTTGTATTGACCTTGCCTGGTCGATTGACGCGCTTGAAAGGACACCTTGATTTTATCAACCTCATACAAGACCTGCGACGGCTTGAGCTTGATGTCAAAGGCGTTATTGTGGGCGGGATTGACCCGAAGCGGCAAGACTATGCCAGAGAGCTTCAGCAGGCAGTGATTGATAAAGGGCTGCAAGAGCAAGTGGTGTTTACCGGGGCCCGGCGTGATATCCGCGATATTTATGCTGTTTCGGATCTGGTACTGTCTTTGTCAACCCAACCGGAATCTTTCGGTCGAACGGTTGCTGAGGCGCTCAGTCTCGGGCGCCCGGTAGTAGGTTATGACCACGGAGGCGTTGGTGAAATCTTGCAATGCGTCTTTCCAGAGGGGCGGGTTCCTCTTTGCGATCATGAGCAATTGTTGAGCGTTGTATCTCAGCAATTGAAACAACCAGCAACGGTGCAGGATATGCCGTTCTTGAAGCAAATGATGCTTGAACAAACCTTGTCCTGTTACCTAGAGCTCTCCAGTCAGGCTGAAGGTGAGAAGGTATGAGTGAGGCTGTACATTTTGTATGTCTGAAGTGGGGGGATAAGTATCCCGCCAGCTATGTCAATCGTCTTTACCACATGGTCAGTCGTAATCTGACACAGCCTTTTCGTTTTCACTGCCTCACTGAGAATGCCTCGGGACTGGAACCGGGTATTGAGCACCTGCCACTTGAGACCAGTGACCTCACGGGTTGGTGGTACAAGCTGTCACTGTTTCAGCGAGACTTCTTTGGGCTTGAGGGTGACCTGGTCTATCTGGATCTTGATGTCGTCATTACAGGGAACATCGATTTTCTGATTAATCAGCCGGGTGATTTCATCATCATTCGCAACTGGTCTCGCAACAAGATGTGGAACAGCTCAGTGATGCGGTTTCGGATTGGAGAGTATGCACACGTCTGGGAACGCTTTCAGGGTGAACAGGAGCGAGTGGTTCGCGACATGAATGGTGACCAGGAGTGGATTTATGCCTGTGTCCCCGAAGCGAAAAACTGGCCAGCTGACAAAATTGTTTCCTATAAGAAAAGCCTGAAGTCTAAAGCCTTTCGACCGTTGGAAAAGCTCGGTCTTGATCGCCTTGGCCTGAAGGCTCCGGACTGGATGGATACACCATTGCCGGCACATGCGGCCATTGTTATTTTTCATGGCAAACCGGACCCTGAAGATGTTGCAACCCAGGCTTATGGCCTGTGGAAAAGAGCTTCTTTTATTGAGCGATGCTGGAAGTAGTAAAATGTGGGTTATTAACCGTTATCATCAGAAAAAAGCCAAGTCACTGGGGGTAAAACTCAGTAACACCACATTAATCTCAGGCAATAGGCTTTTCTACGTAGAGGCACCTGCAGCATTAGGTCAAGTTGAGCTATTTAGGGAAAAATTAGAGCTGGGCCCTGTTAAGTGGGGTGCCCACAGTTACATTCGTAGCGGCGAAATTCACCATTTATCAGAGGTAGGGCGTTTTTGCTCCATAGGGCGTCAAGTAGTGCTGGGGCAGGACCGCAACAATCATCCGCTGGATTGGGTCTCTACCAGCCACAGGCTCAGTACCTGTCATCAGTCGACACCTGCGCCTGTGAAAATAGGTAATGATGTCTGGATAGGCGACGGTGCGGTGCTGCTTGATGGCATATGTATCGGTGATGGTGCAGTTATTGCTCGTAATGCTGTGGTTACCAAGTCGGTGGGGGCTTATGAGATCGTCGCCGGTAACCCTGCGCGCTGTATTCGAAAACGTTTTAGTGATGATGTAGCAAAAAAGCTTGCATCGAGCGCCTGGTGGGAATATCCCTTGGAGCAGCTAAAAAAACTGGATTACAGAGATCCTGAAGTGTTTTTGCAAACAATCGGTACTCTCAAGAAAAAGGCTGTATATTCCATTGTAGAAGTCGGTAATGGTGTTGTGAATGCTTCTATTACCGAGAGCCATCCAGAAAATGGTTAAGGCCATGTCAGAACTATGAAAAATTTCATTTGTATGAAGTGGGGCTCGCTTTATGGCCCTGAGTACGTTAACCGTCTCTATGCCATGGTGCGCAAAAATGCATCTGGACCGATTCGTTTTGTTTGCCTTACGGATAACGCTGCAGGTGTGCGTAATGAAGTTGAATGTTACGGTTGCCCTGAAATACCCCTTCCGGAGCCGCAGTGTCGACTGGGATGGCGTAAGCTGACCCTGTACCGTGAAAGTGAACATTTGTTCGGCCTTGAAGGTGATTGGCTATATCTTGACCTTGATGTGGTGGTATCTGGCAGCCTTGATCCCTTTTTTGAATATATGCCGGAAAAAACATTTGTGGTTATGCAAAACTGGACACAACCCGGCAAGGGGATAGGCAATACGTCGGTTTATCGCTTTCGAGTGGGGGCTGATGCCTATCTGTTTGATCATCTCATTGAGAATCAGGCCGAAATTTTCAAGCAGTATCGTAATTCGCAGACCTATATCTCTCGCACCGTGAAGGAGTTGAACTTCTGGCCAGATGACTGGTGTGTGTTATTCAAAACGCACTGTGTACCCCCTTGGCCAGCCCGCTTTTGGCAGGAGCCTTTATTGCCCCAAGGAGCGAAGGTCGTTGCTTTTCCGGGAGACCCGAATCCACATGATGCCGTGCAGGGGCGTTGGCCCGTGAAAAAAAGCTATAAGAAACTGTACAAGGTGATCCGGCCTGCTCGCTGGATTCGGGACATTTGGGACGACGCTGAGCACAGCTTGACCGATGGCCATTGATATGTCACTGAGCGTACTTGTCCTTGACGAAGGTTCTCCCGGTCATCTTGCTCAGTCAGAGGGTGTGGTTCAGCTGATGCGACGTCAGGGGCTGAATCTGCAGGTGGAGCAAGTACGAGTAAACAACTGCTTGCCAGGTATTCTTCGTGGTCTTCTACGTGCACTGATGTCCCTGCCCTGGTTTAATAACGTAGGCTTGTACCTGACGAGCCGCCTGGAACGGCTACCGCAGTGCAGTCCAGATCTGATTATTTCCAGTGGGGGGAAAAGTGCCTTTGCCAGCTTGGCCTTGAGGCGCCGTTACGGAGCACGCAATGTGTTTGTAGGTGTCCCCGAGCCGTTCCCCGACCACTGGTTTGATCTGATTATTTCACCGGTAAAGCGCCCTTTCGGGGTGCCTTTTCTTGTCAGCGGGCTGATTCCGAACCCGGTGACTCCCAAGCAAGTACAAGCGGCTGGAGAGAATTATTGGCAGCAGGAGTGGCCAGGGGCGCCCTGTTGGTCGATCCTCATCGGTGGCAACAGCAAAAGTCATCACTACAGTGAGCATGACTGGCAATCTCTGGTCAACGGCATTAACGAGCTGGGTAAGCGGCTGGGAATTCGTTGGCTGATCACGACATCGAGGCGGACGCCTGATGAAGTCGAGCAGCTACTGGCCGACCAGGTCGAGCCAGCAGTCGTCGCTGAAATGGTCCTTTATAACAGGAAGCCCAAGCGTGTGGTACAGCCGTTCTTGGCTGCCTCTGAACGTGTTCTTGTGACTCAGGACAGCCTGACCATGGCAAGTGAAGCTTTGTGCAGCGGCCGTCCGGTAACGCTTTTGTCGCCGGAGGTGCTCAAAGTAAAGCCGGGTTCCTTCTTTGCGGAGATGATCGAGTACTTCCCTTGTCTTGAAGGGGTAGAGCGAACGCCGCTGTCCTGTTTGCCTGGCTATCAACCGAGCGTCAACAGTTGCAAGGCAGTTGCCAGCCTTGATTCACTGGGCCCCGAGCTGCTGGAAGCGCTGAAGTTGATCAGGACGCCTCAGCCTCACTGACGGGCTTTCCAGCGATTACATCGTTGAACATCTCTATGTATTGAGTTGCAATGGCTTCACGGCTATAGAGACGGGTGAAGGTATTCAGGCCATTGCGGACAAGACGCTTTCGTAGAGCTTCATTCTCACAGACTTGATTGATTGCTTCGGCCAGTGCTGATACATCGTCGACCTGAACCAGAAGGCCGTCCTCGCCAGGTGTTACCAGCCAAGAGGGGCCCGCAGCTGCAGTGGTTACCAAGGGGACTTGTTGGGCCCAGGCTTCTACTACGACATTACCAAAGGGTTCCTCACGCGAGGGGAATACGCAGATGTCACTTGCCTTGAACAGGTAGCTTGTGTCGCGCCGCCAGCCCAGCAGGTGCACTCGGCCCTGTAGTTTCAGTTCTACAATCAGCTGTTCCAGTTCGCTTTTCAATGGGCCGTCACCAGCGATCAGCAGGCTGGTATTGTCTGTCAGAGCAACTGCCTGAATAAGCGTGTCATGCGCCTTGGCTGGGTGTAACCGACCGAGTGCCAGCAGAACCTTGTGCGAGTCCGGTATGCCATATTGCTGACGGACTTCGTTGCGGGCTTGTGACTCGTCAGTGTCACAGGGGGCAATTTCGCCAAAGTTTGGAATGCATTGAGTTTTGTCAGCAGCAATGCCCTCTTTCTGCAAATAGCGAACAATATCTGGCGTGTTGCCGATCAACCGGTCGCTTTTGCGATATCGTTCAACCCGGTAATAGCCGCCAAGGCGGGCAACGATGGGACAGTAGCCTGTAGGGGCGCGTTTGATGGCACGGCTCATCCAGGTCATCAGTAGGTCAGGTTGCTGGCGGCGTAGCAAGAGATGCAGCCTTGCTCGTCCCAGTAGCTCGTGAAAACCGCGAAAACGAAGCGTATGGATACGAATGTTTGGGTGTTTGGCAAACAGGTGTTCTCGGCGCTCATGTGGCTCAATAACCACGTCTTGGTAAACTCCAGCGTCAGCCAGTGCTATTACCAGTTTCTCAAAAAAGGTCTCTGCACCACCGTTTTGGGTGGACAGCATCAGTTGCATAATGTGCATTGAAGTTCCTTGGTATGGGAGGGGCAAACCTATTCCCTCCAATGTTCCTTTATCCACTCGGCTGGCATGAAGAAGCGCTTCAGGTAGCGAAAGCGTGAGCCTTTGAATCCTCGGCTGAAACAGCTCTTGATATGTGCAATACGGCCTTGGGCCTTAACTTGGTCGGACCAGCGTCCCTGAATCGCATCGGAGGGGTCTGGCTTGCCCGGGAAGATAACAACACGGGTACCTATGGGCAGCTTAGGGGGGCGCAGGTAGCGCAGTGGCCAGGGCCCAAGACAGTCCATTCGGAAATGGCGCACCCAACCACGAGGCCAGAACTTGATACCACCTTTGATGCAGTTGGTGACATAGCGCTGTTCAAACTGATACTTGCCCGCAATACCTTCTGGGTTTTGCTGAAAATTTTCCAGCATGTAACCGTGCCGGCCGATTTCAAAGCGGAAAATCGACGTTTGGCCGAGCCTCTCGAGTGGTTTTACCCAGTTGCGTGCCAAAATAACATCTTCGGGTGCGCCATAGCTGAAGAAAGGATCCAGGCTGCCGGTAATAACCACGTCCAGGTCGATAAAGAGCACAACGCCAGTCAGGTCAAACAGCTTGTGGCCCCATAAAGCGGTTTTGGGCCACTTGCCGGGCGCATTGGTTGGGCGTGGGCATCCCAGTTCCGGTAAACCGCGGCAGACAACTTCTTGACGGATGCCCTCAGAGTCATCGGTCAGGCAGATTACCCTGAAAGGCGGCGTGATATTGCGTTCCACCATTGCGTAGATTCGGTTGACATACTCAGGGCCATAGCGTGTTCCCCATTTTATACAGATAACCTGCTTGATCTGTTCACTCATGCTTGGGTCCTGTGCATATTCAACAGGTTTTCAGACCTGTTTCAGCGTTGACGGTAAAGGTAGTTTTTACCTTGGGGGTGGGTCTTGAAACGTCGATGCACCCACATGTATTGAGCTGGATCCTTGCGAATTGCACGCTCAATCTCCTGGTTGACACGTTTGGCATCAGCCTCTTCATCGCCGCTTGGGAATGAAGTGATAATCGGGAAAAGCTCAAGTTCATAACCTGAATAGTCCGGTAGTCGATGTTGTGCCAGCATTAGAATTGGTGAGCCATTTAATTTGACCATGCGACTTGTGGCCGTGATGGTGGCGGCAGGAACTCCAAAGAAGGGAGCATACACCGAGTGACGGTGCCCGAAATCCTGGTCAGGTGCATACCAGACGATGTGGTTCTGGCGGAGGGCTTTCAGTACTGTACGAATATTAGAGCGCTCGATAACCAGGTCGAAAAAACGTTGGCGACCGCGTGTAATGATCCGCTCCAGCAGAGGGTTGTTATGGCGTCGGTACATGGCGTCAACAGGATAGAAATTTGAAAAAAGCAACCCTCCCAAGTCCAGTGTTGAAAAATGGGCGCCTAACAGAACAACCCCTTTACCTTGAGCCAAGGCAGCATCGAGGTGCTCTCGGCCTTTCAGAGTGACCTTCATGTCAAGACGCTCACGCGGTGTCCACCAGGCCATGGCGGTTTCAAATAAGCCGATACCGTTGTTCACGAAGACCTGACGGACCATGCGAGCTTGAGCCCGGGTATCCAGTTCAGGGAAGCAGAGGCGAATATTGACTCGGGTGACATGTCGGCGATGTGAACTCAGGTAGTAGATTATGTGACCCAGTATTCGGCCCAAGCTGATCTGCCAGCGCCAGGGCAGATGATTCAGCAACCGCAACAGGCCAATGCCAAGCCAGGTAGGCCAGAAAACGGGGGCAGCATAGCTTTCTGAAGAGGTATTTTGACTCACGGGTTCACATGGGGTTTGAGGACAGGTGTCTGAATTGTAAAGCCCTCCATTGGATGCAGCAAACCTGCGTCAAGAGAGTCGGGTCCTGAAGACATCATGTGGCCGTTTGCCATGTCATGTTATGATGCGCGACCAAATGCAGACAGACATACTTAACAGGTAGCAGATGAAGATTGCAGTCGCAGGAACGGGTTATGTCGGGTTGTCCAACGCTGTTCTGCTGGCACAGCATAACGACGTGGTAGCGCTGGACATTGTGCCGGAAAAGGTTGAGCTGCTGAACTCAGGGATATCTCCTATCGAAGACATTGAGATCAGTGAGTATCTTGCTTCTGGCAGGTTGCATCTTCAGGCAACGCTGGACAAAAAGGCGGCCTACGAGGGTGCTGACTTTGTTGTCATTGCTACACCAACGGACTATGACCCTCAGACCAACTATTTCAATACTCGCAGTGTGGAAGCGGTTATCAAGGATGTGCTGAGCATTAATTCTGATGCTGTCATGGTTATCAAATCTACGGTACCCGTTGGCTATACTGCAGAACTCAGGCAGAGACTCAAGGTTGATAACCTGATCTTTTCACCCGAATTTCTGCGCGAGGGCAAGGCGCTTTATGACAACCTGTACCCCTCGAGGATTATTGTTGGTGAGCAGTCAGAGCGTGCCATGCAGTTTGCCGAGCTGCTCAAGCAAGGCGCTCTTAAGAAAGATGTGCCGGTTCTGTTTACGGATTCCACCGAGGCAGAAGCGATAAAGCTCTTCGCGAATACTTACTTGGCAATGCGTGTGGCGTATTTTAATGAGCTTGATACTTATGCTGAAACGCACGGGTTGAACACTCGTCAGATTATCGAGGGTGTAGGACTGGATCCTCGTATCGGCATGCACTACAACAACCCATCATTCGGATATGGTGGTTATTGCCTGCCGAAAGATACCAAACAGCTGCTGGCCAACTATGACCAGGTCCCCAATAACCTTATCCGTGCGATTGTGGACTCAAATACCACTCGTAAGGACTTCATTGCCAGCGCAGTATTGGGCAGAAATCCTGATGTGGTCGGTATTTATCGTCTGGTGATGAAAGCGGGATCGGATAACTTCCGAGCCTCGGCGATTCAAGGTGTTATGAAGCGCCTTAAGGCCAAAGGCGTTGAAGTTGTGGTCTATGAGCCGGTTCTGGAGGATGAACTGTTCTTTAACTCGCGTGTCATCAAGGATTTGGGTGAGTTCAAGCGGATCAGCGACGTCATTATCGCCAATCGCCTGAGTGAGGAAGTGGAGGACTGCGCAGACAAAGTTTACACACGAGACCTGTTTGGCGGGGATTCCTGATGGTGGAACTGAGGTCAAAATGAAAATACTGGTCACAGGTCATGCTGGCTTTATTGGTTTTCACACTGCGCGATGCCTGCTGCAGGCTGGGCACGAAGTAGTCGGTTTCGATAACGTTAATGACTATTATGACACCGAGTTGAAAGAAGCCCGATTGATCGAGTTGGAGCAGGTTGCGGCTGGCTTGGGCTCGGCTTATCGGTCTATTCGGGGAAATCTGGCGGATCGTGCTGCTGTGGAGAGCTGTTTTGATCAGCACTGTTTTGATCGCGTCATTCATTTGGCTGCACAGGCCGGTGTGCGCTATTCAATCGAGAATCCCCACGCTTACGTTGAAAGTAACCTGGTTGGATTTGCCAATGTGCTGGAGTGTTGCCGACAGAAGCGGGTAGAGCACCTGATTTATGCCAGCACCAGTAGTGTCTATGGTGCCAATACCAAAATGCCCTTCAGTGAGCAGGACTCGGCTAACCACCCTGTTCAATTTTATGCGGCAACCAAGCGCTCGAACGAATTAATGGCTCATAGTTACAGTCATTTGTTTCAGCTGCCGACTACAGGCCTGAGGTTTTTCACCGTATATGGTCCTTGGGGGCGGCCGGATATGGCTCCGCACTTGTTTACGAGCAGAATACTCCGAGGGCAGCCAATCCAGGTATTCAACCAGGGCAACCACTCGCGTGATTTCACCTATATTGATGACATAGTGGAAAGTATTATGCGGGTAGCAGACGGGGTCGCGTTACCTGACCCTAACTGGAACAGTGACAGCCCGGCCCCGTCGTGCAGTAGGGCTCCCTATCGCATCTACAATATTGGCAATAGTCATGCAGTGCGGCTTGCGGATTTCATAGCGGCGATTGAGCGTGCTACCGGCAGAACAGCCGTGAAAGAGTACTTGCCATTGCAGCCAGGTGATGTGGCTGACACCTTTGCCGACAGCTCGGCCTTACAGGAGCATATCAATTACAGGCCCTCTACCTCCATAGAGGAGGGCGTTTCACGCTTTGTCCAGTGGTACCGGGAGTATTATGACATCTGAGCAGGATAAGTCGGGACCGGACGCGATGCGCTCGAAAGAAGGGTGGTCAATCTATAAGCGCCTGCTGACATATGTAATGCCATATTGGCCAGCATTTCTGGTCAGTTTTATTGGCTTTGCCATCTACGGTGCAGGCCAGGCGTTATCCGCCAAGTGGCTTGAGCAGGTTGTCGATACTGTGCAGCGAGAGGACTTTGAACAGCGGACATGGCTGGCCTTGGCTGTATTGGGTATTTTTCTGATGCGGGGGGTTGGTACCTTTATCGGCAACTACAGCATCGCTTATGTGGGCCGCGAGACTGTCCATCGGATGCGCTCAGAGGTGTTTGAACATCTGCTGTTTTTGCCATCGCACTTCTACAGCTATCACGCCAGTGGTGAGCTTTTGGCTAAGCTGACATATAACGTCGAACAGGTCACCGGTGCGGTAACCAACGCAATTAAAATCTTCTTGCGTGAGACGCTGACTCTGATCGGCCTGATGGCGTACATGTTTTATTTGAATTGGAAGCTGACATTGATCTTTATCGCGGCAGGCCCCTTGATTGGCCTAGTTGTTTCGATGGCTTCCAAACGAATGCGACGCTTGAGTCGAAGAATTCAGCAGTCAGTGGGTGACATCACTGAGTCAGCTTCTGAAGCGATCAAGGGCTACCAGGTTGTTAGAGTGTTTGGTGGTGCCAGTGCCGAGCGACAGCGCTTTCAGGAGGCTAGCCTGCGCAACAAGCGCCAGTTTATGAAGCTGGTGGTGACTCAGTCGCTGAACACGCCGGTCATTCAAATGCTGATTGCGGTGGCACTGTCTACACTTCTATATCTTGCGATGCATCCGGATGTGATGGGGGACATGACAACAGGAGGATTTGTTGCTTTCCTGACGGCAGCGGGCATGTTGACCAAGCCGGTGCGTCAGTTGACGGATATCAGTGCGATTATTCAGCGCGGTATCGCGGCCGCTGAGAGCCTTTTTGAGGTGTTGGACGAGCCAGTTGAGCAGGACAGAGGGAATCAGCGTCTGGAGAAAGTTGGCGATATTGAGTTTAAGCAGCTCAACTTTACGTACCCCAATACGACCAAGCCTGTATTACGTGATATTTCACTGCGTTTGCCACAAGGCAAAAGCCTGGCGCTGGTTGGCCGCAGTGGCAGTGGAAAGTCGACATTGGCTAGCCTGCTGCCCCGCTTTAATGACGGTTGGGACGGTGAGCTGCTTATAAATGGGGTGCCCGTCGAAAGTTTTACGTTAGCCAGCCTGCGTGACCAGATATCGCTGGTGAACCAAAATGTGGTGCTGTTCAATGGCACCATTGCCGAGAATATCGCTTATGGCGCCATGGCTGGGGCAACAGAGGAACAGATTCTGGCAGCGGCAGAGGCTGCTCATGTCAATGAATTTGCTGCGCGCTTGCCAGACGGCATTCATACACCAGTCGGTGAAAACGGGGTGTTGCTTTCTGGTGGCCAGCGTCAGCGTATTGCTATTGCCAGGGCGATCCTGAAAGATGCGCCGATACTGATTTTGGATGAAGCAACCTCAGCGTTGGATACAGAATCAGAGCGGCACATCCAACAGGCGCTGGAAGAAGTGATGAAGGGGCGCACAACACTGGTGATTGCTCACCGCCTGTCCACCATTGAAAAGGCCGATATTATTGCCGTGATGGATGATGGCAAGGTTGTTGAGCAGGGCTCACATCCTGAGCTGCTTGATCAGCAGGGTGCCTATGCCAAGTTTCACATATTACAATCCGATGTGGACATGGGGTCGTGACACGCCTGGCACAATGGGGTTACAGCCTTTGCTTTTGCCTGCTCACACCGGTTCTGCTGCTGCGTCTCTGGTGGCGCGGCCGCAAGGCGCCCGGCTATCGGCGCAACTGGCACCAGAGGTTGGGGTTGGGGACGGCGATTTCAGAGCCGGTTATCTGGGTGCATGCCGTTTCCGTGGGCGAGACGGTGGCCATCGCGCCGCTGGTCCGCCGACTGATCAAGACCTTTCCGGGCCACCGCATCCTGATCACCAACATGACGCCTACCGGGGCCGAACAGGTCAGAACGCTGTTTGGTGACCGGGTCGAGCAGCGCTTCTGTCCCTGGGACCTGCCCTGGGCGTTGAAGGGCTTTCTGCGCCGAGTAAGGCCGCAGCTGTGCATCATTGTCGAAACCGAGCTCTGGCCCAACCTGGTGCACCAGTGTGACCGTGCAGGGGTGCCGGTGTTGCTGGCGAATGCGCGCCTGTCCGAGCGTTCTGCCCGTGGCTACCGCCGCTTTTCTGCACTCACGGTCCCCATGCTGAACAGGCTCAGCCTGATTGCCGCTCAGGGGCAGGCTGATGCAGACCGCTTTATCGGTCTGGGCATGGCGCCCGAGCGAGTCGTGGTGACCGGCAGCATCAAGTTTGACCTCCAGCCCAACCCGGATCAGGTGGCGGCCGGGCAGGCACTGCGGCAGCGGCTGGGGGCGCACAGACCGGTGCTGATCGGTGCCAGTACCCATGCCGGAGAGGATGAGATTCTGCTGCGCACCTGGCAGCGGCTGCGTGAGCACTACCCCGAGCTTGCCCTGATTCTGGTGCCTCGCCATCCGGAGCGGTTTGATCAGGTGGCGACGCTATGCCATCAGTTCAGCGCAAGGGTGGTCCGTCGCAGCCGTGGCGATGCCGTTGATCCCGGCATTGATATCCTGTTGGGCGACAGCATGGGTGAGCTGATGCTGTTTTACGCTGCCGCCGACATTGCGGTCGTGGGCGGCAGCTTCTCGGGCACGGGCGGGCACAACCCGCTGGAGCCGGCGGCGCTGGGCGTGCCGGTCGTCATGGGGCCCGACTGTTTCAATTTCCAGTCGATCACCGATGCGTTAAGGGATGCCGGCGGGCTTGTCTGTGTGCCTGATGAAGCGGCCCTGGCGGCACGTCTGGACAGGATGCTGGCCGAGCCGAACCGGCGGGCCGAACAGGGGCGTCAGGCGGCTGATTTTGTGGCGGCCAACCGGGGGGCTCTGGCGCGACTGGAAGCCGAAGTGATGCGCCTGTCAGCCCAGCAGTGAATCGAAGTCGAAGGTTTCTCCGGCCTGCTCGCTGAAGGCATCCGTCAGTACCCTGGTCAGCGGGGCACCATCCGAGTCACGCAGCCACTGGCCCTGCTCCGGGCTGTAATCGAAATGGAAGCCGCCATTGCGTGTTGCGACCCAAAGCTGCTTTACCGGGGGCTGACGGGTGAAGATGATCTGGCTGCCGTTCTCACATTTCACCGTCATCATGCCGCCCTGGGTCTCGTAATCCAGATCGCTTTCGGCATCGTCGAGAATCTCTTCGAGCTGTTCCAGGGTGGCGTCCACCCGGGCCATGAATTCGGACTCGGTCATCTGGGCCTCTCTAAGCACATTGAAAACTGGGTGAATGAGTATAACTCAGCCGTGGGCGGTACTCAGCCCTTCGGGCTGCAGGTATAATCGATTCATTCATGGCCCGACATATAACGGGCGTAACCGATTACAAAGGGATTGATGATGCTGAAACGCTGCTGGCCGCTGTTCCTGTTGGGGGCTCTGGTACTGTCGGGATGTGGTCAAAAGGGGCCACTCTACCTGCCCGACGAAACGGCCGAACACCATCAATCACAATGAGAGTTTGCATGGACACTTTTGAATACCAGAACGGCCTGCTGCATGCGGAAGAAGTTTCCCTGAGCAAAATTGCCGAGGAGTTCGGCACCCCGACCTACGTCTATTCGCGTGACGCGCTCGAGCGCGCCTACCTGGATTATGCAGAAGCGCTGGAAGGCCGGGATGCACTGGTCTGCTACGCCGTGAAGGCCAACTCCAACCTGGCGGTGCTGAACGTACTGGCACGGCTGGGCGCGGGTTTCGACATCGTCTCGGCCGGTGAGCTGGAGCGTGTGCTGCGTGCCGGTGGAGACCCCGCCAAGGTGGTCTTTTCCGGCGTTGGCAAGCAGCCGGATGAGATCCGCCGTGCGCTGGAAGCCGGTATCCTCTGCTTCAACATCGAGTCCGATGCCGAGCTGGATCGAGTCAATGCGGTGGCAGGCGAAATGGGCGTGAAAGCGCCGGTCTCCTTTCGCGTGAATCCGGACGTGGATGCCGGTACTCATCCCTATATTTCCACCGGCCTGAAAGAAAACAAGTTCGGTATCGATATTGATACGGCTGTTGAGGTATACCGGCGTGCTGCGGCTTTGCCGCACGTGGACGTGGTCGGAATGGATTGCCACATCGGCAGCCAGCTGACCGAGATCAGCCCGTTTCTGGATGCACTGGACCGATTGCTGGCACTGCTGGATACATTGGCGCAGGAAGGCATCGAAATCGAGCATCTGGATCTGGGCGGTGGTCTGGGCGTCTGCTACACCGATGAACAGCCGCCAAGTGCGGGCGAATATATCGCCGCCGTGCTGGATAAAATGGGCACACGTGGACTCAAGCTGATCTTTGAGCCGGGCCGCTCCATCGCGGCCAATGCCGGCGTTATGCTGACCCGGGTCGAGTTTCTCAAGCAGACCGGCGAGAAGAATTTTGCCATCATCGACGGCGCCATGAACGACCTGATCCGGCCGTCCCTCTACAGCGCCTATCAGGAAATCATCCCGGTTCAGCTGCGCGAAGAAGGCGACACCAAGGCCTGGGATCTGGTGGGACCTGTGTGTGAAACCGGCGACTTCCTCGGCAAGGATCGACAGCTGAACCTGCAGCCCGGCGACCTGCTGGCCGTATGCTCGGCCGGTGCCTACGGCTTTGTCATGGCCTCCAACTACAACACCCGTCCGCGTCCGGCCGAGGTGATGGTGGATGACAACCAGGCCTATCTGGTGCGTGCGCGTGAGAGCCTGAGTGACCTGATGCGCGGCGAGCAGCTGCTGCCGCAGGGCTGAGGGAGGCGTTCGATGCTGGTACGCTTCACCAAAATGCACGGACTGGGCAACGACTTCATGGTCGTGGACGCCCTGTCCCAGCGCGTGCGCATGACGCCCAAAATCGTGCGCAAGCTCGCCGATCGCCATCTGGGAATCGGATTTGATCAGCTGTTGCTGGTCGAACCGCCCAGCCGCCCCGACATGGACTTCCGCTACCGGATCTTCAATGCGGACGGCTCCGAAGTGGAGCACTGCGGGAACGGTGCCCGCTGTTTTGGCCGTTTCGTGCGGGACCGTCGCCTGATCATGAAAGACGAGATCCGGGTCGAGACCGCTCGCGGTCAGGCCGTGATCTACCTGCAGGAAGACCGGCAGGTGGACGTGGATATGGGCGCACCGGAGCTTCGCCCCGCCAATATTCCCTTCCAGGCCGAGCAACAGGCAGCCACCTACACGGTGGATGTTCAGGGGCAGACGGTTGAGCTGAGCGCGGTGTCCATGGGCAACCCGCACGGCGTGCTGGTCGTTGACAGCGTGGATACCGCGCCCGTTGAAACCCTGGGGCCGGCACTGGAGGCGCACCCCCGCTTCCCGCAGAAGGCCAATATCGGCTTTATGGAAGTGGTGAGCCGTAACGAGATTCGACTGCGCGTGTACGAACGAGGTGCCGGCGAAACGCTCGCCTGCGGCACGGGTGCCTGTGCGGCGGTCGTGGCCGGACGGATCCGGGGGTTGCTGGACGAAGAGGTCCGGGTACACCTGCCGGGTGGCGAACTGCGCATTCGCTGGGCCGGCGAGGGCGAACCCTTACGGATGATCGGGCCGGCCACAACCGTTTTTGAAGGACAGATTTACCTATGAACGATGCAAGCGAAGTACTGGAGCAGCCGGAGCTGAGCGCCGATCAGGTGGCGGAGTACCTGTCCCGGCATCCGGACTTTTTCACCGAGCATACCTGGCTGCTGGAAAAGCTGTATGTACCCCATGAACGCGGCACCGCCGTGTCGCTGGTGGAGCGTCAGACCTCCTTCCTGCGTGAACGTAACCAGCAGCTGCACGGACATTTGGCTGAGCTGATCGACGCGGCCAAGTACAACGATGTGCAGTTCGACAAGACCAAGCGCATGGTGCTGGCACTGCTGGAAGCGGCCACGCTCGACGACGTGGCCGTGGCCATTGAGGAAAGCCTGTGCCGTGACTTCTACGGTGACGAGACAGAGCTGCTGCTGTTCAGTGAAAAGGCATTGGCCAGCAACGGTATTCGTACCCTGGCGCGGGCCGAGGATTCACTGGTGCAGCCCCTGATCGAGACCAACCTGCCCAGCTGTGGTCAGCTGTCCGAAGCGATGAATCGGTTCCTGTTTCAGGACCGCAGCGTGAAGGTCCAGTCAGCCGCCGTGGTCCCGCTGGTGAAGGGGGAGACACTGGGCCTGCTGGCGATCGGCAGCCATGACCCCAACTACTTCCAGAGCAGCCAGGGCACCCTGTTCCTGAGCTACGTTGGCGAAGTGCTGAGCCGGGTCCTGTTCCGCATCCTGCAGGGGCAGGAGTGTTAAGATGACAGCGCCGGCCGTTGTCGACTGGCCGACTCATTTCCTGCACTACCTGCGGGTGGAGCGACAGCTTTCCCCGCATACCCTGAACAACTACCGCCGCGACCTGATGCGGCTACAGCAGGTGCTGTCCGAACATCAGTTGCCAGACTGGCAGCAGCTGGACGAAGCGGCACTGCGGTACGCCATTGGTCAGCTGCATGCGGATGGCCTGTCCGGGCGCAGCCTGCAGCGCCTGTTATCCGCGACCCGCGCCTTTTATCGCTTTCTGGCCCGTGAGGGCTGGATGTCACGCAATCCTGCGCTCGCCATTCAGGCCCCCAGGGCGCCACGCCGTCTGCCGCAAACGCTGGATACGGAACAGGTCAGTGCCTTGCTGGAAATTCCCGGTGATGAGCCGCTGGATATCCGCGACCGTGCCATGATGGAGCTGATCTATTCATCCGGCTTGCGTGTGTCCGAGGTGGCAGGCGTGGACCTGCGTGATCTGGACCTGGCGGATGCGGCCATCACGGTACTGGGCAAGGGACAGAAAACACGCCGCCTGCCTCTCGGGCGGTTGGCCGTCAAGGCGATCAGGGACTGGCTGCCGGTGCGCAATACGCTGGCGCGACCGGATGAAACCGCCCTGTTTGTCGGCCAGCGTGGGCGTCGGCTGAGCACCCGTGCGATCGAACAGCGCCTGCAGCAGCGCGGCGCCGAGCAGGGCACTCAGGGGCGGGTGTATCCACACCGATTAAGACACAGCTTTGCCAGCCATCTGCTGGAATCCAGTGGCGACCTGCGTGCCGTACAGGAGTTGCTGGGACATGCCAATATCAGCACCACGCAGATCTATACCCATCTGGACTTCCAGCATCTGATGGACGTTTATGAACAGGCCCACCCACGAGCGAGGCAGAAACAGGATGATTAAGTGCGTGACCTTCGATCTGGACGACACCCTCTGGGCAGTTGACCCGGTGATTCACGAAGCCAACAGGACGTTGTGGGAGTGGCTGGACACCAATGCGCCGCTGTTTACCGGACTCTATCGGCAGGAGGATATGGCCGAGGGCTCGGCGTTGCGCAAGGCGCTGCTGGAACGTCACCCCGAGATTGCACACAGTGTCAGCCTGATCCGTATCAAGCTGCTGGAGCAGGGCTGTATCGAAGCCGGCTATACCGAGGTGGAAGCCATTAACCTGGCCGAGCGCGCCTTTGAGGTGTTCATGCAGGCGCGGCATCAGGTGGAACTGTTTGAGCATGCTCAGGCGATGCTGGAGCAGCTGCGCCGGGAAGGGTTTGTGATCGGGGCGCTGAGCAACGGCAATGCCAGTGTCAGTCAGACCCTGGTAGGGCATCTGTTTGATTTCCAGTTCAATGCCGATACGGTGGGCTATGCCAAGCCGGAGCCCCAGATGTTCCAGCAGGCGTTGCATCATACCGGACTGCGACCGGAACAGGTGGTGCACGTGGGAGATCACCCGATCAACGATGTGCAGGCGGCACGTGAGGTGGGCCTGTGGACGGTGTGGGTCAATCTGCCGGGCCAGCACTGGCCGCAGCCGGGGAATGCGGATGTGCGGGTCAGCTGCCTGTCCGATCTGCCCGCTGCCATTGCCCGCCTGCAACAGCAGTCAGACGGGCGGGCAACGCTCTGAGCCGAGCCCTCAGGTCTTGAAGCTGCCGACCGCGTTTTGCAGGTCGGCGGCCTGCTGAGCAACCGTCTGGCTGGCATCGGCGTTCTGGGCGACCTGCTCGTTGGCATTTTCCATAATGCTGCGGATATGGTCGATATTGCGCGTAATTTCGGCCGCGACCGACGCCTGCTCCTCAGTCGCTGACGCGACCTGACTGGTCATATCCACAATGCTGTTGGCGCCGGCGGTGATGGTGTCCAGCGCCTCAATGGTTTCTCCGGCTCGTTCGGCGCTGGCTTCACTGTCAGCAACGCTGGTCTGCATCAACTGGCTCACATGCTCGGTCTGCTCCTGCAGGCTGTGTACCAGCTTTTCGATCTCCGCGGCCGAGGTTTGTGAACGGGCGGCCAGGGTGCGCACTTCGTCAGCCACGACCGAGAACCCGCGGCCCTGCTCGCCGGCACGGGCGGCCTCAATGGACGCATTCAGGGCCAGCAGATTGGTCTGCTCGGCAATATCCTTGATCACGTCCAGCATGGTGCCGATCTGGCTGCTGTTATCGCGCAGCTGTTCAACCACATCGGCCGTCTGACGCGCCTTGGTCGCCAGCTCTTTCAGCGCTTCGATGTTGCCGCTGACTCTGGCTGTACTGTCGGAGGCATCCTGCTGTGCCTGACGTGCCGTATTGGCGGTTGATTCGGTGCTGCCGGCGATCTCCTGCATGGAGCTTTCCATCTCCTGCACGGCAGTGGCCACTTGCAGCACCTGCTGTTGTTGGGTGCTGAGCCCGCGTGAGGTATCGCTGGTGGTGGCCGACAGCTGCTCTGCCGCGGCAGCCAGTTGCGAAGAGGTGCCGGCTACCCGGGCGATCAGGTCGCGGAAACGGTCCATCATGCGGTTGAAGTCCCCGGCCATCCGCGATACTTCATCCTTGCCGGAGGCGTCAAAGCGCAGCGTCAGGTCGTGCTCTTCGCTGGCGCGACTCATGGTATTGGCCAGACCGGTAATGGGCTTGAGAATGCTGCGGCCCAGCAGCAGCGCCGACAACGTATTCAGGGTAATAAAGATGGCCAGTGCCAGCATGGCTATGAGCGTCAGGCGCTGTTCTTCCGATGCCAGCAGCTGCGTCAGATGTTGCTCAAGCGTATCCAGATCTTCGGTGGTGGTGTGCACGGCCGAGCGCATCTGCCCCATCAAACCCTCGTCGGAGCTGAAGCCCAGCGTCTGGAAGCCCTCAAACAGTGCGGTAAAGTCGCGCTGGTAACGCGCCAGTTTCGCCTTCAGCGTGGTCGCTTCTTCCGGGAGCAGGGCGATGTCGATCTGTACCTGGATCGCCTCAATCTGCTTGTTGAAGCGGTCCAGGTATTTGGGGTTCAGGCGTAACAGAAAATCCTTCTCGTGACGGCGCAGCATCAACAGGTCGCTGAGTAACTGGGTATCGCGCGTGGCCCGGATCTGTTCTTCCGCTTCATGCACCGCATTGCGCAGGGCGCCTCTCAAGCCACTGGTCTCGTCCAGACCAATCTTGGTTCGGATGCCGACAACTTCATCGAAGCTGCTGCGGTACAGCTCCATCTGCTGCCGTAACGTGCTGACATTCTGCTGCAGACGGGGATCGTCGAGCAGTCCTTCCATGGTGTCCAGCTCAGACTGAAAGCGTTCGTAACGATCTGCAAAGCGTTCGGCGTAGGAGACATCCAGCCGTGCCAGAAAGTCCTTCTCATGGCGGCGCAGTTCAAGTTTGTCGGTTTCGATCTCCGTCAGGACCTGGCTGGTTTCGACCAGCGTGCCGTAACGCTCCAGCGTGTAGAGGAAAATGGCGCCCATGCCGATGAAGCCGAACAGAATCAGGCCGATCAGGGTGCCCAGCTTTTGCTTGATGGTCATGCAGTGCACCTCCAGGCGCGTCTTATCAGTCCCTGCAGCAGGCTCGGGGCCCCGGTTCAATCCAGGAACAGGGCCAGCAGATCATTGAGGAACAGGCGTCCCTGACGGGTGGGGGTGAGCCGGGCGCTTGAGGGTTCCAGTAATTCAAGCTGTTGTGCTTTTTGTATTAGCGGTACGACAGTTTTCAAGTTAACGCCTGTTCGTTGTTCGAACAAGTCTTTTGGAATGCCTTCAGTCAATCGTAACGCATTCATCATAAATTCGAAGCTGCGTTCCTCGGGCGGAATCAGCTGCTGGCCGGCCAGACGTTTGGCCGGGTCCATGTAGCCCTTGGGCTGGCGCATCTTGTGGCGGCGCTCGATCTGCAACCGGCCCTCGGCATCCCGGTAGCTGATTTTGCCGTGGGCGCCGGCACCAATGCCGAGGTAGTCGCCGAAGGTCCAGTAGTTCAGGTTGTGCCGGGCTTCCTGACCGGGACGGGCATGAGCAGACACTTCGTACTGCCGGTATCCGGCGCGTGACAGCAGGGCCTGTCCCTGCTCCTGAATGGCCCAGAGCGCCTCATCCAGTGGCAGTTGTGGCGGGCGGGCGTGGAACTCCGTATTGGGCTCGATGGTGAGCTGGTACCAGGACAGGTGGCCGGGGTCGAATGCCAGGGCTTGCTCAAGATCACTCAGTGCCTGTTCAGGTGTCTGCCCCGGCAGGCCGTGCATCAGGTCCAGGTTCACGCGGGGAAAGAGCCCGATGGCGGCTTCGGCCGCACGCTCGGCTTCATCCGGGCTGTGAATCCGGCCCAGCCGCTGCAGATGCTCGGCATTGAAACTCTGGATACCGATCGACAGGCGGTTGATCCCGGCCGCACGGTAGCCTTCAAACCGTGCCTGCTCGAAGGTGCCCGGGTTGGCCTCCAGCGTGATTTCCGCATCGGACTCCAGGGCGATCCGTGAACGGATGCCATCCATCAGGCGCTGCAGGGCGGCGGCGCTGAACAGGCTGGGCGTTCCCCCGCCGATGAAGATGGAGCCCAGGGGGCGTTCGGCCGCATGACTCAGTTCGGCGCTCAGGTCATCCAGCAGGCTGTCCACATAGGCCTGCTCGGGCAGTGTTTCGGGGGCCGCATGGGAGTTGAAGTCACAGTAGGGGCATTTGCGGACACACCAGGGGATGTGGACGTACAGCGAGAGGGGTGGCAACTGGCTCATGTGTGTTTGAGCCAGGGGCCGATGGCATCGATGAACTGGCGTACCGCCTTGCCGCGGTGGCTGTACTGCTGCTTCTGCTCCGGGTTGAGTTCGGCACTGGCACAGTCGAGCTCGGGCACCCAGAACAGCGGGTCATAGCCAAACCCGTTGTGGCCCCTTGGCTCGGTCAGAATGCGGCCTTCCCAGGTGCCCTGACAGATCAGCGGCGTCGGGTCTTCCGCATGACGCATGAACACCAGTACGCACTGGAAGCGGGCGCTGCGTCTGTTTTCAGGTACCTGAGCCAGCGCCTGCAGCAGCTTGGCGTTGTTTTCGTCATCGCCGCAGCCCTCTCCGGCATAGCGTGCGGAGTAAATGCCCGGGGCCCCGTTGAGGGCATCCACTTCCAGCCCCGAGTCGTCGGCCAGCGCCGGCAGGCCGGTGATTCGGGCGGCATGGCGCGCCTTGAGGATGGCGTTTTCCACAAAGCTGAGACCGGTTTCGTCCGCGTCATGTACCGCAAAGTCGGATTGGGGCATGACTTCGATACTGAGCGGGGCAAAGATTTCACCAAACTCTTTCAGTTTGCCGCGGTTGCCGCTGGCCAGAACAATCTTGTCAATCATGGGGTGCCTTGTTCAGTCGACGTAGAAACGCTGGTCGAATTCGATGGTGTAGGCCGGCTTGTTCGGGTCCGGCTGCACGTTGAGGTCGATGTTGAGCAGCTCATCTTCGGTAAAGCGGAAGCTGCCGATGTAGTAAAGTGCATCGCCCTCGTCGATCTTCTTGAACTCCAGTTGCTGTGCCTGGTTCAACAGGTTGGCGGCCTGCCCCGAGACGATGGCGCTCACCGGTTTTTTGCTGCCGTCATTCTGAATTTCCAGCACGGATACATTGACCAGTGCGCGATACTGACTGCGGACCAGCCCGTTGCGCTGCGCCACTTCCGGGGTGATGAAGCTGGAGTTGAAGGCGTTGTAGTGGATTTCGTAGCGACCATCCGAGATGGACTGCTCGGCCATCGCCAGCGGGGCGAACAGCGTTGCGGCCAGCGCCAGCAGGCGTACGGCGGGGGTTTTAAACAGGTGCATTCCGGTGTCCTCCTCTGTTCTGCGTCCTAGCGGGTAATGCGATAGATGGCGATTTCACCCAGCATATTGGGCCACAGCTTGATCCACCAGCGGTGACGGTGGCTGTGGTCGACGACGGTACGTTCAAGAATTTGGATATTGCGGTCAACACAGAGTTCCTCAAAGTCCTTGAAGGTACAGAAGTGGATGTTCGGTGTGTTGTACCAAGTATAGGGCAGAAACTTGGACACCGGCATCTTGCCGCGAAACGCCAGATATCCGCGCGCACGCCAGTGGGCAAAGTTGGGGAAGGTGACAATGCACTCGCGGCCGATACGCAGCATCTCGTCCACGATCTGGTCGGGGCGATGCATGCTCTGCAGGGCCTGAGTCATGATGACGGTATCAAAGCTGTCGTTGGCGATGGATGCCAGGCCGTCGTCGATATCCTTCTCGATCACGTTGACGCCGTTTTCCACACAGGCGGTCAGGTTGTCGTGGTCGATCTCAAGACCGTATCCGGTTACGTTTTTCTCGGTCATCAGGTGGGCCAGCAGCTCACCTTCACCGCAGCCAAGGTCCAGCACCCGCGAATCAGGCGCGATCCACTCGTTGATGATTTCCAGATCAGCGCGCATTGTCGTTTTCTCCTTTTGACTGGGGCAGGGCGTCGGCAATGCGGTTCATGTAACCGCCAAATACTTCCATGTAGCGTGGAATGGGGATGAGGAAGGCATCATGCCCTTGGGGTGCGTCGATCTCGGCATAGCTGACATCCTTGCGGGCTGCCACCAGCGCGTCGACCAGCTCCCGTGAGCGCTCGGGCGAGAAGCGCCAGTCCGTGGTGAAGGAAACCACCAGGAAACGGCTGGTAGCCGGAGCCAGCGCCGTTGCAAGGTCGTCGCCGTGGTCGCCGGCCGGGTCGAAGTAGTCCAGCGCCTTGGTCATCAGCAGGTAGGTGTTGGCATCGAAGGAGGAGGAAAAGCGCTCCCCCTGATACTGCAGATAGGATTCAACTTCAAACTGGGGGTTGAAGTCGAAACTGATCTTGCCGTCTTTCAGCTCACGGCCGAACTTGTCGCGCATGCCGTCATCGGACAGGTAGGTGATGTGACCGACCATGCGGGCCAGCATCAGACCGGTGCGAGGCACGGTGTCCTGCTCGTAGTAATGCCCCTTGTGAAACTCCGGGTCCTTGGAGATGGCCTGGCGTGCCACTTCGTTGAAGGCGATATTCTGGGCGCTCAGCTTGGCGGCCGAGGCGATCACGACACAGTGACGCAAACGCTCCGGATAGGTGATGGACCACTGCAGCGCCTGCATGCCGCCCAGACTGCCACCCACCACGGCAGCCCACTGTTCGACGCCCAGCCGGTCGGCGAGACGGGCCTGACTGTGCACCCAGTCCTGTACCGTCATGATGGGGAAGTCGGGGCCATAGGGCTTGTTGGTATCCGGGTTGATGCTGTTGGGGCCGGTGGAGCCGTGGCACCCGCCCAGGTTGTTCAGGCTGACCACGAAAAAGCGGTTGGTGTCGATCGCCTTGCCGGGTCCGATAGCCGAGTCCCACCAGCCGGGCTTGCGGTCTTCCATGCTGTGGTAGCCGGCGGCGTGGTGGTGTCCGGACAGGGCGTGGCAGATCAGTACCGCGTTGGAGGCATCGGCATTGAGTTCGCCGTAGGTCTCGACCATCAGGTCCCAGCTGTCCAGCGTACGGCCACAACTGAGGGGCAGGGGCTGTTCAAAATGGAACCGCTGAGGGGTGACCAGACCAACGGAGTCTTCAGGTATTACTGCAGGCATGAGGCTGTCTCGCTATGAAAGGTACATGGGTCGCTCGTGTCACAGGTGAGGAGGTGTCGAGCATCACATGTCGTAGTGCAGCACACGGCAGTGCAGCAGAAACCTGGCGGTATACACGTCCGAATCCTTAGTCAGTCCCGTGAGATATCAAGGGCATCGGGCCAGTGGCCCGGTGCGGTTATACGTACTCGTTTTTCGCGTCCCAGCTCACCGCTGATGATCTGAACATCGCGTTTGGGGACACCAAAGGCCTTGGCCAAAAAGCGTATCAGGGCCGTGTTGGCACGGCCCTCAATGGGCGGGGCCGCGATCCGGATCTTGAGACTGTCACCGTGGCGGCCGGCAAAGGCGTCATTGGAGGCCTTGGGCTGCAGGTGACAGCGCAGGATCAGGTCGTCGCCCTGCCATTGATAATACGCTGTCTCCATCTTAGAACGCCAGCAGGCGGCCCAGCTGGGACTGCAGGATCTGGATCACCAGAAAGATCAGGATGGGCGACAGGTCCAGCCCGCCAATCGGAGGGATGACCTTGCGTGCCAGTGCAAACAGGGGCTCGGTCAACTGCAGCAGCAGTTGTGGTGCCGGGTGTGGACTGTCCGGCGAAACCCAGCTGATGATCACCGCCCCGATCACGGCCCAGAAGTAGATGGTGAGAATGCTGTCGATCACCCCGACCACCGAATAGGCCAGCAGCTGAACGGCCGTCAGGGCACCGCTGATGTTGGCCAGGCTGACGATGATCAAGAGGGTGACGGCTTTTACCGCTACCGCCAGTACCAGCGGTGAGGCATCGAACCGTCCGCGGGGGCGGAACAGCATCTGCAGCGGGCGCACCGGCGGCTGGGTCAGCCTGACCACGGCCTGAGAGATGGGGTTGTAGTAATCGGCCCGTGCCAGTTGCAGCAGGAAGCGCAGCACCAGTATGAACGCATAGAGCTCGCCCAGGGTGCGAATAATCAGTGTAATCGGGTCCTGTCCCATGATCGGTCCTGTGTGTCGGTTAGGGGTCAGTCTTTGCAGAGCTCGTCAGCCATTTCCACCGCACGGTCGCGGCAGGCGGTCATCGCCTTTTCGACCATTGCTTCCAGCCCTTCGGCCTGGAAGGTCTTGATGGCACGTTCAGTGGTGCCGTTGGGTGAGGTGACCCGGCGACGCAGCTCGGTCGGGTCCACATCACTGCTGCTGGCCATGCGTGCAGCACCCAGCGCGGTTTGCAGGGTCAGGCCGCGCGCCGTTTCCTCACTCAGCCCCAGGCGGGTGCCGGCAGCGGTCATCGCTTCCATCATCAGGAAGTAATAGGCCGGGCCGGAGCCGGAAATGGCCGTGACGATATCCAGCTCCGCTTCAGTCTGAACCCAGAGCGCAACGCCAACCGCTTCCAGCACCTGAGTTGCCTGCTCACGCTGCAGGTCGCTCACCCGGGCGTTGGCAAACAGACCGCTGGCTCCGGTTTGGACCAGAGACGGGGTATTGGGCATGCAGCGAACCACGGCCGCGTCGCCGCCCAGCCAGCGGTCCAGTGCGTCCAGGCTGATTCCGGCCGCGATGGAGACAAACAGCGGGCGGTGTGTCTGAGCCGCGCCGGCCAGTGCGTTGACAACCGTCTTCATGATCTGGGGCTTGACGGCCAGTACCACGATATCGGCCGCGGCAACGGCTGCCTGGTTATCGGTGGTGGTGTTCAGCCCCTGTGCGGCCAGGTCCTCAAGGCGAGCCGCATCGGGCTCTGCCGCCCAGATACTGGATGCCGCGAAGCCGTTTTCAAGCAGACCCCCGATGATGGCGCGGGCCATGTTGCCGGCCCCGATAAATGCGATGACAGGTTGTTGGCTCATGTAACGACTCCTTGATCAGGCCTGTGAGTTGGGGGATGTGTTGGGGTAGTGGCGCGGTCCGAACAGTGCCGTACCGATACGGACGATGGTGGCGCCCTCTGCAATGGCGGCGGCCAGGTCACCGGACATGCCCATTGAAAGCGTATCCAGTTGTGGCAGCTCGGCCTGCAGGGCTTCCAGCTGGCCTCGCACACGGGCAAAGGTGGCACGCTGGCGGTCCGGGTCGGTTTCCGGCTCCGGGATGGCCATCAGGCCACGCAGGGCCAGTCCCGGCAGTGCGGCAACCTGCCGTGCAAGCGCCGGCAGCTCTGCGGGTGCGCAGCCGGACTTGCTGTCCTCGCCGCTGATATTGACCTGCAGACAGATGTTCAGCGCAGCCTTGTCGGCAGGGCGCTGTTCGGATAACCGGCGCGCAATTTTCAGGCGGTCGACGCTGTGCACCCAGTCAAAATGCTCGGCAATGGCGCGGGTCTTGTTTGACTGAATCGGCCCGATGAAGTGCCAGCACAGCTCCAGATCCGCCAGCGCCTCGATCTTGTCCAGCGCCTCCTGCAGGTAATTCTCGCCAAATGCGACCTGGCCACAGGTGTGCAGCTGGCGTACTTCATCGGCGGTACGGGTCTTGCTGACGGCCAGCAACTGCACCTCTTCAGGGGCGCGTCCGGCGTTTTCACAGGCTTCGACGATCTGACGACGAACGCTGTCATACTTGTCTGCTAACATAATCACCTATGATTAATGTTAATGACGGCTGTCATTGGCAGGTTATGCCTATTCTGCTAGAACACTAAAGTTTAATAGAAGCTGCTCCGGATCTCGACTGCTTATGGATATTACAGAACTTTTATCATTCGCCGTACAACAGGGTGCCTCCGATTTGCACCTGACCGCCGGCATGCCGCCAATGATTCGTGTCGACGGTGATGTACGCCGAATCAAACTGCCCGCGCTGGAGCACAAGCAGGTGCATACGCTTGTCTATGACATCATGAACGACAAGCAGCGCAAGGATTACGAGGAGAACTACGAAGCCGACTTCTCCTTTGAGGTGCCCAAACTGGCCCGTTTCCGTGTCAACGCCTTTAACCAGCACCGCGGGGCTGCCGCTGTCTTCCGAACGGTTCCCAGCAAGGTGCTGACCATGGAAGACCTGGACATGGGCAAGGTGTTCCGGGATCTGGCCGAGCAGGCCCGAGGTCTGGTACTGGTGACCGGTCCTACCGGCTCCGGTAAGAGTACGACCCTGGCGGCGATGGTGGACTATGTCAACGAAACCCGTTCTGACCATATCCTGACCATCGAAGACCCGATCGAATTCGTGCACGAGAGCAAGAAGTGCCTGATCAACCAGCGTGAGGTGCATCGTGATACCCACAGCTTTGCCAACGCGCTGCGCTCGGCACTGCGTGAGGACCCGGACGTGATTCTGGTGGGTGAGATGCGTGACCTGGAAACCATCCGGCTGGCACTGACCGCAGCGGAAACCGGTCACTTGGTGTTCGGCACCCTGCACACCACCTCCGCGGCCAAGACGATCGACCGTATCATCGACGTGTTCCCGGCGGCGGAGAAGGATATGGTGCGCTCCATGCTGTCCGAATCCCTGCAGGGTGTTATTTCCCAGACCCTGCTCAAGCGGGTGAAGGGGGGCCGTGTGGCGGCACACGAGATCATGATCGGGACGCCGGCGGTGCGTAACCTGATCCGTGAGGACAAGGTGGCGCAGATGTACTCCGCGATTCAGACCGGTGCGGCCTACGGCATGAAGACACTGGATCAATCGCTGACCGAGCTGATGCAAAAGGGTATCATCTCCAAGGAACTGGCGCGCGAGAAAGCGAAAAACCCGAGTGCCTTCTGAGCCTGAGCAAACAGGAGTGAGACAGTGGATTTTACCCAACTATTGAAAGTCATGGTGGACCGGGGCGCGTCCGACCTGTTTGTCACGGCTGGCGCGGCGCCCTCCATCAAGATCGATGGCACCATTCGTCCCCTGACCAAGGAGACGCTGAAGCCGAGTCAGACCCGTGCGCTGGTGTACAGCACCATGAACGACAAGCAGTTGGCAGAATTTGAAGGCACCAGCGAGTGTAACTTTGCCATCAGTGCACCCGGCATCGGACGTTTCCGTGTCAGTGCGTTCATGCAGCGCAATACGCCGGGGATGGTGTTGCGTTCGATCAACACGCACATTCCCAGCATGGACGAGCTGAACCTGCCGGACGTGCTGCGGGATCTGTCCATGACCAAGCGTGGTCTGATTCTGTTCGTGGGCGGCACCTCGACCGGTAAATCGACCTCGCTGGCATCGATGATCGACTACCGCAACGATAACCACGCCGGTCACATCATCACCATCGAAGACCCGATCGAGTATATCCACAACCACAAGAAGAGCATCATCACCCAGCGTGAAGTGGGGATCGATACCGAATCCTTCGATGTGGCGCTGAAAAACACCCTGCGCCAGGCGCCGGACGTGATCCTGATGGGTGAGATTCGGTCGGCGGAAACGATGAAATATGGTCTGGCGTTTGCGGAAACCGGGCACCTCTGTCTGGCGACGCTGCACGCGAACAACGCCAACCAGGCACTGGACCGCATCATCTCCTTCTTCGGCCCCGAGCACCACGATCAGGTCTGGATGGACCTGTCGCTGAACCTGAAGGCGATTGTGGCCCAGCAGCTGCTGCCGACCGTGGATGGCAAGGGCCGCCGTGCCGCGATCGAAGTCATGATCAACACGCCGCTGATTCAGGATCACATCCGCAAGGGTGAGGTGCATGAGATCAAGGAAGTGATCAAGAAGTCCACCAACCTGGGCATGCAGACCTTCGACCAGGCGCTGTTCAACCTGTATCGCGATGGCGTGATCACCTACGAGGTGGCGCTGGCCCATGCCGATTCGGCCAACGACCTGCGCCTGATGATCAAGCTGGATGCGGATACCAACGGCAAGGCAGATGTGCCGAAGGAATCCGATATGCCAAGCTTTACGCTGCAGGATGACGATGATGACCTCAACCTGGAAGGCGAGATCGACGTCAAGGGCATGTAACTGCGGCGCATGACCGTTGCCACAAAAAAGGGAGCCCCCTGACGGAGGCTCCCTTTTTTCATGCCGTGAAGTGATCAGCGGCGGAACACGATACGCCCGTCCATCAGGGTCGCGTTGACCCGGCCTTTCAGCGTCTGGCCGAGGAAGGGGGTGTTCTTGCCGGCGGATCTCAGGGTGTCGTCACTCACCACCCATTCGGCGTTGGGGTCGAACACACAGATGTCCGCCTGAGAGCCGATTTCCAGCGTGCCGGCCTCAATCCCCAGAATCCGTGCCGGGGCCGAGGTCAGCGTCTCGATCAGCTGGGGCAGTTCGATCAGCTCCTGCTCGATCAGCGACAGGCTCAACGGCAGCAGGGTCTCCAGACCGCTCATGCCCGGCTCGGTGGCGGCAAAGGGCGCCTGCTTGGCGATGGGGTCATGTGGCTGGTGGTCGGAGCAGATCGCGGCGATGGTGCCGGTCACCAGCCCCTGACGCAGGCCGGCTCGGTCGAGCTGACTGCGCAGCGGGGGCTGCAGGTGGTAGGCCGCATTGAAGCCGCTGACGCTTTCGTCGGTCAGCAGCAGGTGGTGCACGGCCACGTCAGCCGTGACGTTGAGGCCGCGTTCGCGTGCCGCCTCGATCATGCGGACCGAACGTTCGCAGGAGAGCTGGCCGAAGTGGGCCCGGACACCGGTCTGTTCGACCAGCAGGAGGCAGCGCGACACTTCGATGGTTTCGGCGGCTTCGGGGATGCCGTTCAGGCCCAGCCGGGTCGAGGTGGTGTCATCGTGCATGCAGCCGCTGGCAACCAGCGTGTTGTCCTGCGCCTGGAACACCACCAGCAGATCATGGGTGGCGGCGTATTCCAGACAGCGCAGCAGGGTCTGGCTGCTGCTGAAGCCGTTACGCATGTTGGTAAACGCGACACAGCCGGAGCTGGCCAGGCCGTGCAGGGGGGCCAGCTGTTCGCCTTCAAGCCCCTGGGTCAGCGCGCCCATCGGCAGCACACGGGCAAAGCCCACGTCGGCTGCCCGGTCCTGAATCATTTCGGCCACGGCCGTGGTTTCGACGATGGGCTGGGTGTCCGGTGTCACCACCAGCGTGGTGATCCCGCCGGCCGCCGCCGCCGCGGTTTCACTGGCGATGGTGCCCTTGCGGGTCTGGCCCGGCTCACGCAGTGTGGTGCACAGGTCGATCAGGCCCGGACAGACGATCTGGCCCTGGGCGTCGATCACTTCGTCCGCTTCAAAGCCGGCGGGGGCTTCCCCCAGTGCGGTGATTTCGCCGTTCTGAATATAGAGGTCCGCCACCTGATCCCACTGCTGGGTCGGGTCGATGACGCGTCCCCCCTGAATCATAATGTTCATGCCTGCTCCTCCTGATCCGATTCACCCCGCTGTGAGAGCTGTCCGCTCATCGCCTTGGACATCACGGCCATGCGAACGGCGATGCCGTTGGTGACCTGATCCAGAATCAGGGAGCGCGGCCCGTCGGCCACTTCCGATTCAATCTCGACGCCGCGGTTGATCGGGCCCGGGTGCATGACCACGGCATCGGGCTTGGCATAGGCCAGCTTGTCGCGGTTCAGGCCGTAGAGCTTGTAGAACTCGGACTCGCTGGGCAGCAGGGCACTCTGCATGCGCTCCTTCTGCAGACGCAGCATCATGATCACGTCCACATCGCGCAGGCCCGGCGCCATCTCGGTGTAGACTTTTACACCCAGTGCTTCGATATGGCGCGGCAGCAGCGTTTTGGGCGCAATCACGCGGATCTCGTTGGCACCCAGGGTGCGCAGGGCATGGATCTGCGAACGGGCCACACGGGAATGCAGAATATCGCCCACAATCGCCACCTTCAGGGGCGCAAAGTCGCCCTTGTGGCGGCGGATGGTCAGCATGTCCAGCATCGCCTGCGTGGGGTGTGCATGGCGGCCGTCACCGGCATTAATGACGGCCACGTTGGGGGTCACGTGCTGGGCAATGAAGTGGGCGGCGCCGCTATCGGAGTGGCGCACTACGAACATGTCCGCGTGCATCGCCTCCAGCGTCATCAAGGTGTCCTTGAGGGTTTCCCCTTTCTTGGTGGACGAGGTGTTGATGTTCAGGTTCAGCACGTCCGCCGACAGGCGCTTGGCGGCCAGCTCAAAGGTCGAGAGGGTGCGGGTGCTGTTCTCGAAAAACAGGTTGGCAACGGTCTTGCCGCGCAGCAGCGGGACCTTCTTGACCTGCTGCTGGCTCATGTCCACAAAGGAGTCTGCGGTATCCAGAATTTCGGTCAGCAGTTCACGGGGCAGTCCTTCCGTGGTGAGGAAGTGACGCAGCTGTCCGTCGGCGGTCAGCTGAATGCTGTTCGGGTCGTTGGCCTCAGGCATGGTGATGTCTCTTGTCGGTTCAGTCACGCTGGCGAATGGTCAGCGACAGGGGATCGGGTCCGTTCAGTTTGACGACCTGGTCGGGGCCGAGGGCAAGAGTGCCGCCGATAACATCCGCCTGAATCGGCAGCTCGCGGCGCTGCAGGTCGAGCAGGGTGATCAGGCTGACCGAGGCCGGGCGACCGTAGTCGAACAGCTCGTTCAGGGCTGCGCGGATGGTCCGGCCGGTCATGATCACGTCGTCCACCAGGATGATATGGCGCCCCTCTGTCGGGCAGGGCAGCTGGGTCGGCTGCACTTTGGGGTTGATGCCGGCCTGGGTGAAATCGTCGCGGTAGAAACTGATATCCATGACGCCCAGGGGGCTGCTCAGCTCCAGCTGCTGATGCAGGCGTTCGGCAAGCCAGACGCCGCCGGTGCGGATGCCGATCATCAGAGGGTCATCCAGGCTGCGGTGGCTGATCAGGGCGCGGGTTTCGCGTGCCATCTTGTCGAGCAGCGCGTCAACGCTCAGAGTGCCCGATACCATAGAGGTCCTCCAGTCGGGTGTGGCTTGGAATGCGTTCGTCGGTGTTGAACCAGTCTTGCAGGATGAGCTGGGCTGCCAGCCCGTCTACGGACTCCTGCTTGAAGTTGGTACCGCCGCCGGCATCCAGGTGGATGCGCTTGGCTTCGGCCGTGGTCAGGCGCTCGTCGCAGAGAAAGCAGGGAAGCTGGTACCGGTCCTGAATACGGTTGGCGAACTTGCGCGCCCGGCGTGCCATCTCGCTGATGGTGCCGTCCATATTCAGGGGGATGCCCACGACCAGGGTGTCGGGTTTCCACTGCTTGATCAGGGCGTCGAGTGCGTCCCAGTCAGGAATGCCGTCGCGGGCCCGGATCGGATCGATCGGGTTGGCGCTGGCGGTCAGGCTCTGGCCAATGGCCAGACCGATGCGGGTGGTGCCGAAGTCAAACCCCAGCACCAGTTGAGTGTCACAGCTCATCCAGTCGTTTCTGTCAGGCGTGTCCGGCGTGTACCGGCAACAGGTTCAGATTGATGCCCAGTGTGGCCGCTGCGGCCTGCAGGCGGTCCTCAAGGGGCAGGTAAAAAAGTATATCTGAATTTGCCGGACAGCTTAACCAGAGGTTGTCACGCAGTTCCTGTTCCAGCTGCTCGGGGCCCCAGCCGGCGTAGCCCAGTGCAACCAGAAAGGTATCAGGGCCTTCGCCCCGTGCGATCGCTTCCAGAATGTCGATAGAGGTGGTCAGGCTCAGTTCGTCGTTGATGGGGTGGCTGGACAGCCATTCCTGGCCCGGTTCCTGGCGGTGCAGCACGAAGCCACGGTCATCGCGGACCGGGCCGCCGTTGAAAATCGGCCGCCCTGACAGAATGCCGGTGTGGTTTTTCAGTTCCAGATGTTCCAGCAGGTCGCACATGCGGATACCGCTGGGCTTGTTGACGACGATCCCCATGGCGCCATATTCGCTGTGGTCGCACAGGTACACCACCGTGTCAGCAAAGGTGTCGTCATGCTGGTGTGGCATGGAGATCAGGAAATGATCGCGCAACGATGTGGGTGGCTGTGTCATGGTGGTGAGCTCTGCGTTGCTGGGTGACAAGTTAGGCTTAGTACACCCGGGCCTGTTTCTCAAATCGCCAGGTACGAATGATTTCAAGTCGATCCACCTTTTTTCGCATCTCGACCGGAAAACTCTGGAAGGGTGACGCCAGCTGGACGATGCGAATGGCTGCGTCATCCAGGATCGGGTGACCGGAGGAACTGAGAATTTCCACGTTCACCACCTTGCCGTCCGGGTTCAGTGCGACCAGCATGCGCAGGCGGCCCTGAATGCCCTGGCGGCGGGCCTGATCGGGATAGTTCAGGTTGCCGACGGTTTCGACACGACGACGCCAGTTGTCCAGATAGGCCGCGTATTCATGCTGGCGCGTGGCCGCCGAGGTCAGTCGCAGCACGCGTGGCTTCTGGGAGCGGGTTTCGCGCTGCAGGTCGAGCTGGGCCTGAAGGCTGGCCATCTCGAGGCTGCGGGCAAGCAAAGAGGTCGATGCTGAAGGGGTGGTGGGCGCGGATGGCGCGGCCTGCTGTTCGCGCCGGCTGTCCGGTTTGGGTGACGGCGTACGCTGCACCACCTGTGCCTTGGGTTTGGGGCTGTCGGTCCCTGCCTGTACCTGTGCATCCGGAGAGGGCTCGGGCGCGGGGGCCGGTGGCTGTGGCTGTTCACGAGCCGTATCGGGGGCCGGGGGTTGCTGGGCGGCCTGCAGGTTGGGGCTGTCGCTGGCGAGCGGTGCCTGCTCGGTGGTGGTGGGCGTGGCTACCACGTCTTCGGTGCCACTGCCGGCCTGGTTGTGCTGGGCAATGAAGTCCGCCTTCTCCGGCGCGTCTTTCTGCGCATGCTGGGCCAGGGTGACATCGAGGGTATGCTGGGGTGGCTTGCGCTCGGGCAGCGAAAAGCCGAGCGCAAGCAGCAGGACGCCGTGTACAGCCGCCGCCAGGAACAGCATGAAACCGAAGTTGTCGCTGTTCAGGTGGTGCGAGAGCGGCAGACGGGCGCCCGGCGTGCTCATCGTGAGGCCAGTTCCTGCTCGATACAGTTCATCAGCTCCATGCCGATGTCGAGGTTGAACTGATCATCCAGCTCACGGATGCAGGTGGGGCTGGTCACGTTGATTTCGGTCAGGTAATCCCCGATCACGTCCAGACCGACAAACAGCAGCCCCCTTTCACGCAGGGTCGGACCTACCTGTTCCGCGATCCAGCGGTCGCGATCACTCAGCGGGCGGCCTTCGCCACGACCACCGGCGGCCAGGTTGCCACGGGTTTCGCCGGCCATGGGGATACGCGCCAGAGCATAGGGAATCGGTTCACCGTTGATCATCAGAATGCGCTTGTCACCCTGCTTGATCTCGGGAATGTACTTCTGTGCCATGATGGTCTGGGTACCGTGTGCGGTCAGCGTCTCGATGATCACGCCCAGGTTGGTGCCGTCTTCACGGACATGGAAAATGGACGAGCCGCCCATGCCATCCAGCGGCTTGAGGATGACGTCCTTGTGCTCGGCGTGGAACTGGCGGATCAGGTCGGCACGACGCGTGACCAGCACCGGCGGGCAGCACTGCGGGAAGTGGGTGGCGAACAGCTTTTCGTTGAAATCACGCAGGCTGCCGGTGCGGTTGACGATCAGGGTGCCCTGCGCTTCGGCCATCGCCAGCAGGTGAGTGCTGTAGATGAACTCGTTGTCGAACGGCGGATCCTTGCGCATCAGGATCACGTCCAGGTCGGTCAGGTCGCGGGTGACATACTCACCCCGCTCGAACCAGTTGTTCGGGTCCATGGCGACCTGCAGCGGTGCCATCTGCGCCTTGACCTGTCCATCACGCAGGAACAGGTGCTGCTGCTCCATGTAATGCAGTTCCCAGCCCTTGCGCTGTGCGGCCCACAGCATGGCCAGTGAGCTGTCTTTTTTGTAGCTGATGGCTTCGATGGGGTCCATCACCACGCCGACTTTAAGTGTCATGCTGATTTCCTGTGCTGAATAGGATGTCAATCTTACCCCAGGTCACCCCAGAGGTAGTGCAAAATGGCGCAGGCCGCGACCGGGGCGGTTTCCGTACGCATCACGCGCGGTCCGAAGGCGACCGGCTGGAAGCCTGCGGCCAGTGCCGCGTCCACTTCGGCCTCGGTCAATCCGCCCTCGGGGCCGATCAGCAGGGCGACCGAACCCGGTTTTTCCATCGTCTGCAGGGGCTGAGCGGTATGGTGGTGCAACACCAGCTTCAGATCGGCGTCGACCTGCTCAATCCAGCTCTGCAACGGCGATACGCTTTCGATACGGGGCACGCGGGTGCGCAGGCTCTGTTCGCAGGCGCTGATGGCTACCTGCTGCCAGTGACGCAGTCGCTTGTCTTCACGGTCGCCCTTGAGCTTCACCTCACAGCGTTCGCTGGTGAGCGGCGTAATGCGGCTGACGCCCAGTTCAGTGGCCTTCTGTACCGCAAAGTCCATGCGCTCCCCGCGCGACAGTGTCTGGCCCACGTGGATCTGCAACGGGGATTCGACCGCAGGGGTTTCGGTCTGTTCCAGCTCGGCAAATGCACTGCGCTTGCTCACGTCCACCAGCCGCGCCAGGCACTCTACGCCTTCACCGTTGAAGACACGGATGGGGTCACCGTCGTTCATGCGCAGTGCGCGCACAACGTGCTGGATGCTGGTATCGGACAGCTCGATCCGGGTACCGGCAGAAAGTGTCTGGGCTTCGTAGACGCGGGGTATGCGCATGGCGGTCCTGCTGACTGAAAAGTTCAGCGGCTATTATGGCGCAGGGCGGGCGACGGATGCCAGTGAGGCAGATTGTCGTATGTGCAGAGCGGTGTTTTCGCGGGCGGAGCGAGCTCCCGCAGTCAGGCTGTGGGAGCACACTCCGTGCGCGCAGGGCGCTGAGGCTTAGAGGCCTGCAGCGTCCTTCAGTGCGGCGGCCTTGTCGGTCATTTCCCAGGGGAAGGCCGTGAAGGTGTCGTCGCCGACGGTCATTTCAAACGGATCGCGCCCGAAGTGGCCATAAGCCGCGGTCTGACGGTACATCGGGTGCAGCAGATCCAGCATGCGGGTGATCGCGTAGGGGCGCAGGTCGAAATGCTCGCGCACCAGTCCGATAATCTTCTCGTCACTGATCTTGCCGGTACCGAAGGTATTGACGGACACGGAGGTCGGCTCGGCTACGCCGATGGCGTAGGACACCTGGATTTCACAGCGGTCCGCCAGGCCGGCGGCCACAATGTTCTTGGCTACGTAACGACCGGCGTAGGCCGCGGAGCGATCGACCTTGGACGGGTCCTTGCCGGAGAAGGCGCCGCCACCGTGGCGGGCCATGCCACCGTAGGTGTCCACGATGATCTTGCGGCCGGTCAGACCACAGTCACCCACCGGGCCACCGATGACGAACTTGCCGGTCGGGTTGATGTGGAATTGGGTACCCTTGTGCAGCAGTTCCGCCGGCAGGACGTGCTTGATGATCAGCTCCTGCACCGCTTCCTGCAGGTCTGCCTGGGTAACGTCCGGGTTATGCTGAGTGGACAGAACCACCGCATCGATGGCCACCGGCTTGCCGTTTTCGTAGCGGCAGGTCACCTGGCTTTTTGCATCGGGGCGCAGCCAGGGCAGCAGGCCGGACTTGCGTGCTTCGGCCTGACGTTCCACCAGACGGTGGGAGAAGGTAATCGGCGCCGGCATCAGCACGTCAGTTTCGTTGGAAGCGTAACCGAACATCAGGCCCTGATCGCCTGCACCCTGATCTTCCGGCTTGCTGCGGTCAACGCCCTGAGCAATATCCACGGACTGCTTGCCGATGATGTTGATCACACCACAGGTTTCGCCGTCGTAGCCCACATCCGAAGAGGTGTAGCCGATATCACAGATCACGCTGCGAACCAGGTCTTCCAGGTCGATCCAGGCAGAGGTGCTGATCTCGCCGGAGACAATGGCAACACCGGTCTTGACCATGGTTTCACAGGCCACGCGGGCGTACTTGTCTTCCGCGATGATGGCATCCAGCACCGCGTCAGAAATCTGGTCGGCGATTTTGTCCGGGTGTCCTTCAGACACGGACTCGGATGTGAACAGGTTGTATTCGCTCATTTCCGGAAACAATCCTCACTGGGGTTCTCAGGTGCGCCCGCGCAGAGATCCGGGCGACGCAATAGACGTTGGGTCAAACCGGCTATTTTAACGTCAGCCCCGGGCGCTTGCATAATGATCACCCGCTTTTTACTTGAAATTTTTGCGTTCAGAGCATGAAAAACCTTCCAATTGCGCATTTCGATTTGAAGCTGGTCGCTATCTGGGTGAAAATTGCGCTTCAAAATTTCACGAATCCGTAAACCTCAGTTGGGTCCAGCCCCAGGAGTAGATGAATGTCCTCTCGTCGAGAACTTGCCAATGCGATTCGCGCATTGAGCATGGACGCCGTACAAAAAGCCAAATCCGGTCACCCGGGTGCCCCGATGGGCATGGCGGATATCGCCGAAGTGCTGTGGAACGATTTCATGAAGCACAACCCCGGCAACCCGCACTGGTACGACCGTGACCGCTTTGTGCTCTCCAACGGCCATGGCTCCATGCTGATCTACTCGCTGCTGCACCTGACCGGCTATGACGTGGGTATCAACGACCTGAAGAACTTCCGTCAGCTGCACAGCAAGACTGCTGGTCACCCGGAATACGGTTACTGCCCGGGTGTTGAAACCACCACCGGCCCGCTGGGTCAGGGCATCACCAACGCCGTGGGCATGGCGGTGGCTGAAAAGGCGCTGGCGGCACAGTTCAACCGTGACGGCCACGAGATCATCGATCACTACACCTATGCCTTCATGGGCGATGGCTGCCTGATGGAAGGTGTCTCCCATGAAGCCTGTGCCCTGGCCGGCACGCTGGGTCTGGGCAAGCTGGTTGCGTTCTGGGATGACAACGGCATCTCCATCGACGGCGAAGTGGAAGGCTGGTTTACCGACGATACGCCGGCACGCTTCGAGTCCTACGGCTGGCAGGTGATTCGCGATATCGACGGTCATGACAGCGACCAGATCCGTGAGGCGATCGAGCAGGCGCGCGCCAACACCGAACAGCCGACCCTGATCTGCTGCAAGACCATCATCGGCTTCGGTTCACCGAACAAGCAGGGCAAAGAGGATTGCCACGGTGCGCCGCTGGGTCACGACGAAATCATGCTGACCCGTGACCAGCTGCAGTGGGCGCACCCGGAATTTGAAGTGCCGGAAGAGCTGTACGAGCTCTGGGATGCCCGTGAAGCCGGCAGCCATGCCGAAAACGAGTGGAACGAGCGCCTGAGCGCCTACAAGTCTGCCTACCCGGAACTGGCAGATGAGCTGCTGCGCCGTCTGTCCGGCGAACTGCCGGCTGACTTCTGTGAGAAAGCCGATGCCTGGATCGCTGAGGTGGCTGAAAAGGGTGACACCATCGCGTCCCGCAAGGCGTCACAGAATGCCATCGAAGCCTTTGGCCCGATGCTGCCGGAATTCATGGGCGGCTCGGCCGACCTGGCCGGCTCCAACCTGACCCTCTGGTCCGGCTCCAAGGGCCTGACCCGTGACGACGCCAGCGGCAACTACATCCACTACGGTGTACGTGAGTTCGGCATGAGCGCCATCATGAACGGCATCGCTCTGCACGGCGGCTTCATTCCCTACGGTGCCACCTTCCTGGTATTCATGGAGTACGCCCGCAACGCGGTGCGCATGGCCTCCCTGATGAAGCAGCGTGTGCTGTTCGTGTATACCCACGATTCCATCGGTCTGGGTGAAGATGGCCCGACCCACCAGCCGGTTGAACAGATTGCCAACCTGCGCCTGACGCCGAACATGGAAACCTGGCGCCCCTGTGATGCGGTTGAATCCGGTGTTGCCTGGAAAGCGTCCGTGCAGCGTACTGATGGCCCCAGTTCACTGATCTTCTCCCGTCAGGGACTGCCGCATCAGCAGCGCGGCGGTGACCAGATCGCAGCGATCGAGCGCGGTGCCTACATCCTGCGTGACACCGACGGCACGCCGGACGCGATCCTGATCGCCACCGGTTCCGAAGTGGCGCTGGCGATGGACGCGGCTGAAGCTCTGGCGGCCAAAGGCAAGCAGGTACGCGTGGTGTCCATGCCCTGTACCGAGCGTTTCGACAAGCAGGACGCTGCCTACAAGGAACAGATCCTGCCGGCAGCCGTGACCGCACGTGTGGCCGTGGAAGCGGCACATGCCGACTTCTGGTACAAGTACGTCGGCCTGAACGGCGCCGTTGTGGGCATGCGCAGCTTTGGTGAATCCGCTCCGGCGGGTGAACTGTTCAAGTACTTCGGCTTCACTGTCGACAACGTTGTCGAGACCGTTGAAGGTCTGCTCTGAGTGGAACTCCGGGGGCCTCGTGCCCCCGGCAGTCTGATGACCCCATGAGCTATCGTATCGCGATCAACGGTTATGGCCGTATCGGGCAGGGTGTCCTGCGAGCCCTCTATCAGCGCGGACTGGAGTCCGAGCTGCAGGTTGTGGCGATCAACGAGCTGTCGGACCTGGACACGCTCACCTACCTCACGCGCTATGACACCACCCATGGTCGTTTTCCCAAGCCGGTGGATAACGATGGCAGTGCGTTGTTGATCAACGGTGACCGCATTCAGGTCTTCAGCCAGTCGGAACCCGAGCAGGTGCCCTGGGGCGAGCTGGGGGTTGATCTGGTGCTGGAGTGCTCCGGGGCGTTCAGAACCCGTGAGGATGCCGAGCGGCATCTGCACAGTGGTGCCAAGCGCCTGCTGTATTCGCACCCGGCGCAGGCCGATATCGATGCCACCATCGTGTTCGGCTACAACCAGAGCAGTCTGAAGGCGGAACACCGTATCGCCTCGGCCGCTTCCTGTACCACCAACTGTATCGTGCCGGTGCTGGACCTGCTGGATCGTCATTTCGGGATCGACAGCGGGGTGACCACGACCATTCACTCGGCGATGAACGACCAGCCGGTGATCGACAGCTACCATCGCAGCGATCTGCGTCTGGCACGCAGTGCCATGCAGTCGATTATTCCGGTGGATACCGGGCTGGGCCGCGGGATTGATCGCCTGTTGCCGCACCTGGCGGGCCGCTTTGAATGCCTGCATGTGCGAGTGCCCACGATCAACGTTTCGCTAATGGACCTGTCGGTCAACCTGCAGCAGGATACCGACCCGAGCAGTGTGAACGCCATGCTGCGTGCGGCGGCTGACAATGAACTGGCCGGTTTGCTGGGCTATACCGAAGAGCCGCATGCCTCGATGGACTTCAACACGGACCCCCACTCGACCGTAGTAGACGGGACCCAGACCCGTGTGTCGAGTGGACGGCTGCTGAAGCTGATGTGCTGGTTTGACAATGAATGGGCGTTTGCCAACCGGATGCTGGATGTATCCCGTTACTGGCTGACGCTCAAGGACTGAATCTCTGAATCAACAAACACAGGAACACCTCTGATGAGCGTATTGAAGATGACGGATCTGGATCTGGCCGGCAAGCGCGTGCTGATCCGTGAAGATCTCAATGTTCCGGTCAAGGACGGTCAGGTGACCTCCGATGCCCGCATTCGTGCCTCCCTGCCGACCATTGAACAGGCCCTGAAAGCCGGTGCCAAAGTGATGGTGATGTCTCACCTGGGACGTCCGACTGAAGGTGAGTACGAAGAGCAGTATTCGCTGGCGCCGGTGGCGGAGTATATCGGCAAGCTGCTGCAGCGCCCGGTGCCGCTGATCAAGGATTGGCTGGACGGCGGTGTCGAGGTGGACGAGGGCGAACTGGTCCTGCTGGAGAACGTTCGCTTCAACCTGGGCGAGAAGAAGGATAACGAAGAACTGTCACGCCAAATGGCCGCGCTCTGCGATGTCTACGTGATGGATGCCTTCGGTACCGCGCACCGTGCGCAGGCCTCGACACATGGTGTTGCGAAGTTTGCACCGGTTGCCTGTGCCGGTCCTCTGCTGGCCAATGAGCTGGATGCGCTGGCCAAGGCGCTGGATAAGCCGGCCCGTCCGATGGCGGCGATCGTCGGCGGCTCCAAGGTCTCCACCAAACTGGAAGTGCTGAATGCGCTGTCCGAGAAATGTGACCAGCTGATCGTGGGTGGCGGTATCGCCAACACTTTCCTGGCGGCAGCGGGCAAGCCGGTCGGCAAGTCGCTGTGCGAGCATGACCTGATTCCGGCGGCGCAGGCGCTGATGGAAAAGGTGAACATTCCGTTGCCGGTGGACGTTGTGGTGGCGAAGGAGTTTGCCGAGACTGCGGAAGCGACCATCAAGTCGGCCGACGATGTGGCCGAGGACGAAATGATTCTGGATATCGGCCCCGAGTCTGCCAGGAACCTGGCGGAGCTGCTGACCAGCGCCGGTACCATCATCTGGAACGGCCCGGTGGGCGTATTTGAATTCGACCAGTTTGGTGAAGGCACCAAGGCGCTGTCACTGGCCATCGCCGACAGCAAGGGCTTCTCCATCGCAGGGGGCGGTGACACCCTGGCGGCGGTGGATAAATACGACATCGCTGATAAGATTTCCTACATCTCCACCGGCGGTGGTGCTTTCCTCGAATTCGTTGAAGGCAAGGTGCTGCCGGCTGTTGCGGTACTGGAAGAACGCGCAGCCAAGTAAGATTTTTGATTAACCAATTTAAAGGGTGAAACCATGGCTCTGATCTCCATGCGTCAGCTGCTGGACCATGCCGCCGAATACGGCTATGGCATTCCGGCGTTCAACGTCAACAACCTGGAGCAGATGCGTGCGATCATGGAAGCGGCGGCCAAGACCGATTCGCCGGTGATCGTTCAGGCCTCTGCCGGTGCGCGCAAATACGCGGGCTCCAACTTCCTCAAGCACATGATTCTGGCAGCCATCGAGGAATTCCCCGATGTGCCGGTGTGCATGCATCAGGACCACGGTACCAGCCCGGCGGTGTGCCAGCGCTCCATCGCGCTGGGCTTCTCCTCCGTCATGATGGACGGTTCTCTGGGCGAAGATGGCAAAACTCCGACCAGCTACGAATACAACGTGGACGTAACCCGTCGTACCGTCGAAATGGCACACGCCTGTGGCGTATCCGTGGAAGGTGAACTGGGCTGCCTGGGCTCGCTGGAAACCGGACAGGCGGGTGAGGAAGACGGTATCGGTGCCGAAGGTACCCTGTCTCACGACCAGATGCTGACCGATCCGGATGAAGCGGCTGACTTCGTCAAGCAGACCAACGTGGATGCCCTGGCCATTGCCTGTGGTACCTCGCACGGTGCGTACAAGTTCACCCGTCCGCCGACAGGCGACATCCTGGCGATCGATCGCATCAAGGCGATCCATGACCGCATCCCGACCACTCACTTGGTGATGCATGGCTCTTCGTCCGTGCCGCAGGAGTGGCTGGCCGTGATCAACCAGTTTGGTGGTGAAATTCCGGAAACCTACGGTGTGCCGGTCGAGCAGATCGTTGAAGGGATCAAGTACGGCGTGCGCAAGGTGAATATCGATACCGATCTGCGCCTGGCCTCCACCGGTGCCGTGCGCCGATTCCTGGCCGAAAACCCGGCCGAGTTCGATCCGCGCAAATTCCTCAAGGCGACCATGCAGGCGATGACCGAGATCTGTGTTGCTCGCTATGAAGCCTTCGGCACTGCGGGTCATGCCAGCAAGATCAAGGCGGTGTCGCTGGAAGACATGTCCGAGCGTTACATGACCGGTGAGCTCGACGCCAGGATCAACTGATCGGCCTCAGAGAGACCCCGAAACCCGGCTCCGGCCGGGTTTTTTTATGCCTTCAATACTGAGTGTTACCGAATAGGTACACTGTAACCTTTTGAAAATAAATGATTATTTGCAATGGGTCTTCATTTGTCTGCAAAATGCCGACACTTAACCGGGGATGAATGGTTTCAGCAGGCGAAGAAAACCGTTAATCATCCAGTAAGTATTTGAAAATTAACAAAATATATAACTTGGCACAGGGTTTGTAACAGGGCCGGTGAGTGTAATTAATGGAGTAAGCACAATGATACGTTTCACCCTGGTTCTCACCCTGATGCTGACCTTCATCGGCCTGCCGATGGCACTGAAACCCTTCCTGTTCCAGTCAGAGCCGCGTCTGGTGATTCTCAATACCGACGAGACGCCTCACGTGGTCAACCCGCGTGTGACCGAGCGGGTGACGCCAGTCGATGCCCAGCCGATGGAAGGGCCGCAACTGACCCTGTATCGCCCGTTTGCGGACGAGCTGATGGCGGCAGACTCCTGATTCGGGGGGGCAGCGCAGTCTCCGGAACTCGTCTGCAGCGCACTGGCAGGGTATCCTTGGCACCCCCTGAAGAAGTGTCGTAAAAGGATCCTCATGGTTTATCTTGTTGCCGTAACCCTGCTGTGGGCTGTCTCGTTCAGTCTGATTGGCGAATACCTGGCCGGTCAGGTTGACAGTTATTTTGCCGTCCTGACCCGTATCCTGCTGGCGGCGATGATCTTTATTCCCCTGCTCCGGCCTGCCCGGTTGCCCGCCGGGCTGATGGCCGGGGTCACGTTGGTGGGGGCGTTGCAGTTCGGCCTGACCTATATCTGTCTGTATCAGTCCTTTGAGTACCTCAGCGTACCCGAGGTGTTGCTGTTCACCATCTTTACGCCCTTGTATGTAGCGCTGATCGACAACCTGCTGCAGCGCCGCTTCAGTCTTGGACCCTTGGTGTCCACGGCGGTGGCAGTGCTGGGTGCGGCCATTATCCGCTATGACGGCGTCAGTGATGACTTCATTCATGGCTTCCTGTTGCTGCAGCTGGCGAATATGGCGTTTGCCGCCGGCCAGGTGGGGTATGCACACCTGGTGCGTCACTATCAGGTCGAAGGGCGGGAGCTGTGGCACAGCTTCGGCTTTTTCTTCGTCGGGGCGTTCCTGCTGGTGCTGCCGGCCTGGCTGCTGCTGGGCAACCCTGAACGCATGCCGCAAACGGCATTGCACTGGGGTGTACTGGCCTGGTTGGGACTGGCGGCTTCCGGACTGGGCTTCTTCTTCTGGAACAAGGGCGCAACGCTGGTCGATGCGGGGACGCTGGGCATCATGAACAACGCACTGGTGCCTGCAGGGCTTGTCGTGAACCTGCTGATCTGGAACCGTGATGCCGATCTGCCAAGGCTATTGATTGGCGGTGCCGTGATCGCTCTGTCGCTGTGGGTGAATGCGCGCTGGAGCCATTGGGTGGGTGTACGCTCCAGGTGGGCCTGACGGCTACACTATACTCAAGCAAACGTTGCGAGGGGCTTAATAGTGCGTTGGCAAACCGATACGGATCAAGGTGTACATCTCTCCGAGCTGATCAGTGCCCTGTCGCACGCGCTGGATATGACCGAGGGGCAGCCACCGGGCCATTGTATGCGGTGCTGCTGGATTGGCATGCACCTGAGCGAACAGCTCTCGCTGAGTGAAGAGGAGTGCTGGGAGCTCTATTACACTCTGTTGCTCAAGGATTTGGGGTGTAGCAGCAATGCAGCTCGCATTTGCGAACTGTACGGTGCCGATGATTTGAGCTTCAAGCGTGATTTCAAATGGGTGGATGGCAGCCTGGGGCAGGTGGTTCGTTTCATGCTTCAGCACACCGGGCGCAATGAAAGCATGGCCAATCGTGTGCGTCGGCTGCTGAAGGTAACACGTGAAGGCGAGCGATTTGCGGATGAGATGATTACCACGCGGTGTGAGCGTGGTGCCGCCATTGCGCGTGATCTTGGCTTCAGTGAGGCAGTGGCTCAGGGCATTCACAGTCTGGATGAGCACTGGTCCGGTCGCGGGCGACCTGAAGGGCTGGAGAGTGAAGCCATTCCGCTGTATTCACGCATTGCTCTCCTCGCCCAGGTGGTGGATGTCTTTCATACTGCGGCCGGTCCAGAGGCAGCTCTGAAAGAAGCACGCGCCCGCAGCGGCCAATGGTTTGATCCTGCTTTGGTGGCTGCCTTGGATACCGCCGCCATTCAGCCCGGCTTCTGGGAAACGCTTTCCAGTGATCATTTGCAGGCGCAGGTGCTGTCCCTGTCACCCAGGAGTCATCGTATCGAGGTAGATGATGATTACCTTGATCGTGTGGCGGCTGCCTTTGGTCAGGTTGTGGATGCCAAAAGCCCCTATACGGCCGGTCATAGTGAACGTGTGGCTTTGTACACTGACATGATCTCGGATGACCTGGGGCTGGAGCCGGCACGCAGGCGGTGGCTTCGTCGTGGAGCCTTATTGCACGATGTCGGAAAACTGGGCGTGAGTAACAGTATTCTGGACAAGCCCGGCAAACTTGATGATGAGGAGTGGGCGCAGGTTCAGCAGCACGCGGGTTTTACCGAGGACATTCTGGGGCGCATAGCGGCTTTTGCGGCATTGGCGAGAACGGCAGGCGCACACCATGAAAGGCTGGACGGAAAAGGCTATCCACGCGGGCTGACAGCTGACGAAATTTCACTGGATACGCGCATCATCACAACCGCCGACATCTTCGATGCCATCACGGCAGAGCGTCCCTATCGAGGGGCGATACCCGTCCCCAAGGCGTTGTCCATCATGGAAGAAAGCCTGAATACGGCGCTGGACAGTCGGTGTCTGGAAGCACTCAAGCGTGCACTTGAACGGCTGGAACTACAGGGTGAGGATACAGTGTTGGGTGCCTGAGGAGGGACAGAACCAAAAGGCTCTGTCCCGGCGTCTACTCAGTGTACCAGAGCTGATGCACCTGCCAGCGGGCGGCGCGGTTTCAGCAGGCTGACCACGTTCTTGTACATGGACTTGAGGGCGTTGGCCAGCATTTCAGCGCGTTCGCGGCGCGCCTGTTCAACATAGTAATCCACGTCTACCATACCTTGCTGTGTCATTACCATGCGGTTGTAGTCGGACATTTTAGAGTAGAGCTCCTTAATTGGCTGTTGATTTCGGAGCTAATACTAAGGTCTAATCGAACGGACGACAAAGGATTCATTTTCAGGCTATAGTTGAAAAAAACTAAACAGTCCGGAGAGCACCGCCATTCGCCGTTTACCGCCGCTTAATGCCCTGCGCAGCTTCGAGTCTGCAGCCCGCCTGCAAAGCTTTAATGAGGCGGCCGATGAGCTGTGCGTTACCCCGTCTGCCATCAGTCACCAGATCAAGTCGCTTGAAGAATTTTTAGGTTTGAAACTGTTCCGCCGGGAGCGGCGGCAGGTGAGTCTGACCGCAGCCGGTGAGCGTTATCTGCCCTCCATCCAGCTGGCGCTGGACGAGGTCGAGAGTGCTACACGCCGACTGATGACATCACCCAACCTCAGCGCCGTTAATATCAGCGTGGCGCCCGCGTTTCTGTCGCGCTGGCTGGTGCCCAGGATCAGCCGCTTTCAGGAGCAGTATCCGGATGTGGAGCTGCGCTTCAGTGCGACCACCGGTTATATCGACTTTGTGCACTCGGACACGGACATGGCCGTGTATTACGGGGAGGGCAACTGGAGCGGTGTGGATATTCATTTTCTGCGCCATCTGGCCTCAACGCCGGTGTGCAGCCCACGCCTGATGGAAGGCCCGACCGGTCTGAGCCGACCGGAAGACCTGTTGCAGAAAACGCTGATTCACGTGAGCGGCCGACGGCAGGAGTGGTCACAGGTACTGCGGCAGCTTGGTGTTCGCGCTACGGGCCTGACCCGTACCATGTCGTTCTCCAGTACGGCACTGGCGGTATCGGCGGCGATAGAGGGGATCGGCATCGCCCTGGCAGACAAGGCGCTGGTGCAGCGAGAGCTGGAGTCCGGACAGCTGGTAGTGCCCTTTGATATCACGCTGGACAAGCCCAAGGGCTTTTATCTGGTGTATCAGGAAAAACGCCCCCTGACCTATGGCATGGAGGCGTTTCGTGACTGGATTCTGGCAGAGATGCAGCAGGACATGGCCCCGCCGAGCGGGGCCACCCCGGCCGCTACACCTTGAAGCGGCCCAACTGCTGGCTCTGCTTCTGGCTCAGCTCGTTCATGGTGTGACACAGGCCGGTCTGTTCTTCGGCTGCTTCCGACACCTGCTGACTCAGATCCCGAATATTGGTGGTGTTGCGGTTGATCTCCTCGGTGGTGGAGCTCTGCTCTTCCGCCGCGGTCGCAATCTGCACCGTCATTTCGTTGATGGACTGAATGCTGTCACGGATGCTGGCCAGAGATTCGCTGGCAGTATTGGCGTGACTCTGGGTTTCCAGCGCACGATCCGTGTTGTCACGAATGCTGGACTCCGCCGTTGCAACCCCTTGCTGAAGCTGCTCGATCATGCCGCGAATCTCGGTCGTGGACTGCTGGGTACGTGACGCCAGTGCCCGGACCTCATCGGCCACCACCGCGAAGCCACGGCCCAGATCCCCGGCGCGTGCTGCCTCAATGGCCGCGTTAAGGGCGAGCAGGTTGGTCTGCTCCGAGATATCCACGATGGTGGTCAGGATAGACTCGATGTTGTTGCTGTAGTGGGTCAGCTGGGTGATGTTCTCCATCGCCTTGTTCATGTCGGTGACCAGCGTATCGATGGCATGGCGTGTCTCATCGACCACCTGAGCGCCGTCCTGTGCCGAGCTGTCAGCCTGGCGCGCCGCTTCGGCAGTGGTTTGGGCGCTCTGGGCCACTTCCTGAGCCGTGGCAGACATTTCATGCATGGCGGTGGCCAGTTGGTCCAGTTCACTCAGCTGCTGGCGAATGTAGGAGGTAGAGGTGGACGCCGAGTCGGCGGTATCCCCCGCTTTGCCTTGCATGATATCCGCCTCGCGCTTGATCTCGGAGATCAGCTCCTGCAGGTAGTCGATAAAGCTGTCGAAGGCGCCGGCCAGCACACCGAATTCGTCCTTGGTGTTCAGGTTCAGGCGTTTGGTCAGATCGCCTCCGCCCTGGCTGATTTCATTCAGCGTGGTGCTGAGTGTGCCAAGCGGCTTGAGGATGCGCTGCATCAGCAGATAGAGCACGGCGCAACTCAACAGGGTGCTGAGTACCGCACCGACGATGGCCCACATGCCGAACTGATTGGCTTCAGCCATCACCTTGCTCTTGTCCAGCATGACACCGATCAGCCAGTCGCTGCCCGGCAGATTTTCGACCGGCGTAAAGGCGGTCAGGTGTTCGTTGCCACCGATGCTGACAGGTTGCAGAGTATTGGAGAGCTGCGGCATGGTCTGGTTGTCGATCAGGGTGTTGAACGTTTTGCCGTTCAGCTTCGCATCCGGGTGGCTGATGATCTTGCCGTCCCGGTCGATCAGGAAGGTGTAGCCGGTGTTGTTGAAATTGACCTGGTTCAGCGTATCGGCAATTACCTTAAGGCTGATGTCGCCACCAAACGCGCCTTTAAATTCACCCTTATCAGTCAGGTTGGTGACGGCCGAAATCAGGATTTCGCCGGTGGCTGCATCGGCATAGGGGTCGGTCAACACGGCCTGGTCGTTGTTACGGGCATAGGGGTACCAGGGGCGCTTTCGAGCATCCCAGCCTTCCGGGTTCCAGCTTGGGTCATTGGTGATGGGTGCGCCATCAGTGTCCAGACCACCAAAAACCAGAAGGAAATTTTCCTTCAATACCTGGGAGGAGAACACCAGCTCAATGGTATCCATGCTGAAGTCCTGGTCGATGGTCTGTGCCATCAAATCAATTAGACCCAGTCGGGCATTGAGCCAATAGCTGATTTCGTGACTGAGCGTATTGGCAGACTCGCGAACATTATCGGCGGCCGTGTTGTACAGCGCATTGCGCACCGAGTTGTACTGGAACAGCGAGAAAGCAGTGAATGCAATCACCACCACCAATGAAGCCGCCAGCGCGACTTTATGAGCAACCTTCATGTGTGGAACCCCTTTTAATCCGTTTTGTGGATGCAGGCGGGACCTTCCTTGGCGTGACCTGAGCTTTCAGTAAAGTTTAATGCGCCCATCTGCGCAAATACGTAGCCAACCCGGTACATTCAACGGGCTGTGACTGTCCTTTCGGCACCTGATATCAAGGATGGTCGATTCTCGGCCGTTAGACAAAGTCTGCAGTGATTGCGCACCGGTCGGGCGGGCATACGTCTAAAGTCTAATTTGTATCACAGTGACACCCATGCCGACAGAGGTGTGTGAAAAAAGTGACAGTTGGTTAATATGTTCATTGAATGTCGGAGCGCCCGGGCATGTCATTCTGCGTAAAACATTGGAGTCAGGCGGGTGGGCAAGAATAGAATGGGCACATCTTTTGTGCACAGGTGAAGCATGTCGACGACTAACAGCCAGCCCTTTTATCAGCTGACCCCCGATACCGTGATCGATGCCGTCGAATCACTGGGGTATTGGTGTGATGGCCGCTTTCTGGAACTGAACAGTTATGAAAACCGCGTCTATCAGGTGGGCCTTGAAGACGATACGCCGCTGATTGCCAAGTTTTACCGCCCGGGGCGCTGGAGTGATGCGCAGATTCTGGAAGAGCACCAGTTCTGTTATGAGCTGGCGGAGCAGGAGCTGCCGGTGGTGGCGCCGATCCGGTCCGAGTCCGGCGAGAGCCTGCTGCATTTCAAGGACTACCGCTTTGCGCTCTATCCACGACGTGGCGGGCGCGCGCCCGAGCTGGCCGACCCCGATCATCTGTTTCGTCTGGGGCAGACCCTGGGGCGCTTTCATCTGGTCGGGCAGACTCGGCCATTCACGGAACGGCCAGCACTGGATATCCGGTCCTACGGTATCGACAGTATTGAGCTGATTGCGCGTGACTTTATTCCGTCCTCACTGCGAGATGCGTACACCAGTCTGGCAGAGGACCTGTTAAGCGGTATCGAGGTCTGTTACCGGGCAGCGAGGGATATCCGCTCAATCCGCGTGCACGGAGACTGCCACGGCGGCAATATTCTCTGGCGCGACGATACGCCCAACTTTGTCGATTTCGATGATGCGCGCATGGCGCCTGCCGTACAGGATCTCTGGATGTTGCTGACCGGTGATGATCGCCAGCAGCAACAACTACAGCTGTCCGAGGTTATCGAGGGCTATACGGAGTTTGCCGAGTTCGACCCGCGCGAGCTGCATCTGGTGGAAGCCCTGCGTACGCTGCGCATGTTGCACTACAGTGCCTGGCTGGCGCGCCGCTGGGACGACCCGGCGTTTCCACGCAGCTTCACCTGGTTCAATACGGAACGGTACTGGGGTGAGCACATCCTGCAGTTGCGCGAGCAGCTGGCGGCCATGCAGGAGCCGCCACTGACGCTGCTGTAGGGGTTAACGCGGCGGGTCGAGCTGGTTGTTGATGCTGGCATTGACGCGGAACCAGCCGGCGATGCTGAAACGGTCGGTCTTGGCCGGCAGCACTTCATGCGGGAAACGCTCGCTGAGGAAGATCACAAGCGTGCCCATGCGCGGCACCACTGTTGCGATGGTTGCGTCGCTGTCCGGCTCGGGCCAGATCAGCAGTTCGCCGCCCTGTGTCTCGTCCCATTGAGGGTTGAGGTAGAGCACGGTGGTCAGAACGCGGTTGGTTTGCCCCCGAAAGGCATCCAGATGGCGTGCATAAAATGCCCCTGCCGGGTAGTGGGCGAAGTGGGCTTCGTAATCAAACAACCCCATGAACAGACGGCGGTTCAGGCCCTCGCGAAGCCCTTCCATCCAGTCCAGATAGGCTGTTTCGGCCGGATGCTGACGGTTCAGCCAGCGGATCTGATCACGGCGAATGCGCCCGTGCAGCTGGTGGTCCTGATCACGGCCAATGCCGGCCCGGTGAAAGGCGTCATCGTCCTGTGCGCGTACATGCTGGTAGAGGTCCTGTAACAGGCTCTCCGGCAGCGCGGATGGCAGAATCAGATAGCCGTTTTCGACCAGTTCATCAGCGATTCGGTCATACAGGCTGGAGGTGAGGTCGAGTTCGAGCTCGGGGGGTGAATACACGCATGCATCCTCCTTGTTGGAAGATGACTGTATACTGTGAATAGCGTCTAATGTCAGCAAAAATTCAAGCAAACAGGTGATAAATGTCATCTTCTTTCTGTAAGTGCCTGATCCTCAGTATCCCCCTTTCACTGTTGGGGTGTACCGAAAGTGCTGTTGGCGAGAAGCAGATGACGGTCAAGGCATCGGCCTACAATTCAGTGGTTGCGCAAACCAATGACAATCCAACGCTGGCAGCCTGGGGTGACCGGCTCAAACCCGGCATGAAAGCCGTGGCCGTTTCACGGGATCTGATCAGGCAGGGGCTGACCCATAACACGCTGATCGAAATTGAAGGTCTGCCGGGCAAGTACCGCGTGCTGGACAAGATGAACAAGCGCTGGACCCGCAAGATTGATATCTACATGGGGAAGGACGTGGAAGCCGCCCGCGAGTGGGGCGTGCGTGAAGTGAAGATTCGCTGGACGCCCCAACCCACTGAAGGCTAGTCAGGGCTCGATGCGCTGGCCGTCCCAGGCGAAGACCTGGCCGCTCTGCTCCGGCGTCAGACCATCGAGCACCCGCAACAGGGATTCGGCCGCGAATGTCGGCGTAAACAGCTTGCCTTCGGGGACGCGGGCCTGAAACGGCTGTGACAGCGGCGTATCCACGGTGCCCGGGTGCAGCCCGGCGACCACCAGTTGTGGCCAGCGCCGTTTGGCTTCGATAGCGGTACAGCGCAGCAGCATGTTGAGCGCCGCCTTGCTGGCACGATAACTGTACCAGCCACCCAGCCGGTTATCCCCGATACTGCCAACGCGAGCCGACAGTGCCGCAAACAGGGCCCGCCTGTCTTTGGGCAGCAGCGGAATCAGATGCTTGGCCAGCAGCGCTGGGCCCAGGGCGTTAATCTGCATCTGCTGATGGAAATAGTCCGGTGTCAGTGCCCGCCAGCTTTTTTCCGGCTGTTGATCCTCGGTATGCAGCATCCCCGTGGTTGTCAGCACCAGTTGAGGACTCTCATCCGACAGCTGCCGTGCGGCCGCAGCGATACTGGCTTCGTCAGTCAGATCTATCTGCCCCAGCCTGAGCCGGTCGCCATGCCGGGCCTGCAAGGCTTCGGCATCCGCGGGCCGGGTGCGTGACAGGGTGTACACCCGGCTGACCTGGGTATCGTTGAGCAGACAGTCCAGCACTGCACGGCCGATCCCGCCGCTGGCACCGACCAGCACCACACAGACGGGGGCCTCAAAGGCGGTCAGCAGGCTCATAAAGCCTCCCGGTAGTGGTTGAAGATGGTATGCACATCGACCTGTGCCCCCAGCCGTGCGGCGAGCATGTACAACCCGCCCATCTTGCGATGCAGGAACAGGACATCCGCTGGCGGTGTATGCCAGGCCTCGGGGTTGCTGCTGATCGCCATGCCTTGCGCATGGATGCGCTGGGCCAGGTCAGAGGTGCCGAAATCGTAGGGGCCGGGCGTGCGCAGGGGCTCGGTGGCTTCCATGAAGATATCCAGCACCACCTGGCGGTTGGCGGCGTCGTGACGTTGGCCGAAGAAGCCCAGCTGTTCCAGTGCCGCACCCAGTGCCGCTGCATCCTGATCCGTTGCGGCACAGATTGCCCGGCCGTACTGACTGACGAACTCGGCGGAAAAATGGCGTACAGCACCAAAATCCAGCAGTACCAGCCTGTCCTGCTCCAGGTTGTACTGGTAGTTGGCCGGGTTGGGGTCGGTTTGCACAGTGCGCAGCTGGAACAGCTCACAGAAGAACAGCTCCAGCAGCAGCGCCGGAATGTGGTGTTGCAGACCCGGTTGCCGATCGGCGGCATCGGTCAGGCTGATGCCGTCGAGAAAATCCATGCACAGCATCTGTTCGGTGGACAGCTCGATATCGACGCCGGGCAGGGCCAGTGCGGCACGGTGGCGGAACTGTGTCAGCGCGTCGGCATAGCTCAGCAGTGCTTGCTGCTCATGCAGGTAATCGGTCTCCAGCCGCAGCTGGTGCTTGGCTTCCTCAACCAGCGCATCGATATCCAGATCTCGTGGCAGCAGGCCGCTCAGGCGCAGCAGTGAAACCACGTTGTCGATATCACTGTCGATGCTGCGACGGACCCCGGGGTACTGAATCTTGATCGCCAGCTCACGCCCCGCGTGGGTTCGGCCCCTGTGCACCTGACCGATGGAGGCGGCGGCCACCGGCTCGAAACTGAACTGGGCCAGACGCCGATCCCAATCCTGGCCCCAGTTCTGTTCCAGCACGTCCACCAGCTGGGCGGCCGGCATGATGACGGCATCATCGCGCAGACGCTCCAGTACGGCAGCCAGTTCCGGTGGCAGCAGGGCACCGGAGTCCATGGAGATCAACTGACCCAGTTTCATCGCCGCTCCGCGCATGCGAGCCAGTTTGTCAGCCACCTGTTCCAGGTTCCTGCGGCTGAGCAGCAGCTCGGACATCACGGGGCGTTGGCCGCGCAGCCAGTGCTTGCTGCTCTCCGTGACCAGGTTGCCCGCGACCCTGCCGGCCAGTCCGGTCAGGCTGGCCATCCGCGAAATACGGCTGCTGGGCACTGCGGCTGCACGTCTTGGCTTGTTATCGGCTGAGTTCATTCGGTCTCCTGAGCATCCGGCCCGGGTCTGTCTGAGGTATGATGCAGCTTACGCACAGGTGTGTGGTTTGGATGTATCAGCAAGGTGGTATCGCAGCGATGGAGTACGAGTTTCGGCAGGACCTGTACGGTCAGCCAGAAGCCATTGTGGAATTGGAGCAGGCACTGTTCGGGCGCTGGCTGGGTGAGGCGTTGGGCGCGGATCTGGCACAGGCTGAGGCGCTGCTTAAGCAGGCGCTGTCGATACAGCAGACGCGCCGGGGACAGCATGTATGGCATGGGCGGGAGCTGAGCCTGCAGCTGGATACCGACAGTGCTCGGGTCTGGCTGCATGCCGAGGATGAAGCATCGCTGCTGGATGAGGGGTTTGGCTGGTCCGATGCGGAAGCCGAGGCCGGTCTGGACGACTTTATCGAGCTGCTGCAGGGTTGGATGGATTATATTCGGGATTGCGGCTAGGCAGTGACGGGAATTCACTGCTAGAATTCCGAGTAATTCACTCAGCTATAGTGTAACGGAGAGCAGATCATGAGCATTCAGATCGGTGAAACCATCCCCAATGTAGAGTTGCGCGTCATGGGTGCCGAAGGCCCGGAACCCGTCAATACGGCTGACCTGTTCGCAGGCAAGAAGGTGGTTTTGTTTGCCGTACCGGGCGCATTTACGCCGGGCTGCTCCCTGACACACCTGCCGGGCTTCGTGGTCAAGGCTGACGAAATCAAGTCCAAGGGCGTCGACAGCATCATCTGTACGGCGGTCAATGATGTGTTCGTGATGGACGCCTGGGGCAAGGATCAGAATGCGGACGAGATCATCATGCTGGCAGACGGCATGGGTGATTTTGCCAAGGCACTGGGACTGGATCAGGACCTGAGCGCCGTTCAGTTCGGTGTGCGCAGCCAGCGTTACGCCATGATCGTGAATGACGGCAAGGTCGAGCTGCTGAATATCGACGAGAAGGGTATCGACAAGAGCAGCGCCGAGACCATTCTGGCGGCACTCTAAGCGCCGACCCTTCGGTTAGTAAGAACGCCGACCTGTGCAGGCAGGTCGGCGTTTTTTATGGGCGTCAGCTCAGGTCCAGTGCCCGCGCATGATGACGCAGGTGGTCTTCGATAAAGCTGGCGATGAAGAAGTAGCTGTGGTCGTAGCCCGGCTGAAGACGCAGCTCCAGCGGATGACCGGCTGCCTCGCACGCCGCTTTGAGCGCCTCGGGCTTGAGCTGCGTCTGCAAAAAGTCATCGGCCTCGCCCTGATCCACCAGCAGGGGCAGTTTCTCGGTGGCGTTGGCGATCAGCTCACAGCTGTCCCAGGCGCTCCAGCTGGCGCGGTCTTCGCCCAAGTAGCCGGTCAGGGCCTTTTCACCCCAAGGGCAGTTCATCGGGTTGCTGATCGGCGCAAAGGCTGAAACGGACGCATAACGGCCCGGGTTTTTCAGGGCGCAGATCAGGGCGCCGTGTCCGCCCATGGAGTGGCCGCTGATGGCGCGCTGGCGGGTGACCGGGAAGTGCTGTTCGATCAGTGCCGGCAGTTCGTCGGTCACGTAGTCATACATGCGATAGTGTGCGGACCAGGGGGCCTGGGTGGCGTTAACGTAGAAACCGGCTCCGGAGCCGAAGTCGTAGCTGTCGTGCTCACCGGGCAGGTCGGTGCCGCGCGGGCTGGTGTCCGGCGCCACGATGGCCATGCCCAGCTCGGCGGCGATCCGTTGTGCACCGGCTTTCTGCATGAAATTCTCATCGGTACATGTGAGGCCCGACAGCCAGTAGAGCACCGGCACCGGTTGGGTTTGCGCCTGTGGCGGCAGGTAGATGGCAAAGATCATCTCCGTACCGGTGGCGGTTGAAGTGTGTTTGTAGCGCTTGAGCCAACCATCGAAGCATTTGTTACTGGCGATCAGCTCGGGGGCTTGTTGTGACATGAGTGGTCTCCTGAGTTAGGTATGCGTTCTGATCGAGTATGTCGATTGGTGCGGGCTTTGGAGGCGACACTGTCGCTCGACACGCGGTAAATCCGTCCCTGGACGCTCGGTGGCGCCATCCCTGGCGCCAGCGGTCGATCAACAGCATCGCCTCCACGCTCGTCAGTTCTGTGCCAGATCCGACGTGAGACTTGAACCTGCTATCCACTTCCCATCTTCAGTAATGCAGGGCTGGCACAGACTATCGATGGACGGGGTGGCCTCGTCTGGCTGACCCTCTGCCGCCAGGGATGGCGGCAGGGAGCCCCCATGGATGGGTTTACGGCGTGTCAGACAGATGAGGTGACCACGGCCAAGGGCACCACCAGAATCGCCGCCAAATCACTGATCGAACAGAATCACCGAGCGGATGCTCTTGCCTTCGTGCATCAGGTCGAACGCCTTGTTGATATCCTCAAGGCCCATGGTGTGGGTGATGAACGGATCGATCTCGATCTTGCCGTTCATGTAGTCCTCAACGTAGCCCGGCAGCTGGCTGCGGCCTTTCACGCCACCGAAGGCAGAGCCTTTCCAGACACGGCCGGTGACCAGCTGGAACGGACGGGTCGAGATCTCTTCACCCGCACCGGCCACGCCGATGATGATCGACTCACCCCAGCCCTTGTGGCAGCACTCCAGTGCCTGACGCATCACCTGTACGTTGCCGATACACTCGAAGGAGTAATCCACACCGCCGTCGGTCATGTCGACGATCACCTGCTGGATCGGGTCGGAATAGTCCTTCGGATTGATGCAGTCGGTGGCGCCAAACTGACGTGCCATCTCGAACTTGTCTTCATTGATGTCGATGGCGATGATGCGTTCGGCTCCGACCATGCGGGCGCCCTGAATGACCGACAAACCGATGCCGCCGAGGCCGAATACGGCCACGGTGGAGCCCGGCTCAACCTTGGCGGTATTTTTCACCGCCCCGATACCGGTAGTGATGCCACAGCCCAGCAGGCAGACTTTCTCCAGCGGCGCATCCACGTGGATCTTCGCCAGCGAAATTTCCGGTACCACGGTGTACTCGGAGAAGGTGGAGGTGCCCATGTAGTGGTAGAGGGTTTCGCCGTTCAGCGAGAAGCGGCTGGTGCCGTCCGGCATCAGGCCCTGGCCCTGAGTCGCACGTACGGCCTGACACAGGTTGGTCTTGCCGGAGAGGCAGAACTTGCACTTGCCGCACTCGGCGGTATAGAGCGGGATCACGTGATCGCCCGGTTTCAGCGTGGTCACGCCGGGGCCGACTTCTTCCACCACACCGGCACCTTCATGGCCCAGAATCGAGGGGAAAATGCCTTCCGGATCAGCGCCGGACAGGGTGAAGGCATCGGTATGGCAGACGCCGGTGGCAACGATGCGCACCAGTACCTCGCCCGCCTTGGGGCCCTGAACATCCACTTCTTCGATTGTGAGCGGGTCGCCTGCTTTCCAGGCAACGGCAGCGCGTGATTTCATCTTGCATCTCCTGTTTCGTTGATGGATGCAGTCTAGTCCCGGAATGGCACTGTGATAATGGCACCAATCGAAAAGCATTTTTGCTCAGCAGCAATAATTCTGGCATATAGAGGGCAACCGGGAGTGCGGAGAGCGACATGCGAAACTGGGAAGCGATAGAAGCCTTTGTGGAAGTGGTGCAGCAGGGCAGTTTTTCGGCGGCGGCACAGAAGCTGAAGGTCTCCCCCTCGCATGTGAGCCGGCTGGTGGCGCGTCTGGAGGCGGAGCTGAACACACCGCTGCTGTACCGTACCACCCGCAAGTTCCGCCTCAGTGAAGCCGGTGAGCGTTACCATCAGCACTGCCGTGATCTGCTGCAGGGCTTCGCGGCGGCAGAAGAGTCGCTGGCGGGGTACCAGGCGGAACCCTCGGGGACGCTGAGGGTGACCTGTGCCACCACCTTTGGCGAGCGTTTTCTGGCACCGCAACTCAATGACTTTGTGCTGAAGTACCCCCGCATCCATCTGGATCTGCATCTGACCAATCGCCAGACTGACCTGATCAGCGAAGGCTACGATCTGGCCGTGCGGATGGGCACGCTCAAGGACTCCTCACTGCTGGCGCGGCGACTGTGTGACCGGCGCGAGTACCTCTGTGCCAGCCCCGAGTATCTGTCCCGTCACCCCATGCCGCATACCCTGTCCGAGCTGAGCCGACACAACTGCCTGCAGGGATCGAATACGACCTGGCTGTTCAGCGACAATGGACAGCGGCGGGAATTGAAAGTAAGTGGCAACTGGCGCTCCAACTCGGGGCCGGCGCTGCTGGATGCGGTGCGCAAGGGGCTGGGGATCGCGCAGTTGCCGGACTACTACGTGGAGCCGGCGCTGGCGCGGGGGGAACTGGTCTCCATGCTGGAGCAGTACCGCTATCCGTTCAGCGGTGTCTGGCTGGTATATCCACAGGCACGGCAGCGTTCGCCCAAGCTGCAGCTGCTATGTGATTTCCTGCTGGAACGTTTTGCCAAGGGGTTGCCCTGGTAGGGCTACTTCACATCCAGCAGCTTTTCCGAGGGCTCGCGCGGGTGCTCCTCCCAGCGAATGCGGATGCTGAGCTGATGGCGGGTTTCGTCCTCACTGGCGGATACCTTCAGGTGCAGCAGGCCTCCCGGCGTCAGCTCCAGGGTCTGGTCGCCGTCACTGAATTCCAGCTTGCCCTTGCCCAGGCCGCGTGCGATGGCCTTCAGGAGCCCCTGAATGGACTTGCCGTCCTGATAGGACTCATGCACGAATTCGTTTTTGGATGGCATGTCGGATCTACTACCTCGCCGCGTTGAACGTCTCGGGGCGGAACACCTTGGCGAACGGGTAATCGTTACTGATGCCGAGGATATGCCGCTTGGGATGAATGATCGTGGCACCACAGCCCACGCCACGCAAGCCCTCCTGCCTGCGTGAGTGCCGGTCCAGCGTAATATCCGCTTCCAGGTGCAGCAGCCCCTGCTGCAGTGCCAGCCGCTGTCCGCGGGTGCGATTGATATGGCCGTGCACCAGTGCGCGGATACCGCTGCTCTGAACGGCTTCGACACCGGCCTCGGTCAGTGGCAGGTCGGCGGCACGGTATTTGGTCCTGAAGGTGTTGGCCAGCGAGCTGTAGTAGAAGCTGAACAGATCCCCCTTAAGTGCCTTGCGAAAGCGCTTGTTGACCGTTTTTAGGCCGCGCCGGGCGATCAGTGCTCCCATGGCATCATCCAGCCCCGCATGCAGAAACAGAAAAGAGCCTCGCTTGCGCACCAGTTGCATGCGTTTGAAGAACCAGTAGAACTCGCCCCTGGGCTTCAGAAACAGCTTCTGACAATGCCGGGCCACGGCGTAGACGGTACGGATATCCATGCCGGCGGCTTCACAGTGACGCTCGAAGCTGTCCGCCTTGCTGCGCATCTTTTTCAACTCCCGGGCGATGCCGGCTTCGGTCAGAATGCCGCGGGCATGGTCGGGAAAACGCTCGAACCAGTCTTCACCGGGCAACAGTCGTTTGCGGCAGGTGTCGGCATCAGGAACGCCCTTGAGCCAGTTCCGACCGGGCTCGGCATCCAGTACCTCGCGAAACAGCGGGATCACCTTCTTGCCCATGCGGGCGAACAGGTGCGCATTGCCGGTGTGGCGCTTTTGCTGCATGGATCTCAGGCCCATCATCAGGCGCAGATCATGGTTGCCGGCCAGCAGCGTGACGCTGGCGCCGGTGTCATACAGCCGCTTGAGGCTGCGCAGCATCTGCAGATTGCTCGGTCCCTTGTCGAGGCAGTCACCCCCGATAATGAACTCGGCCTTGCGGCCTGCCTTGGTCAACGTGAAGTGACCGCTGCCTGCGGTGTCCTTGAGCTTCACGCCACCACTGGCCACCAGCGAGGCCTCGAATGCCTGTGGATCGGCGTGCGGATCGGAGATGAAGATCACCGGTCGCCTGGGCCAGTGCCAGTCGTCATCCAGCTGCAAATTCGCCGAGGGGCTGGTTAGATTGCGCAGGCTGCTGTCGGCCGATCCCTTTTCCAGCGGCCAGTCACAGCAGGTGAGTGGCAGTCGGGCACGAATGTCGGCGTGCTCGGGGCGGGACTTGATGGTGGGCAGAGCGGGGCGCGGCATGGCATCCTCGGGCAGCAACGCCCTGTTCAGTCGGGGCGTTCGGTGGTTTGGCGCTGTTTCCAGTCGCCACTGTGGTGGCGCCAGCCGGACAGCGGGTTCTGTTCCAGCACCACGGGCCGGGCGTGGTACATGCTTAACCGCCTAATATCGTCGAATTGTATGACATTCAGATGATAGGCCGCGTGGCGAAAGGCGGCGCCGTGTCCGAACAGCAGCTGCAGGCCGGGTGTTTCACTGGCCGCACAGAGGCGCAAATGTCCGGCCACACGGGCACCGGCCTCCAGCAGGGATTCGGCCCCTTCCAGTGGCAAACGGTAGTGGCTGTTGGACTTCCAGTCGGCGGGTGGCGCGTCAAAGCGCGGGTCCCGGGCCAGGATCTGCTCGATCTCGCCGATGGTCAGGTTGGCGGCGGAGCCCAGGCGGCGTTCACACAGGTCCGATACGCTGGTCAGCCGCGGGGCCGAGGGGAAATAATCAGCCAGCTCGTCCATAAAGATCTGTGCAGTCTCCCAGGCACGCAGCAAGGTTGAACAGTGCACCTCGGGGCTGAGTAGAATATCCTCCCGATCCAGCCAGTCACCCCAGCGCCGCGCCTGCTCACGCGCCTCGGCGGCACCTGATTCGGTCAAGGGATAGGGTTGCAGCGCGCTCGGTGTATCGGGGCGCTGCTGGTAGTCACCGTGGCGAATGAGGGCGAACAGTCTATTCATGGTGCAGGCGCTCCTGCAGGGCCTGAATCAACGGCTCAAGCCCGGTAAAGTTGCTGTGCCGGGCGGCGTCTTCCGGGCTGATCCACTGACACAGGCGGCTGTCATGCCACCACTTGTCGTCTGCCGGGGCCGCCGTCACCTTGAGTGGGAACAGGGTGATGCGACACTCCCCACCCCACTTGGCATGCCTGATATCGCCCAGTGGAACGGGGTCGATCTCGCCGCGAATGCCCATCTCCTCCAGTGCTTCCTTCTCGGCCGATTCGGCCGCGCTCAGGCCCGGCTCAACGATCCCCTTGGCCAGCTTCCAGCGTGGGTTGTTGACGCTGCGGAACATGAGCAGCTGCAGCGTGCCCTGCTCAAGCCGGTATGCCAGCACACCGGACTGGGTGTAGTAGTAGGCGGGGCGGTCGCGCCAAAGGGTTTGGCCGTTGAACTGCACATCAAACTTCTGTGGCAGGCTGCGGGGGCGCACCAGTTGTTGCAGCTGCCAGCAGCCCGGTGCCAGGCTCTGCTCGGCACTCAGGTGGGCGAGGGTCGCGGTGGGCATCAGCTTGCCGTCTTCGGGAATGGCGAGTGGCTCTTCCAGCAACTGCTGCAGCAACTGTTCCAGCCCCGGATTGTGTGCCACCAGCAGAGCGCGCTGACAGCGTTTCAGCAGAGGCTGCAGGCTGTTCCACATCTGCTCCGGTGTGGCGAGATAGAGGCTGTCGTCGAACTGAATGCGCGGGGCGGGAATGCCCATCACCTTGGCACATTTCTCGGCGGTCAGGCGGGCGCGCTCGGCGCCGGAGCTGATAATGCAGTCCGGCTTCAGGCCCTGACGCTCGAGCCAGTGGCCGATCCGCTGAGCGTCCCGTTTGCCACGGGTTTTCAGTGTGCGCGGATAGTCGCCCTGTGGGTGAGCGGCTTCGGCCTTGCCGTGTCGAAGCAGCAGCAGTTCAGCCATGCGTCAGTCCCTCCCGTGCATACCAGTGGACCAGATGGTCAAAGTCGGCACGGCCACTGGCCTCATACACATTCAGACGGCTGAGCCGCTCCCGATAGTCGGCTTCCGGCGGCAGGGTGGGGGCCGACAGAAACTCGCCCGCCGCATTCTGATAGAAGGCGCCCGGGGATTTCATGATGCCGGGCAGCAGGTCGCTGCGCGCCTCGAGGTTGACTGGCTGGATCTGGCAGGGTTCATCGCTGGCCGGAGACCAGTTGAGCAGGATGAGGTCGTGCAGCGGAGCGCTGAGCACCAGGCTGCCGGGGCCATAGTAGTCTTCCACCGGCACGTCGGATTTGAATTCCAGCTCCCAGAGCGCTTCGGGTGTGAGCGCGCCAAATTCGGCCTGACGGGCCGGGCTTAGAATCGGGCGCAGGCGCGGGTTGTGCAGCAGCGTCCCCGGGTTCACCCGAGGCAGTTTGGCCACGCCGGTGCCTGTCAGTCCGGTCGCGGTGGGAGACACGAACAACCGGTCGTTGGTGATAAAGCGCGCTTCGGGCAGCTCCATCAGGCGCAGCATCAGGGTCGATTTGCCACCGCCGGAGCTGGCCGCCACCGCTACCCCGCGCCCGCCCACGGACAGGGCCGCCGCGTGGCAGATCAGGCCGCCCTGTTGTTGCAGGTGGTTGATATGCTGGTTGTTGATAAAGTTGACCGCCTGCGCCAGATGTTCCTGCGCCGGTCCGATCAGAACCGGATCCTGCTGGCGCTGCAGCATCAGCATGCCGGTCTTGACCTTGCGAATCAGGCGCTGGCCGTGGGGCAGATCGACCACCGCTTCCTTGAGACCGCTCTTGCCGGTTTCGCGTGGCCAGTCACGCCAGTCCAGATCCGGTTTGATGGCCGGCTGATCCAGCATCCAGATCTGAACCTGCGGCCTGGTGTGTGTCTCTGAGGGCTGTGGATAACTGCGATAGTAGTGGCGCAGGGCGTCGATCAGCGCAGGACTGTTACTGTTGACCTGCAGCCGGAAGTCTTCCAGTCGCAGCTGGAAGGCTGCAGTACATTGGGCCTTGGCGGCTTCCAGTGCCTGAGTGTCGAGCGGGTTGTTCAGCATGCCTGCTCCTGTTCCAGCGTGTGCAGAATCCAGTCCCGGTAGGCGGCGGCTGCATCGATCCCACAACCTTCCAGCGCACCACGGAAGCCGCCAAAGGCCGAGACTTCAAATACCACGGGGCCCTCATCGGTCAGCGCAATATCCACGGTGGTGAAGTCGAGTTCAAAACAGCCTTGCGCACGTTGGCCCAACTCGATCAATGCCGCGTCCGGCTCAAAGGCTTCGTAGCGACCGCCACTGTGAATGGTGGTATTCCAGGCATCGCCGCTGCCCACCCGAGCGTAGGTACAGAGGTAGTTGCCGCCCACGAATACCATGCCCAGGTCTCGCCCGGACAGGTCGAGTTTCTTCTGAATGTAGAGCATGGGATTGTCGGCTGCAAAAGCCTCAAGCCGGGCTTTCAGGTCGGCATCACGGACGTCCAGCAGCGTCATGCCGCGTGCCTTGGTGGAATAGAGCGGCTTGAGTACGGCGCTGCCAAAATCTTCCACGGCGGTTTGTGCAGCCGACAGCGATTCGGTCACGCGCGTCGGCGGCAGGGGGATACCGGCACCGGACAGGCTTTGTGTGCCACTGAGGCGGTCAATCAACTGCAGCAGACTGCGGCAGGGGCTGAATACGCGCACACCCGCCTGCTCGGCACGGCGCAGCAGTTCAATGCGGTCCAGCGTCGCCGGGGTGTAGACCTCGCTGATCTTTTTCACCACTAGGCCATCCAGCTCGGTGAGGTCGGTGCCTTGATACAGCAGGCGTCCAGTGTCCAGTTGCAGTTCCACCTGGGCCATATCGATCACCAGCCGGAAGCCGGTGCTGGTTTCAAGAGCGTCGGCCAGGGCTTCGGTAGACCATTTGCCGGGGACACCGACCACGCCAATACGCAGATTACTCAAGGAACAACTCCTTCAGGGGCAGTTTGAAACGGGTTTCCTTGCCGGGCCTGGTCGCGCTGATCTGTTCCATCAGGTAGAGCGCGCGCAGATACATGCGTCCGGCCAGAGACTTGTCGAAGATGAATCGGGTTGAGGTGATAAAGGAGCGTGCCAGACCGATCGCCAGACGCAGATCAAAGGTGTCATCCTGCTGCTGGCGGGCAAAGCGGCGACAGGCCGTGAACAGGGCACGGGCCACGGCCATAAGGCGGCGCCGGCGTTCGGGCTCCAGAATCTGTAAGCGGTAGATGGACACCATCAGTACCGAGATGTCCTGACAGTAGTCCAGATAGCGTGAGCGGTGCAGGTCGATAAAGAAAATCCGCTTTTCGGTCGGGTCGTAGATGATGTTATCCACATTGAAATCCCCGTGGATATAGACCGAAAAGGGCGGCGGGCAGCGCGCTTCCACTTCTGCCGTCTGGTTGACCAGTGACTGCAACGAGGGCAGCGTTTCGCCGCAGATCTGCCGGGCCGGGCGATCAAACTCCGGGTGCACCGACAGTATGGCCGGCAGACGCTTGTCGAGCTGGCGCATGAATTGCGCCGGCTCCGGTGTCTTGTTGCGGGTTTCGCGCCAGATAGAGCGCAGGGTCCGCATCAGCTGACGGCTGGCCTGCTCCAACAGCTGCTCGTCGTCGGCAAACAGCAGGGACTCAAGCGTCTGCCCCGGCAGATGTTCGATCAGCATGGAGGCCGAGCCATCCTTCTCGGAGTGCGCGAGGATGCGGGGTGCCAGGCCGGGATAGATCTCGTGCCAGCTTTCCACGCCCTGCACTTCCTCGACTACCTTGCCGGGGTCACCTTCCTTGTAGATCGCCAGATAGCGGCTGGAGCCGTTCTTGCGAATGCCGGCAATGGCGCTGCCGGAGCGGGTTTCGGCCAGCGTACTGATATCCAGTTTCTTGAGCGGTTTTTGCAGCTCGGCGGCGGCCTGTCGGATGTGCGACAGGTTGGACAGGTTTACGCTCTGCCCCAGGTTGGCGGACAGAATCGCCTCGGCCATCTGCTCCAGCGCCAGTACCATCTGGCGCAGGGAGAAACAGGCAAACAGGGACGACAGCAGCCGGGCCGGCTCCTCCGTCGAAGACTTGATGAGCAGTTCCCGTTGCAGTGTTTCGCAGGTTTTCAGCATGCGGTCGCTGCGCTGCTTCAGACGCACCGCCGCGTGGGTATCCGCCTCGAACAGGCCGGGCTCGATCAGTTCCAGCGCAGAGATGATGCGTTTCACCAGGCGACGGAACTGTTTGCGCTTGGGGGGCGTGGGCAGTTCCTTGTCGGCGTGCCGGGCAAATTCGCGCATGCAGCCGCGGGCCGCATCGGTCAGGTGTTCCAGTGCCTGGGCCAGATTATCCACCGCCCGCATGCGCACTTCCTGCTGCACCGGCTTGCGGCTGCGACTGAGCGAGCGCACGGTGCCGCGTTGTACGCGCATGCGCAGGTTACTGACATAGCCACGGCGTGATTCCAGTGTGGCCAGAGGGCCCATCGCCGGGGCGCGGAAAAAGTGCGCCAGTTGCTGGAGCTGGGTGTCGACCTCGCTCACCAGAAAATGGAGGTTTTCCTGTATGATCTGACTCAACGCACTCATGGATGCCGGCTGCCACAACAATTCGCGTGTCACTATACGTTAATGTACTCGACCCTAACATGACAGGAACATGACGTTGGCGTTAAAGCTGGTACTGGCGAGAGAGAGGATTGCATGCCCCGTTTCCTGATGACGCGACCGGTTCAGATACCGGACACCCTCAAACTGACGCGCTACCAGAAACTGCCGGAGCTGGGCCCGCGGGTCCTGTTTTTCAGTGGCGGCTCGGCGCTGAACGGACTCTCCCGCACGCTGAAAGCGTACACCCACAACTCCATTCATCTGGTGTCGGCGTTTGACTCCGGTGGCAGCTCGGCAGTGTTGCGCAAGGCGTTCGACATGCCCGCCGTCGGGGACCTGCGTTCGCGTCTGATGGCGCTGGCTGATGAAACCGTACTGGGGCACCCGGAGATTGTGCGCCTGTTCAGCTACCGCCTGCCGAAAGAGGCCGACGCCGACAGCCTCAAACACCAGCTCAACCGTATGGAACAGGGCAAGGATCCGCTGGTGCGCTGTATCCCCAACCCCATGCGCAGCCTGATCTGCCATCATCTGGGCTACTTTCAGCAGGCGATGCCGGACGGGTTTGATCTGCGCGGGGCCAGTATCGGAAATTTGATCCTTACCGGCGGGTATCTGAACAACAACCGCACCCTGGATCCGATCATTTTCCTGTTCTCCCAGCTGGTCAATGTGCGGGGCACCGTGCGCGCGATCTCGGGGGATGAACGCCAACTGATGGCAGAGCTGGAAGATGGTTCCTGTGTGATCGGGCAGCACCTGTTGACCGGCAAGGAGGTGGCGCCTATCCGCAGTGCCATTCATCACCTGTCACTGGTGCGGTCGCAGAAAAAGCCCAAGCCGGCCGGCTCCAAACTGCGCAAATCCAACCGTAAGCTGCTCGCTTCGGCTGAATTGATCTGTTATCCGCCCGGCAGCTTTTACAGCAGTCTGGTCGCCAACCTGTTGGTCAGCGGTGTCGGAGAGGGCGTGGCGGATAACCCCTGCCCGAAAATCTACATTCCCAACCTGGGGCAGGACCCGGAGCAGTTCGGGATGACGCTCAGGCAACAGGTGGATGCACTGATTGCGTATCTGCAGGCGGATCTGGCAGAGCCGGTTCCGGTCTCTCGCCTGCTCAATCTGGTGCTGCTCGACAGCCGTTACCTGTCGGGTGTGGACGAGACGTTCAAGGCGCATCTGGATACACTCGGTATCCAGCTGGTTGATATGGACCTGACGGATCCGGCGCAGCCGGAGGTGTACGACAACGAGAAGCTGGTGTCGGCGCTGCTGTCGATGACCTGAGTGGCGGGCATAAAAAAGCCGCCCCGGAGGGCGGCAAAGTCAGCAAGTCGCTGAAGAGAGATAAGGAACACTGAACGGATCTGATCAGTTGCGGATCAGGTGATCGAAAGCACCCAGTGCCGCGGTGGCACCCGATCCCATCGAGATCACGATCTGCTTGTACGGTGTCGCGGTCACATCCCCGGCGGCGAATACACCCGGCATGGAAGTGGCACCGTGGCTGTCGATCACGATTTCGCCACGCTCGGTCAGCTCCAGGCTGTCTTTCAGCCATTCGCTGTTCGGCATCAGACCGATCTGAACGAAGATACCGGCCACATCCAGCACGTGGGTTTCGTCGGTGCGACGGTCCTTGTATTTCAGACCGATCACCTTGTTGTCATCGCCCAGTACTTCAGTGGTCATCGCCTGCTTGATGATGGTCACGTTCGGCAGGGACTCTGCTTTTTTCACCAGTACATCATCGGCGCGCAGGGTATCGGCGAACTCCAGTACGGTCACATCTTTCACGATACCGGCCAGGTCGATCGCCGCTTCGATGCCGGAGTTGCCACCCCCAATCACGGCAACGCTCTTGCCCTTGAACAGCGGGCCGTCACAGTGCGGGCAGTAGGCGACGCCCTTGCCACGGTACTCCTGCTCACCCGGTACGTTCATTTCACGCCAGCGGGCACCAGTGGCCAGAATGACACTGCGGCTCTTCAGCGTGGCACCGCTGGCCAGCTCTACTTCGATCAGTTCATTTTTGGTCAACTTGGCCGCCGACTGCTCGGTGATGATGTCGACTTCATACTCTTTAACGTGCTGCTCCAGGCTCGCAACCAGTTTCGGGCCTTCGGTGTAGGGCACGGAGATGAAATTCTCGATACCCAGCGTATCCATCACCTGGCCACCAAAACGTTCGGCCACGACACCGGTGCGGATGCCCTTGCGTGCGGCGTAGATGGCAGCAGAGGCACCCGCCGGGCCGCCACCGACGACCAGTACTTCGTACGGATCGCGTTCGTTCAGTTCAGCGGCCTTTTTCTCGGCAGCACCGGTATCCAGCTTGTTCACGATCTCGGACAGGGTCATGCGGCCCTGGCCGAAGTGTTCGCCGTTCAGGTAGACGGACGGTACGGCCATGATCTGACGCTCATCCACTTCTTCCTGGAACAGGGCACCATCGATCATGGTATGAGTGATGTTCGGGTTCAGGACCGCCATCAGGTTCAGTGCCTGCACCACATCCGGACAGTTCTGGCAGGACAGCGAGATATAGGTCTCGAAGTGGAACTCACCCGGCAGGTTGCGAATCTGCTCCTGCAGCTCGGCGTCCGCCTTGGACGGGTGACCGCCTGCCTGCAGCAGCGCCAGTACCAGCGAGGTGAACTCATGGCCCATCGGGATACCGGCAAAATTGACGCGCGGCGCTTCACCTGCGGCGCCTACGGCCATGCTCGGTGCACGGCGGTCATTGCCGGCCTTGACGCTGATCTTGTCAGACAGCTCGGCAATTTCACCGGCGAGCGTTTCCAGCTCACGTGATTTGTCGGTGTCGTTTGTGGTCAGGCTCAACTCGATCGGAGCCACGATGTTCTGCAGGTAGGTGTTCAATTGCTGCTTCAGGTTTGCATCCAACATAGCGAGTGTTCCCTCAATACCAAAAGTTCAGTCTTAGTCCTCGAATGGGCTGTCCGCCTGGTGGATCTCCTGTTGCGGCGGTGGTGCTCATTCCGAATATGTGGCTATCTTAACTACTTGATTTTCATGCGTGAAATTAATCGTAGTTAATAGGTTGATAGCTTTGTTTAATCACGAAATCAGCGCATCATAAATTTGGGTCATACATACAAAAACGCCACCCAAAAAGGGTGGCGCATGTGCGAGCCTTGCGGCTCGCGATCCGATCTGTCACTGGCCAGTGCTCGCCAGAGACCAATACGGATTTAGATCTTGCCGACCAGGTCCAGAGACGGAGCCAGAGTCGCTTCACCTTCTTTCCACTTCGCCGGGCAAACTTCACCCGGGTGAGCAGCAACGTACTGAGCGGCTTTAACCTTGCGCAGCAGGTCGTCAGCGTCACGGCCGATGCCTTCAGCAGTGATTTCAACTGCCTGGATAACGCCTTCCGGATCGATCAGGAAGGTCGCGCGGTCTGCCAGGCCCTGGCCTTCACGCATAACACCGAAGTTGTTGGTGATAGTACCGGTCTGGTCGCCGACCATGTAGTACTGGATCTTGTTGATGGTTTCAGAAGCGTCGTGCCACGCCTTGTGGGTGAAGTGAGTGTCGGTAGACACGGAGAATACTTCAACACCCAGTTTCTGCAGCTCTTCGTACTTGTCTGCAACGTCGCCCAGCTCGGTCGGGCAAACGAAAGTGAAGTCGGCCGGGTAGAAGAAGAATACAGCCCACTTGCCTTTTACGGTTTCTTCGGTGATTTCAACGAACTCACCATTTTTGAACGCAGTCGCCTGAAACGGTTTGATCTCAGTGTTAACGATACCCATGTGATTGAATCTCCTGAAGATTTACTGGGTTGCTGTGAAAATATGTGGCTATATTAGCCCGTGAGTCGCGATTCGTGAAATTGATGATGTCGATAGGGGTGATAGTTAAAGGCTATAAATCTTTCTATCGCCCATCCATGCATCGCATCCTAGTATGCTCGGCTAATTGACAAGATGCCACCTTCGCACACTCACTCAGGCCCGAACATGGCCCGGTGCAGCAGGCCGAAATGTTGAAAGGTGTAATCGGCCAAATGAGCATAGTCGGGCAACTCGGTAAAGTTGACCAGACAGGCACTCATGTGTGCGTTGCGGCCGGCTTCCAGATCATATCGATAATCGCCCACCATCAGCATGCTTTGCGCGGGCAGTGCGAAATCCCGCGCAATCTGAAGCAGAGCATCAGGATCAGGCTTGGGTTTGGACTGCTCGCGTGTGACCACACGCTCAATCGGAATGTCGTTGCGCGCCATCTTAAGTCGGGTGGACTGCTCTGAATTCCGTGTCACGATCGCCATCGGAATCCCCTGCGCATCACATCTGTCCACGAAGGCCTTCGCACCCGGTATCCAGTCAGACTGTTCGGCGTCACGCTGCTCGTGGCGATGAATGACTGCCATGGCTGCCTGTTGTTTATGCTCAGGTAAACCCTCTAGAAACGTCAGCACATCCGCTTCGGGCGGGCAGCCGATCTCCTGCTTGATCGCCCGAAAATTCAGTGAGGACGACACCAGTGTGCCGTCCAGATCGAAAATAATGCCTTGGATGTGTTTCACGGTGAGGCCTTGAGGTCTGGTCGCTTGAGTGGCAAGAAAGACTATTTCTCTTTCAACTCTTATGCTTACGTGGGCATTGCAAGGATTGGTTCATGTGATGGAACACCCCGATATTAACGGTCTTTGAGTATCTGTATTGGTTAGGGTCCTTGGTCACTAGGTACTTGTGCCATCAAGGCTGCTATTAATGAAGATCTGTTCTCGGTGCCAGTCCATCAAGCGAGCGTCAGGGCTGAATCGTTCAGGTAATTCAATGGCTTGCCCCTCAAGGTTGTAGAAATTTGCAGTGATAGCAGGGTCCGTTCTAGTTAGTTGTGGCGAGACAACTAAGCGCCAGTTCTCATCAAAGGTAATCAACCCCTGATCAAAAGCCCGGTCGTAGAGTGCAGACAAACAGAGCCCGTTGCTTGGGTTCAACCGATTAGCGGGATCTTGGCTCCAGGGCACGATATGACTGGCAATTAATAGGCGTTCTTCGGAAAGCCCGGTCAGACAGCAACGATTAGCATAACTGGACAGTACAGCACGTCTGAAAAAGGACTGCCCCACACGTTGTTGAATGACTTGTGGACGGGTAGTACCCGCCCGTATTTCTGTGGTGTTGAGCTCTAACGCCTCGGGCGCGGATGTTTTTGTTAAGCCTGCTTTGATTTGATCGCATTCCAGTACAAGTCCTTCCCAGTCAGAGTGGAAAGCGTCCCAAGTTTCACGGTCTAGCTTCGAAGCGTTGCTAAAGCCCTTTCGGCCCGATGCAAGAATCGCCGGATCCAAGCTGGCCAGGTTCACCAGTTTCATTGCGACCGCAGAAGGGGTTCGGCCAATCAACTGAGCCAGTTCGATAATAGCCGGATTATTCCGGTGCAAGCGGCCATAGGGCAGCTGGCAGTAAAGGTGAAAGGCGAGTTTAACTTCGTTAGGTGTCCAATCATTCCGTGACATCGAGGCTCCGTTATTCATGTGAACGGCTTTTGTAATAGTCAGAAGCTTATCATGCTGTTTGAACGCCCCTTGTTTCAACTCATCCACACCCATTCCCCACCCAAACTTATTCACACCTGCATCGCAAATAAAATCTGTTGATATCTTCATTGAAGTGGGGCGCTGTTTCTGTTCCATTTTTTCGAGGGCATGAAACTTACCCCCAGAAACCTTGAACACCTCTGTGGAAAACCTCATGACAACTGTGCTTCGATCATCTCTTAACCCCTTGAAATACGGGGTTTGCAGAAATGGTCAGGGTTTATTCAATTCGTGTTCAAAAATGGATGCACGGACAAAACCTTGCGCGAAAGTCAGAGCTAAAGCTGTGCACAAGCCTGTGTCTACCTGTGTACTTTCCTGTGTGTGAAGTTATGCACTGATTAGTTTATGACCGACCCTGGCCGGTAAGAGGAGGGGGCTCTGTGGTATTTCCATTGCCAATAGCTATCATGGATAAAGAAACTATAAATTTAAATAAATAGTCAGGGTTTATTAGGATTAAGTCATCAATAGCTCAGAGGAGATGCACCATGACCTTGATTTTACGTTACTTGAATACCGCTTCTGCCAACTCTCAGGTGCCTTCGCGTGAGAGTCATTCACAGGAGGCGTCAAAGCCGGTGTGCACGGAGTGTAATTACGCTGACAATTACTACGGAGACCAGGTTTGCGTGGCCGGGTCACGTTGAGTGGCTGGGTCTTCAAAGTAGATCACTCGGTTACGGCCGGCATTCTTGGCTTCATAGAGCGCCTTGTCGGCCTGTCGCAGCAGCGTTTCGGCTGACACGCTGCCCGCCTGTCCGGTGCTCAGGCCTGCCGAGAGTGTAACGGGGCCGATGGGCAGGTTGTTGAAATGGAAGTCGGCCGCTTCCACCGTTGTCCGGAGCTGTTCGGCCCGGGCTTTGGCGTCCTCAAGGCGGGTGTCCGGCATGACGATCACGAACTCTTCACCGCCGTAGCGGCAGATAATGTCACTGCTCCTGAAGGTGGAAATCAGCTGCTGTGCCACCTGTTGCAGCACCTTGTCGCCGGCGGCATGCCCAAAGGAATCGTTAAGTCGCTTGAAGTGGTCGATGTCGCAGATAACCAGTGAGATATCCGACTGGTTGCGTGCGCCGCGGGCCAGCTCGTGCTCGAGCATCTGATCCAGATAACGGCGGTTGTGGACACCCGTGAGGGCGTCTTCGTATGAAAAGCGGCTCAGAGCCTGCTGCAGCGCCACCTTGGACAGGGTCAGGTTGATGCGCTCGATGCCACGCGTAAACAGGATTTCCAGCGTGTAGGGGCTCAGGTTGTCAAACAGGCCGATATCCGGGTCCAGGTTAAGCCAGAGCATGCCGGTCTGCACCCCTTCATCCCCGGGCGTGTCATAGTGGATCGGGAAGCGTTTCCAGTGCTGACTCGGCGCTTTGAAGCTGGCGGGGTCCAGCTGCTCGGGCAGGTGCTCCTCGCTGTCCCATTGTGCGACGCGATGCAGCTGGTAGTCGTTGTTATCCTGTAAATAGTAGGCACCGGGCACCGGCGAGCAGAGCCCGCGGATCTGATCACTCAGACATTGCAGCGCCTGGTGAATGTCCCCGGTGGATTCCATGCTGGCGACCAGTTCATCCAGCGTACCGCGCTTGCGGTTGCCAAACTCCAGTGCCTTGACGCGTCGGGCGTCCTGTAGCGCCATTTTTTCCAGCTCCCGGGTGCGGTCGTTGACCCGCTCTTCAAGGCTCAGGGTCAACTGCGACAGGGCACGTCGGGTTCGGTTGAAGTGATGCACAGACAGCGCTATCAGGGCGAAGGCAAACACCAGTGAGCCCCAGCCGACCGGTACGTCCATCCAGGGAGCCCAATTATGTGCCACGGCCATATCCCACAGCAGCAGGGCCGTGAGCAGTCCGGTGGCCAACAGCAGCGTGCGCTGGTCAGGGGTGGCGTTGCGCCATTGGCGTGTTACCACGAACAGCATGGGCGGAATGCAAAGGGTAAACAGCAGGTCGAACGGAGGATAGGTGTTGGCCACGCTGGTCAGGCCGATGGCGGAGAGCAGCATGGCCGCCGAGAAATAACTGCCAAAGACCAGCATCAGCAGGTTGAACAGGCGTCTGTGATGTGGGCCGTACCAGCTGCGCAATAGCATCAGCAACGCAATGGGCAGCAGGTAATAACTGCCCGCTTCCACATAATCCCACATCAGTGGCTGGTTCAGTATCAGTTGCTTGGCCTGGCTGCCACTGAGCGCAAGCCCGGCGTTGCAGACCGAGAACAGTGCCAGTGCCAGCAGGTTTTTGCGTTCTGCATTGAGCAGGGCAAACAGCAGGCAGAGCAGGCCGATCAAGAGGCTGAAGGCGGTGATCGTCAGTCCATCGAACGATTGCTGCAGCACCTGCTGGTAGAGCTTCATCCGCTCCATGATCTTGACCTCGCCCCAGAGGCCGATGTCCAGATAGTTGCTGAAAATACGGAAATAGATCGGTTTCCCGGCCGCGTTCTGTGGCAGAGGGATCATATGCCAGGGCCAGCCCTGAAAGGTGCCCTGGCCTTGCTCATCAAACTCACCGTAATGGTAGATGCGCTCGCCCTCCAGGTAGACCTCCACAATCAGGTCAACGCTGAAGATATACATCACCGGGTCGTTCAAGTTGCCTTCAGGCAACACCGTGCGATACCAGACGTTTTGTCGGTCATTCCGGTCGGGTGGGTTGGAGGGAAAGTCGATGCTGTGCCAGGCATCCGGGGCCGGCTCAAGGGTCCAGGCAGGTACGTCGTTTACGAAGGGGGAATCACCCCAGCGATATTCCCAGTTTTGATCCAGCTGCACGGGCTCGGCGCCCAGGCGGGCGCCAAATAACAGACAAAAGGAGGCCAGCAGCGCAAGCACCGCAATAATGGGGGGCCGGTGTCCTTGTCTTAAAAAGCGCATCAGCGGGTCTTGTACCTGCCGTTCCTGATACCCGCAGTATATACCCTTACTGTGAAAAGGGTGTGAATGAGAAACGCGAAGTCTTCATCGGTTAATCAACTCGACAGGGCTCTCCCTGTTCCTGCGCTGCCTTTGCTTCACACAGGCGGCTCGCCAGCTCGTTGAAGCCGTATCCACCCGGTCGGTTCATGATCTCATGGGGGTGAGCCTGCATCCGGGGGAGCCAGGGATGAATGTTGGCCACGCCGAAGGTGTGTTTCAGATAGGCAAACATGGATTCGTCATTGGCCGAGTCACCGATGTAGGCAACTTCCTGCTGAATGCGCTCATCATCCAGGCCAAACCGCTCCTTCAACAGCCGCTCGGACATGGCCTGTTTACTGTAATCACCGAACCAGGCATTGATATGAATCGAGCTCACTCGTGCCTGAGCACCGGCCTGGTGAAAGGTGGAGACGACCTGCTGCAGCTGATCGGAGGTGATGCCCTGAACGTCCTGATTGTAGTCCAGCGCGACATCGGCCAGACGGTACGACTGGTCTTTCGCCAGTGTGATGTCGGGCACTCGACACAGGGCGGCTTGTGCCAGTGTCAGCAGGGTCTGCTGGCGTTGAGCACGCAGGCTTGGGTCATCCCAGCTTTGCAGCGCTACATGGCCCTGTGGATCGCGGTGGAAGTAGAAGGCACCGTTTTCACCGATCACGGCCGGGATGGGCCAGAGGCGTATCATCTGGTCACACCAGCCGGCACAGCCTCCGGTCACCGGCACAACGGTGATCCCGGCATCAGCCAGCCGGTACAGGGCTGAGAGGGTTTCCGGCAGCAGACGCCCATCGGTGGTGAGGGTGTCGTCCACATCGGTCAAAAGATAGCGAATATGGCTGAGGTCATGCATCCATCTGCCCTCCGGTTTGAATGAGGCCCACAGCGTGTTCCCGAAGTGCATGTTCCAGCTGAATGTCAGGCAGAGAATCGCATACCAGCAGGTCGATGCTGTCGAACCCGGCCACCTTGACCATTGGGCTACGGCTCCATTTGCTGGCATCGGCCAATAGCACGCGTTGACGGGCGTTGCGCAATATGGCGCGGCTTACGTTCGCTTCCTGGGGGTCAAAATCCAGCACGCCATCGTTCGGATGCAGGCCACCGGCCCCGACAATGCCGAAATCGACCCGGTACTGGTCCAGAGTGCGGGTAACCGGTTCGCCCACCATGTCGCGGTCGTTATGGCGCAGGTGGCCTCCGATCACCAGTACCTGAATCGCCGGGTATTCACAGAGGACACCGGCCACATCCAGGTTGTTGGTCAGCACACGCAGGCGCTGGTGTTGCGATAAGGCTCGGGCCAGGTGGGCGACGGAGGTGCCGATGCCCAGCATCAGGGTGGAGCCATCGGGAATACGCGCGGCCAATGCCTGCGCCATCTTGTGCTTGACGCCCGCATTGAGCTGTTCGCGGCTGCCGTAAGACAGGTTCAGGGCACTGGCGGGCAGGCTGACGCCGCCATGAATACGTCGCGCCAGCCCCAGTTCGCAAAGCTGATTCAAGTCCTTGCGGATCGTCTGGGTGCTGACCGAAAACTGTTCGGATAGCTGTTCGACCTCAAGTTCACCCCGGTGGTTGAGCAGGGCAAGGATGTGGTCCTGGCGTTCATTCAACATCATGAATCTCGTTAAACCGTTGCGGATAGTCAGTGATCACGCCATCCAGCCCCCAGTGCCAGAAGGACGCGATCTCGGCAGGTTCATTGGCCGTCCAGCAATACAGCTTGAGTCCGCTTTGCTTGATGGCCTGTACGCGCAGATAGTTAAGCTGGCGCCAGTGAACGTGCAGGCTGAACAGTGCCAGCTGCTGTGCCTGCTGATGCCAGTCACAGGGCAGGTCATCCACCAGCAGGCCACGGCGCAGGAGTGGGGCCTGCAGCTGGCATTCCGCCAACAGGGAGCGACTGAAGCTGGAGATCAGCAACTGCTCGCTCGGGAAGGCGGTTTGGTCCAGTGCTGCCAGCACGGCGGATACCAGGGTCGGTGCAGGCAGGCCATGATCCTTGATTTCCAGATTCAGACCGAGTCCAAGCCGGTGCAGCAGGACAAGCGTGTCGGTCAGAAGGGGCAAGGGCTCAGTCGGCCAGTCTGGCAGCCGTGCTGCCATATTCAGGCCATCCAGTTCGGCCGGCAGGCACTGTTGCAGCAGTTCATTGCGATTACCGCAGCGGCCAGTGGTGGCGTCATGGCTCACCACCGGTGTGCCATCGGCCAGCAGGGTGACATCCAGCTCGATCCAGCCTACGCCGATCTCGGCCGCCTTGCGAAAGCCGCCCAGGGTGTTTTCCGGGGCCAGACTGGGCACACCGCGGTGGCCCGTCACGCGGGACGGGGTGTTCAGTGAAGTCATCTTTCAGTTGATCCGTTGTTGGCGTTGGGCGCAGAACAGGTGGAGTTCATCGCAATTAAATCCCAGGGATAACCGTGTGCCGAGCGCACAGCTGTGACTGCCCTTGAGACGCACAATCAGTTCCTGATCCAGCCCCGGCACCTTGCCATGCACCAGCGTATCGGCTCCCAGCTGTTCCAGCAGGCTCACGTCCAGTTCAATGCGATGTGGGTAGTCCGGACCGCGATGAAGGTGCTCGGGTCTCAGGCCCACGATCACGTCGCCGTTGAAATTCACCTTCTGTTTCAGCGGAATGCTCAAATCGCCCAGGCGCAGATGGTTGTCGGCCAGCACGCCGGAGGTGAAGTTCATGCTGGATGAGCCGATAAAGCCCGCCACAAACGGGGTTTGCGGGCGCTGGTAGACCTCCAGTGGTGAACCTATCTGCTCTGCGCACCCGGCGTTCATCACCACCAGACGGTCGGCCAACGTCATGGCTTCGGTCTGGTCATGGGTTACATAGACGGTGGTGGTGTTGAGTCTGCGCTGCAGGCGCTTGATTTCGATCCGCATCTGGCCACGCAGCTTGGCATCCAGGTTGGACAGGGGTTCGTCAAACAGGAACACCTTGGGCTGACGCACGATGGCACGGCCCATGGCGACCCGCTGGCGCTGGCCGCCGGAGAGCTGGCGCGGTGTTCGGTCCAACAGGTGCCCCAATTGCAGCATCTCGGCGGTGGACTCCACCTGCTGACGAATCTGCACCTTGGGCACCCCGCGATTGCGCAGGCCGTAGGCCATGTTGTCGAACACACTCATGTGCGGATAGAGCGCGTAGTTCTGGAACACCATGGCGATATCGCGCTGCGCCGGTTCCAGCCGGTTTACCTGCTGCTCGCCGATGTGCAGATCGCCATCGGTGATGCTTTCCAGCCCCGCGATCATGCGCAGCAGGCTGGACTTGCCACAGCCGGAAGGGCCGACCAGTACGATCAACTCGCCGGGTTCCACATACAGGTTGAGACTGTGAATGGCCTGATGGCCGTTGGGATAGGTTTTGCCAATATTGGCCAGCGATAGATTGGACATCATTATTTCTCGGTTTCAACCAGGCCCTTGATAAACAGGCGCTGCATCAGAATGACCACCAGCACCGGTGGCAACATGGCCATCAGCGTACTGGGCATGACCAGGTGCCAGGCGACTTCGGCATCGCCGACAGCCAGCATGCGCTGAATGCTCATCACCACGGTGTAGTAGTGCTCATCGGTGGTGATCAGCAGCGGCCAGAGGTATTGGTTCCAGCCGTAGATGAACATGATCACGAACAGCGCCGCCAGATTGGTGCGTGACAGTGGCAGCAGGATGTCGATGAAGAAGCGGATTGGCCCTGCGCCATCCATGCGCGCCGCTTCGATCAGTTCGTGTGGCACCGTGAGGAAAAATTGGCGGAACAGAAAGGTCGCCGTGGCACTGGCGATCAGCGGCAGGATCAGGCCGGAGTAGGAGTTGAGCAGACCCAGGTCAGCCACCACTTCAAATGTCGGCATGATGCGTACTTCCACCGGCAGCATCAGGGTGATGAAGATCAGCCAGAACGACAGCATGCGAAAGCGGAAGCGGAAAAAAACGATGGCGTAGGCGGCCAGCATGGAGATCAGCAGCTTGCCGATGGTGATGCCCAACGCCATGATCAGACTGTTACCCAGCATGCTGATCAAATTCACGTTGAGCGTTTTCTGACCGGTTTCCAGCCCCAGCGCCATGGCGTAGTTGAGCACAAAGCGATCGCCGGGCCAGAGTGGCACGGTGCCGCTGTTCAGGGCTTCCGGGGCATGGGTGGAAGCCACAAAGGCGATCCAGATCGGAAAGGCCACCACCAGTACACCCAGACACAGAATCAGGTGACTGATCAGATTAAGCAGAGGACGGTTTTCGATCATCAGTACTGCACCTTGCGTTCGATATAACGGAACTGCACCACGGTGAGTGCGCCGACAATGGCCATCAGGATCACCGATTGGGCGGCGGATGAGCCCAGATCCAGACCGTTGAAGCCGTCATCGAACACCTTGTACACCAGGATGCTGGTGCTGCCGCCGGGGCCGCCCTGGGTCACGGCGTGGATGATGCCGAAGGTATCGAAGAAGGCGTACACCACGTTGATCACCAGCAGGAAGAAGCTGGTGGGGGAGAGCAGCGGGAACAGAATGGTCCAGAAGCGTTTCATCGGTCCGGCGCCATCGAGTGCCGCGGCTTCAATCAGCGAGCGCGGGATCGCCTGCAAACCGGCAAGGAAAAACAGGAAGTTGTAGCTGATCTGTTTCCAGGCGGCGGCAATGATCACCAGCAGCATCGCCTGGTCACCGTTGAGAAAATGGTTCCAGTCGTAGCCCAGCTGCTCCAGAAGATAGCTGAGAATGCCGATGCTGGGGTTGAACATGAACATCCACAGCACGCCGGCCACGGCAGGGGCCACAGCGTAGGGCCAGACCAGCAGAGTGCGATAGACACGGGCACCGCGAATCACCTGATCGGCCATAACGGCCAACAGCAGTGCACCGCCCATGGACAGAGCAGTGACGCCGATACTGAAAATAAAGGTGGTGGCAAAGCTGCGGTGATAGATCTCATCCTGCAGCAGCACACTGAAATTCTCGAACCAGACAAACTCGGTGGACAGGCCAAAGGCGTCCTCCATCAGGAAGGACTGCCAGACTGCCTGAGCCGCGGGCCAGAGAAAGAACACCAGCGTGATCGCCAACTGCGGCAGCAACAGCAGCCAGGGCAGCCAGCGATGGTTGAATACGGGTTGGCTTTGCATGGAATCTCCGAAACGTGCAGAAACGGCAGGGCCGACTGGCCCTGCCTGTCACGGTATTAGCCGTTCTGACGCTCGAACTTGCGCAGCAGCTTATTGCCACGCTCAACCGCACGGTTCAGGGCGGCTTCGGCGCTGTCCTTGCCGGACCAGACGTTTTCAAGTTCTTCGTTGATGATGTCGCGAATCTGTACGAAGTTGCCCAGGCGCAGGCCCTTGGAATTGGCGGTCGGTGTGACAGAGGTCATCTGGGTGATCGCCACGTCGGTACCCGGGTTCTGAGCGTAGAAGCCCTGCTCACGGGTCAGCTCGGCCGCATCATGGGTGATCGGCAGGTAACCGGTGAACTGGTGCCAGTCGGCCTGGATTTCCGGGGACGACAGGAAGCTGTAGAAGCGTGCTACACCCTTGTAGTCATCCTTGTCATGGCCCTGCAGGGTCCAGAGGGTGGCGCCGCCGATGATGCTGTTCTGCGGCTGCTCGATCGCCTCACCCCAGGTGGGCAGCTGAGCAACGCCGAACTCGAAGCCCTTGGCGTTGTTTTTCACCCCGGCGTAAGAGGCGGAGGAGTTCATGTACATGGCACATTCGCCGCTGTAGAACTTGGGCGCGCTGTCAGAGCGACGACCGCCGTAGCTGAAAATGCCTTCTTTCTGCCAGTCGGCCAGCTGCTGAACGTGTTTCACGTGCAACGGGCTATTGAACGCCAGTTCCGTGTCCAGACCGGCAAAGCCGTTGTTTTCGGTGGCGAAGGGTACGTTGTGACGGGCGCTGAAGTTTTCCAGCTGCACCCAGGACTGCCAGCCGGTGGTGAAGCCACAGTCGTAGCCGGCTTCCAGCAGCTTGCGACCGGCTTCGCCCATCTCTTCCCAGGTTTTGGGCGGCTCGACACCGGCCTTGGCCAGGGCATCCTTGTTGTAATAGAGCACCGGGGTGGAGCTGTTGAACGGCATGGACAGCATCTTGCCGTCGTTGCTGGTGTAGTAGCCGGTGACAGAGGCGAGATAGTCACGGGGGTCGAACGCCTGACCGGTATCTTCCATCAGCTGATACACCGGATAGACAGCGCCTTCGGCGGCCATCATGGTGGCGGTGCCTACTTCGAATACCTGCACAATGTGCGGCTGTTCCCTGGCGCGGAAGGCTGAAATCGCCGCCGTCATGGTCTCGGTGTAGTTACCCTTGAACACGGGGACAACCTGGTAGTCATCCTGGCTGGCATTGAACTTGTCAGCGATCTCATTGATCTTCTCGCCCAGTTCGCCGCCCATGGCGTGCCACCACTGAATCTCGGTTGCTGCCTGTACCTGTGCCGCCATCACTGACAATGTCAGTGCTCCCACTGTCTTGCGCAACATGGTTTCGCTCCATCCATTTGTTTAGAACAGCCATCAGGGCGAGCAACGTGTGGCACCGCCCGGTTCGAGATGCATTGCAACAAATGGATGTTTCATTTGATTGTCAGTCTGCTTTCAAATGAAAGTCAGTCTGGTGACAGCGGTGTTAAGTGAAGGCAGGTGCGGGTTCGCTGGCCTGTTCCAGCTCCTTCAGAGTCGCGTCCAGCACCGGCGAGATGGGGGCGTCCAGCTTGAGGCTCAGCAGTTCATCGGCACGGGTCCTGCCGAGTGTGAGGGCGGCGATGGGTTTGTTCCATTCGCTGGCGCGGCGGCAGAAGCGGAAACCGGAATAGACCATCAGTGAGGAGCCGATCACCAGCAGGGCATCGGCCTGCTGAAGCGCTTCCAGAGCATCCACGACGCGCTGTTTGGGTACGTTATCGCCGAAAAACACCACATCAGGCTTCAAGATGCCGCCGCAGCTCGGGCAGCCAGGAATACGGAAACCACTGAAATCCACTTCCAGGTCTGCATCGCCGTCCGGAGCGGTGGCGGCGCTCAGTTGGGTAAAGTCGGGGTTAAGCACTCCACTGCGTTCGTGCACCTCATCCCGGGTGCATGTGAAGTCACAGCTCATGCAGATGACACGGTCAGAGCGTCCATGCAGGTCAATGACGCGCTGGCTGCCGGCACGCTGGTGCAGACCGTCCACATTCTGGGTCACCAGCAGGTCGATATGCCCTTGCTGCTCCAGTCGGGCCAGGGCGGCATGCGAGGGGTTGGGCTGTGCATCCCGCATCACCGGCCAGCCCACCAGACTACGGCCCCAGTAGCGCTTGCGGGTATGCTCGCAGCGCATGAAATCCGGGTGCTGCACCGGCTGCTTGCGTTTCCAGTCGCCATTCTTGTCGCGGTAGTCGGGGATACCGGAATCGGTACTGATGCCAGCGCCGGTCAGTACCAGCAGGTGTGGATGGCGATGGATGAAGTCAGTCAGTTCAGAGTGAGGCATGGTCGTATCCGTTTAAGCTCTGACAGTTCGGTGTGCGCCGGTCAGCTGCCTTATGGTAGCAAGGGACTGCTTCAATGCTCCATATAGATCAGCTCATCCACCGGATAACCGGCTTCGCGTGCTGTGTTGACCAGTTGCTCCAGCGTCTCTGTATCCATCTGTGGCGAACGTGAAAGTATCCACAGGTAGTCCCGATCCGGGCCGCTGACCAGCGAATATTGATAGTCTTCGTGGTCCAGCGCCATGATCACGTAGGCGCCATAGAAAGGCCCGAAAAAGGAAACTTTCAGGTAGCCGGTATCAGGGTCCTCGACAAAGTAGGCCTTGCCTTCGGCTTCGCGCCATTCTTTCTTTTCAGCATCATAGCCCCGGTTGATCACCCTGACGCCACTATCCTCACGCAGGCTGTACTGTGCCTGCACCTGACTCAGGCCACGCTCGAACGCATGATCGAGCCGAGCAATTTCGTACCAGGTGCCCAGGTATCGGTCGAGTTCAAAGTTCTGCACCGGTTCGACACGGTCCGGCAGGCTGGTACAGGCGGTGAGCACCATCAGCATCAGCCCTGAAAGCAGTGCGCGCATGAAAATTCCTCGCATCGGTAGGTCATGATCTCAGCTTAGTTGCTATACGCCGGCGTCAGGATCTGGACCATCCCGGGAACAGCTGCTCGCAAAGTTTCGATCAAATTGATCAATAGGGCTGCGTTGATGGCCCCTGCAGGGTGTATGAAAATATTCACCATCAGTATGTGGCCGGTCATCAGGCCTGCCGCCATGCGACCGAGCAATTTTAAGGAGTCTGCCCATGTCCGCGCGTCAACCCACCCTGCTTGTCCCCCACGGGGCCGGTCCCTGTTTCTTCATGGACTGGAATCCAGCCCACGCCTGGGACCGGATGGCCGAATATCTGAGCACCATTCGTAATCATCTGCCGGAACCGCCCAAAGCGATTCTGATGGTATCGGCACACTGGCTGGAAGCGGAATTTCGGGTTACCACCCATGCCAGCCCTGAGCTGATTTATGACTATTATGGATTCCCCAGGCACACCTATGAGCTGACCTATCCTGCTCCCGGCGACCCTGCGCTGGCGCAGCAGGTGGTGGATCTGCTCGGTGAGGCAGGGCTGGCGGCATCCGGTGATGCGCAGCGCGGCTTTGACCATGGCATGTTTATTCCGCTGAAACTGATGTTTCCCGCCGCCGATATCCCGGTGGTGCAGCTGTCGCTGCGACAGGACATGGACCCCGAAGTTCACGTGAAGGCCGGACAGGCGTTGGCCTCCCTGCGTGATCAGGGGGTATTGATTGTGGGCAGCGGCATGAGTTTTCATAACATGCAGGGGTATGGCGATCCGCGCTTTGGGCCGGTGTCCGATCTGTTTGACCACTGGCTCAAGCAGACGGTTGAAGCCCCTGCCGCGGAACGCAATCAGGCTCTGAGTCAGTGGTCCGAAGCGCCCAATGCACGGCTGTGTCATCCGCCGCGGGCGGAAGAGCACCTGATTCCCTTGATGGTGGCCGCCGGTGCCGCAGGCGACGATGCAGGTCGTCAGGTGTTTACCGACCGGGTACTGGAAACCCGGCTGTCCGGCTTTCAGTTTGGCTAGAGGAGCAGGCATGTCCATTCAGGTCGCGGTCTATGGCACGTTGAAACGGGGTCAGAGCAATCACCATTATCTGGCGGGCGCCGCGTTTCGTGGCGAAGCCCGACTGGAGGGTTTTGCACTCTACGATCTGGGCCCCTGGCCAGCCGTGAAGCAGGCCAGAGGGGTGGTGCAGGTGGAAGTCTTCCAGGTGGACGCCGAGATGTTTGCCGCGCTGGATCAGCTGGAGGATTACTGCGCCCATGCCCCTGAAACCGGCCTTTATGACCGCATTGAAGTGGACACGCCCTATGGCCGGACCTGGCTGTACCTGTACAACCACGAGGTTCAGCCCGAACAGCACCTGCCCGGGGGCAACTGGGTCGGGCGTCAGGGCTCCATCCAGCGCTGAATCCAGCGTCGTACCGGGGAATCTGCCTGCATCGCTTCAACGGCGCCCATGCGATAGTGCTCGGTGTAGGGTTTGAATCCGGCTCCCGGCATGCGGTCGTAGGGGCAGTCCTCGGTCGGGTCCACATACAGAATGGTGGCTGCGCCGCTGCTGCCCTGCCAGGCCTGGAGGCAGAACTGCACCACCGACTCGCTGCTGCCGATCACCAGCACCAGGTCGTGTCGGGTCAGGGAGTTCATCAGCTCAAACAGGTCGCGATAGACCGGTGCGACCTCGCCGAAAAACACCACATTGGGTTTGAAGTGGGGCGGGTGCGCCGCATGATCAAACGCCTCGTAGCCGATCGGCTCGATCCTGCCGTCCGCCAGGTTGACCAGCTCCAGCAGGTTGCCGTGGATATGCTCGACCTGAGGGCTGCCGGCCCGCTCGTGCAGGTCGTCCACATTGGTGGTCATCAGGCGTACCCGTTCACCATAGGCCTGTTGCAGCTCAGCAAGGGCGCGATGAGCGGCGTTGGGCTCGACTCCACGCAGGGCAGTGCGACGTGCATTGTAGAAGGCGTGCACCAGAGCGTAGTTCTGCTCGAAGGTGTCGATGTTGCAGACTTCGTCGATGCGGTGGTTATGCCAGAGGCCGTCAGGGCCGGTGCGAAAGGTAGGGACGCCGGACTCGGCGGAGACGCCGGCGCCGGTAAAGATGATCAGGCGTTTTTGCATGGGGCTGGACCTCGTTGTTGCGCCTGTTCGAGTGTACCAGCCCTGTGGATGAAAAGTGCACCGGTAACCGGGGCTACCGGTGCAGGTTGAGACCCGATCAGCTCAGGTTGTAGATAAAGACCACCAGTACGGCGATCGGGGTCACGAACTTCAGGGTGTTGTACCAGAGGCTGAAGCCACCGGCAGACAGCGAAAGTTCGTTTTCCAGAGCCTGCTTCGACATGAACCAGCCGACCAGTACCGCGACCAGCAGACCGCCCAGCGGCAGCAGGATGTTGGCGGTCAGGTAATCCAGCAGGTCGAAGATGGTCTTGCCCTCGAACATGGCAAACATGCCCAGCGGGGTGACATCAGACCAGAGGTTGAGCGACAGGATAGAAGCGATGCCCAGTGCCCAGCAGACAAAACCGGCGATCAGGGTACTGATGGTACGGTTCATGCCTTTCTGCTCTTCCAGCCACTCCACCAGCGGCTCCAGCAGTGAAATGCCGGAGGTCCAGGCTGCAAATACCAGCAGCACGAAGAACAGGGTTCCGAACAGGGTGCCCATCGGCATCTGGCCGAACGCCAGCGGCAGGGTCTGGAAGATCAGGCCCGGACCGGCCCCCGGCTCCATGCCGTTGGCGAAGACGATCGGGAAGATGGCCAGACCGGCCAGCAGTGCCACACCGGTATCCATCACGGAAACGGTGATGGAGGCCTTGGCGATGGAGACGTTTTTCGGCAGGTAGGAACCGTAGGCCATCATCACGGCCATGCCGAGGCTGAGGGTGAAGAAGGCGTGACCGAGCGCGACCAGCACGCCGGAGGTGGACAGCTTGGAAAAGTCAGGCTGGAACAGGAAGCTGACCGCCTGGCTGAAGTGACCGGAGGTCATGGCATAGCCGACCATGATCAGCAGCAGTACGAACAGACCTGGCATCAGGATGCTGGTCGCACGCTCAAGACCGGAGCTGACCCCGCGGGCGACAACCACCATTACCAGTGCCATGAACAGGGTGTGCCAGCTGAGTAGCGTCATCGGGTCGCTGAGCAGGCCGGAGAAGATTCCGCCCACGGCTTCGGCGGTCTGTCCGCTGAACTGGCCCGATGCGGAGGTGCCCACATAGGACAGCGCCCAGCCACCGATAACTGAGTAGAACGACAGAATCAGGAAACCGGCCAGAACGCCCACGGCGCCCACCAGTTTCCACAAGGGGTTGAGCTTGTCCCGCTCGGTGATCAAACGCAGACTGTTGACCGGGCTGCGGCCACCTCGGCGACCGATCAGCACCTCTGCCATCATGATCGGGATACCGACCGCGGCAATACAGATCAGATAGACCATGACAAAGGCCCCGCCACCGTGCTCACCGGTGATGTAGGGGAATTTCCAGATGTTGCCCAGCCCGACGGCCGAGCCGGTTGCGGCCAGAATAAAGGCCAGTCGTGAGGACCAGAAACCACGTTTGCTGACGGTGCCCTCCTGGACACCGGTCGCGGTGGCGGAAGAAGAGTAGGACATAGCTGTCTCCTGCTTGGGTTTTCTTGTTTTCGGGGGACAGGAGCCGACCGGAGCCGGCTCAAGTATGAATGTTCAACACCTCAGGCAATCAGCCGGCCTTGGCCAGCGTGCTGTCCTGCTGTGCGGGAACATGGTCAAAGCGCTCTTCGGCCAGCTCGTTGGCGATGACGCCGGCGGGGCGGGCATCACGGTCGGAACGGACAAAGATTTCGCTCAGGGTGTCGCCGATGGTTTCCACGTGGGTGCGGACCGTCTCCGGCTCATAACCGGTGCGGCTGTGGAACACATCGATGATGCCGCCGGCATTGATGACAAAGTCGGGGGCATAGAGGATGTCGTGCTGCATCAGCAACGCATCGTGATCGGGGCGTTCAAGCTGGTTGTTGGCGGCACCGGCCACCACTTTGGCCTGCAACTGGGGAATGCTGGTGTCGTTCAGTACGGCACCGAGGGCGCAGGGCGCGACCACATCCACCGGCAGACGCAGGATCTCGTCGGCGCTGACCGGAGTTGCGCCGAACTCTTCCACCGCACGGTCCATCTGATCCTGATGGATGTCGTACACCCAGAGCTGGGCACCGGCTTCGTGCAGGTGGCGCGCCAGTCGGTAGCCCACGTTGCCGATCCCCTGTACCGCAACCTTGAGGCCGGTCAGATCGGTGCGGCCGAGCTTGTGGCGCACGGCGGCTTTCAGGCCGACAAAGGTGCCGTAGGCGGTGGCCGGCGAGGGGTCGCCGTCGCTGGGTTTGCCGTCAAAGCCGATATGTGCGTCCACACCGGCGACCTGAGTGGTATTGCGGCCCATGATCTTCAGATCTGCCACGCTGGTGCCTGAGTCCTCGGCGGCGATGTAACGTCCGCCCAGCTGCTCCAGGCAGCGGCCCATGGCTTCCATCAGCTCTTCAGTCTTGTGCTTGCGCGGATCGCCGATGATGACGGACTTGCCGCCGCCCAGATCCAGGTTGGCCAGCGCGGACTTGTAGGTCATGCCCTTGGACAGGCGCAGCACATCACGCAGGGCTTCCTCGTCACTGGCATAGGGGAACATGCGGCAGCCACCCAGTGCCGGGCCGCGTGAGCTGTTGTGAACGGCCACAATGGCCTTGAGTCCGGTCTTGGGGTCGCTCAGAAAGCAGACCTGTTCGTGGTTATCGAATTCGGGATGTGAAAATACGTTCATGGTGTTTCCTTCAAAATCAGTGGCCCCGCAGTGCCGCGCAGGCACTGTTCAGGGCGAAAAATCGGGTGTTGGCGTCTCGGTACCGTCGGTCAGGCAGTGGCCCCATCCAGATCAGCCGTTTCAGCGCCGAGCGCGCTGCGCAGTTGCGCACGCTCCTGCCGGGCGGCCTCATAGGCGGCTTCCTTGACCGGGCCATAGCCGCGGATTCGGCTGGGCAGGGATGCCAGCGTGCGCGCGGTGGCCAGCTGGTCTGCGTCCAGATGCTGAATCAGCCAGTGGATATCGGCCTCGTACTCGCGGATCAGGTTGCGCTCCAGGCGACGGTCCGCGCTGTAACCGAACAGGTCCAGCGGGGTGCCGCGCAGGCCTCGCATGCCGGCCAGCAGCTTGAAGCCGCGCTCCATCCAGGGACCGAACTTGAGCTTGCGCGGGCGACCGCCTGCCTTGTTGCGACTGAGCAGCGGGGGTGCCAGGTTGAACTCCAGCTCGTAATCGCCTTCAAACTCTTCCTCCAGCTGGCGGCGCAGGCTGCCGTTGCTGAACAGGCGCGCCACTTCGTACTCGTCCTTGTAGGCCAGTACCTTGGCGTAGTTCTCGGCGACCGCCCGAACCAGAATGGCGTCACCGCCCGCTTTCGATTGAGTCGCCTGCTCCACCTTGCGCACCAGTGATTCGTAACGTTTGGCCAGACGGGTGTTCTGGTAGTCGACCAGATGGCGCTTGTTGCGCGCGATCACATCTTCCAGCGAGTCCAGCACCTGCAGCGGGTTGCCCTTGGGTTTGGGGAATGCCAGTGCCTGCACCGCGTCCAGATCGTAGGCCGCACGGCGACCCCAGAGGAATGCCAGCTTATTCTTGTCCACGGCCACGTTGTTCAGTTCGATGGCACGCTCGATCGATTCCGCTTTCAGCGGCAACAGCCCCTGCTGGTAGGCGAAACCGACCGTGAACAGGTTCACCGCCATGCCATCACCCATCAGGGCCTTGGCCAGTGCGCCGGCATCGAAGAACCAGCTGCCGTCTGCGCGGCAGGCCTCACGGATGCTGGCTTCCATGGACTCGCCCGGGTACTGCAGGTCCGGGTTGCGGGTAAAGGCAGCCGGCATGGCGGTTTCGGTGTTCACCACGCTGCGCGAGAAGCGGTTGTCCAGCTTGGCCAGCGCCTCATCGCTGGCGGCTACCATCAGGTCAAACGCCAGCATCAGATCGGCTTCACCGGCGGGGATACGCACGGCATGGATATCCTCCTGACGGTTGCCGATACGGATATGGCTGACCACGGCACCGAATTTCTGCGCCAGACCGGCCTGATCCAGCACCGCCACGCCCTTGCCTTCCAGATGCGCGGCCATGCCGAGCAGGGCACTCACGGTGACCACACCGGTGCCGCCCACGCCGGTCATCAGAATGCTGTAGGGATCGTGCTCGCCCTGGTAGCGGGGTTCCGGCAGTGCATCAAAGGCCACGTCCTGGCTGACGCCGGCGGGCTTTTTCAGTTTGCCGCCCTTCACGGTGACAAAGCTGGGGCAGAACCCGCGCACGCAGCTGAAGTCCTTGTTACAGGCGGACTGGTCGATGCTGCGCTTGCGACCCTGTTCGGTCTCCTTGGGCAGAATCGACAGGCAGTTGGACTGGATACCGCAGTCGCCGCAGCCTTCGCAGACATCGGCGTGGATCATGACGCGCTGGTCCGGGTCCACCATGCTGCCGCGCTTGCGGCGACGGCGCTTCTCGGCGGCGCAGGTCTGATCGTAAATGATGACGGAGCAGCCTTCGATTTCGCGCATTTCGCGCTGGATCGCATCCAGATCATCACGGTGATGGAAGGTGGTGCGGTCGGCGAAGTCGGCCCGTGAGGGGTACTTGTCGATATCGTCGCTGACCACCGCGATGCGGCGCACCCCTTCACCGTAGAGCTGGTGACTGATCTGCTGCACGGTGAGTGTGCCGTCGACGGGCTGACCGCCGGTCATGGCCACGGCATCGTTGTAGAGAATCTTGTAGGTGATGTTGGCACCGGACGCGATGGAGGCGCGGATCGCCAGCAGGCCCGAGTGGAAGTAGGTGCCATCGCCCAGGTTCTGGAACACGTGCTTTTGCGAGGTGAAGGGCGCCTGGCCCAGCCAGGTTACGCCTTCGCCGCCCATCTGGGTGAAGGTATCGGTGCCGCGCTCCATCCAGGTGGCCATGTAGTGACAGCCAATCCCGCCCAGCGCACGGCTGCCTTCCGGGACCTGAGTGGAGGTATTGTGCGGGCAGCCGGAGCAGAAGTGCGGGGTGCGTTCCAGTCGCTCGCGCGGCTGGGCCAGGCTGGATTCCTTCTCGGTGAGAAAATCCAGACGTTCACGCAGCTGATCGGTGCAGTAGCGATCGCGGATGCGGCTGGCGATGGCGCGTGCCACCATGGCCGGCGTCAGTTCGGAAATGGAGGGCAGCAGCTCCATACCCTGCTCATCGCATTTTCCGATGATGCGCGGGCGCTGCTGGTCCTGCCAGCCATAGAGCTGGGTGCGGATCTGATCTTCGATCAGGCCGCGTTTCTCTTCCACCACCAGAATTTCTTCCAGCCCCGAGGCAAACTCGAAGATGCCCTCCGGCTCCAGCGGCCAGGGCATGGCGACCTTGTAGACGCAGAGACCGATCGTTTCACGCTCGGCTTCGCCCAGCCCCAGATCGGACAGGGCCTGAATGACATCCAGATAGGATTTGCCGGTGGTGACGATGCCGATGCGTGGCTGGCTGGCGCTCAGAACCGTCTTGTCGAGACGGTTGGCGCGGCAGAACGCCTTGGCGGCGGCCAGCTTGTAGCGATGCAGGCGTTCTTCCTGCTGCAGCGGCTTGTCCGGCCAGCGTGCGTTGAGGCCATCTGCGGGCAGCTCCACGTCGGTCGGGATCTTGATGTCGATGTGGCTCAGTTCCAGATTGGCGGTGATGGAGGAGTCCATCACTTCCGCCAGTGCCTTGAAACCGACCCAGCAGCCACTGAAGCGTGACATGGCCCAGCCATAGAGGCCCAGATCGAGAATTTCCTGTACGCCGCTGGGGTTGAGGACCGGCATGGAGGCATCCATGAAACCGTAGTCGCTCTGATGCGGCAGAGTGGAGGACTTGCAGGCATGGTCGTCGCCCGCGATGGCGAGGACGCCCCCGTATTGGGAGGAGCCGGCGGCATTGGCATGCTTGAATACGTCGCCGGTACGGTCGACGCCCGGCCCCTTGCCGTACCAGAGGGCAAACACGCCATCGTATTCGGCGCCCTCGAACATGTTCACCTGCTGGGAACCCCAGACGGCGGTAGCGCCCAGGTCTTCGTTCACACCGGGCAGAAAGTGAACCTTGTGCTGTTTCAGGTAGTCCTTGGCTTTCCACAGGACCTTGTCAAAGCCGCCCAGTGGCGAGCCGCGGTAACCGGAAATAAAACCGGCGGTATTGAGGCCGTTCAGCTGATCGAGCCGGGCCTGCAGCAGCGGGAGTCGTGCCAGTGCCTGGCTGCCGGTCATGTAGACCGGGCCGGATTCGCGCTCCCATACGTCGTTGAGACTGACATCACGCATAGCGTCACCTTTTTCCTAAGAGGCCGGATGCAGACACAGGGGTGCCCTGACCGGACCGTGAACCGGAAACTGTTGGAACGGATTCAGCAGAGCATCAGACGCAGGTGGTCTGAGGCTTGGGCGTCAGTGCGCCGGCGAATCCTGTGGAAAAAGATGAAGCTGGAGGTGAAACGGATAGACTGCGCCCAGTGCGCAGCAGGGCTGGAGAAGCCATGTGCAGTGTCATAGTGAAATCCTCTACCACCTGCCCGGATCACGGTGCTGGCGGCTTAATCTTGTTTTTGTTGTACGGATTTTGGCCGTATTGGCGATTTCGGTGTCCGATTGCCCTTATGGGGATCGAACGCAAATTAACCTAGAGACTTTTCCATGCAGGGTCAATGGCTATTTTGTGACCATGACAATCACGGCAACATGAACCTCTCAACGTGTCGGTGGAGGCGGTGCCGGGCGCAGGGGTATACTGACGCGCACGCAAACAGACCGAAGAGAACACAATGCTGGACCTCTCCATCGGCCCTCTCAGGGTGCAAACACTGGTAGAACAGTTTGAGATGCTGGGCGCGACCGCGGTCGTGCAGGGGCCGGTTTTGCAGGTGTCACAGCAGGACTGCCACTTCGCGTTCTGCTGGGAAGAGGCCCCCGGGGACTGGTGCACGCGGTCGCTGGCGATGGCACCAGAGATGCCTGTGCTCATCATCAGCCTGGATCAGGCACTGGCAAGTCTGCAGGGCAGCGGTGCTGACGCATCGTACTGTCGCCTGGTGCAGGTCGACACGGCAGAAGCGGCGTTTGCGGCCCACCGGCAGGCGCTGGAAGCGGGGGAGGTTGAGCGCGTGCTGTTCTGCCTGTCGGTACAGGACAGTAACAGTACGCTGGTCTGTGATTACATCGTCTGACGGCCGGGGCTGCAGGCAGCCCCGGGCTCGGCAGAATCAGGCCGCCGGTGTTCGACTCTCGTCCTTTTGCTGCTCCACCGGCTTATGGGTTTCACCCAGCACCTCGGCCAGGGTGCCGCGGGTCAGTTGACCGGTAAGCTGACCATCCTCATCCACCACCGGTAGCGGGTAGTCCGCGTCCAGCGTGTTGGGGATCACGGTTTCCAGCACCGCATGCGGGTCCACCGGTTCCACATCCTCGTAGAGTGCGGCATCGAGCTTGGCGTCCTTGTTGTCCTGATAGGCCTGCTCCAGGCGTTCGGCCTTCACCACGCCCTGATAGCCGCTTTCATTGACCAGATAGCCATAGTCACGCCCGAAGCCTTTCATCTGGCTCAGTGCATCGGCGATGGTATCGGCCGTGATGCGGTAGGCCGGGTCTTTCATCACCGTTTCCACCGTCAGGGCACGCGCCCGGTTCACATCGTGTACGAAGGCTTCCACGTAGTCGGTGGCCGGGTGCAGCAGGATCTCTTCCGGCTCGCCCTGCTGGACGATCTCACCATCCTTGAGAATGGCGATGCGGTCACCCAGACGCAGGGCCTCGTCCAGATCGTGGGTAATGAAGATGATGGTCTTGTGCAGTTTCTCCTGCAGCTGGACCAGCTGGTCCTGCATTTCCGAGCGGATCAGCGGATCCAGCGCGGAGAAGGCTTCGTCCATCAGCAGAATTTCGGCATCGGTGCAGAGCGCTCGAGCCAGGCCCACACGCTGCTGCTGGCCGCCCGACAACTGGGCCGGATACTGTTCCTCGTAGCCTGCAAGGCCAACGGTTTCCAGCCACTGGCGTGCGCGGGAGAGGGATTCCGACTTGTCGACGCCCTGAATACGCAGGCCATAGGCCACGTTTTCAACCACGGTCTTGTGCGGCAGCAGGCCGAAGCGCTGGAACACCATCGACATCTTGTGGCGGCGGAACTGCTCCAGCTCCTTGGGGTTCAGCTGCATCACATCGGTGCCTTCAACCTTGATAACGCCCTCTGTTGGGTCAATCAGTCGGTTGAAGTGACGGATCAGGGTCGACTTGCCGGAGCCAGACAGCCCCATGATCACGAAGATTTCGCCCGGGTTGATGCTGAGATTGATGTTTTTCAGCCCCAGTGTGTGGCCCGTGGCGGCCAGGATTTCGTCCTTGCTTTTGCCCTCGTGCACCAGCGACATGTGCTTGTCGGGGTTGTTGCCGAACAGCTTGTAGAGGTTCTCAACCTGAATCAGGGGATCAGCCATTATCCATACCTCCCAGATGACGCTGTGTACGCTTGGCGTACGCCTGAGATACGCGGTCGAAGATGATCGCCAGTGCCACGATGGCAAGGCCGTTCAGCAGACCCAGGGTGAAATACTGGTTGGTGATTGATTTCAGTACCGGCTGACCCAGACCGGATACACCGATCATGGAGGCGATCACCACCATCGACAGGGCCATCATGATGGTCTGGTTGATACCCGCCATGATGGTCGGCATGGCCAGCGGCAACTGTACGCCCACCAGCCTCTGCATGGGGCTGGCGCCATAGGCGGTGGCGGCTTCCAGTACATCCTTGTCGACCAGCCGTATGCCCAGGTTGGTCAGTCGGATGACCGGCGGAATGGCATAGATGATAACGGCAATAACGCCGGGGATCTTGCCGATACCCAGCAGCATGACCACGGGAATGAGGTACACGAATGCGGGCATGGTCTGCATTACGTCCAGCACGGGCGTAATCAGAGTCTGCATGCGGTCGGACCGGGCCATGACAATGCCGATGGGTACCCCCAGAATGATCGCCATCAGGGTACAGACAAGTATGATGCTCATGGTACTCATGGCATCTTCCCACATGCCGAAGTAGCCGATCAGCGTGAAGGAAACAACAACACCCAGACTCAGCTTCCAGGAGCGGCTGGCCAGATAGGCAAGGCCTGCCACGATGGCGATGACCAGCCACCAGGGCGTGGCCAGCAGCAGCTTTTCAAACCAGACCAGGAAAGAGAGCAGGGGATCGAAAAAGGCTTCGATCATCTCGCCGTGTTCGCGCGAGAAGTCACGATAGGCGGTATCAAGGGTTTTTCGGATGTCACGCAACTCGGATCGATCAAGCTGCGGGACCTCGGTTAGCCAATTGGATTCGGCCATGACGGATCTCCAGTCAGGACCGGGGCGGGCCGGATGGCCCGGCGCCCGGTATCAGAGCATTGCAGACTTACAGGGCATCCTTGACCTTGGTGGCCACATCGGCCGGCAGCCATTTTGTCCAGACATCTTCATGCTCGAGCAGGAAGTATTCCATGGCGTATTCACCATCGGCCTGGTTGTCTTCCATCCATGCCAGCAGGCTGTTCATCTGATCGTTGGTGAACGCGCGCTTGCTCAGGTAGTCATAGGCAGCGGGTGCGCGTTCGGCGAAGTCAGCAGTGGTCACGGTCTGCACCGGCGAAGGCGGATACATGGTGACGGTCGGCTCGGTACAGTCGGCGCTGGTGATGCAGTTGACGAAGGCGTCTTCATCCACGCCACTGCCGAAGTCCACTTTCACCATGTCGTACTTGCCCAGTACTGAGGTCGGCGCCCAGTAATAACCAAACCAGGCTTCTTCGCGTTCGTATGCCTTGGCGATGGAACCGGCAAGGCCGGCACCGGAGCCCGGATCCACAATCTCGAAGCCTGCTTCATCCAGGTTCAGCGCACGGAACAGGTTGCCGGATGAGATCTGGCAGTTCCAGCCCGCCGGGCAGCCGTAAAACGCTGAAAGGTCTGGGTCTTCCGGGTGTTCAAACAGTTTGGCGTTTTGCTTGATGCCTTCGATGGTGGCCAGGCTCGGGTCTTTTTCGACCATGTAGGCCGGTACCCAGAAGCCCTCTTCACCGCCATCGGACAGGGAGTGACCGGCATAGGTCAGACGGCCTTCTTCCACACCCTTGTCGAGCGCTTCCTTGAGCGAGTTGCTCCACATTTCAGGTGCAATGTCAGGCTCGCCCTTCTCGATCATGGAGGTGCCGGTGGGCATGGTGTCGCCCGGGACCAGAGACGCATCGCAGCCGTAGCCGTGTTCAAGGATGAAACGGTCCACGTTCGCGATCAGGGTCGCGGAGCTCCAGTTCATGTCCGCAATTTTGACAGTTCCGCATTCGCTGGCGTTCGCGAAGGAGCTGCCAATGACCAGGGGGAGTGCGGCAACTAGTGCTGTTGTTTTGAGTGCCTTCTTCATGTTCTCTCCGGTTTTTTGGTCAGAAATGAGCGTTTACAAATTAATATTACAATCTAATATTTAGAGTTCAAATGTTTTGCAATCGAATGAAAATATTTTTGTCATCCAGTGGAGACACCGCACTGATACGGACAAACCCGTTTGATTCGATTGGTTTTAACCAAGCAAAAAGTGAACCAGAATGATTGATCCCCAGGATAAAGAGGCCCGATGGCAGACCATTCTTGTCTGCCTGCGACAGATCATGCGGGCTACAGACCTGCACTCGAAGCAGGTCAAGAAAGCCTGTGACTTGACCCTCCCCCAGGTCTTGTTGCTGCGCTCGATTCTTGAGCAGGGGGATGTAACGGTGAAGCGCCTGGCCTGGGAGATTTCGTTGAGCCAGGCAACGGTCACCACCATTCTGGATCGGCTGGAAGAGCGCGGACTGGTTGAACGCGTGCGCAGTCTGACTGACCGTCGTATCGTTAATGCGCGCTTGACGGTGCTGGGGCACGAAAAGCTGACGACTGCCCCCCCATTGCTGGATGAGGGGTTCATGCAGCGTTTCGGCAACCTGCCCGAGTCAGAGCAGATCCGGCTGACTCAGGCGTTGCGGCAGATGGCGGGTCTGTTGGCCCGGGAGTGAGGTTACATCTGTGATTGCAGGTAGTTCTGCAGTCCAACCCGATTGATCAGACCCAGCTGCTGCTCCAGCCAGTAGGCGTGATCCTCTTCGGTGTCGGCCAGCTGCTGGCGCAGCATCTCACGGGTCTGATAGTCCTGCTCCTGTTCACAGAGCGCGATCACCTGTTTCAGGTTGTGTGCAACACGGTACTCGGTATCCAGATCATGCTGCAGCATCTCGGGTACGGTCTTGCCCACGTTGATCGGGTCGCGAGTGACCAGATCGGGTGTGCCTTCCAGGAACAGGATGCGCTCAATCATCAGCTTGGCGTGCGCCTTTTCGTCTTCAAACTCGTGCGCTATGCGTTCATAGAGCTTGTTCAGCCCCCAGTCGGCATACATCTCGGAGTGGATGAAGTACTGGTCCATCGCCGAAAGCTCGCCCGCCAGCAATTTGTTTAGTGCATCGATGATTTTCGGGTTGCCTTTCATGGTCTAGTCCTCCTCGATGGCTGACTGCAGGTAGTTCTGAATGCCAATTTCGCTGATCAGGTGCTGCTGCGCTTCGATCCAGTCCACGTGGTCTTCTTCCTGCTCCAGAATCTCCACCAGCAGGGCGCGGCTGACGTAATCCTGCCCGGCTTCGCACTGGGCGATGCTGTCCCGCAGCAGTTCCAGTTGCTCCATCTCCAGCGTCATGTCGCCCTGCAGCATCTCTTCGGTGTCTTCGCCGATACGCAGACGTTCCAGATGTTGCAGGTTGGGCAGTCCTTCCAGAAACAGAATGCGCTCAATCAGCTTGTCGGCCTGTTTCATGTCCAGAATGGATTTTTCGTAGGCCTTGTGGTTGAGCTTTTCCAGCCCCCAGTTCTTGAAGATGCGCGCATGCAGGAAGTACTGGTTGATCGATGTCAGCTCAAGGGTCAACACCCGGTTGAGCTGCTGCACCAGTGCAGGGTCGTGTTTCATGTGTTCCTCCTTGGAGGTTGGCAGCCAGCCTTTGATGTATGGCTCAGTGTAGTGGCAACCCTTTCACAGTGCACAGAAGGTTGTCCAGACCCAGGTTACGGACAGGTGGGCCAATCTGAGCCACTATCAAAAGAAATTGTTGCAAATAAGAATGATTATATTTAAGATTAACCCTGTTCATTGACAGGTCTGACTCACTAAAGAGTACGGCAGTGTGCTCAAGGTGATTGGTGCCACCTCCCAACTCCCCGGGAGGTGGCTTTTTTTTCGATTTTACTCATCTTCACTTGAAGAGCGCGGTTTGACCTGCCCTGCCTGACTGCCTATTATCCCGCCTGCTTCCGGTGTGCTGAACAGCTGTTCAGGACTTAAACGGGAAGTCGGTGCGTGTCTGAAAATTCCTGACAGCCACAAGGCCGACGCTGCCCCCGCAACGGTAGAGGCGTGAGCGATAACGAAAAGCCACTGTACCCTGAGGTATGGGAAGGCGTTGTTGCTCCTGGCTGAAAAGCCTGCCGCCTGAGCCCGGAGACCGGCCAGAAGCCATTCGTCGGAATCGCGGTGGGCGATCAGCACGGACCCTGCCATCCTCCATGGCGGAGCGTCTGTCTGTGTAACCCCGTCACCGCGGCCGTGAACCCCAATGGCGTGCGGGTGGGCGCGCACAGGAATCATACAGACAGATCATGAAACAGTTTTCTTTCCCGGCAGCGCTCCTGCTGGGCACATCCGTTGTGGCCGTTCAGGCCCAGACCAATCCCGATACACTGCTGGTGACGGCAACCCGCACGGCGCAGACTGCCGATCAGGCGCTGGCGGCTGTCAGCGTGATTGACCGGGCAACGATCGAGCGCTCGCAGGCGCAGACCGTAACCGACCTGCTCGCACAGACGCCGGGCGTGGTGATCACCAACAATGGTGGTCGCGGCAAAGCGACCTCGGTTGCCCTGCGCGGTACGAGCTCCAAGCAGGTGCTGGTACTGGTGGATGGCATCAAGGTGGGCTCGGCCACGCTGGGCACCACGGCCTTCGAGCACTTGTCCGTCAACCAGATCGAACGGATTGAGGTGGTCCGCGGGCCTCGCTCCTCATTGTATGGCTCCGAGGCGATCGGAGGCGTGATCCAGATTTTTACCCGCAAAGGCCCGACGGAGCAGCCGTTTCGTGTCAGTGCCGGGGCCGGCAGTGATGACAGCCGCGAAGTGACGCTGGGAGCCTCCTGGGGCAGTGCGCGGGGCTGGTACAATCTGAACGTCAGTGATTACCGCACCGATGGGTTCAATGCCAAGACGCCGGGGTCCTACGGCTACCACGAGGACAAAGACGGCTATGACAACCGTTCCTATGCCCTGAGCGGGGGATACCGTTTCACCGACCGCATTGAAGCACGTTTGAACTGGTCACAGAATCGGGGTGAAAACCAGTACGACGGCGGTAACAGCTATGATGACTACCGCAGCAAATCCCGCCTGCAAACGCTGGGAGGCGCGCTTGAACTCAAGCCGTCTGATAGCTGGTTTCTTGAGCTGAGAGCCGGCCAGAGCCAGGACCGGTCTACGGTCTACGGTGACGGCGCCTATGACAGTCACATCGATACCACCCGGGATCTGGTGAGCCTGCAGAGTGAACACTTCTTCAGCCGCAGCCAGCTTACCTGGGGCGTTGACTACGAGCATGACGATATCAGCAGCAGCCAGTCCTACGCGGTCACCGAGCGCGACAACCTGGGCGTTTTCGGCCTTTATCAGCTGTTTCTGGGGCGACATGATCTCGCCGTCAGCCTGCGCCGCGATGACGATGAGCAGTTTGGCGGCAAGACCACCGGCTCCATCGCCTGGGGGGTAGAGCTGCCCCGCAATCTGCGCCTGACCGCGAGCTACGGCACGGCCTTCAAGGCTCCGACCTTCAACGAGCTGTATTGGCCGGATCAGGGCTGGTACAAGGGAAATCCGAATCTGGTACCGGAACAGTCCAGCGCCTATGAGGTGGGTCTGAGCGGTGAGCATGCCGGCATCAACTGGGCAGCTAACGTCTACCAGAACGATATCGACCACCTGATCGCCTATGACTCGACGATCAGCTCGCCCAACAATGTCGATCAGGCCCGGATTCGGGGCCTTGAGCTGATTGCCTCAACACGCATTGCAGGCTGGGAGCTGGGATCGAGCCTCGACCTGATGGACCCCAGGGATCGTGAAGACGACTCGCTGCTGAACCGGCGGCCCCGCAAGGCGTTTACTCTTTCCGCCGACCGTGATTTCGGTGCCTTTGCACTCGGCGGGACGCTGCAGGCGGTGGGCAAGCGCAAGGATGGCAGCGACTGGCTGTCCGGCTACACCACTGTCGATCTGCGCGGCAGCTATGCACTTGGCCGCGACTGGTCACTGAAAGCCAAGGTCGAGAACCTGCTCGATGAGGACTACCAGACGGCGAAAGACTATAACCAGCCGGACCGCACGTACTGGGTGTCGTTGCATTACGCCCCCTGAACAGGCTGCCGAAAATCTATCTACGTTGCCGATTGCTGCGTTAAAAACAGGCTCAAAATGCTCATTTAGTTTACTAAATTCCGCTTTTCCGCCTGTTTTTGCCCGGGCGGCGTTCCGCTGGCCTCATCGGCCTCGATAACGTTTTTCAACAACCTGTTAACCTGAAGGATAACGATCATGATCACCCTGTCATCACGCGCCCAGTTGCTGAGCGGGCTTGGCCTGATTCTGCTGCTGGCGCTGACGCGGGGACATCACTTTGCCTCGGTTGAACACCTGCCCAGCGCGTCCTGGGCGGTGTTTTTCCTGGCCGGTGTGTTCCTGCGTCCCCGGTGGAGTTTTCCACTGCTGTTTCTGGAAGCGGTGCTGCTTGATCTGAGCTATTACGGCTGGAGCGGTGCGGCCGCTCACTGCATCACCCCGGCGTATGCGCTGCTGGTACCGGCCTATGCCACCCTCTGGTATGCCGGTCGTGTGTACGCGCGTCTGCATCAGGACCGTTTTTCTACCCTGGCTCCCTTGCTGCTCACACTGCTGGTGGGGGCTTTTGTCAGCAACCTGTTTTCCAGCGGCGGGTACTACTTTTTCTCGGGCAACTTCGAGACCACCAGCCTGGCCGGTCTCTGGGGACGTATCGAACAGTACTTCCCGGGCAAGCTGCCGGCGCTGCTGGGGTATACCGCCGTGGCGTCCATGTTGTATACCCTGTCCCGTCAATATAAAACCTGTCAGGAGTTGATCCGCACATGAGCGATGACCCGACCCGCAACGAAGACCGTGACGAGCGCCACAAGGCGCGAATGGAACGCAAGAAGGCCGTGGTCGATCAGGCGATCGCCCGTGCCGACTGTGATCAGGGCGTACTGCTGGTGCTGACCGGCAACGGCAAGGGCAAAAGCAGTTCCGCCTTCGGCATGCTGGCGCGAGCGCTGGGTCACGGCATGCAGGTGGGCGTGGTGCAGTTCATCAAGGGCAGCTTCAGTACCGGTGAAGAGGCCTTCTTTCGCCGCTTCCCCGAGGTGCGCTACCACGTCATGGGCGAGGGCTTTACCTGGGAAACCCAGGATCGTGAGCGTGATGTGCAGGCCGCCGCGGCGGCCTGGGAGCAGGCCAAAGCGCTGCTGGCCGATCCCGAGGTGTCGCTGGTGGTGCTGGATGAACTCAACATCGCGCTGAAGTACCAGTACGTGGATCTGGACGAACTGCTGGATGCGCTGCGCCGGCGCCCCGAAATGCAGCATGTGGTGATCACCGGTCGAGGAGCGCCTCAGGCGCTGATCGATGTCGCCGACACGGTCACCGAGATGCAGGTGGTCAAGCATGCGTTCAAGGATGGCATCCGCGCCCAGAAGGGCGTCGAGCTTTGAGCAGTAGACAGGCAGAAGTACGGCACTGTCCGGCGCTGCTGATCGCCGCGCCGGCCTCGGGTCAGGGCAAGACCACGGTCACGGCAGCACTGGCGCGATTGCACCGCAATCAGGGCCGCAGGGTCCGCGTGTTCAAAACGGGGCCTGATTTTCTGGATCCGATGATCCTGCGCCGGGCGGCCGGTACCGAAGTGGAGCAGCTGGACCTCTTTATGGGCTCGCCCGCGCTGTGCAAACAGCAGCTGTGGGCAGCGGCCGGTGAAGCGGATCTGATTCTGATCGAAGGGGTGATGGGGCTGTTTGACGGCAGCCCCTCCAGTGCCGACCTGGCCGAGCTGTTCGGCATTCCGGTGCTGGCGGTGATCGATGCCGGCGGCATGGCGCAGACCTTCGCCGCGCTGGCCCACGGTCTGGCCAGTTTCCGTCCCGGTCTGCCGTTCAGCGGGGTACTGGGCAACCGGGTGGGCAGTGTCGGCCATGGTCGGATGCTGGCCGAAGCATTGCCGGCGAGTCTGCGCTGGTACGGTGCGCTGCCGCGTGACGAAGCCCTCAGCCTGCCCAGTCGTCATCTGGGGCTGGTGCAGGGCGATGAGATTGTTGATCTGGAGCCGCGCATTGAAGCCGCTGCCCGGGCACTGGAGGAGAGTGCCGGTACGGCACTGCCGCCGAATGTCGCCTTTGAGCCCCAGTCGCCAGGCCCCATCGAGTCGCAGCTGCAAGGCGTTCGCATCGGGGTGGCCCGTGATGCGGCCTTCTCCTTCATCTACCCGGCCAACCTGCGTGTGCTGGAGCAACTGGGGGCGGAGCTGACCTTTTTCTCGCCGCTGACGGATACCCGTTTGCCCGCAGTCGATGCGCTCTGGTTGCCCGGCGGTTATCCGGAACTTCACCTTGAAGCGCTGGCGGCCAATACCACGTTGATGGCAGAGGTGAAGGCTCACTATCAGTCGAACAAGCCGATTCTGGCCGAGTGTGGCGGCATGCTCTGGCTGGGTCAGGAGCTGACATCTCTGGAGGGCGAGTCGGCCCGTCTCTGTGGTCTGCTGCCGGCAAGGGCCCGGATGCAGAAGCGCTTTGCCGCGCTTGGGCTGCAACGGCTGCAGCTGGATGGTGCGGAACTGCGCGGCCACACCTTCCACCATTCAGCGACCGATACCGAATTGACACCCATTGCCCGTGGTACATGTCCCAATGGGCGTCGAGCGGCCGAGCCGGTCTACCGTCTCAAGCGCCTGACCGCGTCTTACATCCACCTCTATTTCCCTTCCAACCCGGCGGCTGTCGCTCAGCTGTTCCGGCCCTGAGCGCGCCATGCTGGCTTTGCAAGTGATCGCCGCCGTTCTGATCGACCGCTGGCTGGGAGAACCGGCCCGCTGGCACCCGCTGGTGGGGTTTGGTCGCTGTGCCAACGGGTTGGAGGCCCGCTTCAACCGGGGCGCTTCGCGCCGATTAAAAGGCCTGCTGCTGGTGGGGGTACTGGTGGCACCACCGGTGCTGCTGATTGCTGCGCTGACCCAGATACCGATTATCGGCGAGCTGATCGCCGTACTGGTGCTCTGGTTTACGCTGGGGCTGGAGAGCCTGAAGAGGCATATCCGTCCTATCCTGCGCGCCCTTTTGCGCGGTGACAGGGCCGAGGCGCGGCAGCGGACTGCCTGGATCTGCAGTCGGGATGCCGCCGAGCTGGAGGTGGAGCGTACAGCGGTGGAGTCGGTGCTGGAAAATGGCAGTGATGCGGTCTTCGGTGCCCTTTTCTGGTTCTGTATTGCCGGTGCGCCGGGGGCATTGGCGTTCCGCCTGATCAATACGCTGGATGCCTGCTGGGGCTATCGCAGCGAACGTTTCAGTCAGTTCGGCTGGGCAGCTGCACGGCTGGATGATCTGGTCGGACTGATACCGGCCCGGCTGACGGCCTTGAGTTACGCCCTCTGCGGCCACACCCGGCGAGCGCTGCATTGCTGGCGTACTCAGGCGCCCTTGCATGACAGCCCCAATGCCGGACCGGTGATGGCGGCTGGCGCAGGTGCCCTGAGGGTTCAGCTGGGCGGTCCGACCTGTTATCGCGGTGTCTGGGTCGAGAAACCGCTGCTGGGTGAAGGAGAAGCGGCGCAACCGCGTGATCTGTCCCGTGCGCTGCATCTGGTGGACCGGGCGCTGGGCCTCTGGATAAGCCTGATCGTGCTGCTGACTGCAGTAGAGGTATTGTTATGAGGGTGCGACCGAGAGATTCCGCACATATGCCCCCGGCGCCCGAGCATGGCGGTCGCCTGAACGCGGCGGTGGCAAAGTATGGCCTTCCACGCGAGCGGTGGCTGGACCTGTCCACCGGGATCAATCCCGATGGCTGGCCGGTGCCGCCGATCCCGGCAGCGGTATTCAACCGGCTGCCGGAAGAGGACGATGGCCTGCAGTCGGTGGCCAGAGCCTATTACGGCAGCCGCGATCTGCTGCTGGTGCCGGGCTCTCAGGCGGCGATTCAGGCGTTGCCCGAACTGCGCCTGTCACGAGCCGGCCGGGCCGAGGTCGGGGGGCTGTATCCGGGTTATGCCGAGCATGCCTATCGCTGGCAGCAGGCCGGGCACAGGGTCAGCCTGCTGGAAGCCGGGCAGATCGAGGCCCGACTGGACCGGCTGGATGTGCTGGTGCTGATCAACCCCGGTAATCCCGGTGGCCAGACGTTTTCGCGGCAGCAGTTGCGGGAGTGGCAGGATCGGCTGGCGCAGCGTGGCGGCTGGCTGTTGGTGGATGAAGCCTTCATCGATGCCACCCCTGAACATAGCCTGATCCAGGACCCCATGCCGGCGGGCCTGATTATCCTGCGTTCGTTGGGCAAGTTTTTCGGTCTGGCCGGCCTCAGGGTCGGCGCGGTCTGCGCCCATGCCGAGGTGCGCGCTGCGTTGGCTCAGCGAATCGGCCCCTGGGCAATCAGCCACCCGTCGCGCTGGATTGCCCGCCAGGCACTGGCGGATACATCATGGCAGCAGTCCATGCGGGCGCAGCTTGCACAGCAGCAGGCACGGTTGCAGGCCTTGTTGGCCGATACAATAGGCGAGCGAGGAGCCTCGATTAGTTGCACGTCGCTGTTTGCGACCGTCCGGACCGAGCAGGCGCCATTGATCGAGCAGGGTTGCGCTCAGGCGGGTATCCTTGTCAGGCGGTTTGAACAGCCGCCGGCGCTGCGCTTTGGTTTGCCGGGCACTGAAACAGAGTGGCAGCGGCTGCAACAGGTGCTAAGCGAGATCATTCGATGACCCAGAAAACACTCATGGTACAGGGCACCACCTCGGATGCCGGCAAAAGTACGCTGGTGGCCGGGCTGTGCCGGGTGCTGCAGCGGCGTGGCATTGCGGTGGCGCCGTTCAAACCGCAGAACATGGCGCTGAACAGCGCGGTGACGGCCGCGGGTGGCGAGATTGGCCGTGCCCAGGCGGTGCAGGCCCAGGCCTGTGGATTAAATCCGCATGTGGACATGAATCCGGTGCTGCTCAAGCCCTGCAGCGATACCGGTGCTCAGGTGATCATTCATGGCCGGGCCGTGAGCAACATGGAAGCCGGGCGTTACCACGACTACAAGACCGTCGCCTGGCAGGCGGTGGCCGAGTCGCACCAGCGCCTGTGTCACCAGTATGAAGCGGTGCTGGTGGAAGGGGCGGGCTCCCCCGCCGAAATCAATCTGCGTGACCGTGATATCGCCAACATGGGCTTTGCCGAACGGGTCGACTGCCCGGTGATCCTGATTGCGGATATCGACAAGGGCGGTGTGTTTGCCCATCTGGTTGGCACTCTGGCACTGCTGAGTGAGAGCGAGCAGGCACGTATCAAGGGCTTCGTCATCAACCGGTTCCGTGGTGATATCGCGCTGCTGCAGTCCGGTCTGGACTGGCTGGAAGACTATACCGGCAAGCCGGTACTGGGTGTGCTGCCCTACCTGCACGGCCTGCATCTGGAAGCCGAGGACGCCATCAACGAAGAGCCTGATATCGAGCGTGCCGACAGAGTGCTGGATGTGGTGGTGCCGGTGTTGCCCCATATCAGCAACCATACCGACTTTGATCCGCTGCGATTACACCCGCAGGTGCGGCTGCACTTTGTGGGCCCTGATCAGCCCAGGCCCCCCGCCGATCTGGTGATCCTGCCGGGTTCCAAGGCGGTCAGGCCCGATCTGCACTGGCTGCGCGCTCAGGGCTGGGAAGACTATCTGCAACGCCACCTGCGCTATGGCGGTAAGCTGCTGGGCATCTGCGGTGGCTATCAGATGCTGGGTGAGCGTATCGCCGATCCTCTGGGGCTCGAAGGGGAAGCGGGGGAGAGTGCAGGCCTCGGTTATCTGCCCACCCGGACCCGGCTTGAAGCGGAGAAGGCTCTGCGCAACGTGACCGGCGAGTTGATGCTGGCGGGCGAGCGCGTGCCGATCAGTGGCTACGAAATTCACTCGGGCGTGACTGAAGTTGCGGATGGCTGTCCTGCACTGGTGCAGCTGGAACAGGTTCAGAAAACCGTGCCGGATGGTGCCTGCTCGGAAGATGAGCAGGTAGTAGGTACTTACTTGCATGGCCTGTTTGAAACCCCAGAAGTGACGCGGCTGGTGCTGCGCTGGGCCGGGCTGGACGGGGCCCAGGCGCTGCATTATCACCAGCTGCGCGAAGACGGCATCAACCGACTGGCCGATACGCTGGAGCAGCACCTGGATCTGGATGCGGTGATGGCACTGCTGGATCTGTCAGGGGAGAGGGCGGACGTATGACGGCCTGGCTGCGTACCGTCTGTTTCCTGCTGGCCTGTCTACTGTGCGTGCCGGCGCTGGCCCAGTCGCGAGCGCAGCGGGTGGTGTCGCTGGACCTCTGCATGGACCGGATGCTGGCGCTGCATGCCGACCCTGAACAGGTGGCGGCGCTGTCGCCGATGCACAAGCGCTTCCCCTTGCCCTGGCCATTGGAGGGCTGGCCCAGCCACGACGGCTCGCTGGAGCAGGTGTTCAGCCTCAAGCCGGACCTGATTCTGGTGGGCCAGCACAATGCGCTGATGCTGCGTAAGCGCTTGCAAACCCTGCAGCAGCCGGTAGAACTGGTCACCCTGCCACGCAGCCTGAGCGATATCGAGGCCTATGAACGTCGGGTATTGGCCCTGATCGGACGAGATCCCGAACAGGCACGCCCGGCGCCCGCACCCCGACAACCGGCAGCCAATGCGCCGCGGCTGTTGTTGCTCGGGCCCAACGGGATCGGCACGGGCCCGAACACCTTTGAGGACCAGATTATCCGTCAGGCGGGCTGGCGCAATTATCTCACCGGGGTACGCTATGAGCGGCTGGATCTGGAGCGGGTGGTGACAGATCCGCCTGATGCCATTCTCTGGCACAGCCCGGATGCGGAAGCTCTGGCAACCCGCTTTGCCGAGCACCCGGCGCTGCGGCACAGTGTCACAGCCGAGGGCTGGCTGAGCACTGAAAACTGGCGCTGGCAATGTCCCGGTCCCTGGACCTGGGAGCTGATCGAACAGTTGCGACAACCCTTAGAACGTCTTTCACACAACAAGAGGACGCCATGACTCCCGCCCTGACTCTGCTGATGCTGCTGACCGCCCTGGTGTCGCTGCATGTGGGCTCCACCGATATCGCTTTGCTGGACGGGCTCTGGCAGTGGCTGCACGGCACCGACAGCGCAGCGGCCATCGTCATTGGCGATATTCGTCTGCCACGCACCTTGCTGGCACTGACCGTGGGCGCGGCGCTGGGAATGAGCGGTGCGGCGCTGCAGGGGCTGCTGCGCAACCCGCTGGCGGACCCGGGACTGACCGGGGCCAGTCAGGGCGCGGCGCTGGGCGCGGCCAGCGTGTTCTACTTCGGCCTTTTTCCGGCGGCCGGTGCGGCGGCCCCGGCATTGGCCGGGTTAATCGGGGCGGGTATCGCCATGTCACTGATGCTGCTGCTGGCGGGGCCTTCGCGTCAGGCGATGGTGATCATGGCGGGGTTGGCCATTTCCACCCTGACCGGCTCGCTGCTGGCGGCGGTGCTCAACTTTGCGCCCAACCCCTTCGCCCTGTCGGAGCTGGTGTTCTGGCTGCTCGGTTCCGTGTCCGAGCGCGGGCTGGATCATCTGGTCATCCTGCTGCCGGCCCTGTTGATCGGGGGTGGCCTGATCTGGAGCCAGCGCCGTCTGCTGTTGGGCCTGAGTCTGGGTGAGCAGGTGGCGCAGAGCATGGGGCTGTCCTATACCCGCGGCAGTCGGCTGATCATCCTCGGCGCAGCCCTGCTGGTGGGTGCCTCGGTGGCGGTCGCCGGTGCCATCGGTTTTGTTGGCCTGCTGGTGCCGCACCTGGTGCGACCGCTGGTGCGCAATCGACCCGATCGCATCCTGATTCCGGCGGCACTGGCCGGGGCCATTCTGGTCTGTCTGGCGGATATTATCGTGCGCGGTATGCCGCCGGGGCGTGAACTCAAGCTGGGGGTACTGACTTCGCTGATCGGCGCGCCCCTGTTTATCTGGCTGGTCTGGCAGGAGCGCAAGAAATGGCTCTGATTTCAATTGAGCAGGTGCAGCTCGACAGCCGCCTGGCGGGCATCAACCTGACACTGCAGCCGGGGGAGCTGCTGGGCGTGATCGGCCCCAACGGGGCAGGCAAGTCCTCGCTGCTGGAGTGCATCGCCGGGCTGCAGCCCTATGGTGGTCATATCGCACTGGACGGTGAAGAGATCACCCGGCTGCCGGGGGCCAGGCGAGCCCGGCGCATCGCCCTGTTGCCGCAGCGCTGTCAGAGTGCCTGGGCGCTGAAAGTGGCCGATGTGATTGCGCTTGGGCGTCTGCCCTGGGGCGATGAAGACGCAGCGCTGATCCAGCAGGCCGCCGATCAGACCGGCGTGGCCGAATGGCTGGAGTCCCGGGTGGATCATCTGTCGGGCGGTGAGCAGGCGCGGGTCTGGCTGGCACGGGTACTGGCCGGTCAGCCCGATATCATTCTGGCTGACGAGCCTCTGGCCAGCCTGGATCTGCATTATCAGCAGCGGGTACTGGAGCTGTTGCGGCAACATGCCCAAGGGCTGCGCAGTGTTATTCTGTCGATCCACGATCTCAATCTGGCGGCGCACTGGTGTGACCGGCTGGTGCTGCTGGATGCCGGTCGCATCCATGCCGTGGGGGCGCCGCAGGAGGTGCTGACACCGGCGGCGATCCGGCAGGTGTATCAGGTCGAAGCGCAGGTGGATTTCAGCAGCGAACGTCCCCTGATCCGGGTGTTGGGATGAAGCAGGCAAACAGTTCCAGACAGGAAGATACGATGAACCCGAACCCCTGGCAGTTCAGTGAAACCGAACGTGCGGGCGTTTACCGCGCCATCCGTGAGCGCCGTGACATGCGCCATTTCAGCGGCGAACCGCTGGACCCCGATATCCTCAAGCGCCTGTTGCAGGCCGCTCATCAGGCCCCCAGCGTTGGGCTGATGCAGCCCTGGCGGTTTATTCGCATCACCGATACCCGCTTGCGCGAACGCATTCGTGGTCTGGTGGAGCAGGAACGCCAGGCCACGGCCGATGCCCTGAACGCGCGCGAAGCCGAATTCCTCCGTCTCAAGGTGGAAGGCATGGACAAGTGCGCCGAGGTGCTGGTGGTGGCACTGATGGATCAGCGTGAAAAACACATTTTCGGTCGCCGCACTCTGCCCGAGATGGATCTGGCATCGGTCTCCTGTGCCATCCAGAACCTCTGGCTGGCAGCCCGTGCCGAAGGGGTTGGCGTGGGCTGGGTGTCGCTGTTCGACCCCGAGGCGCTGGGCGATCTGTTACAGATGCCCGCCGGCAGCAAGGCTGTCGCCATCCTCTGCATCGGCCCGGTGGAGCGGTTTTACGAGCGCCCCATGCTGGAGCAGGAGGGCTGGGCCGAGGCGCAGCCGCTGGAGGCGTTGCTGGCGGAGAACCGCTGGCCGGAACAGGACAATGAGGAGTTGCAAACATGAAGATCACCGTATTCTGCGGTGCCCGTCACGGCGCCGATCCCGTATACCAACAGGCCGCCATCGAGCTGGGGCGCTTCTTTGCCCGGCAGGAGATCGAGCTGGTGTTTGGCGGCGGGCATGTGGGGCTGATGGGCACCATCGCCGATGCCGTGCTGGAGGCGGGCGGTCGCGCCCACGGCGTGATCCCGGAGTATTTGCAGTCCCGAGAGCTGGCGCACTCGGGCTTGACCGCGCTGGAAGTGGTGCCGGACATGCATGCGCGCAAGGCGCGGATGGCGGAGCTGGCCGACGCCTTTGTTGCCTTGCCCGGTGGCATTGGCACGCTGGAAGAGCTGTTTGAGGTCTGGACCTGGGGCCAGCTGGGTCATCACGCCAAGCCGGTGGTGCTGTATAACGTCAACGGCTTCTACGACCCCCTGCTGGCGTTTGTTGAGCGGATGCAAAAAGAGGCCTTTCTCAAGTCGGACCACGTCGCCATGTTGAAGGTGGTGGATACGCCGGAAGCCCTCTGGAGTGCGTTATCGGACTATCAGGCGCCGAACGATAGATGGTCATGAAAAACAGATAGATAGGCCGTTCAGACGGAGCGGCTGCCTGAATTTGTGAACAAAAAATGATCATTTTGTTTGACAGCTCGGCTTGAATCCGCAGATGATTGTGCAGTGCACAATAATGCGGAGGGGCTGTGATGAAGCCACTTGAGCTGAGCCTGGCACTGCAGGGCGGCGGAGCCCACGGTGCGTTCACCTGGGGCATGCTGGATGGTCTGTTACAGCAGCGGCCATTCACGCTGGATGGTATCAGCGGTACCAGCGCCGGAGCCATGAACGCGGTGTTGCTGGCGGCCGGTTGGCAGCAGGGAGGACCTGAGAGTGCACGCGCACTGCTGTCCCGCTTCTGGCATGGACTGATGCTGCCCGGGCCTCTGGACCCGGCAGGCATGAGCCAGCACTGGTCACTCTGGTGGCGCGACATGACCAAGCATCTCTCGCCCTATGACCTGAACCCTTTCGATATCAATCCCCTGCGCGATCTGCTGAACGAGCTGATCGACTTCGAGGCGCTGCGACGACAGCCACCGTGCAAACTGTTCATCGCGGCGACCCATGTTGAAACCGGGCGCTTGCGCCTGTTTCGAGAACACGAACTGACCGCGGAACACCTGCTGGCGTCCGCCTGTCTGCCGGAACTGTATCAGGCGGTCGAAATTGACGGCGAGCACTACTGGGACGGCGGTTTTGTCGGCAATCCGGTGGTCTATCCGCTGGTGTTTGACTGTAACGCCCCCGATCTGCTGCTGATGCTGCTGCATCCGAGGCAAGGCGGGCAACTGCCGACCCATGCGCAGGGCATTGCCGACCGGGTGGCAGAACTTGGCTTTCAAACGACCTTTCTGCGCGAAATGCGCGCGTTGGCGGCGATGAAAAAGCGCCTGCAATACCGGCTCTGGTTACAGGGCCGGGTAGAGCGGCGTGTGCGGCGGTTGCGGTTCCATCAACTGGGCCCGGATGAAGGGCTCAGCCGCCTGCACCGCAACAGCAAGCTGGATACACGCAAGGCGTTTCTGCTGGCTCTGCGCGAACAGGGGCGGTCGCGGATGCAGCACTGGCTCACATCGGAAGGGCACTTGCTGGGACAGAAGGCCAGCTGTGACCCGGTGGCAGAGTTTCTGTAGCCCGGGATCAAGGTTACACTAGGTTTTCATGCCCTCCTGTTCCACGTCTGCATGGAGACCACCATTGATTCGACTCATTCTGGGCGGTGCCCGTTCCGGCAAAAGCCGGTTGGCTGAACAGCTGGCGGATGCCTCGGGCGCAGCCGTCACCTACATTGCGACCGCGCAGCCCCATGACGAGGAGATGCAGGCGCGCATCACCCGTCATCAGGCCGATCGCCCGGCCCACTGGATCACCCTGGAAGAACCGCTGTCCCTGGCCAGCACCATCCTGTCGCAGCAGGCACCGGACCGCTGTTTGCTGATTGACTGCCTGACCCTCTGGGTCACCAATCAGCTGCTCGATGAGGCAGACCTTCAGGCAGAACGTCAGGCGCTCTGTGCCGCGCTGGAAAATGCCCGTGGCGAGGTGATCCTGGTGAGCAATGAGACCGGCATGGGCGTGGTTCCCATGGGAGAGCTCAGTCGCCGCTTCAGCGATGAAGCGGGCTGGCTCAACCAGTCGGTGGCGGCACTGGCCGATCAGGTTATTCTGACCGTGGCCGGCATCCCGATGGTGGTCAAGGGACCGGCACTGGAGGGGCAGGCATGAGCTGGTTGACCCAACCGGTCGCGGCGATCGACCACGCGGCCGAGGCAGAGGCGCAGGCACGCCAGCAGCAGTTGACCAAGCCGTCGGGATCGCTGGGCCGGCTGGAACAGCTGGCGATCCGTTTGGCGGGCATGCAGGGGTGCACCTGTCCGCAGATCAAACGGGTGCGCATGGCCGTGTTTGCCGCGGATCACGGGGTCGCTGCCGAGGGAGTTTCCGCCTATCCACAGGCGGTCACCGCCGAGATGGTGCGCAACTTCGCCCGAGGCGGGGCGGCTATCAATGTGGCCGCCCGGGTGCTGGAGGCCGAGTTGCAGGTATGGAATCTGGGCACGGTGGCGCCGCTGGAGGCCTTGCCGGGGGTTCAGCACCGCATCATTGCACCCCAGTCCGGCAACCTGCTGCATGGCCCGGCCATGAGCGAGGGCCAATTGCAACAGGCTCTGGAAGTGGGGCGCGATGCTGTTCTGGAGGCCGAGTGTGATCTCTTTATTGGCGGTGAGATGGGGATTGCCAACACCACCGCCGCAACGGCACTGGGGGTCGCACTGACCGGCCTCCCGGTGGTTGATCTGGTTGGCCCGGGGACCGGACTGGATCAGGCCGGCCTTGCACGCAAGGCTCGAGTGATTGAACAGGCATTGCGGCGCCACGGCGATGACCGTGATCCCCTTGCATTGCTGGCATCTCTGGGCGGCTTTGAGATAGCCGCGTTGACGGGGGCCTGTCTGGCGGCCGCGCAGGCAGGCATTCCGGTGCTGGTGGACGGCTTCATCTGTACCGTTGCGGCCTTGCTGGCCTGCCGCTACCGCCCGGAGGTGGCAGACTGGCTGGTCTTTGCGCATCATTCTGCAGAGCCGGGGTATAGGTACCTGTCCGAGGCGTTGCCCTCTCGCCCCCTGCTGGACCTTGGTCTGCGGCTGGGTGAAGGCAGTGGTGCCGCGGTTGCCGTGCCGTTGCTGAGAATGGCCTGTGAACTGCACGCGGGGATGGCCACCTTTGCCGAGGCGGCCGTGTCGGAGAAGAGCCCATGAAAGAGCTGCAAATGGAATTGCTTCGCCACGGTGAAACCGAGGCCGGTAAATGCTTCCTGGGCCGCACCGATGCGGCGCTGACAGCCGAAGGCTGGCAGCAGATGCGGGAGGGGCTGCAGGGCCTGTCGCCGGCCGATTTTGATCTGATTATCAGCTCGCCGCTTCAGCGCTGTCAGGCGTTTGCCCACCACTGGGCCGGTCCTGAGGGCTTTGTGATCGACACGCGACTGCGGGAATATGATTTTGGTGACTGGGATGGCCGTACGGCAGCCTGTATACATGCCGAAGCGCCCGAGCAACTGGGGGATTTCTGGCAGGATCCCTGGCATTGTCCACCTCCGGGGGCGGAGCCCCTGCCTGCCTTTTTTGCTCGCCTGACAGACGTGGTGGATGAACTTCAGACACGGCCCGCCGAGCGCGTATTACTGATCTGTCATGGCGGCGTGATTCGTGCCCTGCGCTGTATCCTCAACGGCCTGCCGGTCAGTGACATGCTGGCGTTTCCGGTCGCGCACGGTAGCCTGCACCGGCTCAGGGATGCGCGCCGATGAAAGGGCACTGGCAAGCGTTTCTTTGTGCATTGCAGTTCATGACGCTGATCCCGGTTCGGCTGTCCGGCTTGCCGGATGCGCACACTCAGGCTCGGGCCGTGCTCTATTATCCACTGGCCGGTGGGCTGCTGGGGGCGTTGCTGGTGCTGACGGCGCAGGCCCTGTCGGGGCTGCCGGAAGGGGTTGCGGCTGCACTGCTCGTTGCGCTCTGGGCAGGTCTGACCGGGGGGTTGCACCTGGATGGGCTGGCCGACAGTGCCGATGGCTGGATGGGCGGTCTTGGCGACCGCGAACGTACCCTCAGGATCATGAAAGATCCCCATATCGGTGCCAGTGGTGCCCTGGCCCTGGTGGTGCAGCTACTGCTCAAGTGGAGCCTGGTCTCGGCCATGATCGGCGGTTCACTGCTCTGGCCATTGCTGCTGGCGCCTATTGTTGCGCGTGCCGGCGCACAGGTCTTGCTGGTGACAACTGCCTATGTTCGTGCAGGAGGCATCGCTTCGCACTATATTGCACAGGTCTCCAGACAACCTGTACTAATGTGCGTACTGGGGGTGTCCCTGTTGCTCCTGCTGTCGCACCCGATAGCACTGTTGCTGGCGGCAGCTGTGCTTTACCTGCTGCGCCGGGCCATGATCAGGCGCCTGGGCGGTATGACCGGGGATACGTTGGGCGCGGGTATCGAGCTGCTCGAAACACTCATATTGTGCGCTTTTGTGGCGCTGCCGCTGACTTGATCTGAAAGGGAAGGCCGGAAAGTCGATGATGGTTTCAAGGTACATTCGCATGCTTGCCCCGCTGCTGGCTCTGAGCCTTCTGGCAGCGGGCAGCGTGTATGCTGACGAAACGCGCCTTGTCCGTGTCGGGGTGTACAGCAATCCGCCCAAGTTGTTGATGGATGAGCAGGGCAACCCCTCGGGTATTCTGGGGGAGCTGCTGATACGGATCGCAGAGGAAGAGAACTGGCAGCTTCAGCCGCTGGCCTGTGACTGGCACCAGTGTCTGGAAATGCTGGAAGCAGGCGAGCTGGACCTGCTGCCGGATGTGGCTCGATCCCGGGAACGGGACGCTCGGTTTGACTTCCACACTGAGCCAGCACTGAACAGCTGGTCAAAAGTGTATGTCCCTGCTGGCAGGCAATTGGAGTCTGCTTTGGCGCTGGATGGCATTCGGTTGGCGGTTCTGGAGGGCTCCATTCAGCTGCGCTATCTGCAGGACATGGCGCAAGGGTTCAATATCCAGCCCGACTTTGTTCCGGTCCGCAACTACGAAGCGGCCTTTAGCGCCGTTCAGCAGGGCGATGCCGATGCGGCTGTGGCCAACCACTTCTTTGGTGAATATCATGCTCAGCGGTTTAACCTGGAAGGCACCTCTCTTCTGTTTCAGCCCAGCCAGCTTTATTACGCCACCGGAGAAGGCCACAATGCCGATCTGCTCCAGCGCATCGACCGCTGGCTCTCGGCCTGGCGCTCGAATACCCGGTCGGTCTTTTACGATATTCTGCACCGGTGGGCAGGCACGGAGCATATGTCTGAGTGGCCCCACTGGCTAATGCCCAGCCTGGTGGGTCTGGTGCTGGCGCTGGCTGTCATGGGCGCCTTTATGGTGCTGTTGCGCACCAAGGTGCGCGCACGGACACAGGCTTTGGTAACACGCGAAGCCCAGCTGCAAGGGGTGCTGGCAGGGGTGGATGCCTGTATTTACAACAAGGATGCTGAGCTGCAGTACACCTACGTGAACCCGGTTTTGTGCCGAATGCTGGCCCATGATGAGATCGACATCCTGGGTCAGACGGATGCACGCTTTTTCGATTCTGAAGACTGCCGTCTTTTACATGCGCATGATCGGGAGGTACTGGAGTCAGGGGAGCGTCGGGTGCATGAAGAAGAGCTTTTCAGCCCCCTGCATGGAGAAAAACGCTGCTATCTGTCGGTACGTGTACCCCTCAGTCGGCCTGATGGGCGAGTCTGGGGCATCTGTGGCGTATCCACGGATATCACCGAACAGCGTCAGCAGCAGGCGCGTATTCACCAGCTCTCCTGGTATGACTCACTGACGCGCCTGCCAAACCGGCGCTACCTGCTGCAAAAGCTGGAGCAGTCCCGTACCCGTGCCGAGGACGCCTCTTCTGATGGAGCCGTTCTGCTGTTGGACCTGGATCACTTCCGAGACCTGAATGATGCGCTGGGGTATGCCGCGGGGGATGAGCTGCTGCGACAGGTGGCCAGCCGCCTGACCGACCGCCTCTCAGACCAGATTATTCTGGGACGGCTGGGCGGGGATGAGTTCCTGCTGGTGCAGGAGGGGCTGAGTACGGATCGGAAACAGGCGATGCAGACGGTGGAAGGGCTGTGCCGGCGTGTGCTGGCGCTGATGGAAGAACCGTTCAATCTCAGTGCTCACCGTCACCGCGGTGGGGCACGTATCGGCGTTAGCCTGTTTTCGGATCTGGATGCCAATGCCGAAGGGCTGGTGCGCTGTGCAGAGCTGGCCCGATATGACGCTCAGAATACGGAAGAGGCACGCTTCCGCTTCTTCGACCCGTCCATGCAGGCGGAAGTGCAGCAGCGGGCGGAGCTGGAGGCGGGCATCCGTGCCGGTCTGGAACGCAATGAATTTACCCTCTGGTACCAGCCGCAGTACGACCGCTACCGAACGCTGTTGGGACTTGAGGCGCTGGTGCGCTGGCATCACCCGCAGAAGGGGCTGGTATCACCCGCCGAATTTATTCCGGTGGCCGAATCGACCGGGCTGATCATTCCGCTGGGTGAACAACTGCTGGAGCAGGCCTGTCGCCAACTGGTGGCCTGGGCGGAGCATCCACAGCTTTCGCAGGCGCGTGTTGCGGTCAATATCAGTGCCCGACAGATTCATACACCTGATTTTGTTGAGCGCGTATCGGCGATTTTGGAACGTACCGGGGCAGAGCCTTCCCGGCTCGAGCTGGAAGTGACCGAGAGCATGCTGGTGCAGGATGTGGACAACACCATCGACAAGATGCGTCGGCTCAGACGGTTGGGGGTGCGCTTTTCACTGGATGATTTCGGCACCGGTTACTCCTCACTGATCTTTCTCAAACAGCTGCCACTGGACAAGCTGAAAATTGATCAGGGGTTTGTGTTCGAATTGCTGACCGATGCCAACGATGCCGCTATTGTCAGGGCGATCGTGGCGCTGGGCCAGAACCTGGAACTGGCCGTTATCGCCGAGGGTGTGGAAACCCTTGAGCACTGTCATACACTCGAAGCCATGGGCTGCCATGAATATCAGGGCTATTTTTTCAGCAAACCGCTGCCGGCCGCAGAGCTGGAGCAATGGCTGATTACCTCGGCCCCGACTCCTGCCCGGCCTTAAGCCCGGCCAGGGGTACTCTGAGGGAGGGATTTCGCGGCGTAATGGATCTCGGAAAAAGGGGTGCGCAGGGCGCACCCAAGGCAGACGCCACTCAGGCTCCGGGGATTTGAGTCAGTTGCGTGATGTGTGACTAGAGGTTGCCTCGTTTCATTTGATCGGCAATATAGTCAGCCTGGCGAATAGCCAGAGCAACGATGGTGAGGGTGGGGTTTTCGGTACCACTGGTGGTGAATTGACTGCCATCCGAGATAAAAAGATTCTGGATTTCATGGCTCTGACCCCAGCGGTTTACGACCCCGTCACGCGCATGCCGGCTCATTCTGTTGGTACCCATGTTATGACTGGCCGGGTAGGGGGGCAGGTAGTTGACCTTTTTGGCCCCCACGGCCTCCAGCAACTCTGTGGACCTGTCATAGGCATGGTTACGCATGCGGGTATCGTTGATATGATCGGTCTTGTAGACAACCGGTACCGGCAAACCATACTGGTCTTTTTCGGTAGGGTGCAGCGTAATGTTGTTGGACTCTACCGGCATATCCTCACCGCAGATCCAAAAGCCCGCCATACGGTCATAGTTGGCCAGAGAGTCGGCCAGCTCCCGCCCCCAGCCGGACTTTCCGGGGTTGAGAAAAGCAGACATGAAGGGAAGCCCCAAATGGAGGACTTCCAGTTCATAGCCGGCGACGTGCCCACGGCTGGGATCGTTGTCCTTCCACTCATGGACGATGCCGGGTACAACGGTGCTTTTGTACATATGAACGGGCTGCTCAAACTCCCCGTATACGCCCGCCGTGGTGTGGGTCATATAATTCTGGCCTACCTGGCCGGAACCGTTCGCCAGACCGTCAGGGAACATGGGCGACGCTGAGTTGAGCAACAGTCGGGGTGACTCGATTGAGTTGGCTGCCACGGACACCAGACGTGCCTTTTGGAAATGCTGGTTGCCATCTTTATCGGCGTAGAGTACGCCGGTGACGTTGCCCTGTTTGTCGTGCTCAATGCGCAGGGCCATTGACTGCGGCCTTACCTCGACCAGCCCCGTCGCCTCGGCCCTGGGGATCTCCGTATACATGGTGGACCATTTGGCACCAATGCGGCAGCCCTGCATACAGAAGCCGTTGACCTGACAGGAAGGGCGGCCGTCCCGGATTTGGGTGTTGATCGCCAGCGTAGCCTGTTCGCATTTTGCTCCAATGCGCCGAGCACCTTCTTCTATTACCTTGTAATGGCTGCTCTTGCCGTGGAAGGGCATACCGGTGGCTTCGGTGCCGCAGACCCCCATCTTCTGCTCGGCCTTGTAATAGTAAGGATCAAGCTCTTTGAGTGTGATGGGCCAGTCGAGCACGTTGGCACCGGGAACCGTGCCGTTTTCCGTGCGCATGCGAAACTCGTGTTCCTGGAATCGCATGGCCACGCCTGCCCAGTGCATGGTGGCACCGCCGACACCCTTTACGATCCAGGCGGGAAGGTTGGGGAAGTCTTTTGCCAGGCGGGCGGGGCCTTCCAGGTAGCGTTTATCGAGCCACGAAATCTTGCCGAACATCTTCCACTCATCGTTCTCGATATCGTCCAGTTTGAAGCGTTTGCCTGCTTCAAGCACGACAGACTTGATACCCTTCTGTGCCAGTTCGTTTGCCAGAGTGCCGCCACCTGCACCGGAGCCGACAATCACGACCAGGCTGTCATCATTGAGATCAAATTTTGTATTCATCACGTGTCACACCTCTCAAAGCCAGTCGATCTTGTCGTAACCGCGGTTGATGTAACCCCCTTTCTGCCAGGCAGAGCCGCCGTAACCGAAGCGAGGCCAGAGTTCAGGGTTGTTGTAGATCCCCATCATCAGGTCGCCTTTGATGCGCTGAAAGAAGGGGCTCTCCTCAATGGCTCGCAGTACGAGCACACGGTCGGATTCATGCTCCAGTTCGAGGAAATTGCGGCTGAACAACTGCTGGCTGCGCTGGTCGAGAGCCTTTACGCCTTCGGCCAGCATTTTTTTAAGAGCCATGTCCTTGCCGGCTTTTCGCGCCAGTGGTGTCAGCACGGCGGCGTAGTATTTGTTTTCAAGGGTGTCATGAGGGTAGATGTCACGCGCCATACGTAACAGCGTTGCGCTGGCATGCTCACCTACGGCTGATGCCGCCCAGGCAGCGGGTGTGAGCAGGCCGCTGCTGATGATGCCGATGCCTGCAACTGCGATACCGGATCGCCCGAGGAAGCGCCGGCGCCCCAAGTCGGTTGGCTGTTCTTTTGATGTTCTTTTCATGATGACTCCATTTCTACTTGTTATTGGATGTCCTGGTATTGCGTGCCTGTGCCAACTAGAGCGTCGACACGTATTGGGTGAATCTCGCCTCAAGTTGGGCAATCGTTTCGACCAGCAGTCCTGATCGTGCGGGTAGCAGCTCAGACAGGGCAACATGACGATCGCCCTGAATAGAAGCTTCCATTCCACACTGGTGGTAAAAGGTATTGCCTGCCTGCCAGAGCCAGTCCAATTCGGCTTCACAGAGCACGACCGCATGAGACAGAACGGCAAATTCGTTGCTGGATTCCGAGATGCCGGGATCAAGTTGTCGCCAACGCTGGGCGGTGCCGGCCAGCTTGCGACCCTCGACCACCAGGTTGTAATCGCCATCGCAGAAGGCGCCGTTTACGGATGCGCACTCAGCGGTAATGCCAAGTTCAGCCAAATATCCGATCAAGGGGTGGCACAGGGTCATGTAGCTGTCTTCGATAGCCCCCTTGTGGCGTTTACTGCGGAACGCCAGTGCCACATTGATCAGGCCCGGTGACTGTGGGGTCAGGTCGCCACCGGTGGCGCGCACCTGAACCGGCCAGCCATCCAGCGCCATGCGTGCAGAGGCCATGGCGAACTGCGGACGACGTGTCAGACGCTGTGGGACCACCAGCGACTTGCTGCAGCGCCAGATCAGAAATCCGGCTCGAATATCGCCTCGGCTGACAGCAGAGAGGAGGGCCATCTCCCGCCTCAGCCCTTCGGATGGCGGGAGAACCTCCTCTGCTCGATGATCAGGGAGAGAAAAGGAGCCGAGCGCAGGTGCATGCATGGCGTTACCCTTTCTCGATCAGGTTACAGAGGTCGGTTAAAAAGGCTGCGGCCGGGGCGCCATCCACTGCTCGATGGTCAAAGCTCAGTGACAGCCCCATGATACGGCGCGGCTCGATACTGTAATCCGGCATGACCCGAGGTTTCAGGCGTGTTTCACCGATACCCAGAATGGCAATTTGTGGCAGATTGACGATGGGCGTGAAATGCTGGACACGGGAGAGTCCCAGATTGCTCAGCGTGAAGGTGCCGCCGGTCATCTCCGGGACTGTCAGCTTGCCGTTTACAGCCCGTTGAGCCAGCGCCTTGCGCGCTTCGCTTCGCTCCATCAGAGAGAACTCGCCAGCGTTGAACAGGGTGGGTGCTGCCAGCAGGTTGCCGGGCAATGCCATCGCAAAGCTCAGGTGGATGGCATCATGCAGGCGGATCTCCTTGTCCTCCACCCGGCCATTGAGCTCAGGGTGCTCGCCAAGCGTTGTGATCACTGCCTGGGCCACCAGGTCCTCGATGGAAACCTTGACCCCTTTGCCAGCCAGCCGTTCCTTGGTTGCAAACAGCTCGGTAGCATCGCACTCGGCGTGGTGGGTCAGCTGAGCGGCCTCATCCAGGCTGCGGCGCATGTTGTCGGCGATCATCCCCCGCATGCCACGCATGGGAATGACCTTGTCCGGAGTCTGGTCGATCCTGGATTGTGCGTTCATATCACCTTCCTCAGTCGATAGTGGCAACGAGGTCGCCCTTGTCGACCACGTCGTCAATGTCCTTGATGATCTTCAACGTCCCGGAAGCGGGGGCGGAAAGCTCATACTGGATCTTCTGAACCATCAGCTCGGCGATCATCTCGCCCTCGCTGACATCACCGCCGTCACTGGCAAGCCAGCTGGTGATCACGGCTTCGCTGTCTTCTTCCCAGAGGTTTTCCGGTACACGTACTTCAGTGCTCATGTGTTTTTCTCCATCAATTCGTAAGCGGCAATAATCTTGTCGGCACTGGGCAGTGCCCACTGCTCCATGGGGCGGGTAAAGGGGATTGGAATATCGGGATAGGCGACACGCTGGGGAGCGGCCTTGAGCGGAATGCCCTGTTCGGCAACGCTGCAGATGATCTCGCTGGTGAGGCCGTAGCTTTGATAATCCTCATCCACGACGATCAGACGACCGGTCTTGCGTACTGATTCAATCACGGTTTCGCGGTCCAGCGGCACCAGCGAGCGCAGGTCGATCACCTCGGCACTGACACCGCGTTCGGCCAGCTTACGCGCGGCTTTGATGCCGTGGTGAACGCCGGAGGTGATGCCGACGATGGTGACATCGGTACCTTCCCGGACAACGGCTGCTTTACCGATGGGTACCGTGTAAGTCTCCTCGGGCACATGAACAATGGCGTCTTTCTCGGTACCGAGCCAGCCCATCCCCTGGAGAGCCTTGTGGAACATGAAGATGACCGGGTTATTGTCGCGAATAGCGGCGGTCATCAGTCCCTTGGCATCGTAGGCGTTGGAGGGCGCTACCACTTTCATGCCCGGCAGGTGGGCAAAGGTGGCGTGCAAACACTGGGAATGTTGGCCTGCGTCCGAATAACCGCCGCCGGTGGAGGTCATCAGCACGACCGGCACCTGCACATTGCCGCCGGAGAAATAGGTGTTCTTGGCCATCAGGTTGTAGATGGCATCGAAGCAGACGCCGAAAAAGTCGACGAACATCAGCTCCACAATCGGGCGCATGCCATCCGAGGCAGCGCCCACAGCTGCGCCCATAAAAGCGGTTTCCGAGATAGGCGTATCGCGGACGCGTTCGCTGCCGAACTCATCGTGAAGGCCACGGGTGTTACCGAACACCCCGCCCAATGGGCCGATATCTTCGCCCATGACAAAAACGCGTTCATCTGTGCGCATCTCCTGTGCGATAGACTCGGCCATGGCACGGGCGATAGTCAGTTTTCTTTCTTTAGTGGCAACGGTCATGGTGTTGCTCCTTCTTTCTGTTGTCTGATACCGAAATGCCTGTTTCAGGCGGCCTGGTCCGGGCTGACGATGATCTTCACGTGGCGATCCTTATGGGCGACCAGCTCTTCAAAGCCCTTTTCCAGGATCTCGCCGATCTGGATGCGGCCACTGATCAAGGGCTGCACATCAATGCGACCGTCGTTGATCATGGCGATAACATCAGCAAATTCACCGTTGTAGGCCAGAGAGCCAATGACCTGCTTTTCGGTGGCAACAATCTCGAAAAAGTTGAATGCACTGGGTTCCTCGAAAACACCCACCAGCACAGCCTTGCCACCTTTGCGAATCAGGTCGAGCGAGAGTTTGGCGGTGTCCTTGTGGCCGATGCACTCGAAGGCGATATCAGCGCCATAGCCCCGGGTGAGCTGCTGCGTCTGTTCAATGGCATCCGTCTTGGACGGGTCGATCACTTCATGTGCGCCTACTTCCAGTGCCTTGGCCTTGCGGGCTTCGGACATTTCCAGTGCAATGACTCGGGATGCGCCCGCTGCACGCGCACAGATGATGGTGCAAAGGCCGATGGTGCCGGCGCCCAGAACGACGACCGTTTTCCCCAGCAGGTCACCGGCTTTTTTCACGGCGTGCATGCCGACGGCAAGGGGCTCAATCAGGGCGCCTGCCTCCGTGGGGAACCCCTCGGGAAGGGCATAGAGCAGATCAGCCGGTACGTTGACGTATTCGGCAAAAGCGCCGTTGTTCATCAGCCCTGTGAAGGCCAGGGTTTGGCACAGGTTATATTGACCGCGCTTGCAGTAATCACACTCACCACAATGCTGGCAGGCATCGGCGGTGACAGGGTCACCCGGACTGAAGCCGGTCACTCCATCGCCCAGCGCAGTGATTTCGCCGCTGAATTCGTGACCCAGGATGCACTGGCCACTGATGCCGGTGAGCGGGTGGGGCTCGTCCGTGGGGATGAATACGGGCCCGGCCACATACTCATGCAGATCCGAGCCGCAGATGCCGCACCAGTGTACTTTGATCTGCACCCAGCCCGGCGGGGGGTGGTCGGGCAGGGGAACGGATTCGACACGGATGTCTCGGCGACCATGCCATACGGCCGCCTGCATGCTGGATGTCTGGCTCATTGTTGTTATCCTCTTATCGCCATCAATCAATTAAAGGGTCAGACAAAGACCTGTTCCATCGCTTCCTCAGGGGCCGGGTATTCACTGTCGCGGGCGAACTGGATCGCCAGGTCCACACGCTTGTGCGCCCTGTGAACCAGTTCCTGGTCCTGTTCCTCACTCCAGTTCTCTTCATCAATCAGGTGCTGGCGCATTTTGGGGATAGGATCACGGGCATACAGTGCGTCTTTCTCGCCTTTGGGGCGGTAGCCCTCGGCATCGCCCATGAAATGGCCTGCGAGGCGGAAAGTCTCGATCTCAATCAGTGACGGCCCTTCACCACGACGGGCGCGGTCAATCGCCTTGCCGGCAACCTCGAAGATGGCCAAGGGATCGTTGTCGGGCACGAAGTGGCCGGGAATACCGTAGGCGGCAGCGCGGGCATCGTTGTGCTCAATGGCAGTGGACGTGTTTTTTGCGACCGATATGCCCCAGGCGTTGTCCTCGATGACAAAAACCACGGGGAGCTTCCAGACGGCGGCAAGGTTAATGGACTCATGGAAGGCGCCCTGATTGGCGGCCCCTTCACCGATGAAGGCAACGGCAACCCCGGCCTTTTTCTGCAGATGGCGGGACAGGGCTGCTCCAACGGCGGGTCCCATACCCTCGGCAATGATCCCGGAGCAGGAGAAATTTACGTCGGCATCGAAAATATGCATATGACCGCCTCGACCACCGCTCAGACCTGACTTCTTGCCGAAGATCTCGGCGGTCATGCGATCCAGATCCACGCCTTTGGCAATGGCGACATGGTGGGGGCGGTGAGTAGAGGTAACGATATCTTCGGCATCCAGGTGCGCACACACACCGACGGCACAGGGCTCCTGCCCATTGGAAAGATGCATCTCGCCGGGAATGGGGCCGTTGGCCATGTTGAATGCGGGAGATTTGCCTTCCATATAGATCTTTTCGATGCATTCCTCGAAATAACGGCTGGTATGCATCTGTTCGTACATCCAGAGCTTTTGATTCCGGTTTGGCTTCATGACGGAACCCCTCCTTGTTTTTTTATGATTGGAGTAATCGACCAGTGGGTGCGGGTCACCTCGTGTCTTGCCGGGTATAGGGCAAGCCCCGTGCCGTTTTTCATAAGATATTGATATATATGGATTGTTTGGGTTTTGTGATCGATTTATGCGACAGAGTGTCGCAATCTGTTGATACACAGTGGCTCAGACGATGCGACGGTGTGTAGAAACCGCCGTGCGGGTGGACAGGTGGTTAAGTAGCCCCCTATGATTAAAGGATAACTATAAATACAGAGGCCTCTTGTCAGGCAGTTATGGGCACTTACGGTCGAGACCAGCATGTACTGCTGCCGTCACAGCGTGATCAGGCAGAAATACCCACGCAGATACGCGGATCCTGGGAGCGTTGTATTGATCAATACAAGCTGGAACCGGGGCGTGCTCTGTTGCCTCCACGCCTGAGTGATCGGGAGCTGCAGCGTGAACGAAGTGAGTTCGACAGCTTGCTGAATGTGGCAGAGCCGGTTTTTCAGCGTCTTAGTCAGGTAGGTGGAAACTCGGGCTACTGTGTGCTGGTGACCAATGCCCGGGGTGTGATACTCAGGCAGTATATAGACTCGCAACAGGGTGAAGAGCTCAAAGAGCATGGAATGCGGACCGGCACAGTCTGGACCGAGGAGCAGGTTGGCACCAACGGGCTGGGGACTTGCCTGGCGACGGGTGAAGCACTGACGGTGTACGCTCAGGAGCATTTTGGTCGCGAACTGCGTCGCTTCAGTTGCTCGACTGCACCGATCATCGCGCCTGATGGAGAGATGATCGGTGCGCTGGATATTTCCACTTACGCACAAGGTGACAAACAGCTGCAGGGGCTGGCACAGAACCTGGTGTGTGACAGTGCTGATCAGATCGAAGCGGCCATGTTCAGGTATGCCTTTGGCACTGATTATCTGCTGGCCATTAACGGAGGTCCTGCAGGAGACCCTTCCCTCAGCAGCGCTCTGATTGCTGCCAACGACAGCGGAACCCTTATCGGTATTACCACGCCAGCCTTGATGCTGCTTGGTGTCAGTGATCGTTCGATGGTGATCGGACTGAACCTGACAGACCTGTTCGGCTTGACTCTGGAAATGCTTCATCGTGGCCCCTGCCGGCTGGAGGGGGGACAGGGCGATGGGATGCAGACCCTGTGGCTAAGTTGCTTCGACCCTCGTGTGGCAATGGCACCTTCCCCCACGAAAGACATCCAAACCACTGCCCGGTCGCTCAACAGCGTTCCTGACAATCCACTTATGCAGTTCGCCGGGGGAGACCACCGGTTGGCACGCAACGCCGAGATTTGCCAGCGCGTTATCAATCGTAATATCAATATCCTGTTGCAGGGGGAGACCGGTACCGGCAAAGAGGTTTGGGCCCGTGCCATCCATGACAGCAGCCAGCGTGCTGACAAGCCCTTTGTGACGCTGAACTGTGCTGCGATTCCCGAATCCCTGATTGAAAGCGAGCTGTTTGGATATAGCGCCGGCACGTTTACCGGTGGCCTTAAAGGCGGCAAGGTCGGCAAAATACAGGCCAGTCACGGTGGAACGCTGTTCCTGGATGAGATTGGTGATATGCCGCTTGCACTCCAGGCTCGTCTGCTGAGGGTACTGGCCGAAGGTGAGATTACGCCCCTGGGTGAGATCGAAGCCGTGCCCATTGATCTGCATGTCATCACGGCAACACACCGGGATCTGAAGCAGCTGATCAGTGATGGCGCATTCCGTGAGGATCTCTATTACCGTATCAGTGGGGTCCGTGTTGAGCTGCCGGCGCTCCGCGAGCGGGCGGATAAAACAGAACTGATCGATAGAATACTCCGAGAAGCCAGTTCACAGGCGATAGAGCTTTCATCCGAGGTGCGCCGGATACTGACAGAGCATGAGTGGCCGGGAAATATCAGGCAACTGAAAAATGTTCTGCAGTTTGCCCTGTGCATGTGTGACGGCGAGCGCATTCTTCCGCAGGACCTGCCTGAAGAGCTGTTTGTTGGAAGCGGGGCGGAACAGCCGGAGCTGCACTCGCATGGGCCGTTTGAAAAGCCTCCTGAGCGTGTGGTGTCTCTGGGCATCAATGCCCGATGCTCTGATGACCCGGCTGAACGCGAGGCCCTGCTAAGGGCACTCGAAGCGAATCGCTGGGTTGTATCAAGGGCTGCCAAGTCGCTGGGTATCAGCCGCTCAACCTTGCACCGTAAAATCAAGAAATACGGCCTGAGCTGACACGCGTGCTCACCTCAGGCTCGCCCTTGATGATGACCTCAGCTTTACACTAGTCACTGGCTGCCCGGGTCACCGCAAAAGGACGCTTGCGTGCCAGAGTCCTGAACAGGGCCGGCACGAAATAGAATGACAGCAGCGTCGTCATCAGTGTGCCGCCGGCGATGGCGACCGCAAAGGGCGGCCAGAACCCGCCACCCGCCAGAATCAGCGGCATGAAGCCGCCCACCGTGGTGATCGTGGTGGAGCTGATGTGTCGGGTACAGCCTGCCACGGCGGAGGTGATCGCCCCGGATTCGCCCCGGCAGGCGTTGGGATCCGCTTTCAGCTCGGCCAGAATCACAATCGCCGCGTTGATCGCCAGCCCCATCAGGCCCAGCAGGGCAATGATCACGGTAAAGCCGAACGGATAGCCGAACAGCCAGACCGTCAGAATGCCCAGCCCTGCCGCCTGGATGGCAGAGGCAAAGATCACCAGACTGATGCGGAAGGAGTTGAACGAGAGCACCACCACCGTGATCAGCAGCACCAGAATAACCCCGACGTTTGCCATCAGGTTGCCCACGGCGCTGTCGCGCTTGGAGGCCTCCCCACCGATCTCCATCCGATACCCGGCCGGTAACGTGAAACCGGCTTCGGCCAGTGCCTGCTGATAGGCGGCCAGCACCTGACCGGGCAGCACGCCGAATGCCGGATAACCTTCAATCACGTTGACCCGTTCACCATCCCGCCGGGGAATGGCGCCCTGAGTGGAGACCAGCTCGACCTCGGCCAGTGACTGCAAAGGGATATTACCCGCAGCCGGTGTCTGCAGATGCAGCTGAGCCAGCGTATCGGGCGCATCGCGCCGCGCACTGTCGACTCGTACCCGGATCGGCAGCGTTTCGGTGCCCTGCAGCAGGTCGCCCGCATGCAGGCCCTGCAGGGCACCACGCAACTGACCGGCCACATCCTGCAGGGTTAACCCGACCAGACGCGCCGCATCTTCATCCACGGCCAGACGCACCTGAGGTGTACCGGCCTGAAGGGTGGTGCGGGTGTGCACCACATCCGGGATGCCCGCCAGTATGCGCCGCGCTTCGTCGCCCAGTGTACGCAACCGCTCCAGCGACGGACCGAACAGACGCAGTTCCACCGGCGCCTTGAACGGCGGGCCCTGATCCAGCTGGCGCACCAGTATCTGTGCTTCGGGCAGGGCCGCGTTGAGCCGTGCCTGCAGCAACGGAATCAGGCGGTTGGCGCTGGTGAAGTGATCGTTGGTGACCATCGCCTGTGCATAGTTGGGCTCGTCTTCATTCAATGGCATCAGGTTGTAATAGAACAGCGGAGCGCTGGCCCCCAGAAACCAGGCGACCTGCTCAATCTCATCGTGCTGGTTCAACAGGCTGTCGATCTGCCGGGTCACCTCACGTGTTTGCGCCAGGCTGGCCTGAGGCGGCAGGTGAACTTCAATGTGGAACATGTCCCGATCAGACGGCGGGAAAAACTGTTCCGTCAGCTGGCCGGCACTCCAGAAACCGGTCAGGGGCAGTATCAGGGTCAGCGCCAGTGTGATCAGGGGATGCTTGAGGGCCCAGCGCAGGCTGAGTCGGAATTGGCGGCCGAGTTGTGGCAGATGGATGCCGGTGTGATACCAGTGATCCTCGCCCCGGTGACCGCTTTTCAAATAGCGACCGGCAAGGGCCGCAATCAGGGTATGGGACAGCAGCCAGGAGCCCAGCAGTGCGAAGATCACGCTGATGGCGATGCCACCGACAAACTCTCCGGCCGGGCCCGGCATGAGCACGATCGGCATGAAGGCCAGCACGGTGGTGAGGGTGGAGCCCAGCAGCGGCAGCCAGAAATGACGCACCGAATTCAACACCGCACTGCGGGCGGATTCACCCTGTTGTCGGCGGTGTTGCACGCTGTCGACCATGACGATGGCGTTGTCGATCATGATACCCAGCGCAACGACCAGACCGGTGACCGACATCTGATGGATCGGCAGCCCATAGCCGTTCATGCAGGCCAGCGTGAACAGGGTGGTCAGGGGAAGTGCCAGCGCGGTAATCAGGGCGGCCCGCAGGCCCAGAGTGATCAGCAGTACCAGCAGGATGATGACAAACCCCTGGCCGATGTTGATCACCAGCTCGGTCAGGCGTGTTTCGGTATAGCCGCTCTGGTCGAACAGGATACGGGTGTGGATGTTGGCCGGTATGCTCTGGCTGAACAGCTCCAGACGCTCACGTGCCAGTGCTGTCCACTGGTCGACTCTCAGGTGGGGCAGCATGCGCACGCCCACGACCAGGCTCTGCGCGCCGTCGACCCAGGCTTCATCCCGCGCGGGCTGATGTACACCGAGCGAGACATCGGCGATGTCGCGCACGCGGGTCAGGGCGCCTTCGTTATCCCGCTGCAGCGGAATGGCGCGAATCCGCTCCAGACTGTCCAGCGCACCTGTCAGTGCGACCTGCAACTGCACCTGATCATTGCTGATTTCACCGGCCGAGGAGCGCCCGTCTGCCCGGCCAATCGCCGTGGCGATCGCGGGCAGGGTCAGGCCGCGCTGACCGGCCTGTTCCGGATCGATGGTGACCTGTATTTCCTCTGCCTGCTGGCCGAAACGCTCCACATAGTCTGTCCCCGGCAGGGCCCGCATGCGACTTTCCAGTTCATCGGCATAGCGGCTCAGCGTACCCATGTCGGGCCCGCCGGCCCCCTGCCATTCCAGCCCGATCAGCAGGGTAAAGGCGTAGCCCCTCTGATCTTCCAGCTGCGGATCTGTGCTGTTTGTCGGCAACTCGGATCGCACGTCATCCAGCAGGTCGCGCGCACGGGACCAGACCGGCTGCACATCGGTCACCCGGTCCTGCAACTCGATGCTGACCATGGAGACGCCCAGACGGGAGGTAGAGGTGATCTCCTTGATTTCCGCCAGCTCGCGCAGTGTGTTCTCGATCGGTTCGGACACCTGTGCCTCGACCCGTTCGGCACTGGCACCGGGCAGCTGGGTGATAACGGTGGCCATCCGGGCCAGTACCCGCGGGTCTTCCTGACGCGGGAGGGTGTGCAGGGCGGCACTGCCGGCAACCACCAGCAGGGCGACCAGCAGAGCCAGCAGCCGGCCGTTGAACAGCATCGATCCCATCATGGCTGAGCGGCTCCTGCACTTGTACGGGGTGCCGGGGCTGCCGTCTGGCCGGGCACGACTCGGTGCAGGCCACTGGTGATCAGTCGCTCATCGGGCGCGAGTGCACCTTCAATAAAGGCATGGGTGGCGTTGGTATGCAGGATGCGGACATCGCGGGCTTCGACGCGATTTTCTCCGTTCAATACGTAGACCTGCCAGAGCCCACGCACGCTGTCGGTCAGCGCGCTAATGGGTACACGGAACCCTTGCGTTTCCTGTACCTGTTCAAGCACCAGATGGGCCAGTGTGCCCTGTGGCTGTTCCAGCGGGGAGACAGGCTGCAGCCGTACGCTGAGTGTGCGACTGGCCGGGTTCAGCTCGGCACCGATCTGTATCAGGGTGGCGTTGAGGCGTTGCTGCTCAACCTCAACGGTATACCGGGCACCGACCTGCATCTGTTGCGCCAGCTGCGCGGGCACGCCGATCAGGATTTCGGTCTGGTCCCGGGTCAGGAGCTGCAGTACGGGCTGACCTGCTGCGAGCACGGTGCCCTGATCGGCCAGCCGCTTGCCCACACGGGCGTCAAAGGGGGCTGTCAGTACCGCCTTGTCCTGCTGCAGCCAGTTCTGGGCCAGCGCCGCATCCGAGACTTCAAGCGCCGCCCGCAGGGCCTGGGTTTCGGCCTCCAGTTCGTCCTGCCGCTGACGCGAAGCGAATCCCTGGGGTTCAAGGCTGTTCAGCCGCTGCAGACTCTTGCGGGCCAGCGAGAGCCGGGCGCTGATCTCCTGACGCTGAGCGCGCAGCCGGTCTGCTTCGCGCTGTAACAGGCGGGTATCCAGTTGTGCCAGCCGCTGGCCCTGCGTGACCCGGTCGCCCGTATCCACCAGCACCTGCTCCAGCGTACCGCCGGTTTCAAATCCCAGCGCACTGCTCTGGGCGGCTGTCACCTGCCCGGCATAGCGGTGTTCCACGCTGAATTGGCTCACCGGCTTTAATGGCTCAACGCTGACTGCGAGCGGGGGATCGTCCGTCTGGCTGACGTCGGTACTGTCACACCCTGTCAGCATTAAAGAGATGATCGCCATCAAAAAGGCGATGTATCCGGGCATCTTCATGCATCACTTCCGGCTATAATGGTAGTTGGACCTTTGAGTCCAGTTTATGTTTATGAGACTGGACTGTCTAGTTTGATTTTGGAGAGAGACGTGAGACCCAGTAGCCTGGCCAAACGAGAGCAGATTCTTGAAGCGGCCTCAATGCTGTTTGTAGAGAAGGGATTCACGGATACCAGTATGGAAATGGTGGCCCAGCAGGCCGGTGTATCCAAGCAGACCGTGTACAGCCATTTTGGCTCTAAAGATGACCTGTTTACCGCTGCAATCCAGTGCAAATGCCAGCGCTATGAGCTGGCCGACCTGTTTGCAGCGACCGAGGGCAGCCTGCGCGACCGGCTGCTGAACATCGGGCGCCGCTTCGTCAGCCTGCTGCTGTCGCAGGAAGCCCGTCAGGTGCACCGTACCTGTGTAGCGCAGGTCGATACACAGCCGGAAGTCGGCGCACTGTTCTTTGCCGCCGGACCGCAAACCGTGATTGCGGGGCTGACCGAGATGCTGGAGCGCGAGGCCGAACAGGGTGGGCTCCGGCTTGAGCATGCCCGCCATGCCGCCATCCAGTTTCTGATGATGATGCAGGGCGAGGCCAAGCTGCGTTCTGAACTGGGCATTGAGCCTCAGATCAGCGACGAGGAAATCGATGCCTATATTGTCCGCAGCGTGGATCTGTTCCTGAGAGGCCTGGGCGCCGACTGACACTTCTTGCCGGCGCCACTCAGCTCGCTCCACGCGCCCGATGATTGCCTATACTGCAAGCATCAAAGGAGGTGGAGCATGCGGGTTGATCTGCGCCGGGCACTATTACTGTTCCTGTTAGCCATGCTGGCCTGGGTGCCCCAGGCGGGCGCCCAGTCCACGTCTGCGCCTCAGAGCGCGGTGTGGGTATTGCGTCTTGAGGGCGTGGTCGGTCCGGCCAGTGCCGACTATCTGGTTCGCGGGCTTGAGGAAGCCGCTGCCGCCGGTGCGCGGGCCGTGCTGCTGGAGATGGATACCCCCGGGGGACTGGACCTGTCCATGCGCCAGATGATCAGTGCCGTGCTGGCATCGCCCATTCCGGTCATTGGCTACGTGACCCCCGGCGGGGCGCGGGCTGCCAGTGCCGGCACCTACCTTCTCTACAGCTGCCATCTGGCCGCCATGGCGCCCGCCACCAACCTCGGTGCGGCAACCCCGGTCAGTATCGGGGGGCTGCCCTCGCCCCGTTCCCCCTCACCCGAAGATGGCGCCGACACACCGCAGGAGGCTGCCCCTGATGGGGCGATGCAGCGCAAGATCATCAATGATGCCGTGGCCTATATCCGTGGTTTGGCGGAACTGCGTAACCGCAATGCCGACTGGGCGGAAGAGGCGGTGCGCAAGGGCAGCAGTCTCAGTGCTCAGGCCGCGCTGGAGCAGCAGGTGATCGACCTGATCGCCGTTGACCGCAGGGCACTGTTTGAGCAGCTGGACGGGCGCGTTATTCAAGTGGGCGAGCGCGAGCTGACGCTGGACCTGTCAGACGCGCCGCTGTTTGAATACCTGCCGGACTGGCGCAGTGACTTTCTGGCCATCATCACCAACCCCAATGTGGCCTATCTGCTGATGCTGATCGGCATCTACGGTTTGATCTTTGAATTTTCCAATCCGGGCTTCGGCGTGCCGGGCGTACTGGGCGTGATCAGCCTGATGATTGCGCTCTATGCGTTTCAGGTACTTCCGATCAGCTACGCGGGGCTGGGTCTGATGCTGCTGGGCATCGGCCTGATGGTGGCCGAGGCCTATGCTCCCAGTTTCGGGATTCTGGGGATTGGCGGTGCCATCGCCTTTACGGTGGGCTCCATCATGCTGATGGATACCGAATTGCCGGCCTACAAGATTGCCTGGCCGGTCATTCTGGCGCTGGGGTTCAGTACCCTGCTGGTGGCGTTCGGCATTGTGGCCATGGCGCTGAGAGCACGTAACCGGCCTCAGACGCTGGGGACAGACGCCGCCCTGGGGCAGTGGCTGGAGGTGGAAACCTGTCGTGACGGCCAGGCGCTGGTCCGTTTTGAAAGTGAGCTTTGGCCGGTCGACTGCGACCGCCCCCTGCAAACGGGTGATCGGGTCTGTGTCACGGGCAGTGCCGGCCTGCACCTGATCGTGGAAAAACAGGAGACCTGATATGTTCGGCTTCCCCTACTTTATGACGACACTGGCCGTTCTGGCCGTACTCCTGCTGTTGTCCATGTTCCGCATCCTGCGTGAATATGAGCGCGGGGTTATTTTCCTGCTCGGCCGCTTTTACCGTGTGAAAGGGCCCGGGTTGATCATTGTTGTTCCCGTGATCCAGCAGATGGTCAGAGTCGATTTGCGCACGCTGGTGATGGATGTGCCCACCCAGGACGTGATCTCGCGTGATAACGTGTCGGTGCGGGTGAATGCGGTGATCTACTTCCGGGTGGTCGACCCCGAACGGGCGGTGATTCATGTGGAGAACTATCTGGAAGCCACCAGCCAGTTGTCACAAACCACCCTGCGCTCGGTGCTGGGTCAGCACGAGCTGGACGAAATGCTGTCAGAGCGCGATCAGCTCAACTCGGATATCCAGCAGATACTGGACAAGCAAACCGATGCCTGGGGTATCAAGGTGGCCAACGTGGAGATCAAACATGTGGATCTGGATGAAAGCATGATCCGCGCCATCGCCCGTCAGGCAGAAGCGGAACGTGCCCGCCGGGCCAAGGTGATCCACGCACAGGGTGAGCAGGAGGCCTCGGAAAAACTGCTGCATGCGGCGCAAACTCTGGCACAGCAGCCACAGGCCATTCAATTGCGTTACATGCAGACCTTGACCGAAATCGCCGGTCAGAACAGCCATACCATCGTGTTCCCGCTGCCGGTAGACCTCTTCAGTCATCTTGAAGAGGCGCTGACCAGGGGCAAGACACCTGACTCCGGGGCTGGCTCCCCATGAAAAACGCGGGTATGTTTCCGGTATAATGGGAGTCATCATTCAGGCAACCGCTCACCTTTGAGTGATCCTGACAACTACCGTGGTTACGGGGGATAGCGTGCAGTCAGCAAATGAGCAGGAAATCGATCTCAGCCTGGAAGAGTTGGATCATATTCTGGGGCTGCAGCAGGCCATTTGTGGACTGGTTGCATCTGACACCCCTTATCTGGATGTCATCAATGAGACCTGCCGCATGGCGGAGCAGCTGCTGCCGGGCTCGGTGGCCTCATTCATGGCACTGGATGACAATACCGGAAAAATGGACGTAGTGGCTGCCCCCAGCGTGCCGCCCGAGGGGGTTGAGCGCCTGTCAGGTCTGCGTCCGGGACCTCAAAGCGGCTCCTGTGGCAACGCGGTGTATCGTAACGAACCCGCCTTCATCAGCAATACGCTGGACGATCCCCGCTGGGAAGATTTGCGTTCGATTGCAGTGGATTTCAATCTGCTGGCCTGCTGGTCCATGCCGGTACGAGACGAGCGGGGGCAGGTGATTGGCTCTTTTGCGCTCTCTTCTTTTGAACACCGAAGCCCTTCCAATTTTCATATGCGGCTGTTGGAAGTGGGGGCAGCGCTGATCTCGATTGCACAGGTGCGCCAGGCCCAGCATCAGCGCCTGCAGGCAGAGCGCGAAATTCTGGTGTACCGACTGGAGCACGATCCGCTGACAGGATTGCCCAACGCACAGGGACTGTTGCAGGCTCTGGCGCAGACCGGAGATGAAGCCTGTCTGGTCTTGATTAACCTGAATAACCTGGGCCTGATAAACGCCCGTTACGGACTGAAAACCGGTGACCGCCTGTTGCGAGCCTTTTCGGTTGCGCTGGGGGAAATTGCCGGAGACGGTCGCGTGTTCCGGGCCAGCGGAGATGAATTCGCTCTGTTGTATGATCAGCTGCGCAGTCCTGATGATGAACTGGAACGGCTGCGGCAGCGCTTTTTCAAGTCACCGGTGCCACTGGGCGACTTGAGTTTCTACGTCACCTTCAATGCCGGTATCTCAACGGGCGGTGAAGACCTGCTCAGGTGTGCCATGGTGGCGCTGAAGCAGGCGCGTCTGCGGGGCAAAAACGCCACCTACCGCTATAACGTACGCGAGGATCAGCCGGATCCTCAGCAGCAGCTCGACTACATCGGCTGGAGTGCGCGCCTGCATGAGGCGCTGCAAAGCGGCGGCGTGCGAGCCTGGTATCAGGGGATTCGCGACAACTCTGACGGCGTTATTCGCAAGTGGGAAGCGCTGGTGCGGCTGGAGCACGAGGGGGAAGTCTATGGGCCGGGTCAATTCCTGCCGGTGGCTGAACTGATCGGCCTGATGCCGACTATCACGCGTCTGGTGCTGGAGCAGGCAGTGGACCAGCTGTCGCGGCAGTCCGGCGCCATCTCGGTCAATATCACCGAAACGGATCTGGAACTGGGCTATCTGCCGGACTTTCTGGAGCAGCTTGTGGTTACCCGCGGGGTGGATCCGAACCGGCTGATTCTGGAGATCCATGAAGGAGTCAGCAGTGGCAGCAAGCAGGCGTACGTGGAGCAGCTTCAGCTGCTCAAACGTCAGGGCTATCAGCTGGCCATCGATGACTTCGGCACCGAATATTCCAACTTCGAGCGCATTCTGGAACTCGAGATCGATACCCTTAAGATCGATGCCAAGTACATCCGCAACCTGCATCAGGATGCCACCAGCTATGAAATTGTGCGGGCGATCGTTTTCTTCGCCCGTAATGCGGGCATCCGCACCGTTGCAGAGTTTGTCCACAGCCCTGATGTGCAGGCTGCGGTGGAAGCGCTGGGCATCGAAGAGTCTCAGGGCTTCCTGGTCAGTGAACCCGCGCCCGTGCCGGCTCAGTGATCGTCGTAGTGAATGATCGACAGCAGCTGGATCGGGACCTCCAGCAGCTCTTCCGGGCCGTGCGGAATCTCGGCATCGAATGAGAGGGCGTCACCCGGTCCCATGTCGTACAGATGGTTGCCGTGACGGTAGCGAATCTGGCCTTTCAACAGATAGATGAACTCCTGTCCCGGGTGCGAGAAGGTGGGAAATACCTCGCTGGCGTCATCCATGGTGATCAGGAAGGGCTCGTAGCTCTTCTTCTTGCCGCGGTGGTAGCTCAGCAACTGATAGGTGTGGCCCTTCTCGGTCCCGCGGCGCACCACTTCCATCCCTTCCCCGGCCCTGGTGAGCTGTGCCGTGCCTTCGGGCCGGTCATAATCGGTGAACAGCTGTGAGATCGGCAGGCCAATGGCGTCGCAAAGACGGCTGAGGGTATCCAGACTGGTGGAGACCTGGGCATTTTCGATCTTGCTGACCATGCCCTGACTCAGCCCTGCAATACGGGCGACATCGATGATTTTCAGGCCCTGCTCGGTGCGCTTGCTCTTCACGCGCATGGCAATGTACTGCTCCAGCCGCAGCCTTGGGCTGTCCGAATCCGTCATACAAAATGCTCCGATTCTGTGCGGTGTGCTCTGCTTCGGTGCACCTTTCAGTGCCGGGTTTGCACGCTCAGAGTACACCGGTCACTGCCGCTTATTATTCTTCTCAGGAAATTTTATTTCCTAAATATATTCAAAACAGTTACTTAGCCACAGACGTCCTGTTTCTTATACGCCAAACCCAAAAGTTGGCAAAGGGTTTGCTTTACCTTGGTGAAATTAAATTTCCCTTTAAGAAATTTGGACCCTGGTCATGGCTATCGAAACCCAACATGCCCGCAAGTACCGATTGACCGTCTCCTGTCCCGACAGGGTCGGTATCGTGGCCGCTGTTACTCAGTTTTTTGCCTCTCACAACGGCTGGATCAGTGAGGCACACCAGTTTGCCGATACCGAACACTGCCAGTTCTTCATGCGCTACGAAGTGTTGGCGGACTCGCTTCCCTTTGCACTTGAGGAGTTGAAAGCGAAATTCGCGCCACTTGCCGATGAGTTCGACATGCAGTGGCAGATCACCGACTCCGAACAGCGCAAACGCGTTGTACTGATGGTATCAAAAGAAGCCCACGCATTGTCCGATCTGCTGTATCGCTGGCGCTCCGGCGAGATGAATATCGACATTCCCTGCGTTATCTCAAATCACGACCTGCTGCGCTCCTATGTGGAGTGGCACGGGATTCCCTTTGTCCACGTGCCGGTGGAGATGAGCAACAAGGCGCCGCACTTCCAGGCGGTGAGGGAACAGATCGCGGCGGCGGAAGCGGACGTGATCGTGCTGGCCAAGTACATGCAGATCATCCCGGAAGAACTCTGTGCGCTGTATCCGAGCCGCATCATCAATATCCACCACAGCTTTCTGCCGTCCTTTATCGGCGCGCGTCCCTATCATCAGGCGGCCGAGCGGGGCGTGAAGCAGATCGGGGCCACCTGTCACTACGTGACCTCGGAACTGGATGCCGGCCCGATCATCGAGCAGGACGTGCACCGGGTGACGCACCACAACACCACCGCCGACATGGTGCGTCTTGGCAAGGATGTGGAGAAAGCGGTGCTCTCCCGTGGCCTGCGTTACCACATTGAAGACCGTGTCCTGGTACACGGCAACAAAACCGTTGTTTTTGCCTAGGAGAATCCCATGCCCTGGCGCTTGCTCAAATACGGCCTCAAATCGTCACACAACGAGCCCCGTTTCTTTCCCGAAGCCAAGCCGCTCAAGCCGCACTACGATGTAGTGATCATCGGTGGTGGCGGGCACGGCATGGCCTGTGCCTACTACCTGGCCAAGGAACACGGCATTACCAACGTGGCGGTGCTGGAACAGGGGTATATCGGCGGTGGCAACACCGGCCGTAACACCACCATTGTGCGTTCCAACTACCTGACGCCGGAAGGGGTGAAATTCTACGACACCAGCCTCAAGCTGTTCGAGGATCTGTCAGACGATTTCGACCTCAACATCTTCTACTCCACCCGTGGCCACTTCACGCTGGCGCACACCGACAGCGCCCTGCGCACCATGCGCTGGCGCGCCGAAGTGAACAAGCACCACGGCATTGAATCCGAAGTGGTGGATCGGGACTTCATCGCCAAGGAAGTGCCCTACATGGATCTGGACTGTGCCGGTACCCATCCGGTAATGGGGGCGCTCTATCACGCGCCGGGTGCAGTGGCACGCCATGATGCCGTCGCCTGGGGCTATGCCCGCGGTGCTTACAATCGCGGTGTCGAGATTCACCAGAAAACCCGCGTCACGGCCATTCGGACCCAGGGTGACAAGGTGACCGGCGTGGAAACCGACCGCGGCTTTGTCAGCTGCAACAAGGTGGTCTCCATGGTGGCCGGGTCCACCCCGCGCATCACCTCCATGCTGGGGCTGGAAACACCGATCGAAATCTTCCCGCTGCAGGCCTGTGTATCCGAGCCGGTGAAGCCGTTCATGGACACCATCGTGGTGTCCGGCAGCCTGCACGTTTACGTCAGCCAGTCGTCTCGCGGCGAGATGGTGATGGGGGCTTCTATGGACCCGTCAGTGCTGCATTCCACCCGTTCCAGCTTCAACTTTGTTGAAGGCCTGACCGACCAGATGATCGACCTCTTCCCGTTCATGAGCCGCATGAAAGTGATGCGTCAGTGGGCCGGCATGAGCGACATCACCCCGGACTTTGCCCCGATCATGGGCAAAACGCCCATCGACGGCTTCTACCTGGATGCGGGCTGGGGTACCTGGGGCTTCAAGGCCACGCCGGTCAGCGGCAAGACCCTGGCCTGGACCCTGGCCAACGACCGCAACCATGAACTGATTGAACCCTTCCGCCTGTCCCGCTTCACCGACTTTGAACTGGTCGGTGAGAAGGGCGCAGCGTCGGTCGGGCACTGAGGAGAGGGGACGATGAAAGTATTCGACTGTCCCGTGATTGGCCCTCGGCCGATCAGCGAATTTGATTACGGCGGTGAAGTCCGCCGCCCGCCGATGGAGGCCGACGCGCCCAGCTGGGCCGCGTATGTGTTCAACCGTCAGGGTGCGCCGGGCCTGCTGCGCGAGTGGTGGTATCACCGCCCGACCGGGCGCTGGTACGTGATGGAGCGCGACACCCTGAAGGATGAAGTGGTGCGGTTTATCGATCTGGAGGAGGTGCGTTATGACATCCCGGCTTGATCCCCAGCCGCTGGAGTGGCTCGACCGCTCCGAGACGCTGAGCTTCGAATTTGAGGGCAAGGCGTTTACCGGCTTCGCCGGTGACAGCATCAGCTCGGCGCTGCTGGCCTCCGGCCAGACCCTGTTGGGCCGCAGCTTCAAATACCACCGTCCACGTGGTGTGGTGACGCTGGCCAACCACGACGTGAACGCGCTGTTCCAGAGCAGCGAGGAGCCTAACATTCGGGGCGATATCACGCCGCTGACGGCGGGCATGTCGCTGACCGCCTGTAACGTCAACGGCAGCCTGGAAAAGGACAGGGACCAGATCATCGGCACACTGTCCCGCTTCCTGCCGGTGGGCTTCTACTACAAGACCTTCCACAACCCGAAGAAGCTGTTTCCGATGTGGGAGCGCGTGATTCGCGAAAAGGCGGGCCTTGGCACCATCGATACCCGCTGGAGTGTCCGTCGTCAGGCGAAGACCTACGGCTTCTGCGATCTGCTGGTGATCGGCGCCGGTGCGTCCGGCATGCAGGCCGCACTGAGCGCCGCCGAACAGGGGCTGGACGTAGTGCTGGTGGACGAGAACCCGCAGATCGGCGGCAGCCTGGATTACCAGCTGGTGAACGAAGCGAACGCCGCGCCGATACGGGAACGTCTGAAAGCAGCGGTACAGAACCACGCCAACATCCGTGTGCTGCCCGCCCATCTGGCCTGTGGCTGGTACACCGATCATTACGTGCCGCTGCTGGGGCCGAACGGCATCATCAAAATGCGCGCCCGTGCCGTGATCAGCGCGACGGGTGTGATGGAGCAGCCGGCGGTGTTTCGCAACAACGACCTGCCCGGCGTGATGATGGCCTCTGCTGCCCAGCGTCTGATCGTGCGTTATGCGGTCAAGCCCGGTCAGCGGGGGGTTGTGCTGACCGCCAACAGCGAGGGCTACCGTGCGGCGCTGGACATGGTCAAGGCCGGTGTTGATGTGGCCGCCGTGATTGATATGGGGTCTGCCAACAGCCGGGGCGTCTGGGCTGATGAGATCCGGCAGCAGGGCATTCGTGTGCTGGAGCAGCATGCGGTCTACGAAGCCAAGGGCAAAAAGCGCCTCACTCAGATCGTGGCTGCGCCTTTTGATGGCCATACCTGTGAACCGAGCAAGGCCTTCGAGATCGATGCCGATCTGCTGCTGATGAGCGTGGGCTGGGCGCCGGCGGCGCAGTTGCTGTATCAGGCGGGTGGTCGTTTGGCCTATGACTCGACTCTGGAGCAGCTACTGCCGCAGGAGCTGCCAGAGGGCATTTTTGCCTGTGGTCGCTTGAACGGCGCCTTCACGCTGGAGCAGCGGCTGGCAGACGGCGAGCGTGCCGGTGCTGAGGCGGCTGTTTTTCTCAAGGATGAGGCTCTGCCGGCAGAGCTGGCCGCCTGCCGTGACCGCGAAGCACACTCCCACCCCTGGCCGATCGTCGATCATCCCGGAGGCAAGAACTTCATCGACTTTGATGAGGATCTGCAGCTCAAGGATCTGGTCAACGCGGCCAAGGAAGGCTTCGACAACATCGAGCTGATGAAGCGTTTCTCTACGGTCGGCATGGGGCCGAGTCAGGGCAAGCACGCCAACATGAACGGTATCCGTGTGCTGGCCGCCGTGACCGGTCGCAGCATCGATCAGACCGGCTCGACCACCGCCCGCCCCATGTTCCACCCGGTGCCGGTGCAGGCGCTGGCCGGCCGGCGTTTCCGCCCGGAGCGGCTGACGGCCATGCATCAGTGGCATCTGGATAACGGTGCCCGGATGATGGAAGCCGGTGCCTGGCTGCGTCCCGAGTACTATTTACCTACCTCAGAAACTGGCGTTTCTGACGCCGCAGGCGCTGGCAACCTGTCGATTCGTGAGCAGGCGATCCTGCGCGAAGTGCAGGCGGTGCGGACCGGACTGGGGCTGATCGACGTGTCCACGCTGGGCAAGATTGAAGTCATGGGGCCGGACGCCGGCAAGCTTCTGGATGGCAGCTACACCATGCGCATGTCCAACATCAAACAGGACATGACCCGTTACGCCCTGATGGTGGACGAAAGTGGAGTGATCGTGGATGACGGAATCGCCGCCCGTGTGGCCGAGGATCGCTTTTACGTCTCTGCTACCACCAGTCATGCGGATGCCACCTTCCGCACCCTGTCCCGCCACATTGTGGAATGGGGGCTGGATGTGCGTCTGGTCAATCGCACCGGTTCGCTGGCGGCGATGAACCTGGCGGGCCCCCATGCCCGGAAATTGCTGGCGCCGCTGACCGACATCGACCTGAGTGAAGAAAACTTCCCCTATCTGGGCTTCAAGGAGGGCAATCTCTGCGATGTGCCCGTGCGTCTGATCCGGGTCGGCTTCGTCGGTGAGCTGGGCTACGAAATCCACCTGCCGGTAGCGTCTGCACAGCGGGTCTGGAACACCCTGATGGAGCAGGGTGCCGAGTACGGGATCCGTCCCTTCGGTGTCGAAGCCCAGCGTGTGCTGCGACTGGAAAAGGGCCACATCATTGTGGGGCAGGATACCGACGGCCTCACCAACCCGTTCGAGGCCAACATGCCCTGGGCGGTCCCGCTCAAAAGCAAACCCTGGTTCACCGGCAAGCCGTCACTGGCGCTGCTCAAGGCGCGCTGCCAGCGCACTCTGCGCGGTTTCATGCTGCCCAAGGGCTACAGCGGTGAACTGCCGAAGGAATGCCATCTGCTGATCGACAGCGGCGACATCGCCGGTCGCATCACCAGTATCGCCTACAGCCCTTCGCTGGGTCGTTACATCGGTCTGGCCATGGTGGACCAGCCGCTGGCCGACAGTGATCGCCTGTATCAGGTGCGGGTCGATTCCGGTGCACTGATCCCCCTCGAACCCTGCGCAACCCCCTTCTACGACGCCGAGGGCAAGCGCCAAACCGTTGATCTGACGGAGGTGGCCTGATGATTGCCTTTCAATTTTACGGCCTGCAACTGAATGAAGTCGAACGGGCCTGCTATCTGCTGACCGGCCCCGAGAGCCGCGATGCTCTGACACATGCTGACCTGCCGGTCCCCGAACAGCTGCTGACTGCCGAGGAGGGCAGCGGTGCCCTGGTCGCACGCACTGGGCGAGATGAATACATGGCGATGCTCAAGGCCGGTGCCTCGGCCCCGCAGAGTGAATGGTGTTTCCGTCGCTACGACAGCCTGTTTGAGCTCAAGGGCGAAGGCTGGATCGAGCTGATGGCTCACCTGTGCCAGTACGACTTCCGCCAGCTCAAGCCGGGAGACTGGCTGATGACCTCCGTCGCCGGGGTCAGCTGCTGGCTGTATCACGAAATCGAGAGCGGCAGTTTGCTGATCGGTGCCGATCCGGGCTACCGCCACTACCTCATTGAAACCTTCAGCGCGGTCCCTGGTGACCTGAGCGCAACTCGAAATCCGACAGGAGGTGCATCATGATGCCCGCAGAGATCGAACGCATTGTCCGCCAGAACGATATCAAGTACGTGCTGGCCCAGTTTGTGGATATCCACGGCGTGGCCAAGACCAAATCGGTCCCGGCCAACTGCCTGATGGATGTAGTGGAAAAGGGCGCGGGCTTTGCCGGTTTCGCGGTCTGGGGTCTGGGCATGGAGCCGCACGGGCCGGATTTCATGGCCCGTGGTGATCTGGATACCTTCAGCGTTGTGCCCTGGCAGCCGGGCTATGCCCGCATCGCCTGTGACGGCTACGTGAATGATGCGCCGCACCCCTACTGCAGCCGCGTGGTGCTCAAGCAGCAACTGGCGCGCCTGGCCGAGAAAGGCTGGACCCTGAACACGGGTGTGGAACCGGAGTTCTCCCTCTTTACCCGGGATGCTCAGGGGGCCCTCAAACCGGTAGACGAGAGCGATGTACTGGACAAGCCCTGCTACGACTACAAGGGCCTGTCTCGCTCCCGCGAGTTTCTGGAACGCCTGGTGGACGCGCTGCAAAAGGTCGATTTCGACGTCTATCAGATCGACCACGAAGACGCCAACGGCCAGTTCGAGATCAACTACACCTACAGTGATGCCCTGACCTCTGCCGATCGTTTCACCTTCGTTCGCATGGCGGCGGGCGAGATCGCCAACGATCTGGATATGGTCTGCTCCTTCATGCCCAAGCCGTCGTCCGACCGCACCGGCAACGGCATGCACTTCCACCTGTCGATCACCGACAAGGACGGCCAGAACCTGTTCCATGACGCCGATGACAGGCATGGCATGGGTCTGTCCAAACTGGCCTATCACTTCACCGCCGGTCTGCTGGCACATGCTCCGGCTCTGTGCGCCTTTGCCGCACCGACGGTGAACTCTTACAAGCGTCTGGTGGTGGGCGGCAACGCCTCGGGTGCCACCTGGGCACCGGCCTATGTCTGCTACGGCGACAACAACCGTTCTGCCATGGTGCGCATCCCCTATGGCCGTCTGGAGTTCCGCCTGCCGGACTCCGGCTGCAACCCCTATCTGGTCACTGCGGCCCTGATCGCCGCCGGCATGGACGGTGTGGAGCGCGAGCTGGATCCGGGCGAGCCGATGAACGTGAACCTGTACAGCCTGAGTTTGGACGAGATCAGGGATAAGGGCGTGGGCATTCTGCCGCAGAACCTGAATGAAGCACTCGATGCGCTGGAAGCGGACACCGTGTTTACCGAAGCACTGGGCAGCGAGATCGTGTCCGAGTTCATCAAGGTGAAGCGCGCCGAGTGGGTGGAATACAGCCGCCATGTATCCGACTGGGAAGTCAGTCACTACGCCGAATTTTTCTGATCCGGTTTTGTTACGAGGAATCTGATTATGTGTGGAATTGTCGGGCTTTATCTGAAGAACCCTGAACTGGAAAGCCGGATCGGCGAGCTGTTCAAACCGATGCTGATCGCCATGACCGAGCGCGGTCCCGACAGCGCCGGCTTCGCCATCTACGGTGACGAAGTGGGCGATGACTGGATCAAACTGACCCTGCGCCATCCGGAAACGGACTATGACTGGGAAGCGCTGGCCACCCGCCTGAAAACGGAACTGCTGCTGGAGCTGAACTGGTTTCAGAACGCCAGCGTGGCCGTGTTCAAGGTACGCGGCGAAGAAGCCGCGCTGCGTGAATGGCTGGCGGAAGAAGCACCGGACGTGCTGATCCTGAGCGTGGGGCAGTCGATTGAAATCCTGAAGGAAGTGGGGCTGCCGGAGAAGATCGCCGACACCTTCAACCTGGACGGCATGCAAGGCAGTCACATCATTGGTCATACCCGCATGGCCACCGAGTCCGCGGTCACCATGGAGGGCAGCCATCCCTTCTCCACCGGCATGGACCTCTGCCTGGTGCACAACGGCTCCCTCTCCAACCACAACCGCCTGCGCGAGAACCTTAAGCGCGAGGGGATCAACTTCGAAACCGAGAACGACTCCGAGGTGGCGGCGGGCTACCTGACCTGGCGTCTCAAGCAGGGCGACAGCCTGAAGGACGCGCTGGAGCATGCACTGGAAGATCTGGACGGATTTTTCACCTTCACTATCGGCACCCGCGACGGCTTCGCCGTGATGCGTGATCCCATTGCCTGCAAGCCGGCCGTGCTGGCCGAGACCGATGACTACGTGGCCATGGCGTCCGAATATCAGGCGCTGACCACCCTGCCGGGTATCGAAAACGCCAGGGTCTGGGAGCCGGAGCCGGCCACTTTCTATGTCTGGGAACGCAGCAGCCACTGAGCCTGAGTCGAGGAGAAACAACGATGAAAACGATTGATCTGGCTGAATCCAGCATCCGTGAATTGAACCAGGCGCTGCATGACCAGGCCACCGAGTGCACCGAACGTGAATGGGCGGTGTTGAACCCCAGGGGGCAGCACAATATCGCCTGCGGGCTGGACCAGAATCTGGCCGTGGATATTCAGGGTCACGCCGGGTACTTCTGCGCCGGCATGAACAAGAAAGCCCATGTGGTGGTGCACGGCAACGTGGGCCAGGGCGTGGCCGAGAACATGATGTCCGGCACCGTGCGCGTCAAGGGCGATGCCTCTCAGGCCGCGGGTGCTACCGCGCATGGCGGGCTGCTGGTGATCGAGGGTAACGCCGGTGCCCGTTGCGGCATCTCCATGAAAGGCGTGGATATCGTGGTCAAGGGCAGCATCGGCCACATGAGCTGCTTCATGGGCCAGTCCGGATCGCTGGTGGTCTGCGGTGATGCCGGCGATGCGCTGGGCGACTCCATGTACGAGGTGCACATCTACGTGAAGGGGAAGGTGAAGTCACTGGGCGCGGACTGCACCGAGAAAGAGATGCGGCCCGAGCATATCGACGAGCTGACCGAGCTGCTGAACCGCGCGGGTGTGGATGAAGACCCGAGGTCTTTCAAGCGCTACGGGTCAGCACGTGAGCTGTACAACTTCAAAGTCGACAACGCGGATGCGTACTAAGCCTGAGTGAACGAGGATTCGATTATGAGCAACGATATCAATGTAAACCCGGGCCTGCGCGAGTCAGCCACCTTTGACCGCACGACCATGGCCGAGATTCGCCGTGCTGCGGACACCGGTATCTACGACATCCGCGGTTTCGGCGCTAAGCGCAAGCTGCCGCATTTTGATGACCTGCTGTTCCTCGGTGCCTCCATGTCACGCTACCCGCTGGAGGGCTACCGCGAGAAGTGCAACACCCGGGTCACCCTCGGCACCCGTTTTGCCAAGAAGCCGATCGTGATCGAGACCCCGGTTACCATCGCCGGCATGAGCTTTGGTGCGCTGTCGGCCAACGCCAAGGAGGCACTGGGCCGTGGCGCATCCATGGTGGGCACCTCCACCACCACCGGTGACGGCGGCATGACCCCGGAAGAGCGGGGCCAGTCCAGCAAGCTGGTGTACCAGTACCTGCCGTCCCGTTACGGCATGAACCCGGACGACCTGCGCAAGGCGGATGCCATTGAAGTGGTGCTGGGGCAGGGTGCCAAGCCGGGCGGTGGCGGCATGTTGCTGGGCCAGAAGATCACCGATCGTGTGGCGCAGATGCGGACCCTGCCCAAGGGGATCGACCAGCGCTCCGCCTGCCGTCATCCGGACTGGACCGGCCCGGACGATCTGGCGATCAAGATTCAGGAACTGCGCGAAATCACCGACTGGCAGGTGCCGATCTACATCAAGGTGGGCGCGACCCGTACCTACTACGATGTAAAGCTGGCGGTGAAGGCCGGTGCCGATGTGATCGTGGTCGACGGCATGCAGGGGGGCACTGCGGCGACTCAGGATGTGTTCATCGAACATGTGGGTATCCCGACGCTGGCAGCCATTCCGCAGGCGGTGCAGGCATTGCAGGAGATGGGCATGCACCGTAAGGTGCAGCTCATCGTCTCCGGTGGTATCCGCAACGGTGCCGACGTGGCCAAGTGCATGGCGCTGGGGGCAGATGCGGTGGCAATCGGCACCGCGGCACTGGTTGCGCTGGGGTGTAACGACCCGAAATGGAGCGCTGACTACGAAAAGATCGGCTCGGCCGCCGGTTACTATGATGATTATCAGGAAGGCAAGGACCCGGCCGGCATCTCCACGCAGGACCCGGAGCTGTCCCGGCGTCTGGACCCGGTGGAAGGTGGTCGCCGTCTGGCCAACTACCTGCGCGTGCTGACACTGGAAGCTCAGACCCTGGCCCGTGCCTGTGGCAAGAATGACCTGCGCAACCTGGAACCGGAAGATCTGGTGGCATTGACGGTTGAATCCGCTGCCATGGCGCGTGTGCCGCTGGCGGGGACTACCTGGATTCCCGGACAGCAGTTTTGATGCGTAAATCGAGGCGGGGCTGCCCCCGCCTTTTCGACTAGAAAGGAGACAAGCGTGAACCAACCGCTGAACCTTAACGACAAGCGGATCGATGGAAAAGCCGTCGCGGCACAATTGCGCCAAACGATAGCAGCTCAGGTGGCCGAGCGGGTCGCAGCGGGCAAGGCCCGTCCCGGCTTGGCTGTGGTGCTGGTGGGCGAGGATGCGGCATCTCAGGTCTACGTGCGCAGCAAGGTGAGAGCCTGTGAGGAAGCCGGCATTATCTCCCGCAACTACAGCCTGCCGGTCGAGACGACGCAGGAAGAGTTGCTGGCGCTGATCGACAGCCTCAATGCCGATCCGGTGATCCACGGCATACTGGTTCAGCTCCCGCTGCCGCCTCAGATCGAGGTGCAGGCGGTGATCGAGCGGATCGATCCGGCCAAGGACGTGGACGGTTTCCACCCCTACAACCTCGGTCGTCTGGCGGGCAAGTCCCCGACACTGCGCCCCTGTACCCCCTACGGCTGCATGCGCCTGCTCGAGGCCTACGGCATCGACCCTGTGGGTAAAAAAGCCGTGGTGGTCGGTGCATCCAACATCGTGGGCCGTCCGGTGGCACTGGAACTGCTGATGGCGCGAGCCACCGTCACCGTGTGCCATTCCAAAACCGCTGACCTGCCGGCAGAGCTGGCGCAGGCGGATATCGTGATTGCGGCGGTGGGTATTCCCGCGTTCATCAAGGGCGAATGGCTCAAGCCGGGTGCCGTGGTGATCGATGTGGGCATCAACCGGCTGGACGATGGCCGCCTGGTGGGCGATGTGGAATATGAAAGCGCCAGTGAAAAAGCTTCTGCCATTACCCCGGTGCCCGGTGGTGTGGGGCCGATGACCATCGCCTGCCTGCTGCAGAACACGCTGGAGGCCTGCGAAGCGATGGAAGCCTCGGCCGGCTAGGTTCTCTTTCGGACAGGGGGCGAACAGAGCCTTTGCCCCCATCTACTGCTGCAGTTCGAGAGCCAGTCATAAAAACACACCTTCAATCATTGCTGGGTTACACTGCCTCAAGGGTTCTGCGGCCATGCAGAGCCTTTTTGCGTTCTTATTCGAGGAGAGCTGTAGTGCCCCTGTTCCCGGACATGGAAGTCAAATCGCGCGCCAACCTGATCGGCATTCTCTGGATGACGCTGGCGATGGCCTGTTTTGCGCTGGAAGATGCGCTCATCAAGGGGGCGACCCAGTCGCTGCAAAGTGGGCAGGTGATCCTGATGTTCGGTATCGGCGGTGCACTGTTTTTCTGGCTGGGACTGCTGTGGCGCAAGGAACCGATACTGGTTGCCATGCGCTCGCCCGTGATGCGGCTGCGGATGCTGCTGGAAGTGGTCGGACGCATGTTCTATTTCCTGGCGCTGGCGTTAACGCCACTGTCGTCCACCACTGCGATCCTGCAGGCCACGCCCGTTGTGGTGGTATTGGGCGCCGCCATATTCTTTGGTGAGCAGGTGACCCTGAGGCGCTGGCTGGCAATCATCACCGGCCTGATTGGCGTGCTGATTATTCTGCAGCCCAGCGGGGAGGATTTCTCGCCGCTGTCCATACTGGCGGTGATCGGGCTGATCGGATTTGCGGGGCGTGATCTGGCCAGCCGGGCGGCGCCGGTTTCCTTCAGTACCTTTGCACTCGGGTTTTACGGCTTTGTTGCGATCATTATTGCGGGCGGAATGGTCTCGATCTGGAACGGTACTCTGCCGGTCTGGCCCCAAAACGATGCGGCCCTTTCGCTCGTGGGGGCCACCGTCTTTGGCGTGATCGCTTATATGGCACTGATGAAGGCGATGCGAACGGGGGACGTGTCGACGGTCACACCCTTTCGATATTCCCGACTGCTATTCGGCGTGGCGCTGGGGTATTTCGTATTCAACGAGCCGCTGAGCCCCTCTTTCTGGGTGGGGAGTCTGGTAATTGTGGGGTCTGGCCTGTTCGTGATGGGGCGCAGAAAGCAACTGCCACGGCCTGTCTGTACGCAGGGAAATGAAAGCTCCGGCTGACCTGCACGCCTGAAAAAATCGCCGTCGCATCCAGCTCGGGGCCTTTTCAGGCCCCGCTTGTGTCTTCAATCCGGCTCACTTCCCTTATCCACACTGCCGGTATGCCCTCTTATGGCCCCTGTGCACTCCCGGTTGCTTCATTTTTGTACACCGGGGCAGGGCGCGTCACAGTAAATGAAGAAATTACACATATAAAACAGATAGTTGTAAAACTGGCCCGGCCTTTGCTTATTCATTGCAGGAAACAAAATATCCTTTTGGGAAAAGTCAGCAATGCCCTTGTAAGGCGCAGCTGACCGGGAAACCAAATCACCTTCGGGAGAATGATATGGACAGCATGGTGCTGGAACTGGGGTACGCCCTGGATACGTTTTACTTCTTGATGTGTACCGCACTGGTCATGTGGATGGCGGCAGGTTTCGCCATGCTTGAGGCCGGTCTGGTGCGGGCCAAAAACACGGTCGAAATTCTGAACAAGAACGCCCTGCTCTACGGGGTGGCCTGTATCGTCTATCTGCTGGTGGGCTACAACGTGATGTACCCCGCCAACCCGATCAGCTCGGTGATTCCGGGCATCGATTTCCTGCTCGGTGCCGACAACACCACTGAATCTGTCGTAGCGGGCGGCGATGACGCGCCGTACTACTCCGGCATGGCTGATTTCATCTTCCAGGCGGTATTCGCGGCGGCCACCATGTCCATCGTGTCCGGTGCCGTGGCCGAGCGCATGAAGCTCTGGCCGTTCCTGACCTTCGCCGTCGTCATGGTTGCCGTGATCTACCCGGTGGAAGGTTACTGGAAGTGGGGCGGCGGCTTCCTGGATCAGCTGGGCTTCCAGGACTTCGCAGGCTCTGTGGTTGTGCACATGGCCGGTGCTGCGGCGGCGCTGGCAGCGGTCATCCTGGTTGGTCCGCGCAAGGGCAAATACGGCAAGAACGGTGAAGTGCGCGCCATTCCGGGTGCCAACCTGCCGATGGCTACACTGGGCATGTTCATCCTGTGGATGGGCTGGTTCGGCTTCAACGGCGGCTCCGAGCTGAAGATCGCCAACGTGGAAGAAGCCAACGCGGTGGCCAAGATCTTCGTCAACACCAACGCAGCGGCGGCGGCCGGTATGGTCGTTGCGGCCCTGTTTGCCCGCGCCCTGTTCGGCAAGACCGACCTGACCATGACCATCAACGGGGCATTGGCCGGTCTGGTCGCGATCACCGCTGAACCGCTGATGCCGTCTGCAGGTCTGGCCTCCATCATCGGTGCCATCGGTGGCCTAGTGGTTGTCGCGTCCGTCCTGGCGCTGGACAAGCTGAAACTGGACGACCCGGTGGGTGCCATCTCCGTCCACGGCTCTGCCGGTATCTGGGGTATCTTCGCGGTACTTCTGAGCAACGACAGCGCGACCTTCACCGGTCAGCTGATCGGCATGGCTGCCACCTTCGCCTGGATGTTCACCGCCAGCTTTATCGTCCTGCTGGTGATCAAGGCGGTCATGGGACTGCGCGTCACCGACGAAGAAGAAATGGAAGGCATGGATGTCAGCGAATGCGGCATGCAGGCCTACCCGGAATTCGGTCCTGGTCACACTTCAATGGGTCTGAGCAGCGGACCGGGTTCGTCTGGCAAAGAGCCGGAAGAGCAGATGATTCCGGCGTATCAGGCCAGCCAGGCGACCAGCAAGACTTGATAGTTCTCCAGAGACAAAAGGCCCTTCGGGGCCTTTTTTTTGTCTGGAATTCAGGTCGGAACCTCGGCTTTGCCCCAACCTCTGAATATATGCTCTATATTGAGGCGTAAATGGAGCGGCAGAATGTTCAACGAAGTCATGGATTTCTGGTTTAACGAGCTGGAGCCCAGGCAATGGTGGCAGAAGGACGAGGATCATGGATTCCATGATCCGGAACCGTTTTGGCGATCTTCATCGCCAGGCTAAAGCCGGCGAGCTGTTTGCATGGCGGGAAACAGCGCTTGGGAGCCTCGCCGAGGTTATCGTGCTGGATCAGTTTTCTCGCAATATCTTTCGTGACACGCCAAGTGCATTTGCCAGTGATTCTATGGCGCTTGCCCTGGCGCAATGTGCAATCTCCAAAGGCCTGGACCGACAGCTATCGGATGTGCAGCGCTCTTTCTTGTATATGCCATTTATGCACAGCGAGTCCAGGTTGATTCATGTCGAGGCCGTTAAGCTCTATAAAGCCTTGGGCATTCAAAATAATCTGGATTTTGAGTACAAGCATAAGGTCATTATTGACCGATTTGGCCGTTATCCACACAGAAATACGATTCTGGGGCGGGAGTCCACTGAAGAAGAGCAAGCGTTCCTTAAGCAGCCCAATTCGGGGTTCTAAGAGCCCAGCATACAAAGTGCGGATATGCGGCGTACCGCCACTGAGGCAACGCAAGTTTCTACCGGGCAGGGAAGGACAGTATGAAACCGAAAATCAGTATTATCACGCTTGGAGTGGATGATCTTGATCGCGCCACGCGTTTTTATGCCGAAGGTCTGGGGCTGCCGAAGTACGTTTTCGACGGTGGCGATATCTCCTTTTTCAGTCTGGAAGGCACCTGGCTGGCGCTCTATCCGCGGGAGGCGTTGGCGAAAGATATCGGAATAGCCGTATCGGATCAGGCCGGTTTTTCCGGCATTACGCTGGCTCACAATGTTGCCAGTAAATCAGAGGTGGATGCTGTTCTCAAACAGGCAGTCTCCGCTGGTGCGGTGCTCGTCAAACCGGCGGCGGAGGCTTTCTGGGGCGGTTATTCCGGTTACTTCCAGGACCCGGAGGGGCATTACTGGGAAGTCGCGTACAACCCCTACGAGGATCTGACCTGACAGATGTGCACAAATCACAATTAGCAGCCAGAATGTGTGGACACCGAGACTTTTTTATGGGATTAATTAGACGGTCGTCTAATTAATCGGGCCGGCTTGCGGCCGCTAACGTTCAGCATGCAGGAGGAACCATGTTCAAGGCTATCGTACTCGACAAGGTAGAAGATCAGCAGACCGTTGCATTCAAGGAGCTGGACGAAGCCCAGCTGCCCGAGGGTGATGTAACCGTGCGGGTGGCGTACACCACCATGAACTACAAGGACGCGCTGGCGTTGACCGGCAGTGCGCCGATTGCCAAAAGCTACCCCATGGTGCCGGGCATCGACTTTTCCGGCGTGGTTGAGGCATCTGACAACCCCGACTTCAAGCCGGGCGATCAGGTGGTCCTGAACGGCTGGGGTGTGGGTGAGAAGCACTGGGGCGGCCTGTCCGAGAAGGCGCGTGTGCCGGGAGAGTGGCTGGTGCCGTTGCAGGCGCCGTTTACCCAGCGTCAGGCGATGGGGCTGGGGACTGCCGGCTATACGGCGATGCTCTGTGTGCTGGCGCTGGAGAAGCAGGGTGTTAAGCCCGAAGACGGTCCGATTCTGGTGACCGGTGCTGCCGGCGGTGTCGGCAGTGTAGCCGTGGCTGTGCTGGCCAAGCTGGGGTACGAAGTGGCGGCCATGACCGGGCGTCCGGAAGAGGCCGACTTCCTCAAGATGCTGGGTGCCTCCAGCATCGTGGACCGAGCCGAGTACAGCGAGAAAGGCCGTCCGCTGGCGAAAGAGCAGTGGGCCGGTGCCATCGATGTGGCCGGTGGTCAGGTGCTGGCCAACGTCTGTGCGGCGATGAAATACCGTGGTGTAGTGGCGGCCTGTGGTCTGGCGGCCGGTATGGGCTTCCCGGCGACGGTTGCGCCCTTCATTCTGCGCGGCGTTACGCTGGTGGGTGTGGACAGCGTGATGGCGCCCAAGGCTGAGCGTCTGCAGGCCTGGAAGCGTCTGGCTGAGGATCTGGATATCAACAAGCTGGAAAACCTGATCGCCGAAGTGCCGTTTGAGCAGGTGATTGATCAGGCGCCGCTGATGATGAAAGGCCAGATCCGTGGCCGCATCGTGGTGCCGGTGGCCGGCGAATAATGCATCGGGTGCAGAGCCCGTCTGACTGAATGCGTTTCATCAACAAGGAGTTGTCACCATGAGTGAACAGCAGCAGGCTGCCATCAGCCGTTTCCCGGTGCCGGAGTTGTCGGAGATGCCGGAGGATATCCGCGACCGTATTCTGGCCGTGCAGGAGAAGGCGGGGTTTGTGCCCAATGTTTTTCTGGTGCTGGCGCACCGACCGGAGGAGTTTCGAGCCTTCTTTGCCTACCACGATGCCCTGATGGACAAGCCGGGCAACCTGACGCAGGCCGAGCGTGAAATGATCGTGGTCGCCACCAGCAACCTGAACCAGTGTCAGTACTGTGTGGTGGCCCACGGTGCCATTTTGCGGGTGCGGGCCAAGGATCCGCTGATTGCGGATCAGGTCGCGGTGAATTACCGCAAGGCCGATATCAGCGCGCGTCAGAAGGCGATGCTGGACTTTGCCGTGAAGGTGTCCATGCAGGCCTACGCGGTGGGTGAAGAGGATTTCGCTACCCTGAAGGAACACGGCTTTGACGAGGAGGATATCTGGGATATTGCCGGTATCGCGTCGTTCTTCGGCCTGTCCAACCGCATGGCCAATGTGACCAGCATGCGCCCGAATGACGAGTTCTACAGCCTCGGTCTCCAGCCCCGCTGAGTGTATCGGCAGCGCCGGGAGAGCTGAGGCTTCAGCGCCCGGCGTGTGCCTGCAGTAACTGGAAAAAGCCTTCGGTAAACCGCTCCAGCGGTTCGGAGGAGGCTTCCAGCTTGGCCCGAAGAACCGCCCCTTCCCAACCGGTCCAGAACCATTCGGCCAACTGGTCCGGGTCCAGCGTGGCGGCCACTTCTCCACAGGCCTGGGCATCGCGCAGGCAACTGGCGGTACGCGCCTGCCAGTCTTCAAACACTTCTTTCAGCTGTGCCCGAAATGACTCCGGCAACAGGCTCATCTCCTGTCCCAGATTGCCGATCAGGCAGCCTCGTCTGAAATCGTGGCGGGCCATGCCCTGACTGGCATCCTGCACGAAATGGCGGATACGCGTCAGCGGCGACAGGCTGTCGTCCAGCAGAAAACGGTCGAGCTTGCGTGCGAAATACAGGCCATAGGCGCTGATCAGCTCCTGCCCGAACACTTCCTTGCTTTTGAAGTAGTGATAGAACGAGCCCTTGGGAACCCCCACCGAGCGCAGGATTTCGTCGATGCCGACGGAGCTGTAACCCTTTTCGGTCAGCACGGCGAGTCCGGCCTGAATCAGGGCGTTGCGGGTTTCGGCATAGGGGCGTGCACTGTCCTTGGGGGGACGGCCACGGCGGCGGGGACGGTCGGGCGTATGGGTGCTCATAAGGACTCGGCTGACAACAACTGCCCGAATTATCGGAACAATTAGACCGGGTGTCTAGTTTTTGTGCAGAGGATAGACAGGCGATAAACGGAGAGGAAAAATGGCAGGCCCTTGCCGAGCCTGCCCAATGTCATCAGGCCTTCACGGCGGCTATGACGGACACTTCAACCAGCAGCTCCGGGCTGGCCATGCGCGCTTCCACGCAGGCACGGGCCGGGGCGTGGCCTTCAGGTACCCAGGCATCCCAGACAGCGTTCATGGCAGCAAAATCCTTCATGTCGCGCAGGTAAACGGTGGCAGACAGGATGTGTTCACGGTCGCTGTTGACCGATTCCAGCAGAGCATCGACCTTGGCCAGCATGGTTTCAGTCTGGCCGGTGATGTCGGCAGTGCGGTCTTCGGCGACCTGTCCACACAGATAAACGGTGTTGTTGTGGACAACGGCGCGGCTCATGCGTTTCGCGGTTTCATGGCGCGTAATGGACATGGGTAGTTCCTGTTGGGTTGGGTTTAACAATTATTTGTGCAGATCTGCCAGCTCACCCAGCGTGAGCGGCTTAATCGGCATGCGGATCTGATAGTAACCGACCTCGTCGACGGGCACACCCCGTCGCTCGGCAATGACCTGGGAAACTGTCAGGCCACAGAGACGTCCCTGGCAGGGGCCCATGCCGCTGCGACAGAACGCCTTGGTCTGGTTGGGGCCCCGGCAGCCTTCGTCCACCATCTGGCGCAGCTCCCCGGCGCTGACCTCTTCACAGCGGCAGACCAGTGTCTCGTCCGCAGGCGAGAGAAAGCTGCGTGCCGGCTGGTAGAGCGCATCCAGAAAGGGACGAATGGCTCGTTCCCTGGCCAGATCCTTGAGGGCCGGGCGTGCCTGCTCATCCCGTTGGGTGGTGCTCAAACGGTTCAACTGGCGGGCTACTTCCAGCGCTACCAGCGTACCGGCCTGCTCGGCCGCCTTGGCACCAGCAATGCCGGCACTGTCACCGGAGATGAAGACCCCTTCGCGGGAGGTTTCGCCCCAGTCGTTGGTCACCGGATGCCAGCACTGCTGCAGTTCGTGCCAGCGGTGTTCCAGCCCCAGTGCGCGGCTGAGCTGCACATTGGGGACAACGCCCTGATGGACCAGCAGTGACTGGGCCGGCAGGCGATGGGTCGCATTATCGGCGTGGAACTGGACTTGATGCAGGCGGCCCTCTTCATTAGCCAGCGCCCTCAGGTCAGACACCTGTGCGAAGCGCTGGATACCGGCCTGCTTGAGTTCGCGCAACAGGCCCAGACCTTTCCACAACAGGGGCAGGTTGCGCAGGGCACCCGGCAAATGGGGCAGTGCGTCCAGCTGGTGACCGGCCGGCGTGGTATCCAGCACCGCCTCAATCGCAACGCCGGCACGGTGCAGCTGAGCCGCAATCAGCAGCAGCAGAGGTCCGCTGCCCGCCAGCACCAGCGGCTGTGAGGGCACCAGACCACTGGACTTGAGCAGGATCTGGGCGGCACCACAGGTCATCACGCCCGGCAGTGTCCAGCCCGGGAAGGGCACGGGGCGCTCCTGAGCACCGGTGGCCAGCAGGATGCGCTGAGCGTGAATGCGGGTGCTGCCCTCGGGGCTGGATGCACAGAGGGTGTGGTCGTCATCCAGTGCCCAGACTGTCGTGCCGGGGCGGTATTCGATACGCGAATGATCCAGATCGCGTACCAGTGTTTCGCCGTGGTAGTAGTCCGGGCCCAGAATGCGGCGGTCTTCCGGCGCCGGGCGGCGGATGCTGCGGTAGATCTGGCCACCGGGGGCCGGTTGCTCGTCCAGCAGTACCACACTCAGGTCCTGTGCGGCAGCGGTTCGTGCCGCCGCCATGCCGGCCGGACCCGCGCCCACAATGGCGAGATCGTAAGTGTCAGAGTTCATGACTGCCTGTCCTCATGGGTAACCGGTTCAGCGTGGCGCGCGCCCTGCTGGCGACGAATCTGCATGCCGGGGCGCACTTCTGTCATACAGCCCTGCACATTTTCCGTGCCGTCAATTTCCAGCAGGCACTCGAAGCAAACGCCCATCATGCAGTAGGGGGCGCGTGGGCTGTTGTTGACCGGGGTCGAGCGCGAGGGCACCAGTCCGGCTGCCAGTACGGCCGCGGCCGCGCTGTCTCCGGCGCGCACCTGAATCGGCTGGCCATCCACTTCAACCTCGACCCATTCGGCCGCCCCGGTTTCGATGCGAGGAAACTCAGAAGCGTTGGGCATTGAACACCTCCAACGGCAGATCGGTTTGATCGGTGGCAATCCAGTCGGCCAGTGGCCCTGCGTGGAATGCCCCCAGGGTGACGCCGCTGTGGCAGGTCACCAGATAGGCGCCCGGGTATTGTTCGGACGCCTGATACAAGGGGTAGCCATCTGCGGTCATGATGCGCAGGGCGCCCCAGGCGCGGACCATGCGCAGGCCGCGCAGAATCGGGAACATGCGGGTGGCGCGGTCGGCAATCTGCGCCATCACCTCGGTGGTGGTGCCACTGTCGAAGCCCACGTCCTCCTTGGAGTCGCCGACCTGAATGGTGCCTTCGCCGGTCTGACGCACGTGTCCCGTGGGGTAGTGCAGGAAGGGGCGCACCCGTTCCGCGATCAGGACCTGACCCCGGTTCGGAAACACCGGCGCGTCCAGGCCCACCATCGGTGCCAGCGTCCGGTTCCCCAGCCCGGCGCTGAGGACCACTTTCTGACACTGCCATTCCCCCTCGGGGGTCTGGATCTTGAATCCCTGAGCGAGCGGGGTAATCGACTCCACTCGACCGCTGTTGGCGATTTGACCGCCGTGCTTGAGAAACGCCTCGGTCAGCGCACGCATCAACTTGAGCGGGTTTACGTGTCCGTCTTCCGGGCACCAGGTGGCGCCTGCCACTTCCGGTCCGGCTTCGGGGATGAAATCACGTACCTGTTGCAGGTCCAGACGTTCAAACGGGTAGTCGCCGCCCGCCGCCTCGCGCATGCGCAACAGCATGGCTTCACGGTCGGCCACTTCCTGCTCGGTCAGAGACAGATACAGCCCGCCGCGTTGCTGCAGCTCGACATCGATCCCCGTGTCTTCGCGCAGCCGGCTGGCCAGATCGGACCAGAGACGTGCCGACAGACGTGAGATCTGCGCATACTCGGGCAGGGTGTCGCCCTTGCCCTGTACCCAGACCAGACCGAAGTTGCCGCGGGACGCCCGCAGCGCCACGTCAGCCTCATCGAGGATGGTGACGTTCAGGCCGTGCCGCTGCAGTCCCAGTGCGGTGGCCAGCCCCACAAGGCCGCCTCCGATCAGGCAAAGGTCTGCTGTGCGGGCACTGTGATGAGTCGCCTGCATGGATACTTACCTTCTGAAAAATACGGAGCCCGACCGGCGGCCGGGCTCGGGGGAGTTACTTCATTACGCGGTCAAGCACGTCGGTCGCCCAGCCGGCACCGATGTCGTTGATCACTTCCGGCCATACCTGCTTGCGCACGATCTCGGCGGTTTTGTTGATCTGCTCATCCGACACCGGCAGGATGGTGGCACCCGCCTCTTCCAGCAGTTTCTCGTTACGGGCCTGATCGCCGCGTGCGGTTTCCCAACGGGCCGATTCAAACTGCTCGGCAGCCGCATTCAGTGCCGCCTGCTGCTCCTCATCCAGTTCGCTGTAGATCTCTTCGTTGATCAGCAGGTACCACATTTCAAAATGGGTGTTCAGCGGCAGGTAGTACTTGGTCACGTCGCGGAAAGAGGCGTAGTACCCTTCGGCGCCGGACCCCATGACGCCATCCACAACGCCGGTCTGTACGGCGGTGAACGCTTCAGAGAAGGGCAGCGGCGAGCCGATGAAACCGATGTTGTCAGCGGTCAGCTGGAAGGTCTTGATCGGCGGTACACGCAGTTTGGCACCCTTGTCGGCGGTCGGATCGGCCGCATTGGGCACTTCCTGGTTCAGGGCGATGCCACCGAAGTAGACCGGCCAGGCACCCAGTACGCGGATGTTCTGCTTGGCGTAGAGCTCGGACACCACGTCACGCATGGGGGAGCCTTTGGCGAATACACGCTCGGCATCGTCCCAGTTCTTCACCAGGTAAGGCATGTAGACCAGCTGGAAGCGCTTGTCGGCACCGGAGGCCGGCGGCTGTACGGCCATGTCGATGGCACCCAGACCGACACGTTCCTGTACCACGGTGTAATCACCCAGAGCGCTGGCCGGGAAGATCTTGACCTTGATCTCGCCATCGGTTGCCGCACTCACCTGATCGGCGAAACGGGTCGCGTCAACGTCAATCGCGGTGTCCTGAGGACGCACGTGCGACAGTTTCAGCGTGGCGGCTTCCGCCATGGTGGTGATAGATGCTGACAGGGCTGCGGCCAGAGCCGCGGTTTTGAACAGGGACTTTTTCATTGTTATCTCCTGGTTTCGTGAGTCGAGCGGTAGATCAGTAACCGAACAGGCCGGGCAGGAACTCGGACAGATCGGGCCATACGGAAACAAGCACAACCACCGGGATGTAGCCGAACAGGATCAGCATCATGGCCGGCTTGACCACCTCGGTGAACTTGACCTTGCCGATACGGGCACCAAGGTACAGGATGCTGGCGTACGGCGGTGTCACACCCCCCATGGCTGTATTCACACCCATGATGGCGGCGAACTGGATCGGGCTGACGCCCAGTGCTGACATCAGCGGCAGCAGCAGCGGAGCGGTCAGAATGATGGCGGTGATGTCGTTCACCACCATGCCGATACCGAACAGGAACAGGTTGATGAGGATCAGCAGCACCACCTTGTTTTCGGTGATGGCGAAGATGGAATCCACCAGTGCCTGCGGAATGCCTTCGAGCACGTAGATCTGGCTCAGCATCAGGCTGAACAGAATCATGATCAGGATGGAGCCGACCGCGGTGGCGGATTCCTTGCCGGATTCCAGCAGGGTCTTCCAGGTCAGGCCGCGGTAGATCATGAAGCCGACCGGCAGGGCGTAGATTACGGCCACGGCAGCGGCTTCGGTCGGCGTCATGATGCCGCCGTAGATACCGCCCAGAATGATCACGGGCATCAGCAGTGCGGGCAGCGCATTAAAGGTCCGCTTGCCGGCTTCGCGCATCAGTTTGTCGAACGGCAGCTTTTGATCGAGGATCAGCGGGAACTTGCGCGATACCACCAGGTTGACGATGGAGAAGTTGAACATGATCAGCAGGCCCGGGCCGAGTGTGGCCAGGAAGCAGGCGAGGATCGAGGTATCCGTCACCCAGCCATAGACGATCATGGTCACGCTGGGCGGAATCAGCAGACCCAGAATGGAGGAGTTGGCGATCAGGGCCGTGGCATAGGCACGGGGATAGCCCTTGGCTTCCATTTCGGGGATCAGCAACGGGCCGATGGCCGCCACACCGGTCAGGCCACTGCCGGAGATGGCACCGATAATGGCGCAGCTGATGGAGGCCACGACGCCGAGGCCACCGCGAACACGTCCCACGAAGACGTTGACGAAGTTCAACAGGCTGCCGGCTATGCCGCTGACACTCATGATGGTGCCGGCGAAGACGAACAGTGGAATCGCGAGCAGAACCGGGTTGGTGAGCTGGCTGAAGCCCCAGAGCATCATGCCGCGCATGGTGGCTTCACCCACCAGGGTCATCACCATCAGGCCCGCACCGAAACAGTAGGGCAGGGGGACACCCAGAGTCAGCAGAATGACCAGTACCGCGAAGGCAAGCAGTGCAATCTCAATCATCGTTTGGATTCCTCATGTGCGTCGGAGAGCACCTGAAATTCCTGAACTTCGGGTGTTTCGGGGTAGTCGTCATCCACAGGATGATCCGGTGTCTTGCGCCAGCCCAGCAGGAAGGCGATGTTGCGCCAGAAGTGCCAGGCGGTGAACAGGGTCATCAGCACCAGGCCGATAAACAGCGCGGATTCGTAGGTGAAGGTCGGGATGTAGAGGGTGGGGGTTTCCTTCCAGACCCGCAGGGCGTAGCTGAAATATTTCCAGGCCCAGAGGGTCATCCAGACCGAGACGATGATGCTGATCAGGTCCGAGATCGCCAGCAGCACGGCACGGCTGCGGTCGGTCTTGAGGAAGATCTCCAGCACGTTGGCACGAATCTGGGTATCTTCACGGGACGCATTGACGCTGCCAAGAATGTAGAGCCAGATGGTGGGGATGACGGCCATCTCTTCCAGCCCCATGACGGGAAGCTCGAAGATATAACGCGTCAGCACCTGCACAAACTGGAACAGCGCAACCAGACTGATCAGAGCGGTCAGTACATAACGGAACAGACGTTCCATAAGCGTTCTCCGGTTATAATTATTATTTGCCCTTAGGCAATGTGTGACTATGGATGAAATCTTGGGGATTTCATGCGATAACATCAAATCGTTTGTTTGTATTAATTGATAATATGATGTTATCAAGTTGTCGCAGGAGGAGGGGATGTGGCCAAGCTGACCTATCGACAGATCGAGGCGTTTCGGGCCGTCATGATCAGTGGCACCACCAGCGGTGCAGCGAACATTCTCTATATCTCCCAGCCCGCTGTCAGCCGTTTGCTGAGTGATTTCGAGGACACCGTGGGCGTGCAGATGTTCGAGCGCCACAAGCGCCGCCTTGTCCCCACCCCGGAAGCCCGTTTTTTTTACGAGGAAGTGGAGCGCGCCTTCGTCTCGCTGGAACAGCTCTCGCGCGCGGCCGAAGAGCTTCGTGGGCTGCATCTGGGCTCGCTGAGGATCGCTTCCATGCCGGCGGCGTCAGTGGAGTTTCTGCCGGCGGTGGCACGCCGGTTCAGTGACGAGCATCCGAATGTCTCTCTCAGCCTTCAGGTTCGCAGTACCCAGCAGGTGGTGGATCTGGTCGCCAGTCAGGACTTTGACATGGGGGTGATCTCGGCTATTCATCTGACCGATTCGGCGATCGAGGAAGAGAGCCTGGCCAGCAGCGCCATGGTCTGTGTGCTGCCGCAGGGGCATGCGCTGGCCGACAAGGAGGTGATTACGCCTCAGGATCTGGAAGATGAAGTCTTTATCAGCCTGGGGTCGGAGCAGGACCTGCGCTACAAGATCGACAATGTGTTTGATCAGGCCGGTGTGTCGCGTCAGCAACTGATTGATACCCAGCTGCACTACGCCGCGTGTGCCTTTGTGCTGGCGGGCAACGGCGTTTCCATCGTCGACCCGATTACGGCGCTGCACTACCGCCGCCTTGGCATCGTCGTCAAGCGTTTTGCTCCGCGCATCGACTACCGCTATTCCATCATATTTCCGCGCCACCGGGCGCGCTCCGCGTTAACCCGTGCCTTTGTCAGCCTGTTGGCCAGCGAGCTGGAAGACCTGTCTCGTACCTCGGAAGGACTGTTGGAGCTGAGCCCCCGCTGACGGGGCTTCTGCTCTGTCAGCCAATATCACCGTCTTTTTTATCCACAAGCGGCCCTGAACCTCCCGGGTGCGGTAATAACACAGGTGTAACCGGTCCAGCCGCAGTGGGGGCAGCCTGAGCGCATCGCTGCTGAGCTGATTCAACGCCGTGTGAATGGGCGCCAGTGGATAAGTCTCCCGGTAGAAACCCAGCGTGATATGGGGCTGATAGCGGGCCGGTGGCGAGTCCTCGCAGAACACCTGACTCAGCCGGCTCCGCAGCCGGTTCAGTTGACCGTTCGGGTCTGTCAGTCCAAGCCAGGGGGCGGTGGAAAAAGTGGATAACGCCGAGGGTGTTAATAACACTGGGGATAGACTGTATAACTCCAGTGACTGGATCTGTGCAGCCAGCATCGCCTCGAGGTTTGATTTCTTATCCACAAGCCCGGCAGCAAACAGGGTGATATGCGGCTGGCGCTGATAACTCGGGTGCAGCCAGGGGGACAGCGCAGACTGCGCTCTGTGAATAAACGTGATCCACGCGGGGTCTTCGACCGGCAGGCACCACACCGCGTAATGCTCGATGCCTCCGTGCCATTGGGGACAGTCGTCAAGGCTGACGGCAAGGGTCTGGTTGGGCTGGTCCATGGTATGCTGGGATGATTCCGCCGTTGCTGCCGTTGATTGGAGCCCGCAGTATGCATGACCACTCCTTGCGTGACCAAATTGTGGCCGAAGTCCACGCCCGCCCGTTTCAGAAGCTCCACGCGCCACTGGCGCTGTCGCACAAGGCGATCCTCTATGACGGCGCCACAGAGCATGAGGTGAATCGGGCCGTCCGTCAGTTGGCTGCGGATTGGCAGCTTCCCGCACCGGAACAGGACGAAGGGTTTTTCTTTACCCGCAATGCCCGCCATGCGCTTCGGTTCGAGCCCCACAGCGAGTTTTACAGTCTGACCCTCTACGCACTGGAAACCCTTGCCATTCCGCACTGGGGTGAGACAGAGCGGGCCGCCCTGCCGGGCGCTTACCTGTGCGGCGTTGAGGTGGTGTGCCAGCCCGTTGTGGAGACGGAGGCGGCGCTTGAGGCACTGCTCACGGAGCACTTCGGTGATCATCAGGTGTCGGGCAGCTCGGTCATGGGCGCTGCCGGTCGCGTGTATACGGACTTTCGGGAACGCCCCGACAGCCGCATGAGCCGGGTGCTGGTGCTGCAGCACCCCAAAATGATCGAGTATCGCTGTGGCCGTCTGTTGCAGCGGGTTTGCGAGATTGAAACCTATCGTCACATGGCCCTGCTGGGGCTGCCGTTGAGCGCCGAGGTGATGCCGGAAGTGACGCGGCTGGATCAGTCGCTGGCGGAAACGGTGGCATCGATTGCCGAGGCGCGACAGGAGCCGGCCGAGCTGGTGCACCAGTTGATGCAGCAGGCGGCACGGGTGGAAGACCTGTCAGCCCGCAGTGCCAACCGACTGGCGGCTTCTGAAGCCTACTTCGCGCTGTTGTACAGCCGGATCGAAGAGCTGCGCGAGGAGCGTCTGGAAGGCATTCAGACCATCGAGCAGTTCATGGATCGACGGCTGGACCCGGCACGACGGACCTGCCGGACCACCGGCGAGCGGGTGGAGCGGCTGTCGAAACGGATCGCACGCTCCACCGATCTGATTCGCTCGCAGGTCGATCTGTCCATCGAGGGCCAGAACAAGAACCTGCTGGAGGGGCTGAACAAGCGGGCGCGGCGGCAGATCCGCATGCAGGCGAAGCTGGAAAGCTTCACGGTCATTGTGGTGACCTACTATGCGTTCGACCTGATCGACCGCACCCTGCGCAATCTGCTGGGCGACACCGAGCTGGAGCGTCAGCTTTCACTGGGCCTGAGCCTGCTGGTGCCGCTGCTGGCGGTGGGGCTGTTCTGGTATCTGCGCCGCCTGCTCAAGGGCTATGACGACGAGTAGCCCGCTGGGTCAGTCGATGCGCTTGAGCTTGGCCGGGTATTCGCGCGCCTTGCCGATATAGGACTGGGCGTTGGCACGCAGCGCCTTGATCGCGTCGTCATCGAGCTGGCGTACCACCTTGGCCGGGCTGCCCAGAATCAGTGAGTTGTCCGGAAATTCCTTGCCCTCGGTGACCAGTGCGCCTGCGCCGATCAGACAGTTCTTGCCGATTTTGGCCCCGTTCAGAACCACCGCCTGAATGCCGATCAGCGAGTTATCCCCAATGCTGCAGCCGTGCAGCATCGCCTGATGGCCGATGGTCACATCCGCACCGACCTCCAGCGGAAAGCCAGGGTCCGTATGCAGCACGGCGCCGTCCTGCACGTTGCTGCCGCTGCCGATCGTGATCGGGTCATTATCCCCGCGCAGAACCGCCTGCGGCCAGATGCTGGCCCCCGCTTCCAGTGTAACGCGACCAATCAGCGTGGCCTGTTCGTGAACGTAGGCGTTGGCGTCCACCTCGGGGCGCTGGCCGTCATATTCGTAAATCGCCATGGTGCTCTCTTCTTATTGGAGTGAGTGGGCAGGGGAGCCGCGACCGGTGGGCCGGCCGGCTCCAAATGCCTGCATTCTAACGCATCCTGACGATCAGGCCGATTCCAGCGGTCCCTGCGGGTGAATGAAGGGCCAGGGGGAGCTTTCCAGGCCGCGCTCGGACTGGATTTCAATCAGGCAGGGCTCATCCAGGGCGATGCACTTCTCCAGCACCGGCTTCAGTGCCTGAGGACTGTCGACCCGGTAAGCCTGCACGCCAAAGCTTTCCGCCAGCTTCACAAAGTCCGGCGTCTTCAGCTCGGAGCCGCTGAACCGACTGCCAAAGCCCTGCTGCTGGTCGCGGCGCACATTGCCGTAGGAGTGGTTGTTGACCACGATGCTGACCAGTCCGATGTTGAACTCGGCCGCAGTCATCAACTCCTGCACGCCGAACATGAAGCCGCCATCACCACTGACGGACACCACCGCCCTGTCCGGGTTGGCCACTTTCACGCCCAGCGCGGTGGGGAAGCCGTATCCCAGCGTACCCTGATAGCCGCCTTCCACGTAGGTGCGGGGCTGATACACCGGCAGGCCCCCCACCCAGGTGGTAAAGCCCATTTGCGACAGCTCGGGCACATAGAAGCCGTCACGTGGCAGCACCTGGCGGATCACGTCCAGATAGGCCATCTGCGGCTGCACGCCTTGCAGGGCACTCCAGGCCCTGGCCTTGGCCGTTGCGATCTGCTCGGTGCGGTCCGGGTCGGGCGAGACCTTGTCCAGCAACTGATCATGCAGCGCCCGACAGACCTGGGCCGCGTCACCCAGGATGCCCAGATCCGGCGCGAAGATCTCCATCTGGTCCGGGTCGATATCGATGCGGATCAGCCGGGGGCCACTACTGGGGCGGCGTTCGTACTGCATGTAGTTGCCCCAGCGCAGGTAGGGCATCTCCAGCCGTGAGCCGATCCCGATCAACAGATCGCAGTCGTCCCACAACTGGCGAGCGGCCACGGCGGACAGGCCCAGCGGATGATCTTCCGATACCACGCCGCGGCCACTGCGGAAGGCCGTTACCGGTGCATTCAGCAGCTCCGCCAGAGCGGTCACTTCCTCGGAAGCGTGCAGGGCGCCGGCACCGCACATCAGCATGGGCTTGCGGGCCTTGGCGATCATATCCACCGCCGACTTGATCGAGTCAGGGCTGATATCGGGCTCAGGCATTCTGGTTGAGGCGCTGGCCGGTGCCGCAAAGGTGCCTTCGGTAGCCATGGTGTCCCAGCACATCTCCACGGTGACCGGACCCGGGCGGCCCGATTGCGCGGTGTCGAACGCACGGTTCATCACCTCAGCGGTTTGAGCCGGGTCATCGATGGTAAAGGCGTCCTTGGTGATCGATCTGAGCGTGCCGGCCTGATCCTTGAGTTCGTGCAGGTGGCCACGTCCCTTGCCCACAAAGGGGGTTGGCACCTGGCCGGTCAGCCCCACCACCGGGCTGCAGTTGCCCATGGCGGTACAGAGGGCGGCGGTGGTGTTGAGAATACCGGGGCCGGGCACCACTGCGAAGGTGCCGGTTTTGCCGGTGGATTTGGCATAGCCCATGGCCATGTAGGCCGCGCTCTGCTCGTGGCGGGGCACGATCAGGTTGAGGTCGTGTTTGTAGATGCCGTCGAACAGCGGGTAGATCTGGGCACCCGGAATGCCGAATACGGTGTCGACGCCGTTGGCTACGGCGGATTCAATCATGGCTTCGCCAGCCGTCATCAGTTTCATGGCGAGATACTCCTGTCAGGAAATGAACAAACCTGTTGTGAGAGATCTGGCCAGTGAACACGTCGCCCTTCAGGGGCCAACGCAGGTGCTATCGGGTGCGCAGGCAGGCAGCGTTCAGGCGTGCGTCAGGCACACTCAGCCGCAGCCAGCAGGCAGCAAAACAGTAACCGATTGAGCAATAGGAATCGGGCCAGATCAGTGAGAACTGATGGCCTGGGGCGGGGGGATGGCGATGCCACGGATGCTGCGCGACCAGTGCTGACCGATCGAAAGGCGCCAGTGGCTTATGTGCATGGAATGATGAGCCATGTCCTGCAACCTTAGAAACTAATGCACACAAGTTAACCTGTTTGTGATGATTTATCTACCCGGCTATAGATGTAGGAGTGACAGAAGCGGACTTCAAAAGTTGGAAGGTGGGCGATGGCGGTATCCGACCCGTTCAATCTGGAGCGTTTTGTAGAGGCGCAGGACGCGACCTATTCACAGGCACTGGCCGAGCTGAAGGCCGGGCGCAAGCGCGGTCACTGGATCTGGTACATCCTGCCGCAGCTGGCGGTGTTGGGCCGCAGCGGCATGGCCCGCCATTACGGGCTTTCCGGTGTCGAAGAGGCGCGGGCCTATCTGCAGCATCCGCTGCTGGGCGAGCGGCTGCGTGAGTGCTGTCGGGCGCTGCTGGCCGTAGAAGGGCGCAGTGCCCATGAAATGCTGGGCTCCCCGGACGATCTCAAGCTGCGCTCCTGTGCGACGCTGTTTGCACAGGTGGACGCGCCGGGCTCGGTGTTCGAACAGGTGCTGGAGAAGTATTACGAGGGCGAGCCTGATCCGCTTACCCTCGCTCACCTGACCTCATCGCATGACTGATCAGGGCTTGATGCGATAGCCGGTGCGGAAGATCCACCAGACCGTGGCGATGCAGATCAACAGGAATACCAGCGTCATGCCCAGGCTCACACCCATGTGTACGTCGGCCACGCCGTAAAAGGCCCAGCGAAAGCCGTTGATCAGATACACCACCGGGTTGAACAGGGTCAGGGTCTGCCAGGGCTCGGGCAGCATGTTGATCGAATAGAAGGCACCGCCGAGGAAGGTCAGTGGCGTTATCACCATCAGCGGAATCACCTGCAACTGCTGGAAGTCGTTGGCCCAGACCCCGATGATGAAACCGAACAGGCTGAAGGTCAGCGCGGTCAGCAGCAGGAAGGCCAGCATCCAGACCGGATGGGCGATGCTGTAATCCACGAACAGGCGTGCCGTCACCAGTATCAGGGTGCCGATAATCAGGGACTTGGTGGCTGCGGCCCCCACATAGCCTGCCAGAATTTCAAATGGCGAGACCGGCGCCGACAGCACCTCGTAGATGGTGCCGGAGAACTTCGGAAAGAAGATGCCGAAGGAGGCGTTGGAGATGCTTTCGCTCAGCAGTGACAGCATCAAAAGGCCGGGGATGATGAAGGCGCCGTAGCTGACCCCGTCGATCTCGCCCATGCGCGAACCGATGGCGGTGCCGAAAACGATGAAATAGAGCGATGTGGACAGCACCGGCGAGATCACGCTCTGCATCAGCGTGCGGCGGGTGCGGTTCATCTCGAACGTGTAGATCGCGCGAACGCCATTGAGGTTCATGCGGACTCCTCCGGTCGATGGACGAGACTGACGAAAATCTCCTCCAGTGAGCTTTGTTTGGACTGCAGGTCTTTCAGGTCGATACCCAGCTCCGACAGGCTGCGCAGCAGCTCGGCAATGCCACTGGTTTCATGGTGGGCATCGAAGGTGTAGGTGAGTTGAGTGCCCTCGTCATTCAGACTCAGGTTGTACTGACCGAGCGAGGCCGGCAGGGCATCCAGCGGGGTTTGCAGCATCAGGTAGAGCTGCTTTTGCCCAAGCTGCTGCATCAGCATTTCTTTCTCCTCCACCAGAATCAATTCCCCTCGGTTGATGACGCCGATGCGGTCCGCCATCTCCTCGGCTTCTTCGATGTAGTGGGTGGTGAGAATCACGGTGACACCGTTCTCGCGCAGCCCGCGCACCATCTCCCACATGTCGCGGCGCAGCTCCACGTCGACGCCGGCGGTGGGTTCATCCAGAAACAGAATGCTCGGTTCATGTGACAGGGCCTTGGCGATCATCACGCGCCGTTTCATCCCGCCGGACAGGGCGAGCATCTTGGCGTTGCGCTTGTCCCAGAGCGATAGCTGGCGCAGGACCTTCTCGATGTAGGCCGGGTCGGCCGGTTTGCCGAACAGGCCGCGGCTGAAGGACACCGTATCCCAGACGGTTTCAAAGGCGTCGGTGGTCAGTTCCTGGGGCACCAGACCGATCAGGCTGCGCGCCTGTCGGTAGTCCTGCACGATATCCATGCCATCGGCCAGCACGCGGCCGGCGCTGGCGTTGACGATGCCGCAGATAATGCTGATCAGGGTGGTTTTGCCGGCGCCGTTGGGACCCAGCAGCGCGAAAATCTCGCCGCGCCGGATCTCCAGGTCGATCGACTTCAGGGCGCTGAAGCCCGAGTCATAGGTCTTGCCGACACCCTGGATTTGAATAATGGGTTGCACGGGGGCTCCTTTCATCTGTTGAGAACAACCGGGTGTGTCTCAAGAGAGGAGTGTAGCGCGTTATCCTGTGTGAAGGGGCAGGGCGGTGGCACCGGCGGCAGATACACCGGTGCCGAAAGGGTCAGGCCTGAAACAGGAAGTTGGCAATCAGCTCCTTGCCGCCTTCGGTGGCAAAGGATTCCGGGTGGAACTGGATGCCGTGGATCGGATAATCACGGTGTTGTACGCCCATGATTTCAAACTCGCCACCCTGATGGATACGGGCATGGTCGGTGAAACTGTCCCGCGGCAGATCACCTACCACCGCCGTCACATCCAGACACGCCGGCAGGCTTTCCGCTTCGGCCATCAACGAGTGATAGCGCATGATCTCCAGTTGGTCCGGGGTGTTTGCGAACACGCCTTCGGCGGTGTGGCTGATCGGGCTTATCTTGCCGTGCATCGGCAGCGGTGCCTTCACCACCTTGCCGCCGAATACATGCACAATGCCCTGCATGCCCAGGCAAACACCCAGCAAAGGAATCTGCGGCCCCAGCTCGCGGATCACCTCGGCGCAGACGCCGAAGTATTCCGGATCTTCAGGGGAGCCCGGCCCCGGCGAGATGATGATGCGGTCCGGCACGGCCGCGCGCAGATCGGCCAGTGTCACCTCATCGTTGCGCTTGACCACAATCTCGAAGCTGTCGAGGCGACCCTGATGCTGTTCGGTACTCAGAATCTCGCCGATGTACTGGTAGAGGTTGTAGGTGAAGGAGTCGTAGTTGTCGATGATATAAATCTTCATGCCTTGGCCTCCGCCGCGAATTGATCCAGAACCTTCTTGGTGCCGGCGAACTTGCGCCGGATCTCTTCGTATTCGTCCTCCGGGTTGGAGTCATACACGTTGCCGCCGCAGGTCTGCACATAGGCGTTTTCGCCGTTGGCGAACACGGTGCGGATCGGGATGGCGAAGGTGCAGTCACCGTTGAACGAGAAGTGGCCCACGGCACCGCCGTAGGGGCCGCGACCATCGCATTCCAGATCGTCGATGATCTTCATCGCCTCGATCTTGGGCGCACCGGTCAGGGTACCGGCAGGGAAGTTGCTGGCCAGTGCCGAGAACATGTCGTGATCTTCGGAGATGATGCCGACAATCTCGCTGGAAATATGCTGTACGTGGCTGAACCGCTTGATATCCATCAGGCTGCGGACCTTCACGGTGCCGAAACGGGCCACGCGGCCGATGTCGTTGCGGTGCAGGTCCACGATCATGTTGTGCTCGGCGATCTCTTTCGGATCGTTCAGCAGGGCGCGGGCGTACTGGGTGTCTTCCACCTCGTTGGCACCGCGCTTGGTGGTCCCGGCCAGCGGGAAGGTCTCCATCTCGCCCTGGCGCAGGCGGAACAGCAGTTCGGGGCTGGCCCCGATCAGCTTCTGCTCGCCAAACTTGACGTAGTACATCTGCGGTGAGGGGTTCACTTCACGCAGTTGCTCGTACAGGTTGATGCTGTCGCCTTCCAGCCGGAAGCGCTTCTTGAAGCCCACCTCGCACTGGAAAATCTTGCCGTCGATGATGTCCTGCTTCACTTTCATCACCGCCGCCGCATGCTCCTCCTGAGTCATGGTTTCGCCCATCGGCGTTACTGTCAGCGGACCGTTTTCCACGGCGGGCTCGGCCAGGATCTGCTCGATCATCCCCATGCGGCTGTCATCGTAGTGGAAATAGATCACTTCGCCGGTCATCTTGTCGAGAATCAGACCATCCTTGAACACGCCGAAGCGGAACACGTCGAACATGTCGCTGTGCTGCAGATTGAGGCTCGGCTCGAAGTAGTTCATGCAATCGTAGCCGATATAACCGGTCAGACCACCGGCATACTTCCGCGAGATGATGTCCTGCGGCACGATCTCGCGCAGCAGGTAGTAGGGGTTCTCGCTGGCGTAGCTCTGCACCTCGCCGTCACGGTCCTGCACATGCAACTCGCCCTCGGTGGCCCAGAGGATCTGCTCCGGATCAAAGCCGATGATGGAGTGGCGCGAGATGAAGCTTTCCTCGCCCAGTGACTCCAGCATGAAGCAGTTGTCGAAGCGTTTCTCGATCTTCTTGAACAGGCCAAAGAAGTCGATGTCTGCCGCCAGCGTGACGTAATGCGGCTTGCGCGGCAGCTTGATGCGGGCCGGTTTCTGGCTCATGTTTGCCTCTGTTGCTGTTTGATCTTCAGGGCGCGTGCCCCGCGAGTGACGGTAGCGATGCCGACGCCGAGCTGTTTGGCAATCTCCCGCTGCGGCACACCGGCTTCCAGCATGCGCAGAATCTGCAGGCGATTGCAGACCTCGGTCAGTTCCGCCGGGGTCAGCAGGTAGCGCAGGGTATCTTCCATGTCGCTGCGATCCTGCCGTTCCAGCAGATGATCGAGCAGCTCGTTCAAGTGAGTTGTATTCATGTACTAGTACGGTATCACAACGCGAGCCGGGGTCAATTGATTTATGCGCCTCCCGGGATTGTGTGTCTTAGGGTCTGAGGGGCAGTTCGGGTTGGGTCCGGTCATCACCGCGCAGGGCACAAAATTCCTGTTTGCGACCGTCCCGATATAGGATCTGTACATTAAACCCCATGCCGGGAGTATGATTCAGTGCCAGGGTTCGGCTTTCACCCGGGGGCAGGCGGAAGGCCTGGATACGTGATTGGCTGGCAGCACTGCCGAAGTCGAGCTGAATCGACTCGATCATTTGTGTGCTGACGTTGTGAAACGTGACTTCCATGCCCAGTACCGGACGCGTCAGCTGACCACCCAACCAGCCTGTAGCCAGTGCCATCAGTGTGCTGAAGAAGAGGACTCGTCGAACAGAGGCATGCTTCAGGGCGATTTTGAGTGTCAGTGCGTTATTATCCATGTGTCACTTTGGGGGGAATGTTATGAACGGTTGATCGACCAGGCCGCGCGGGTGGCCGATCATGTGGGCATACGTCCTTCAAAGACGACTTTTCAGGTCCCTCAACAGGCTGCGAATCCCTTCTTCCAGCACCGGATGGTAGTAGGGCATCTGCAGCAGGTCCCGAACGCTGAGGCGTTGCTGTATCGCCCAGGCCAGAAGGTGTGCCAGATGTTCGGCATCCGGCCCCAGTATTTCGACTCCTAGCAGGGTGCCGCTTTCCTTTTCTGCCCAGACTTTCATCAGGCCGCGGTCCCGGCCCAGTACCTTGGCACGCGCCTGGTCGGCAAAATCGAACCTGGCTACGGCATAGTGATTGGTGTATTCCGCTTCGATGCGGGAAGGACGCAGGCCAACGGTTGCGATCTGCGGGTCCGAGAACACGATGGCCAGTGGCACGGTTCTGTGCCCCGGCTGGATCTCCGGCAGCAGGGCCGCGTTGCGACCGGCAATGGCCCCTTCATCAGAGGCCTCGTGCAGTAGTGGCAGGTCGTTGTTGGCGTCGCCGGCGATAAAGATGTGCTCAGCCGAGCATTGCAGTGTATGCGGGTCGAACCTGGGCACACCGTGGGTGTCCAGTTCCAGATCGGTGTGCTCCAGTCCAAGCTGGTCGACGTTGGGGCGGCGTCCTGTTGCGGCGAGCAGGTAGTCAAAGGTTTCGGTAACGGAGTCGCCGTCTGCAGTCTGGAAAGACACCTCCACTCCGATTTCGGTTTCTTGAATTGCAGTAACCTGTGCATCCGGGTCCAGCGGAAACTCCTGACCGAACTGTTCCAGTGCTGCCTGACGAATGGCTTCGTCTTCGATTGGGCCGATGGCGCCACCAATGCCGAACATGCGAACCCTTACGCCCAGTCGATGTAAGGCCTGTCCCAGCTCCAGCCCGATCACGCCGGGGCCGAATACTACGACCGATTGAGGCAGATCAGTCAGTTCAAACAGGTCATCGTTGACCAGCAGGCGCGTACCGGCAGCCTGTAACATGCGTGGCACGGACGGGCGGGACCCTGTCGCAATGACGATGCGCTCAGCCTCAATCTGTTCGCCTTCGGCTGTTTCAAGCAGATGGTTACCGGCGAAACGAACGGTCTGCTTGAGCTGATCCTCACCCGGAATGGATTCCATGCCTTTCAATACCTTGCCCACAAAGCGGTCACGCATCTGGCGCACACGCTGCATCACGCGTACGCCATCTACCTGAATTGTGCCGGCACTGACGCCGAGCCGGTCTGCATGCCGCATATGCCAGGCGCTGTCGGCGGCCGCGATCAACAGTTTGCTGGGTATGCAGCCAACGCGGGCGCAAGTGGTCCCCAGCGGGCCCGGATCAATCAGCAGCACCGAGTCCGTGTGTTGGCGGGCACTTCGATAGGCTGTCAGGCCGGCGCTGCCGGCACCGATAACGGCCACTGCTGTCCCATAAATGGCAGCAAATGAGAAAGCCTGAATCCAAGTGAGTAAAATGAGAGTGCGACCAAACACTC